>JAZQLY010000001.1:0-46131 GCA_045543015.1 Eubacteriales bacterium
GTATGAAAAGCCATAAGAGAGCCGAACACATAAGGTTTTCATCGGCAAATATCGGTCTATCCAGCGGCGAAAATTTTTGCAATATCTTATATTGCTACGAATTTTCGCCTCGTCTATCCTCAATATTTGCTCGATGAAAACTGCGCGCACCCTATGGCGAGAAAATTTATAGTGGATTTTGTCGAAGCGAGGTGCCGAAAAGTAAGACTTTTCAAGCCGAGTTTCGGCGAAAGACGCAGAAATTTTCCGCCATAGGGCTTATGTGTTCGGCTCTCTTATGGCTTCGCCTCACGGGCGAAAAACGAAGATTTCTGCTCAAAATCCGCCGAGCCCCTTGCAGCATATAAAAATACGGGCGAGAAATGGCTTTCTCGCCCGTATTTTTATGAGACAGCCTCACGTTATTTATGACTTGAAGGCGTTTAAGAGGGATATCCGTTTGGAAGAATAGCGATAGGCCCCCTCGTAATTGCCGTTTTCGCGGTAGCAGATCTCCATATCCGCATAAACGCGAAAGAGCAGATAGGCCGTGATCTGGTCAGAGCCCTTTTGCTTTTCAATATCCAAAAGGATCTCCAGGGCATCTCCGTAATGGTCGCTCTTCATCAGCTCCTTGGCGCGCAGGTGCGCGGCGTAAAAGGGGTTTTCAAACACGTAGTCCTTTTTTTCGGTCAGGTAGCAGTATACGTCCAGGCAGCCGGCCTCACGCAGGCTGTCGATATACCCCAGCTCGTTAAACTCCAGCAAGGGGGCCTGCACGTTGGCACTGATGGCCATATACAAGGCGCACCCCGCGCGCAGATAGGCTGTGGGATAAGCCGTTTCATTGATATAATCCAGCGTGCCGGAAAAATACATCAGCGCACTTTCAAAGGCACCGTTATGCCAGGCGCGGCGGCCGCAATCGAAGGAGCAGACGGCCATCATCAGTCCCAGCTCGTCATCACACTCGCCAAGCTCCTTTTCAAAGGTACGCAGGCATTCGGTATACGAGCCGGCATGGTAAAGTGCCAGCAAATGCGGAAACACCTTTTGCTTGCGGTAAAAAAACTCCTCCTCCTCACGGCAGAAAAAGTAACCGACCGGCATGCGAAGCCGCTCCGCCAGGTAGACCAGCGTAGGAAGCGAGGGGACTGCCTTCCCCTTTTCGATCTGGCAAAGCATGTTCCGCGTGATCTGCTCACCTGCCAGCATTTCCTGCGTCATGCCCAGATCGCGCCGCCTGCTTTTAATTCTTTCACCCAGCTCCATGCCCATGCACATCCTTCTTTTTTTCTTTTATTATACCGCGTTCCTTTCCAAAATGCAAGGGATTTGTAAATATTATTTACAATTTCGCGCCAAAATCGTTCACGTCATCGATCTCCTCCTCACTGACCTCCTCGGTCAGACGGTTGATCTGCGTCAGGGCATCCGGCACCTCGCCCACGATCAAGGTCTCGGCCACGCAATAGGTTTGCGTTAAGGTCGTTTCGATCGGGCGCGAGGGGGTAAGGATGGTCAATTCGACCGTCACCGAAAAGAGCACGCGGTACAACGTTTGATTGATGCCGGCATCGCGCAGGTCACTTTCCATATGCGCGTGCGCGCCGGGGGCCAGCAGAATGCGGATAGGGATCTCCGGCCCGCGGCCGGAAAAGGCCTCTCCCCCCAGCAGGTTACCGATCGGCAGCCCGACCTCTACGCTCTCCTGCGCGGAAAGGGAGGAAAGAACGGCAAGCAGCAGCCGGTTGCGCGTGACGTTCAGGCGGGGCACGTGGCAGGTAACGCTTGCCACACCGCCGTCTGCGCGCAGCGAGATGCTGACCAGATCGTCAAAGGCGCCCTCATCCTCGGCAAGTGCATCGGCAAAGGCGGCGGCCATGATGCCTTCTATACGGTTAGAGGCGGCAGCCCTGGCCAGATGAGAAATGCCGGGATACAGCTGAAAATTGTAAATGGCGTAAAGCGGCAATGCTACGATCAGCAAAAAAACGGCCATGCGCCGCCACAGCCCCCACCTGGCAGGCAAGGCGCTGCGCCGCGGCGAGAGCGTATACCGTGCAGACATGAAGATCACCCCCCTGCCCGTATCTTATGAAAAAAGGAAAGAAATGGTGATTTTTTCATGTTTTTACCAAACAAAAAAGAAAATTGTGAAGAAAAAAACAATTTCATGAAAAAACCCCTTGCTTTTTTTGCAATTTGGTGGTATATTATATTTGGTGAAAATTGGTTTTTCACGAACGAACAAATTCATATGTAAATAAAAAGGAAGGAGAGATTTGCCGAAAGGCAAATCGGGAATTCGGTTTGAATAAGCAAAAGAACGCCGAAAACAAGTACACCGGCCTCCCCACGGCGGCTGAGCTGCGCAACGCGCTGGCCAACGTGAGCGCGACCGACGCAATGGCGCGCATCAAATCGCTTTTTGACGCCGATACCTTCGTTGAGCTGTGGGCTTACACCAAGCGCAGCTTTGACGAGGTAGTGGCCGGCAAGAAGGACGAGGAGTTTGCAGGTGTCATTTGCGGCTACGGTGCCGTATGTGGGCAGCTGGTATTTGCCTACGCGCAGGACGGCGCACGCATGAAGGGGGCTATGGATGCCGCCCATGCGAAAAAGATCTGCGCTTTGTATGACATGGCGATCAAGAACGGTGCTCCCGTGGTCGGCATCCTGGATTGTGCAGGGGCTGATATTTTTGAGGGGGTTGCCGCCCTTGCCGGCTACGGCAAGATCATGACTGCCGTTTCCTCTGCCTCCGGCGTTATTCCGCAGCTGGCATGGGTCAGCGGCAACTGCCTTGGCTCCTTTGCTGCCATTGCTGCGATGTATGACGTGCTGGTATGCGAAAAGGATGCCAAGTTCTACGTCCATGCCGACAGCCTGACCGGTGCGAAAAACGCCCAGGCCCCTGTAAAGGCCTGTGACGCAGAGAACGCAGCTGCCGCTGCAGCTTACGTCCGCCGTGCCATTACCCTGCTGCCGCAGAACAGCGAGGAGGGCGTAACGGTCGATGCTTGCGCAGACGATCTCAACCGCCGCCTTGGCGAGCTGGATCTCGACGGTGACGTACACGCCGTGCTGACCGCCGTAGCAGACGGGGCTGACTATCTGGAGCTGGGTGCGCAGAACGCGCCGGAGGCAGTAACGGCACTTTGCCGCATTGGCGGTGTGAAGTGCGGTATTCTGGCCTCCAACTATACCGAAAACGAGGGCAAGCTGACCGCCGCCGGCGCACGCAAGGCTGCACGCTTTGTTTCGCTGTGTGATGCGTTCTCTCTGCCGCTCGTCACCCTGGTCAACAGCACCGGCTTTGCCGTATGCTGCGAAAATGAGAATGCGCCCTTTGCCGCAGAGCTTGGCAAGCTGGCCATGGCTTACACCCAGGCAGAGAATGCCAAGATCACCGTGGTGCTTGGCCACGCCATTGGCGGTGCCTTCACCCTGCTTGGCTCCAAGAGCGTAGGGGCTGACGTGGTTTACGCCTTTGAGAGTGCCGAGATCGGCGCAATGAACGCCGCTGCCGCCGTTGCCTTTGCCAAGAACGACGAGGTTACCACCACCACCACCCGTGAGGAGCTGGAGGAGGAATGGAAGCTGAAGCTCTCCTCTCCCGTTGCCGCTGCCTCGACCGGCGAGGTGGATGACATTATTGACTGTGCCGAGCTGCGCCAGCGCATCTGCTCTGCCCTGATGCTGCTTGCAGCCAAGGGTACGGTCTCCACCTACCGCCACAGCGTACTGCCTCTGTAAGGAGGACGAAAAGATGTTTGATTTCTTGCTTGCCAACGTAAAGCCGGAGGCAACGGTCCCGCTGAACGGGTTTTGGGAAAAATTTACCGTTGGCGGTAGCGTATTCGTGCGTGGCGTATGCACGGTATTTGCCGTGCTGGCCATCATCTGGCTGTTCCTGACCGTTGTTCGCTACTTCGTTTACGATCTGCCGAACAAGCGCAAGGCTGCCGCAGCAGAAGCACCGCAAAAGCAGGAGCCGGTTGCTGCCGCACCGGTAGCAGCCCCTGCGGCTGTACAGGCGGCTGCCCCTGCCGATGAAGAGCTGGTTGCCGTGATCGCTGCTGCGATCGCTGCCGCTACCGCCGAAGCGGGCGGTGGCAAATTCCGTGTTGTTTCCTTCCACCGTGTGAATAAATAAGAAAGGCCGCAGACACCTGCGGAAAACAAAAAGATCATGAAAAAGTATAACATTACCGTAAATGGAAATACCTATGAGGTTTTTGTGGAAGAGGCTGACGGCGCTGTAGCCGCACCTGTTGCCGCACCCGCCCCTGTGGCCGCTGCACCCGCTGCAGCCCCCGCCCCCGCTGCTGCCCCCGCAGCACCGAAGGCTGCTGCACCTGCCCCCAAGGCTGCTGCCCCCGCCGGCACGGCCGGTGCCGTATCCGTCTCTGCACCGATGCCCGGTACCATTCTCGGCATTGACGCAACGGTTGGTCAGGCTGTCAAGAAGGGGGACACCCTCTGCATTCTGGAAGCAATGAAGATGGAGAACGCCATCCCCGCCCCGCAGGACGGCACGGTTGCCTCTATCAACGTAACCAAGGGTGCCTCTGTCAACGCCGGCGACGTGCTGGTCACGCTGAACTGATTCAAGACCGTACAGAAAGCTGGTACAGCCTATGAATTTTATCACAGAGACCGTGAGTGCCTTCTGGAATTCCACAGGCATTCCGGACATGTTCGGCAACCCCGAATATGCCATCAATTTTTCTGATACCTTCTCGATCCCGGGTGGGAAGACCATTTTGATGTATATCATCATCGGCGTTCTGTTCTATCTGGGTATCGTGAAGAAGTTTGAGCCGCTGCTGCTCATCCCGATCGCGACCGGTATGCTGCTGGCCAACATCACCTTTACCGATGCAGCTGCCCTCTTCCACCCCGATCTGTTTATTACGGAGGGGCCGATCGACATCGTTACCATCGTGCAAACGGGTAACCTGATCGACTTTCTGTATTTGGGCGTTAAGTTAGGTATTTACCCCTCGCTGATCTTCCTTGGCGTTGGTGCGATGACCGACTTTACCGCCCTGATCGCCAATCCGAAGAGCCTGATGCTGGGCGCCGCCGCACAGCTTGGCGTGTTCGTTGCCTTCTGGGGCGCCCTGTTCCTTGGGTTCCCGGAGGCCGCTGCTGCCGCCATCGGCATCATCGGTGGTGCGGACGGCCCGACGGCCATTCTCGTTACCAAAACGCTGGCACCCGAGCTGCTTGGTGCCATTGCCATTGCGGCATACAGCTATATGGCGCTGATCCCCATGATCCAGCCGCCGCTGATGAAGCTGGTCACCACCAAGAAGGAGCGCTCGATCGTTATGACCAACCTGCGCCCCGTCTCCAAGACTGAGAAGGTCCTCTTCCCCATCCTGGTAACCTTGGTTGTTGTGCTGCTGGTACCGGATGCCGCTCCTTTAGTCGGCTTCCTAATGTTTGGTAACCTGCTCAACGTCTGTGGCGTGACCGAGCGTCTTTCCAAGACCGTGCAGAACGAGCTGATCAACATTGTCACCATCATGCTGGGCGTTTCGGTCGGTGCTACGGCAAACGCCAAGAACTTCCTGGCGTTTGACACCATCAAGATCATCGTTCTCGGCCTGGTTGCCTTTGCGATCTCTACCCTCGGCGGTCTGATGCTCGGCAAGCTGATGTGCTTCCTCACCAAGGGCAAGATCAACCCGCTGATCGGCTCTGCCGGTGTTTCTGCCGTACCGATGGCAGCACGCGTTTCGCAGGATGTGGGACGCAAGGAGAACCCCGCCAACTTCCTGCTCATGCACGCCATGGGCCCGAACGTAGCAGGCGTTATCGGCTCTGCCGTTGCTGCCGGTGTTTTCCTCTCCCTGTACAGTATGTAACTCCTTATATAACGAAAGGATCATAACATGGCAAAAGTTAAAATTACAGAAACGGTACTGCGCGACTCTCACCAGTCGCTGGCCGCTACCCGTATGACCACCGAGGAGATGATCCCCGCCCTCGAGCTGCTCGACCAGGTTGGCTATCATTCTCTGGAGGCATGGGGCGGTGCTACCTTTGACGCTTGCATGCGTTTCCTGAACGAGGACCCTTGGGCGCGCCTGCGCACCATCCGTGAGCATGTGAAGAATACCAAGCTGCAGATGCTCTTCCGCGGTCAGAACATTCTTGGCTATCGCCACTACGCCGATGACGTTGTTGAGTACTTCGTACAGAAGTCGATCGCCAACGGTATCGACATCATCCGTATCTTTGACGCACTGAATGACTCGCGCAATCTGCGCACCGCCATCCGCGCTACCAAGCGTGAGGGTGGCCACGTGCAGGCTGCCTTCAGCTACACCACCAGCCCCTTCCACACCAATGAGGCCTTTGCCGCTTACGCCAAGGAGCTGGAGGAGATGGGTGCAGACTCGATCTGCATCAAGGATATGTCCGGCCTTCTCAAGCCCTACGATGCTTATCAGCTGGTCAAGACGCTGAAGGGCTCTGTCTCCGTTCCCGTACAGCTGCATACCCACTACACCGCCGGTCTGGCATCCATGACCGTCTTAAAGGCGGTGGAGGCAGGCGTTGACGTGGTGGATACGGCCATCTCGCCCTTCGCCATGGGTACCTCCCAGGCACCGACCGAGGCCATCGTTGCTACCCTGCAGGACACCCCCTACGATACCGGGCTGGATCTTTCCAAGCTGGACGCTGTTGCCAAGTACTTCACGCCTATCCGCGAGAAGTATATCCAGAGCGGCCAGATCGACCCGAAGGTGCTGAAGGTAGACGTAAACGCCCTGCGTTACCAGGTGCCGGGCGGCATGCTCTCCAACCTTGTTTCGCAGCTGAAGCAGGCCGGCAAGTCCGAGCTGCTGCCTGAGGTTCTTGCCGAGGTTCCGCGCGTGCGTGCGGATGCCGGCTACGCCTCCCTCGTTACCCCGACCTCGCAGATCGTTGGCACGCAGGCCGTGTACAACGTGCTGCTGGGTGAACGCTACAAGATGGTGACCAAGGAGTTCAAGGGCATGATCCGCGGTGAGTACGGCAAGACCCCTGCCCCGATCGCAGAGGACTTCCGCAAGAAGATCATCGGCGACGAAAAGCCGATCGATTACCGCCCCGCAGATGACC
Organism: Eubacteriales bacterium; assembly: GCA_045543015.1. GTDB lineage: Bacteria > Bacillota > Clostridia > Oscillospirales > CAG-272 > UBA1740. The sequence goes on from JAZQLY010000001.1 coordinate 7,102, forward strand.
TGAAGCCTGAGCTGCCCACCCTGCGTGAGCGCGTGGCGCCCTATGCCGAGCAGGAGGAGGATCTTCTCTCCCTTGCCCTGTTTGAGCAGGTTGCTGTGAAATTCTTTGAAAAGCGCAAGGCAGAAAAATACGGCCTTGACGAGCAGAGTGACGCCGCCCTTGGCGTACACGCTGTGTAAGCAATCGAAAAAAAGAAATGCCGGGAAGAAACCTTCCCGGCATTTCTTTTTCCCATCCCTTGACAAACTGCAAAAACCGTTTTAAAATAAAAATACGCACGGAGAGTGGCTTTTTTCGTTTTATTTCGGCATTTTGTGCAAAAAACCGTTTCTTTTGTTTCTTGTAGGCCTTTCCCGCCGATTGGTTTGAAAAGACCGCTGGCTGTGACAAGCAATGCCACACCTGCAGCTATTGCAAAACGGTTCTCCGGCAAGTACTAATGAACACGGAGGCGTAACCCTATGGGCATCAACACGCAAGCACTGGAAGACCTGCACGTCAGAAACATTCAGATCATCTCCGGCATACGCCCCGCCGGCCGAACGGTGGATAATTCCGGAACGGGACGCTCCCATCACGGCTTCTTCTATATATGGAGCGGCGAAGCGCAGTTTTTTGCCGAGGACAAGCAGACCGTTACCGTCAGCGAGGGGGAGCTGCTGCTGATCCCCAAGGGGTATCGGTACAAAATGCAATACACCGCCCCAAGCACCACGTTTGTACTGGTAGATCTGGATATGTACGCCCCGGGCGGGCAAGAGACCGCCTTGACCGATGAGTTGATGATCCTTGCAAAGGATGATGAGGGCGGTCATATTGCCCGCATCATGACCAGCTTTGAGCTGTGCGGTGTGTCCAAAAACATCCGTGCGACCTTACGAAAAAAGGAATTGCTATACAGGCTTCTCGGCTTTTTGTACCAAACTGACACGCTGCTGTCTGCTCCGGCACAAGGAGACACCCGCATTCTTGCCGGCACGCGCCTGTTGGAGCAGAGCTATCTGGAGAACCTGCCCATTGCCCGGTTTGCAGAGGCGTGCAGTCTCAGCATCAGCGCCTTTCGCGCATTGTTCCGGCAGCAGTACGGCATGTCCCCGCTGCAATACCGCAACCGCCTGCGTATTGACAGGGCTGCCACCCTGCTTTCCGAGGGGAGCTGCACCGTTTCAGAGGCGGCATACGCCTGCGGGTTTGAAAACGTTGGGTATTTTTGCAGATACTACAAACGGATCACGGGTACGGTACCCTCTGCCGCCAAGAAGCGTAACAGCTGACCATTTAAAAACAAAAGGTCCCTGCATGTCTCTTACGAGGTGCGCAGGGATTTTTTCGTTAAGTTCTTGACAAGACCGATAAAATGTTCTATAATAAGGCAGAGGAAAAAGAAAGGATGTAAGAAAAGATGTCAAACATATGGCATGATATCTCCCCCAAGCGCATCACGCCGGAGGATTTTATGTGCGTGATCGAGATCTCCAAGGGGAGCAAGAAGAAATACGAGCTGGATAAGGAAACGGGCATGATCATGCTTGACCGTATCCTGTATACCTCTACCCACTACCCTGCCAACTACGGCTTTATTCCGCGCACCTATGGTGACGACGGTGACCCGTTGGATATTTTGCTGATCTGTGCCGAGCCGCTGGAGCCGATGACGCTGGTACGCGCCTATCCCATCGGTGTGATCTCTATGATGGATAACGGGCGGCGGGATGAAAAGATCATTGCGATCCCGTTCGGCGACCCGAACTATAACCACTATACCGATATTGACCAGCTCCCCTCCCACCTGTTTGAGGAGATGCGGCATTTCTTTACCGTATATAAAAATCTGGAGAACAAGGATACGGCGGTCAACGAGGTCAGCCCGCGTGAGACGGCCATTGCCGTAATCAAGGAAGCGATCAACAATTATATCGAAAACTTCTGTAAATAACAAAAAGCAGCGAAAAGAGCATCTTTTCGCTGCTTTTTGTTATTTCATTGAAAAAATTACAGCTTCCAGAAGCTCGGAGAATCAGGATCGTTGCGGTCATCTTCCTTCCCATCCGTTTTCTCTGCCTCTGCCGGCGAAACGCCGCCAAGGTGTGAGAGCATATCCTGCTCTGCGCCGTTATCCTTTTGGCTTGTTTCCTCGGCTGCCTTTTCTGCCGCCTTTTGCTCGGCAGCGGCGCGGTTTTCTTCCTCGCTCTTCTTTTCGCGCGCCTCGTCTATCGCCTCAAGCTCCTCCATAGTGGCAGCGTCACGCTCCATCGCGGCACGGAAGGTCTCTCCCTCCATCGTCTCATGCTTCAGGAGGTAAGCGACCACCAGCTCCAATTTATCCATGTGCAGCGAAATATATTCCTTGCACCGGTCATAGCATTCGCTGATGATACGGCGGATCTCGGCATCAATGCCGGCTGCCGTCTCCTCCGAGAAGTTGCGCGAGGAGTTGAAGTCACGCCCAAGGAACACGGCATCTGCCGAATGCTCCGAGCCGTAGAGAACGGTACCCAGCTTTTCGCTCATACCGTAGCGGGTGACCATATCGGTTGCCACGTGGGTGGCCTGCTGAATATCGTTCGAGGCACCGGTAGAAACGTCACCGAACACCAGCTCCTCTGCCACGCGGCCACCAAGCGAGACCACAATGTCATCCAGCATCTGGTTTTTGGTATGATACATTTTGTCTTCTTCAGGCACCATCAGCGTCACGCCGCCGGTACGCCCTGCGGGCAGAATGGTGATCTGCTTGACGGGGTTCGCCTTGGGCGCGTAGAAGGAGGCCAGGGCGTGCCCCGCCTCGTGATAGGCGGTCAAGCGGTTATCCTGCTCCGTGCGGATGGCAGATTTCTTGCGCGGGCCAAGCAGGATCTTCATATACGCATCTTCAATATCCTGCGGGCCGATCAGGCTCTTGTGCCGGCGTGCGGCAAGCAGCGCTGCCTCGTTCAGCAGGTTGGCAAGGTCTGCACCGGTAAAGCCAATGGTCATTTGCGCCACGTGGCGGAAGTTGACCGTTTCTTCAAACGGCTTGCCCTTGGCGTGTACGCGAAGGATCTCCTCACGCCCCTTGATATCCGGGTAGTTGACGGTTACCTGGCGGTCAAAGCGGCCGGGACGGAGAAGGGCGGGGTCCAGCACGTCCGGGCGGTTTGTCGCCGCCATGACGATAATGCCCTGGTGCGTGCCAAAGCCGTCCATCTCTACCAGCAGCTGGTTCAGCGTTTGCTCACGCTCGTCATGCCCGCCGCCAAGACCGGCACCACGGTGACGGCCAACGGCATCGATCTCGTCAATAAAGATGATGCTGGCCGGACTTTTGCGCGCGGTATCAAACAGGTCACGCACGCGGGAGGCACCAACGCCAACGTACATTTCAACAAAATCCGAGCCGGAGATCGAGTAAAAGGGCACGTTTGCCTCACCCGCTACGGCCTTGGCCAGCAGCGTTTTACCCGTACCGGGAGGGCCCACCAGCAGCACGCCGCGCGGGATACGCGCGCCCAAGCTGGCAAACTTTTGGGGGTCCTTGAGAAATTCCACGACCTCCCAAAGCTCTTCCTTTTCTTCATCCGCACCGGCTACGTCTGAAAAGCGCACGGTGTTGTGCGGGTCACCCGACGATTGGTGCGCACGCGCACGGGAGAAGGAGTTCATCTTGCCGCCCATGCCGTTTGCCGCGCGGCTCATCATCACGAACATGATGATGACCAGCACCAGCACGATCAGATACGGCAGGTAAGAAAGGATCCAGGGTGTCTCGGCCGGAGCCTTGATATCATAATCCTTCAGTACCGGGTTTTCTTTTTTACGGTTGATCTCTGCCAGCTCCTCCAGCTTTTCGATCTGGGTGGAGTAGGTGATCTTAAAGACCTGCTCGACCTCCTTACCCTCATCGTTCAAGGTCTTTAAGGTCAGGATGTTGCTTTCCACCACGAAGGAGGTCACCTTATCCTCCTCAAACAGGGTGATGACGTCATTCCATGTAAACGGTTCCTTCTTGGCCGTATCGGTACCAAGGAAGAATTGCGCCGCCAACACAAAAACAAGAACCATCACGATAAAAAACAGGATGTTTTTGATATTTGCTTTCATAAATCTGCCTTTCCCTGCCCTGCGGCAGGCTTTATTGAGAAGATGGCGCCTTTATACAGTGCCACCCTGTTCACCATAGGTATAATAGGCGTATAGGCTGCCGGGGGCCTTTTCCCCCTCCCGCACACCAAAGCCGGGTACCCAAAGAATACCGCGCTCGTCATACACAACAGGCCAAACGGCACGCATGGCCGGGCTTATGTGCTTGCCGGACATCAGCCGCCGCACGCGGCGGGTCATGCCGCCGTAGCGATAGGCGTCTCCCTCTCGGCGGGTACGGGCGCGCAGCATTCCTATTGTAACAGAATCCAGTTTCGCTTGTATAGATAAATTGTAAACATTTGCCACACTCTTTTCAAATTCGACATTTCTCTCGGAAAAGAGCCACAGGATACCGCCGCTTTCTCCCAATACATTCTTCCCCATTTCCAGCGGAATATCATAAGGAGAGAAAATTGGTTCCCGATCTTCTTCAAACGTGACGCTGCTTTGATCAAAAACGGCCACGTAGCCGCCCGGCATGGGGCAACGGCCACTTGCCGTCCGGCTGCCGAGAACGGCCAGCAGAGAAAGAAGGTGCGTGCGCTCCGGGCGTACCTCTGCCACGCAGCAAGCAAACAGCCGTACTACAACGCGAAAGGCAACGGCGCGCGGCAATTGCACAAGTGCCTGCCGTGCGGCACGCCCGTTTTGCACGTGCGTGGCAAAAAACGCCTCTGCTGCACGGTCTGCCGGCTCACTCTCCTCCCGCAGGTTAGCACACAGGCGGGTAGCAGCCGCCTCCGGATCCGGGCGGAGGTGGGAAAGATGCGGTAAAATATTGGCGCGGATATAATTACGGTCATAGCACTCGCTTTGATTGGTCTCATCCTCTACAAAGGGCAGCCCCAGCTCCTCAACAGCCGCATCCACCTCTCGGCGCGGCGCGTAAAGCAGCGGGCGCAGGATGCGACCGCGCACGGGCGGAATGCCGCACATACCGCGTGCCCCACTGCCACGCAGCAGGTTCAGGAGCACGGTTTCTAAATTATCAGTCGCGTGGTGGGCTGTCACGCAGCAACGATAGGGGTGGGCATCCAGCAGCCGCTCTAAGGCGTTGTAGCGCAGCCGTCGCGCTCCCTCCTCCACGCTGCAGCCGCTCCCCTCCCCGCTCAAATAGGCGGGAACGTCCACACGGCAAAGGAAAAACGGGATATGCCGTTCCTCTGCAAAGCGTTTGCAAAAGGCTGCATCCCGCTCCGCCTGCGCACCGCGCAGGCCGTGATGCACGTGCGCGGCCGCCAGGCGAATGCCGTGGCGGGCAGCGTAAGCCGCCATCAGCGAAAGCAGCAGCACAGAGTCTCTGCCGCCCGAAAAGGCAACCAGCACCCCGCCACGAAGCGGCTCGGCCATGGCATGATCGTCTATGCAGGAAAGAAACGCCTTTTCTACCCGGGCGCAAGCAGCACCACCAGCCGGCAGAAGAAGGGGGGCGCTCATCCCTCGCCGCCCCCTTCGTCAAGCGTGCGGAATTTGGTGAATTTGCCGATCCAGCCCATGCGGACGGTATCGGTAGAGCCGTGACGGTTCTTGGCCACAATGACCTCGGCTACGTTCTGCTCGGCATTTTCACCGCCATCCTGGTCCTTATAATATTCGTCACGGTAAAGGAACATGACCACGTCAGCATCCTGCTCGATAGCGCCGGAGTCACGCAGGTCAGAAAGCATCGGCTTTTTGCTGGTACGCCCCTCCGGCCCGCGGGAAAGCTGGGCGCAGCAGATGACCGGCACGCCAAGATCCTTGGCCATGATCTTCAGGTTACGCGAGATATCGCTGACCTCCTGCACACGGTTATCGATATTTTTTCCGCTCTGCATCAGCTGCAGATAGTCGATCACCACGAGGCCGAGGTTTTTCACACGGCGCAGCTTAGCCTTCATATCGGTCACCGTCACGCCGGTGGTATCGTCTACCAAAATGTCACAGCCGGAAAGCTGGGCTGCCGCATCGGCCAGGCGCGGCCAATCGTCACTCTTCAGCTCGCCGCTGCGCAGGCTATGGCTATCGACCATTGCCTCGCTTGACAGCATACGGTTGACAAGCTGCTCGCCGGACATTTCCAGCGAGAAGATGCAAACTGCTTTTTTCGTTTTCTTTGCCACGTTGGTGGCAATGTTCATGGTAAAGCTGGTCTTACCCATACCCGGGCGGGCACCGACCAAGATCAGGTCGCCCTTACCCATTTCCACCAGCACGCGGTCAAGGCCGGAAAAGCCGGTGGCGGTACGGTCCTGGTTCCCTTGGTTGGCAGCAAGCTGCTCCAGCTCACTGTATACGTTGGTCATAATGTCCCGGATATGGCGGAACTCGCGTGAGTCACGGTTCTGCGCGATCTCAAAGATGCGCTGCTCTGCCGCGTCTACCATGTGGCGCACGTCACCCTGGGCGGCATACGCCTCCTCACTGATATCCTCACAGGCAGTGATCAGGCGGCGCAGGACGCTTTTCTCCCGCACGATGGCGGCATAATCTGCCACGTTGGCAGCCGTAGGAACGATACGTGCGATCTGCGCGATATAGTCCATCCCGTTCTGCTCAGAGGAATACGCGCCGGTTTGCACCAGAGTGTTGAGCAGCGTAACGGGGTCTATCTGGCGGCTGGCGAGAAACATATCGATCATGGCGGCAAAAATTGCCTTATGCTCCTCAATATAAAAATCGTCTGCCGTCAGCATGCCCGTTACCGTGCCAATACATTCCGGCTTTATGAGAATAGAGCCGAGGACAGATTGCTCTGCCTCTACCGACACGGGCATTCTTTTAAAAACTTCGCCGTTCATATCCAAAGACCTGTTCGCTTTCTATATGTTTTCGTCTGTCTTATGCAGTCACGTCTACCGTAAAGGTAGCGGAGATATCGGTATACAGCTTCACGGTGGCATGGTAGGTGCCGGTGTTTTTGATCGTCTCGATCTCCAGCTTGCGGCGGTCTACGGCAATGCCGGTCTGCTTTTCAAGCTCCTCTGCCACGTCCTTGGAGGTAACGGCACCGTACAGGCGGCCGTCCGGGCTGCTCTGGCTGTGGATGACCAGCTTGACATCCTTGAGGCGGGCTGCCGTCTCGCTTGCGGCACGGCGCTCCTCCTCGATCTTAAAGCGGCGGGCATCCTCCTTGCCGCGCAGATCGTTCTGCGCCTTGTTATCCGCCGGGATAGCCAGCTTCTGCGGAAGCAGGAAGTTGCGGGCGTAGCCGTCCGGCACGTCTAAGATCTGATCCTTCTTGCCCTTACCCTTTACGTCTTTCAACAAAATTACTTTCATGATATATTTCCTTTCACACGATTGATCGTCTTATTATTGGTCGAGATATTTGTCAATTGCCTCACGCAGGCGACGGACAACGGCCTCCATATCCGTGCTGTCCACCTGCGCACCGGCCACGTCATAATGGCCGCCACCGTTAAGCGACTCCAGAATGAGCTGCACGTTGATGCTGCCATCCGAGCGGGCGGAAATGTGAATACGGCTGCCGATGATCACCAGCGCAAAGGAGGCGGCAACGCCCTTTACGCTCAGCAGCTTGTCGGCTGCCTTGGCTGCAACGATGCGGTAGCTGGCATCTGCCTCCTCATCCACGTACGAGATGGCTACCTTCTCACGGTAGATGCGCACGTTGGTGTGGAAGCGTGCTTCCTTTGTCAGATCCTCTACGTCCGAGCGGAAGAGGTCATTACTCTCACCCGGAATAGCCCCCTCTCCACGCAGGAACAGGGCGGCACCAAAGGTACGGGAGCCGGTGTTGCGGGTAAACTGCTTGGTGTCCAGCAGGATGCCGGCCAGCAGCAGCTCTGCCTCCTCCTTACGCAGGCTCTTGGCAAACATATGCTGCTCAAGGATCTCCGAAACAAGCTCGGAGGCCGAGGAGGCCGATGGCTCGATATAGGAAAGCACAGGCTCCTTCACGAAGGCGGTGGTCTTACGGTGGTGGTCGATAATGGCCAGGTCACGCACGTTTTGCACGATATCCGGGTTTTCCACATGCTCGAGATTGTTCACGTCCACCACGATCAGCAGGGTGTCCGGGCGGATCATATCCATGCCGACCGAGGGGCCGACGAATACGTCGTTATAATCCTCGATCTCCTCCAGCTTTTCAAAGCAGGGGGCCAGATTGGGGTCCTGCATATTGACGACGATATGCGGACGCACGCCGCAAAGCATAGCAAGGCGGGCAATACCAACGGCAGAGCCGAACGAATCAAAGTCGCCAAAGCGGTGGCCCATGATCAGCACGCTCTGTGTGCGCGCCATCAGGGCGCAAAGCTCGGTAGCCACAACGCGGCTGCGCACGTTAGCCCGCTTTTGAATGGCCTTGGTCTTACCGCCAAAGTAATCGTAGCCCAGCTCGCTGCGTACAACGGCCTGGTCACCGCCGCGCTGCAGGGCCATATCCAGGGCGGCCTGCGCAAGGGACTCCTTTTCCTCCAGGCTGCTGCCAAAGGCAGAAACACCGATCGAGATGGTGATCGGCATACCGTCACCCACGCGAACGGAGCGAACGTCATCCAGCACGTCAAAGCGCCGCTCGATGCATTTCTTCAAATGCTCCTGGTCAAAAACGGCAATATATTTATCCTTCTCATACAGGCGAAGAACGCCGCCCATATCACGGATCCACTTTTTCACCGCATCCTCTACGGCGTTGGCAGCCGTGCGGTAGCTATCCTGCACGTACTGCAGAAGCTCTTCAATGTTATCGACCACGATATACGCCACGGCAACGGTCTCTGCCTCGTAGCGGGCACGCAGCTGCTCGTAATCGGTGCAGTCGGTAAACAGGACGAAGAAAAGATCCTGCCCCTCTGCCACCACGGGGATCCCCTCGTAGCGGTAAAGCCGTTCGCCAATGCAGGCAAGGGTGGTCTCCCCCTCCCCCTGCAGATCGCTCACGCGCAGGGAGCAGATATCGTCGATCTCTGCCCCGAGAACCAGATCGTGCCGGCCGATGATATCCACCAGCTCATGATTGCACCACTGGATGTACCCTTGCCTATCACACAAAAACGCAGGTTGGCTGATGGTGGAGATCACCTTTTCCAGCTCACCGTCAAAGGCCTCCCGCACGCGGCGGTCGCTTGACAGGCTCTCGCTCCCCAGCCGCACGGCGGCATAAATAAACAAGAGCAGCAGATACCCAAACGCGCACAGCATAACGGCGGTATAGGCATCCAACTCGGTCAATTCCGCACAAGCACCGGCCACCACCAAGGCAAGACAGGCCAAAGCTACGCAAACGGCAATATCCAGCCTTGTGGCGATCCGCTTATGATTGTTTTGCATACCGTACCTTTCCGCACTTATTCCCTATCCCGCTTTTGGCGGGGGAAGAAGGTGCTTTTTAAAATATAGATCGCGTACGCCAATGCCAGCACGGGCAAAACGTACACCGCATTAGACACAAGAAAGAAGAACAGCAGAACGGTAAAAAAGATGAAATCCACCTTACCGAACGAAACGCGCTGCATAAAGGCGATCAGCCGCGGGATCAACCGGCACACGCCAAAGGCGAAGACCGGCGTGGCAAAAACCGCAAGGTTCATGCACACCAGGCAAAAGGCATGACGGAAATTGCCACCGAAAAAGGCGATCGGCATAGAAACGATATAGGCACCCGCAAGCCAGGCGCTTGGTCTGTAGCGCACGTTTTCCAGGGCAAAGAGACCCGCCCCCGCAAACGCGGCGCAAAGCTGATACAGATACGTGGTAGCCAACGAAAGAACAAATGCAAACGCAAAGAAGGCACCGGGCAGGAGCGAGGTCATCATCACCAGCACCTCCCGCAGGTCGGCTGCCGCCAAGGGTGCGATCTGCACGCCCATCTCGGCGTACAGGGCAGCTGCCTCTGCATGCAGCGCGGTCATGTAGGTAACGATCTCGTCCACGGCATCTGCCAGCATGCGGTCAAGCGAAGCCGGCAGATCGCTTACGTCCCAGCCGAGCGCGGGGAGCAGCACAAGCGCAAGCGCTGCGCAGCCAAATACGGCGTAAACCCAGGTCAAGGACGTTGCCGTATCGCACCGTCCCTCCCCCTGCGCGGTAGACCGCGCAAGCACCAGGGCTGCCGGCAGCATGGCGAAAAGCAGAGGAAGCTGCATATACGAGGCGGTGACGGCATAAGAGATCACCATCGCAGCAGATGTAAACAGCAAGCAGGGCCACGGCCTTGAAAAACGAAGCAGCACCGCCTGCAGCGCTACCGCCGCCACGTAGACGAAAAAGAACAGTAGGTCAAGCGAATAAGAAAGCAGGCCGCACAGAAGCGTGCAAACGCAGGAAAGCATCCACGCATAGTGAGGCATGCGCCCCTTTTCACGCGCTTTGATTCTGTTTTTCATCCGTTTCACCCCGGCTTTCTGATACCTATTCATCTTATTATAGCAGAAACGACCGGATTTGTAAACAGTTCCCAGAAACTTTCTTTGTTTTTTCTGTAACCGAATGGTAAAATTTTTCTTGCAATATAGGCAAAAAGGGTGTACAATGATATATATAAGGCAACGAGAGGAGACCGTGCATGGAAAAACTGACAGAAAACAGCCCCGTGCGAGCCCTGCCCGGCGTAGGCGACAAGCGCGCCGCCGCCTTTGCGCGCATGGGCATCCATACGCTGCGCGATCTCTGCCGTCACTTTCCCCGCGCCTATGAGCACCGCGGTGCCATCCGCCGTCTTTACGAAGGGCTGGATGGCGAGACCTCTGCCTTTTTATTGACGGTTGCTACCGTGCCGCGCAGCGTGATGATCCGCCGCGGCATGACGATCACCAAATTCCGCGCCTTTGACGAGAGCGGCACGGTCGAGGTCGTTTTTTTCAACCAGAACTATACGAAAGATATTTTCAAGGTAGGGGCGCAGTTCCGCTTTTACGGCAAGCTGACCCCCACACGCAGCGGCCACCAGCTCGCCTCCCCCGCCTTTGAAGCCGTGCTGCCCAATCAGCCGTTGCCTGATTTTGTAGCCAAATATCCGCTGACCGAGGGGCTCAGCAGCAAGATCGTTGAGCAGGCGGTGCTTGCCGCCCTGCGTGCGGTGCTGCCGGGGCTTGTTGACTGGCTGCCGGATGATATCCGCGGAAAATACGGTTTTCCGACGCTGGCCTACGCCCTGATGTCCATCCATGCCCCGCGGGATAACGCATCTCTTTCTGCCGCGCTGCGCCGCATCGTGTTCGACGAGCTGTACTGCTTTTCCCTTGGCATGGCGATCACCCGCGCCCGCCGCGGCACCGGCAATTCTCCCGCCTGCCCCCCCTGTGACCTTGCACCGTTGCTCTCCCGCCTGCCCTATCAATTGACAGGGGCGCAGCAGCGCGTGTGTGACGAGATCCTGCAAGACATGCGGGGCGGTGAGCGCCCGCCTATGAACCGTATTCTGATCGGTGACGTGGGCTGCGGCAAAACGGTCTGCGCTGCCATTGCCATCTACTGCGCCGTTTGCGCCGGCCATCAGGCAGCCCTGATGGTGCCGACCGAAATTCTTGCCAACCAGCATTATAACGAGCTGTCTGCGCTGCTTTCCCCGCTTGGCATCCGCGTGGCGCTGCTTCTTGGCTCTACCCCCGAGCGGGAGAAAAGGATCATCCGCGAGGCGGCCGCCGCCGAGGGGGAGGAACGCATAGATCTTGTCATCGGTACGCATGCGCTGCTGAATGATAAGCTGCGTTTTTCTGATCTTGCCCTGACCGTGACCGACGAGCAGCACCGCTTTGGCGTGCGGCAGCGTGCCGCGCTGAAGCAGAAGCAACGTTTCTCGCACCTCCTGGTCATGAGCGCCACGCCCATCCCGCGCACGATGGCACTTACACTATACGGTGACCTGGACGTTTCCCGCATTGACGAAATGCCCCCCGGCAGGCAGAAGGTGGCCACCTACGTGGTGAACGAAAGCTACCGCGACCGCCTGCACGGCTTTATACGCCGCCAGGTCGAGGAGGGCGGCCAGGTCTACGTGGTCTGCCCCGCCGTAGAGGAAGCCGAGGAGGCGGAAGAGGCCGAGCTGGCCCTTGATCGCCTTGATCTGCTGGCGCAGCGGGAGGAGCGACCGCCCCTGAAGGCGGCCACCGCCTATGCCGCGCACCTGCAGGAGGAGGTGTTCCCCGATCTGCGCGTGGCCTTTTTGCACGGCCGCATGAAGGCTGCTGAAAAGGATGCCGTGATGCACCGCTTTGCCGCCGGGGAGATCGATATTCTGGTCTCGACCACGGTGATCGAGGTCGGCGTTAACGTACCGCGCGCCTCCTTGATGATCGTAGAAAACGCGGAGCGGTTTGGCCTTTCCCAGCTGCACCAGCTGCGCGGCCGCGTAGGACGCGGCACAAAAAAATCCTACTGCGTTTTGGTTTCGGATGCGACGGGCGAGGGCGCCCGTGCGCGGTTAGAGGTCATGCGCACGACCTATGACGGCTATCGCATTGCAGAAAAGGACCTGGAGCAACGCGGCCCCGGCGACTTTTTTGCCGCCTGCACCGGCGGCTTTCGCCAAAGCGGCGGGATGACACTGCACCTTTCCTACCTGTGCAGCGACACCGCGCTGATGCAAAGCGCGGCCGAAGAGGCGCGGCGTACCGCCGCTGCCGACCCAACCCTTTCCCTGCCTGCACACGCTGCGCTGCGTGAGGAAGTGGAGCGGTTATTTGCCATTGAAGAAGCCACACTGTCTTAAAAGGAGCATACGATGCAAAACCAACCGTTAGCAGACCGCCTGCGGCCAAAGGACCTGAACGATATGGTCGGCCAGGCACACCTGATCGGTGAGCGCGGTATTCTGCGCCGCCTGCTGGATGCCGGGCGTTTTACCAACATGATATTCAGCGGCCCACCCGGCACGGGCAAAACGACCGCTGCCAACATCATTGCCGCCCGTTCAGGCATGCCGCTGTATAAGCTCAACGCCACAACGGCCTCTCTTTCCGACGTGAAGGAGATCGCCTCCTCCACGAACAACGTCTTCGGCGCCGGCGGTATTTTGCTGTATTTAGACGAAATTCAGTACTTTAATCGCAAGCAGCAGCAATCGCTGCTGGAATATATGGAGGATGGGCGCATCACGCTGATCGCCTCCACCACCGAAAACCCCTACGCCACGATCTACTCTGCCCTGATCTCCCGTTCTTCGGTCTTTGCCTTTCGCCCGGTGTCAGCCGAGGAATGCCTGCCTGCCATGCAGCGCGGCCTTGCCCTGCTGAACCAAGAAAACGGAACGAAAAAAACGGCAGAGGATGCTGTGCTGATCGCCATTGCTGCCCGCGCGGGCGGTGACGTGCGCTGCGCGCTTGGCATTCTGGAAAACGCCTACCACGTGGCAGAGGGAGCTCTGGATGCTGCCTGTATTGACGATCTTGCGCCCGCCATTGGCGGTGCCTATGATCTGACCGGGGACGTACACTACGATCTGCTTTCCGGCCTGCAAAAATCCATCCGCGGCTCGGATCCGGATGCTGCCGTGTTTTATCTTGCGAAAATACTCGCCGGTGGCGATCTGCTTTCGGCCTGCCGCCGCTTGCAGGTGATTGCAAGCGAGGATATTGGCCTTGCGTATCCGCTGGCGGCGGTGGTCACACGCGCCTGCGTAGAGAGCGCCAAGGACCTTGGCCTGCCGGAGGCATCGATCCCACTTTCCCATGCGGCAGTTCTGCTGGCCACAGCACCGAAGTCCAACAGCGCCCACATCGCCTACGAGGCCGCCCTGCAGGACGTGCAGGCCGGGCTTGGCGTGGTACCGCCCACGCACCTGCGTGCGCCGTTGTACAAGGGCTATCGCTACCCCCACGATTATGAGCATCATTATGTGAAGCAGCAATACCTGCCAAACGATCTGCGCGACCGTCACTATTACACGTTTGGAGAAAACAAGACCGAGCAGGCGGCAAGCGCCTATTCTGCCATGATCCGCGAGGCGGGCGGCAAAAAGAAACATAACGATTAAGAGGTAGTATATGATCCACCATTTTTTGATCAATCCTGCGGCCGGCAAGGGCACGCTGGTAGACGCCCTGAAGAAAAAGATCATCCGCGTGTGTGACGCACGCGGCGTCAATTACCGTATCCACACCACCACGCGCCGTGGAGATGCGACCGACTACGTTCGGTCTGCCCTGGAACAAAGCCCGGATCTGCAGCGTTTTTACGCCTGTGGCGGGGATGGCACCTTGTGCGAGACCATCAACGGCGCGCCCCTTTGCGACCGGGCAGAGTTTGCCGTGATCCCCATCGGCACCGGTAACGATTTTGAAAAGAACTTCTCCTCCCCCGAGAATTTCTTTGATATCGAGCATCAGCTGGACGGCGTGCCGACGAAGCTGGATATCATCCGCTACAATGATCGCTACGCGCTGAACATGCTGAACATCGGCTTTGATTGCAACGTGGCAAAAAAGACAGGCGAGATCAAGCGCAGCCCGTTGGTCCCCTCCGGCCTTGCCTATACGGCCGGGGTCGCCATCAACTTCTGCAAGCCGTTTGGCTCACGCATGCAGGTCACACTGGCGGACGGGCAAGAGATCAACGAAAGCCTGATGCTGGCTGCCGTGGCCGGCGGGTGCTATTATGGCGGCGGCTTCAAGGCCGCACCACACGCCTCGCTGACCGACGGGCTGTTAGACGTTTGCATCATCAAAAAGCTCTCCCGCGCCAGGTTTTTAGGGCTGATCGGCTCTTATAAAAAGGGAACGCACCTCGAGCTGGAAAAAGCAAAGCCGTATATCAGCTATTATAAAACGCAGTCGATCTCTTTCCGCTTCGATGCGCCGACCAACATCTGCGTAGACGGCGAGATCGAAATGACGGACCACGTTGATATTGCCGTCCTGCCCGCAGCATGCAGCTTCGCGATCCCGCAGGGCTCATCTCTGATCGCTTCCCCAAAAGAGACATCTTTGATTTCCTGAAGGAGTACCGTCATGGGTCTTATGCGCAACCGCCCACTTGCCTGCTGCTGCCTTGTTTTTCTCATCACGTTGACGGTTGCCGCTCAAGCAAGCAGCCTTGCCAAGCTATGCCTTGGCGGGGCTGCTTTGCTTTTTCTCGCTATTTTTGCAATTTTTAACAGGCAGCACAAACGAAGCATCCTATTTTCCTTGACCTGCGTGGTGCTTGCGCTGCTGGCTCTGTTTTACGGCCACCTGCGTTTTGACCGCTATTTTGACCTGGCACACCGCTACCCCGGCGAGGTGACTATTACCGCCCGCGTGCGGGAGGTCACCTATGAAGGAGATCGCGCCCTTGGGCTTACCGTGGATTGTGAGCAAATAGACGGGCAAGCACAGAGCGGCCGCTTGGCGGTATGGGCATACGCAGATGAAGAGATCGTGATCGGTGACCGCATTACCTTTGACGGCACGCTGCTCGAGTTATCAAAGGACGATCCGCTTTCTCTTTACCTGCAAGCGAAGGGTGTTGCCGCACAGGCAGAGGACGTCTACCATCTGACAGTCACGCCAGCCAAGAAACGGCCAGCCGATATGCTGCGCAGCGCCTTCTCCACCCTGCGGCAAACGCTTGGCACGCAGCTTCATACCCACGTCCCCGGTGACGGCGGCGCGCTGATGCGTGCCTTACTACTTGGCGAGCAGGACCTTTTGCCGGATACGGCCAAGCGGGATTTCCGCCGGACCGGCCTTTCGCACGTTCTTTCTCTCAGCGGGCTGCACGTCAGCCTGCTGCTTGGCACGCTTGCCCTGCTCTGCCGCCACCTGCGCATATCGCGTGTCATATGCATCCTTTCGCAGATCCTGCTCGTTCTGTTTTACATGGCCTTGACCGGCTTTTCACTTTCAATCGTCCGTGCGGGGTTGATGACGCTCTTCGTTTCGCTTTCCTTCTTTGCCAGGCGAGAGGCGGACGGCATGACCTCACTTGCCTTTGCAGCAGCCTTGATCGCGCTCTTTTCGCCAACCGCCGTATACGATTGCGGCTATTGGCTTTCTATCACGGCGACCATGGGTATATTGGTATACAACGAGCTGCACACGCACAAGGCACCGCCCGCCGCGTGGCACCTGCGCCTGCTGCACGGTGCAGGTAATTCATTGGCTATTACCTTAGCCGCCAACTTTGCCACACTGCCGCTGCTTGCCTTCTTTTTCGGTGAGTTTTCCTGGCTGGCCCCCTTGTGCAATCTGCTATTTATTCCATTTTTCAATCTCTATCTGCTCATGGCAGCCGTGGCACTTCCATTTGGCATGCTGCCGCCTGTTGGCGCTGCCTCCTCTGCCTTAGGAGAATTCCTGCTCTCCAGCATCGCGCAGCTTTCAAAGCTACGCGGCATTTGCGTACCGATCGATCATGCTGGCATCCAGCTCCTTCTCGCCTGCCTTGCCATTTTCCTGTTTGCCCTGCTCTTTTTTGCCCGCGTGGGGAAACGGAGAATGGTATCCTTTGGCATCGCCTCTCTGGCGCTGTTCGGTCTTTGCCTTGGCGTGACCGGCCTGCAGCAGCTGACCACGGCAGGCGTTTACTACGCCTATACCGGCACGAACGAGGCCTTGCTGGTGAAGGATGGGCAAAACAGCATTCTTTGCGACCTGTCAAACGGCAGCTACACGGCACAGAAAAACGGGCTACGCACAACCGAGGCAGCCCACATGACCGAGTTGGAGGGATATCTGATCACCCATTACCACACGCGACATACTACCAGTCTGCCCCGCCTTTGCGGGCAGATCCTCATTCGCACGCTTTATCTGCCGATCCCGCAAAGCGAGGAGGAAGAGGCGATCTACCGTTCCCTTACCGCAACCGCTGCCACACTTGGCATGGACTGCCGCTTATACGAGCCGTATAAGGACATCGCACTGGGCGGCATGACGCTGCACCCGCACGCATACGGAAAAAGCGAAGCAGCACATCCGGCCATTGCCCTCAGCGTTCGGCGAGGGGAAAACCTGCTGACCTATCTGGGAAGTGGCTATCACGAAAGTGATGGGCGCGGGATGGCAAGCTCGGCCGTGGAGAAAAGCACCGCGCTGCTCTTTGGCCTGCACGGTCCAAGAGAAAAGAAGCCGCCGGGCTATCCCCGCTTCAGCAAAGACCTGACAACCGTCATTCTACCCGGAGATGACCGTATCCCGCCGGCACTGGCAGAATTTCTCTCCTTCCGATGCCGCGCGGTCACGGAGGAGGAGACCGTTTATATTCCCCTATAACCAAAAACACGCCTACGGCCATTTCACCGTAGGCGTTTTTTAGTTATTCAGACATGGTATGCAGCTGCCCCTCAAACCGCAGGCCGTACCAATGCGTATCCATCACCGGCACGGTATCGGCAATGCAGGCAGAAACGAACGAGACTGCCCGCCCGGCCGCCTCCTGCAGCGAAAGGCCGCGCGAGAGATAGCCAACCAGGCTGCCGGTAAAGACGTCCCCCGTGCCGTGAAAATGCCGCGCCACATAGGGAGAGCGCACCGCAAACGATCCACCGCCCTCTTCATGACCGAGAACGCCGATCGTTTTCTCATCAAACAGCACGCCGGTCAGCAGCACGTTGCGTGCGCCAAGCTCGTGCAAGCGTGCAAACAGCACCTGATAGAAATCCGGCTCCAGACACCCGCGAACGTACGGCATATCGGCAAGCAAGCAGGCCTCTGTCAGGTTTGGCGTGATCACGTCTGCCCCCTCACACAGGCGGCGCATATGCTTTACATATGTATGGTCATAGATCGAATATAGCTTTCCCTCGTCTCCCATCACGGGGTCGACCACACGCAGGCATGACGAGGTCTGCAGCCCCGGCAAGTAGCGCAGCAAAAGGCCGATCTGCTCGGCCGAGCCGAAGTAACCGGTGCAAAGATAATCAAACGTCAAGCCTATGCCCGTGAAATGGATCAATATTTTTTCCATTTCCTCGGTCAGGTCTAAAAACGTGTATCCCTGAAAGCCACCCGTATGGGTAGAGAGCAGGGCGGTAGGCAGGATGACCGTCTCTACCCCTGCAGCTGACAGGATGGGTAAAATAACCGTATTGGAGCATTGTCCGTGGCAGGAGATATCCTGCACGGAAAGCGCTTTTGGTGTATCCTTCATAAAACCTCATCGCCGCTTGGGCGGCACACTTATTTTTTCATACGCTCGCGCAGGGCGCGAATTTGCGCGGCAAAGGAGAGCAGCTCTTTGGGGGAGCGCTTGCGGCTACCCTTAGCAAGCGAAAGCAGCCCCTCAGCCTCCTGCACCAACGTTGTATAAGCAGCAGAAGCCGCCTTGGCACGCTTGGATACCGGCACGCCGCGGGTAACACGCTCAAAGCGCCCCTGTAACAGGTCATACCGGGTACCGCTGAACGGGGCACGCGCCGTATAGCCCCTTTGCTGCAAGAGCGCGGCAAAGGCGGTAACCGCCTCATCATCCCCATGGTTGACGAACACAACGCGCGGTTTTTGCTGAAAACCGGCAAGCCATTGCAAAAGCCCCTTGCGATCTGCATGGCCGCTGATACCGCTGAGCGTACAGATCTCTGCCTCTACGGCGATCTCCTCGCCCAGCAGACGTACCGTTTTGGCCCCCTCCCAGATCTCACGGCCAAGGGTACCCGCCGTCTGATAGCCGACAAACAGAATGGTGCTTTCCTTCCGCCACAGGTTATGCTTCAAATGATGGCGGATGCGCCCAGCCTCACACATGCCGCTGGCAGAAATGATCACCTTGGGGGTGGGATCCTCGTTGATCGCCTTGGATTGCTCCCCGCTCTCGGCACACAAAAAGCCATCTCGCCAGAAGGGATTCACCCCGCGGGAAAGCAGCGCCGCTGCCTCACCATCCATGCTCTCTGCCCCACACTGCATAAACACGCGCGTTGCCTCGCCCGCCAGAGGGCTATCTAAATAGACACGAAAGCCCGGGCATGCCGTAACCAGACCACGCTCCTTGATCTCGCGCAGATCGTATAAGATCTCCTGCGTTCTGCCCACCGCAAAGGAGGGGATGACCACGTTACCGCCGCGGCGGAAGGTGCGGTTTAAAATATCGGTCAACACGGCAACGTGATTGCCCTCTGCCGGGGCTTTTTTATGCAGGCGGTCACCGTAGGTAGATTCGATCACCACGTAATCGGCATCGCTGATCGGCTGCGGATCCTTGAGGATCGGCCGGCTGTGCGAGCCAAGATCACCGCTGAAAACGATCTTACGCGTTTGCCCGCCCTCGGTCATAAAGACCTCGATACAGGCGGAGCCAAGCAGATGGCCCGCATCCGAAAACTGTATTTCCAGATTTTCAAAAACGCGGATGCGCACGCCGTAGCGGCAGGGCTGCAGCTGGGAAAGAAGCTGCTCGGCATCACGGACGGTATAGAGCGGCTCATATTCCTTTTCCCCTGCGCGTTTTGCCTTGCGGTTTCGCCATTCCGCCTCGTATTCCTGGATCGAGGCCGTATCGCGCAGCATCACGCGGGAAAGCGCGGCCGTGGCCTCTGTGGTATACACCTTGCCGCGGTACCCGCCCTTTGCAAGCAGCGGCAGGTTGCCGGCATGATCGATATGCGCGTGCGTCAGGAGCACCGCATCGATCTCCTTGGGGCTGATCGGCAGGGTCTGGTTTTCAAAAATATCCTTTCCCTGCTCCATGCCGCAATCCACCAGGATCTGGCGGCCACCAACCTCCAGCAGCGTGCAGCTGCCCGTTACCTCGTGCGCTGCGCCAAGAAACGTGATCTTCATATTTCCTCCCCCATCAGAACAGGCGCTGGCCGTTGATATCCAAGCGGAAGGAAAGGCCCAGCTTTTCTGCCGCCTTGCGGCACATGGTCATGCGGCTGAGAAAGATCTCAAAATAATCCATGACCGGGCTGATCGTTGTATCGATCTCCAACGAAAGCTGCACGGTGGCAGTCTCCCTATCCACAGCAAGCGTCGAAGAGGTGACCGAATAATTGACACGGTCATGAATATCAAAGGTGGCGATATCCGCATTGCGCACGCGCGTGCGGCGCACGTCGCTCTTATCGGCAAGGATCAGGGCAGCGGCTACCGCGTTTACGGCAACGCCGGTCCCCTCGTCATGATTGCCGATGGCCGTTACGATGGTGGAAATATCGGCAGCGGACATTCCCTTATGCTCCAAAATGCGAAAGGCGATGATCGCGCCACTCTGCGAATGGTCGGTACGGTTGACCAGGTTACCGATATCGTGCAGGTACCCCGCTATACGCGCCACCTCTACCGTGTGCGCATCATATTGCAGCGTCTCTAACAGGTGCGCTGCCGTTTCTGCCACGCGGGTGACGTGGGCAAAGCTATGCTCGGTATAGCCGAGGGCGCAAAGAGATTCATCCGCACGGGTGATGTAGGTGCGTATCTCCTCATCCTTACGCAGTTCTTCATAGGTAACCATATCTATACTCCTTATCCTTTTTTCGTAACGGCACGCAGATCGGGGGCCAGCTTGCGCAAATAGGCATCCTGCAGCATGTCATACGCCTGCCCGTTTTTTAAGGCGGGGGATGCCATCTCCACCAACCCATCGTACACCATTGCCCGCAGACGCGAGAGGATCATATCCTCTACCCAATAGAGATATGGCCGGTCGCTATGCTTTCTTTCCAGCTTGCGCATACGGATATACAGCGGCAGGCCGTCGGCTGCGTCATGCCACAGATCGCAAAATACCGTATCATACCCTCGTGCTGCCGGGCTATCGGCAAACGCAAAGGCATCCTCCTCTATCACGCGGATCTTCTCCCCCACCTCAAACTGGGGCAGGATCTCTTCCCGGAACAGGCGGATAACGGCAGGGTCCCGCTCTACCACGGTGACGGAGGACACACATTCTTTTCTTGCCGCCATGTAGGCAAAATAGCCAAGTCCCAGCCCGTAGGTCAGCACCCGGCCACATGCCGCCGCGATCGGGGCACGCATGGTCTCGATCTCGTTCGGCTTAATGGCCATCCATTCCACCCCGTTTTCAAGCACCATGGGATAGGAAAACGCCTCTGTAAAGAAGCCGATCGGCGGTATTTCCGCAAGCTGCGGTGTTAGACGCAGCGGGCCGCAAACAAAGCCCTCGTAGGGGGCGTAGCGGGCGGTCTGCAAGCGCCATTTTTCACAACGCCGGTCTGCAATTCTGATGTTTTGATAATAGGGGTCAGCAAGATAGCAGGCTGGGTCTAACTGCCGCACAGCCGGCTTCAGATATTTGTAAAACAGCCGCCGGTCAAGCGCCTTATCCTCTTCCTCCCAGCCAAAGGCGGCTGCAAGAATGGCGCAAAAGGCCTCTTGCACACTCACCGCACAGGAGGAGGCCAGTTCCTCCACCGTCTCCCGTGCAACGAGCGTGGGAAAATCATTCAAATAGGCAGCCACCAAGCGAAAAAACTCGCGGTTGCAGGCTTGCGTTTCAGCAATGCTCGTATGCCCGCCAAGACTCATATCGGTTCCCCTCTTTACCAAAAAGGGGCTGTATCCAAAAAGATACAGCCCCTTTTATATTACCGCGTATGCCAGCTGGCGGGGCTGCTGCCCGCGCAGGTCTGCGGTTCTTTATCCCTCGGCATTAAAATACTTGCCGTAATAATCCTTCTTCTTTTTGCCGTAGATCTTACGATGATTGAGCGAATTCAGCACAACGCCGAGAACGGGGCAACCCGTCCTTTCGATCTGCTGCTTGCAGGCCTTGACCTGGCGCACGCTGTCCGCCCCCTTGGCGATGACAAGGATCGCACCGTCGCAGCACTTGGCTACGACCACGGCATCTACGATCTGTACCACGGGTGGATTGTCGATCAGGACGTAATCGTATTCCTCACGCACCTCGGCAACAAACGAGCGGAAGCGCTCACTATCCAACAGCTCGACCGGGTTGGGCGGATAATAGCCGGCAAAAATGATGTGGAAGCCGGGGAACTGCGTCTGACAGATCACATCCTTCTTTTCCACCTGACCGGAGAGCAGCTGGCTTAAGCCGTACTGCACACCGCTGACACCGTAGCGGGCAGCCGCCATCGAGCGGCGCATGTCCGCATCGATCACCAACACGCGCTTGCCGATCTCGGTCAGCGTGCGTGCCAGGTGCATAACGGTGGTGGATTTTCCCTCTGCGGGCAGGCAGCTGGAAAAGGCGATGACCTTTTTATCACTGCCACAGAACATCAGGTTGGTACGCAGCGTTTTATACGCCTCGTTCTTGCTATAGCTGCCAACGGTAAAATCCTTTAATTCGATCTGCATATACCCATTCGCCTGGGGTGCTTTTTTGATGATCTTTTCTTCCATTTCAGCAGTCCCCTTTCTTTAATCCTTGCGGTACGGAATGTCGCCCAGCGTGCTGAGCTTCAGGCCGTGCTGCACGTCATCTGCATTTTTGATACGGTCATCGAGCATGTAAATGGCCAGGAAGACCGCACAAGGCAGTACAAAGCCGGCGATCGCAGCCACCAGAAGATTGGTGATCAGGCTGGGGCCGGTGGGCGACGAGGGCAGACGAGCCTCCTCGTACAGGGAAACGCGCTCACCAAACGTCTTTTCCTCAAACCGATCCTTGGATACGAGGCAGACCTCGTTGCAAAGCGCCTGCGCGCGCTCGGGCGACAGGTCGGTGACCGAGATCTCTACGATACGGCTCTCCTCCTCCAGCGATACTCTGATCTTGGAGGCAAGAGACTGGTAAGACATCTCCAGCCCCAAATTATTGATAGCCGTTTCCAGCACGGTAGGCAGCACGACCGTCTTGGCATAGTCCTCTGCCAGGTAGGTTGCCACTGCAATGTTGTTGGTAGCCGACATGTTTCCGTCATTGACGTAAACGAAAGCGGTCGTTTTGTACTGCGGCTTGACAAAGGCCTTGGTGTAAATAAAGGCACCGGCAACAAAAACAGCCACGCAGATAATGATCCAAAGAGCCTTGGAGATCAGGACGTTCGCGATCTCGCGAATGTCGATCACCCGCTCCTCTTCTTCTGTGACCATGACGTTTTCAACCTTATTATTCATACGCATTCCTTTCTTTATTCCCCTTGCAATATGCGAACGGGATTTTCATAAAAAAGTTTTTCTGCTGCTTTGCTGCCATAGCGCCGCTCTACGGCGGTATAGGCAAATAACATGTGCGGGGTGCGTTGCGCTACCCCGTGCGCATCCGAAGAGATGACGGTAACCATTCCCTCGTCCAGCAGGCTCCGTACAAAGCGGGTCGTGCGGCTTGGTAAAACGGTATGCCGAAATGCAGAGGTGTTCAGCTGGATCAGCACGCGCATGGCTGCCAGCTCGTCTACACGGGCAACATCATTGACAAGACAGGCGCACCGTTCCGCATGTGCCAGCATGGGTCGATAACCGGCAGCGCGGTAGGATTGCAAAACGTTGCACATATCACGGTAGTCCACATCATTTGCAAACTCTACCAAAGCCACGTTGGAATTGCCAAGTGGAAAAAACTGCCCGGAAACCATCGTGCTCACGCTATCCAGGTACCCAAACATTTCATTACCGAGATAAACGGTAAGATCCGGGTATCTTTCGCGACAGAGCTGCTTGATCTCCTCATATCGCGCCAATGCGACCTCCCGCTCATACGGGAAGCGCATGGGGTCACCATGCGGCGTCAGGCATAGAACACGCACACCCTCTGCATACGAGATCGCCAGCATTTCCTCTGTGATCGCTTTTGTTCGTGCGCCGTCATCAACGCCGAACAATGCATGATTGTGCAGGTCTGCCAATTTGGGCATGATATTCCTCCTACTTTATTACTATTGCAGGACTACTCTATTATACAATTTTTCGCCGTTTCTGTCAAGGGGAAAAGCTCTTTTTGTGACAAAAAACAAAATTTTTACTTTTTCGCCGCAAAAACACTTTTTAAAACTCTTATTCTGCTTTTTCCAACAGGTTGCGATAAACACGGTGCAGCTCGCAAAACAGAATGCCGCCAACCGTATTACCAAGCACGACGACCAGCAAAAAGAGGATAGAGGGCAGGTCAAGCGAGCGGGCTGCAAAAAAGTAGAAAATATCCGCAATGGAATGCTCAAAGCCGGAAAGGATAAAGACGGAAACGCAAAGGAACACGATGGTGGATTTCAAGGCCCCCTCCTTGACCGTGCGGAACGCCTCTACCGCCACGTAGATCAGAATACCGCAGAACACGGCATAGGCGAATACGTAGCCAAGCGGGATCGCCAGCTTTTTTTCAGCCAGCGGGCCGGCAGCCGTCTCCATAAACTTATACGAAAGAACAAGGCCGGTCATGCCCGCGCCAAGGGTGTTACCGACCAGGGTGGTAACGACCTCCAAAACGCGGTGATACCACTTCCCCTCACCGGAAACAACGTAGCAGATCTTGCCCGTATAGAGGTGCAGGCGAAACATGAGAATGGAAAACAGACCAACCGAGAACAAGAGCGCACCGGCCACCTTGTTTTCAACAGAGAGGTACACGCTGCCGCCAATGGCGATCATGATACCGGCAAGAAACGACGAGATCAATACATGAAGTACACGCATCAGACATCCTCCAAAACTTGAATTGATTCATTACACAAAACGGAAAGGCATTCTTCCATTTCGGCAACCGTTGCCGCCTCGTGAATACGGGCGCGGCAGGCAGCCGCCGAGGGAAAGCCGTGAACGAACATGGCCATCTGCTTGCGGGATTCCCGCACGGCAACGGCCTCTCCCTTTTCCCCTGCGCGCATGGCAAGCTGTGCCATGGCGGCCTGGAAATATTCTTTACCGCCCGGGCGGCGGTATGGCACCCCTTGCAGGGCCGCCTTGATCTCGGCAAAGACGAAGGGGTTACCAACGGCAGCACGGCCGACCATCACTCCGTCACAGCCGGTCTCACGCAAGAGGCGCAAGGCACTCTCACCGTCAACCACGTCACCGTTGCCGACAACGGGAACGGAGACCGCCTGCTTGACCGCGGCAATGACCGCGTAATCTGCCCGGCCGCTGTACATCTGCGCGCGGGTGCGGGCATGCACGAAGATGGCAGATGCCCCGCCGCTTTCCGCCGCGCGGGCGACCTCCGGCGCGTTGACGTGCGCACCGTCCCAGCCGGAGCGGATCTTGACCGTCACGGGCAGGGGCGTTGCCTTGGCAACGGCGGCAACCAGCCGCTCGACCAGGCACGGATCCTTCATCAAGGCGCTTCCCTCGCCGTTACCAGCGACCTTGGGAACGGGGCAGCCCATGTTGATATCAAAGGCGACCGGTAAAAGCCCGCCTGCCGCACCGGCAAAAAGCCGGCGCGCAGCCTCTGCCAGATAATATTCCTCTGAACCGAAGAGCTGCAGCGCACACGGGCCATCCTCTGCATATACGCGGGCAAGCGCGGGCGTTTTTTTATCCCCATAGCAGACCGCCTTGGCGGAGACCATTTCGGTAACGGTATATTCCGCGCCCATGGCATGGCAGGCTGCGCGCATGGCATGGTCGGTAAACCCTGCCATTGGTGCAAGGCTCAATCCATACGAAAAAGCGTAAGGGCCGATCTGCATGAAAGCATCCTTTCTTTACAAAATCGGATAGCGCCGCAAGACGCTATCCGACGTAATGCTTATTCTTCTACCGGGGCAGCATCCTTCATCGAAAGGTTGGAACGGCCCTTCTCATCAATACCGAGGAACTTAACGCGAACACGGTCGCCAACGGCTACCACGTCCTCTACCTTCTCGGTGCGCTGCTGCTGCAGCTTGGAGATATGAACCAGACCCTCCTTGCCGGGAGCATACTCAACGAATGCGCCGATCGGGATGATGCGGGTAACGGTTGCATCGTAGGTAGCACCTACCTCCGGCTCAAACACGATACCGTCAATGATCTTCTTGGCTGCATCTGCACTGTCACGGTTGACAGCGGAGATGAAGATAGAACCGTCATCCTCAATATCGATCTTGGCGCCGGTATCTGCGGTGATCTTCTGAATGACCTTACCGCCGGTACCGATTACCTCACGGATCTTATCGACCGCGATCTTCATGGTGATCATCTTGGGCGCATACTCAGAAACGTCGGCGCGCGGAGCGGGGATGGCCTTGAGAATGATCTCGTCGATGATATAATCACGGCCCTTATGGGTGGTCTCAAGTGCGTTCTTAATGACCTCAGGCGTCAGACCGTCGATCTTCAGGCCCATCTGAATGGCGGTGATGCCCTTGTGCGTACCGGCAACCTTGAAGTCCATGTCGCCGTAGAAGTCCTCAAGGCCCTGGATATCGATCATGGTATCGAAGGAGCCATCCTCAGCGGTGATCAGACCGCAGGAGATACCGGCAACGGGAGCAGAGATCGGAACGCCGGCATCCATGAGTGCGAGCGTAGAGCCGCAAACGGAGGCCTGGGAGGTAGAACCGTTGGAGGAGAGGATCTCGGACACCAGACGGATCGCATAGGGGAACTCCTCAACAGTGGGAAGAACCGGCAGCAGCGAGCGCTCTGCCAATGCACCGTGGCCGATCTCGCGGCGGCCGGGGCTGCGCAGAGACTTGGCTTCACCGGTGGAATAGCCGGGCATGTTGTAGTGGTGCATGTAGCGCTTGGAGTCCTCGGTATCCAGGCCCTCGAGGCGCTGTGCATCACTGATCGGGCCAAGGGTAGCAATGGTCAGAGCCTGGGTCTGGCCACGAGTAAAGAGGCCGGTACCGTGGGTACGGGGCAGAACGCCTACCTCGGCAGCCAGCGGGCGGATCTCGTCCATGCGGCGGCCGTCAACACGCTTCTTATCGCAGAGCAGCCAGCGGCGAACGATCTTCTTCTGGATCTTGTAGATCAGCTCGGGAAGAACCACGGCAATATCCGGGTACTTTTCTTCAAACTTTGCCACGATATCGTCCTGGATGGGCTGCATCTTGGCATCACGCACGTTCTTATCGTCGGTATCCAGCGCTTCCATCACAGCCGTCTCGCAGTAGGCAAAGATCTCGTCAAACATATCGTGATCCAGCTCGCCAGAGGGGTAGCTGAACTTGGGCTTGCCGATCTCGGCAACGATGGTGTTGATAAAGGCGACCAGCTTTTTGCACTCCTCGTGCGCCAGCATGATGGCGTCAAACATATCCTCGTCAGATACTTCCTTGGCGCCTGCCTCGATCATGACCACCTTCTTTTCGCTTGCAGCAACCGTCAGCTCCAGCACGCTCTTTTCGCGCTCGGCAAGGGTGGGGTTTACGATAAACTTGCCGTCTACCATACCGATAAAGGCACCGGCGATCGGGCCGTTCCACGGAATATCCGAAATAGACAGGGCAATGGATGCACCGATCATAGCGGTGATCTCAGGCGAGCAATCCTGGTCGACCGACATGACCGTCAGCGTCAGGGCTACGTCATTACGCAGATCCTTGGGGAAGAGGGGACGAACGGGGCGGTCGATCACGCGGGAGGTCAGAATGGCCTTCTCGGTGGGCTTGCCCTCTCTCTTGGTAAAGCCGCCGGGGATCTTACCGACAGCATACATCTTCTCATCGTAATCTACCGACAGGGGCAGAAAATCGATACCGTCACGCGGCTTGGGAGAAGCGGTGGCGCAGCACATGATGGCCGTGTCACCATAGCGAACGAGGCAGGAGCCGTTTGCAAGACCTGCAACCTTACCGGTCTCAACGACCAGCTCACGCCCTGCGTAGGTGTAGTGGTAAACCTTGTAATTTTCGAACATAGCTTGTTCCTCCTATTTTTTTCCGATGACGGAGGACCAGCATTTGACAACGGGCGAAAGCACAAGTCTTGCGCGCGTTGTGAATTGCTAGTTCCTCATCAGCGGCTTTTTACATGTTTTCAAAAAAAGCACCAAAGCGGGAACGAAAAGGCTCGTCCCCGCTTGGTTATTTCTTACTTTCTCAGACCCAGCTTCTCGATGATAGCGCGGTAACGCATAACATCCTTTTCCTGCAGGTACTTCAGCAGGCTTCTTCTGTGGCCGACCATACGGAGAAGGCCTCTGTGGCTGTGGTGGTCCTTCTTGTTTGCCTTGAGGTGCTCGGTCAGGGTGTTGATGCGGTAGGTAAGAACCGCGATCTGCACCTCGGGAGAACCGGTATCGCCCTCGTGCATCTTGTACTGCTCAATGATCTGCTGCTTGATTTCCTTTTGCATGGTGTTTCACCTTTCTAAAAAAATATTTTTCATTCCCCACGATCTCAGGCTGCGGCAGGGTGAATCGACGCATGGCCTTGCGGCGCGCCGGAAACCCGCACCCCGGGACAGGGTGGAACAGAGGTATTATACCACACTCTTTCTAATTTGTAAAGAGGTAATTGAAAAAAATTTTATTTTTTCGCCTCGGCCGTCATGCCGTCCCCCTCCGTTGTCCGGCTACCTTGATAGGGGAAGGAGAAGATCGTCTGAAACAGCACGTCGGCAAACAGGGCGTGCATCTCACGCAGGGGATGATTGATGTAGTTTGCCAGCAGCAGCGTGATGTCTGCCCCGCCCTCCTGCAGGGCACGCCATACGGCGTAGCCGTCCGCCACCGGGATGGCACGCGCATGCGCTTCCTCGCGTGCGGCCTCCACGAACCGATCCATCCGCCCCTCGTTTTGCATATCTGCCGTTTTTTGCGCGTATGCAAAATAGATCTCGGCGGTCAGGGGTGAGCGGTAGGTATTGAGCATGTTGGGGGAAAGATAGACCACGTCCAGCCCATTTTCCTTACATTTGTCAAACAGGCCGCCAAGATCGCGGCGGAAGGTCTCCTCTTCCCCGTTCACATCGTTGAGGCCAAAGCATACGATCACCAGGTCAGGGTGATAGGCAAGCACGTCTCGCGCAAAATTTTCGTTTGCGTAGGAGGCATATTCGCCGCCAACGGCCGTGTTGATGATATTGACGGGCACATCCGGCCAGGTGCGGTTGATCATCAGCCGCAGGCGGTTGTGGTAAACGGTATCGTAGCTGTTACCATAAACGCCACCCACGCAGCCGTGGGATACGCTGTCGCCCACCACCACGATGTTGATGGGGCCGTGCTCCTTGTGGAAGCGGATATCCTTTCTGACGTATTCACGGATCCGCAGCGTGGCCGCGTGCGGCTCTGCCGGCAGGGCGGCAATCAGCGCAGGGATCTTTTCCCCGGCCGCGGCCAGGGCCTCTTTTACTTCGCTTGCATACATCGTTGTCACCTCACTGATTCAGATCCAGAACGGGAAGATAAGCGCGGAAATAGTCAAAGCCCGACCACAGAGTGGTAAAGGCCATGAGCGTCATCATAACGTAAGAGGCGTACGGCACGCCGCCGTATACGCCAAACCAAAGCGGCTCCAGAATAATGACCAGGATGCCGAGCATCTGCGAGACGGTCTTGAGCTTGCCGGACCAGGCCGCGGCAATGACCTTGCCGCTCTGCCCTGCCGCCACCAGACGCAGCGAGGTGACAGCCAGCTCACGGAACATGATGACCACCGTTACCCACACGAAGGCCGCCGAAAGATAAGTATACCGATAGGTAAGCACCACCAGGGCGGCAAACACCATAAACTTATCGGCAAGCGGATCAAGAAATTTGCCGAAATTGGTGATCAGATGATAGCGGCGGGCAATGTAGCCGTCAAGAAAATCAGTAAACGAGGTCACGGCGAACAGCAGGGCGGGAATGACCCTGCCAAGCGGTGTATCCATATCCATGCAGAGCACAGCCCATACGAAAAAGGGCACGAGCAGCATGCGCAAAAGCGACAGCATGTTGGGAATGTTCAGGGCGCTTACGCGCTTGGTTTTTTCTGCCATGGTACGCTCCTCCTTATACAACGTCACCCACGAGGTCATAATCCATCGCCTCGGTGACCGTTACTTGCACAAACTCGCCTGCCGGGATCCTTTTTCCGGCACGGAAATAGATCTTGCCGTCAATATCCGGGGCATCTGCCTCGCTGCGGCCATAGTGCGTGCCGGCCACGGGATCGTAGCCCTCGCACAGCACGGTCAGCGTCTTGCCAACCTTTTCCTCGTTATGCGCCATACTGATGGGCAGCTGGGTAGACATGAGGATATCGTAGCGGTCCTGCTTGACCTGCTCATCGATCTGACCGGGCAGCTCGGCAGCCGGGGTATCCTCCTCTGCCGAATAGGGGAAGGCACCAAAGCGGTCAAACCGTGCCTCCTTCACATACGCGCAAAGCTGCTCAAAATCTGCCTCGCTCTCACCGGGGAAGCCGACGATCGCCGTGGTGCGCAGGGTAATGCCCGGCACGCGCTCACGCAGGCGGCGCACGGTATCCTTGATCAGGGTGCTGTCACCGTGGCGGTTCATAGCTGCCAGAATGGGGTCGGAGATATGCTGCATGGGGATATCCATGTACTTGAGCAGGCGATCGTTGCTTGCCAGCTCGTCGATCAGCTCGTCGGTGATCTTATCGGGATAGCAGTAAAGAAGGCGCAGCCACGGGATGCTCGTTTCAGCCGTCAGGCGGCGAACCAGCTCGGCCAGGCGGTATTCCCCGTACAAGTCCAGCCCGTAACGCGAGGTGTCCTGGGCGATGATGTTCAGCTCCTTGACGCCAAGCGCCTCCAGCTCCTTGGCCTCGGCAACCAGATCCTCGATCGGGCGGGAGCGGAAGCGGCCGCGGATCAAGGGGATGGCGCAATAGGTGCAGCGGTTATCGCACCCCTCTGCCACCTTCAGATAGGCGGTATAGGAGGGGGTGGTCAGAATACGCTCGCCGCCCAGGGGCGCGGTCTCCTTATCGTCAAAGGCGCAAAAGCCGCGTTCACCGCGCTCAATGGCGGCAACCGCCTCCGCAATGCGGGAAAGGCTGCCAACGCCGACCAGGGCATCTACCTCCGGCATCTGTTCTAAGATCTGCTCACGGTAGCGCTCTGCCAGGCACCCGGTAACGATGATGCCCTGCAGAGAGCGGTTCTCCTTCAGCCAGGCGATATCTAAAATACTGTCGATCGATTCCTGCTTGGCACTTTCAATAAAGCCGCAGGTGTTGATCACGATCACGTCTGCCTCCGTTTCATCCGGGGTGATCTCATACCCCGCGCGGTGCAGGTTGTGCAGCATGACCTCGGTATCTACCAGGTTTTTGGAGCAACCGAGCGAGACAAAGCCAATTTTCTTCATAGTTTTTCCTTTCAGCGGCTTAAAGATAGCGGTACAGGCGCGGCCGCAGGCGCGCCTCATAATAGATCAGCATGCGGTCAAGCAGCATATCGTAAAGCAAAAAAGTAGGGTTGGCAACGATGTACAGGGCGAGCCAGAGATACCACACCATGGGCGGCAGGTGGAACAGAAGGATGGAGCAAAGCTCAGACACCGTGACCATAGCATTCAGCAGCAGTAGCTTGCCAAGCAGGGAAAAGGGACGGCGCACCCGCTCCAGCGGGAACTTGACCAAGGGATACAGCCCGCCAAAAATGACGTAAAGCACCGCTGACTCCGGCGTTGGCAGCAGGAGGGTGGAAAGAATGGCCGTGCCAAAATAGATAAAAAGCCTGTAGGCAAGCGACATTTCCCGCACGGCAAACAGCAGAAAGACCGAGGAAATGCCTACTGCGGTCAGGGAAAACACGTCCAAGAGGGCACCAACGTATAAGACCACCACCGAAAGGGCGGTCAGCATGGCAGAAAGCGTCAGGTGCCGGAGTGCCTTTTGCCGTTTGTTTACCTGTTTTTTCATATCAGATACAGCGTATCAGATCAAAGCCGATGCTCTCACAGCAGCAATCGGCACACATCAGCCCCGTGCAGATATCGCAGGTAGAGCAGCCGCCGGCCTGCCGCACAGGCCCTTGATCGTAGCGGCCGTTGCGTGACTGCGTATAGGTATTGCCAAAGGAGGCAAAGCGCCCCTGCATCATATCCCGCGCCCTTGCGTATTCCGCATTAGCGGGGTCCATCATGCAGGCCGTTTCGATCTCGCGCATGGCATCGTTTTGCCAGCCACGGCGCATCAGCACGATCGACTTCAGATAATGCCACTCGGCCGTGCGGGCAGCATCCGGCATGCGGTCAAGCTGCAGCTCCGCATCGGCAAACAGGCCGCTGTTGATCTTCTGGCGGATGTCGGCAAACGAGGCGGCACCGCCGGTGCTTCCCTTTCTGGTCAGGATATCGTACGCCTCGTTGATCTCCTTCATCTTTTCCTCTGCCTGGCGGGCAGCAATCGGGTCGCCGGCATAGTGATCCGGGTGGTAGCGGCGCGCCAGCTTGCGGTAGGCAGCCTTGATCTCTTCTTCATCAGCCCCGGGCGATACGCCCAGCACCGTATAGGGGTCTCTTGTCATACAGGTTCCTCTCTCCTCTCCTCCGGCGAAAGAAAATCGATCCGCGCACGGAGGCCGAGGTAAAGAATATTTTTGATAATGTTTCCGGCAGTCGGATAGCTTTCGTGCGGCAGGCGCAGAATGGCCGCCTCTAACGAAAGCAGCTCTCCGCCCAGCGCGTGATAGGCAGCGCGCCGCTCTGCTTCATCAAAGCAACCGTCGCCTATGTACAGGTAAGGGTTGTAATTGCCGTTCTTTTTATCCTTTTCGTAATCCTCTGCCGCATCGGCCAGGGCCACAAAGCGGCCAAGGTGATAGCCGATGTCATGGGCGATCTCCTGTGCTTCACCGGCAAGCCCCTCCTCAAAAAAGGCGGCAAGCATGCGGCCGGAGCAATCGGCCACCCGATCAAGCGAGGCGCACTTCTCCTTTTCAAGCGCGGCAAGGGCAGAAAGCTCTGCCTGCATATATTCGCCAAGCTGCGGCAGGGCTGCACGGCGGGCAGCGCGGCGCAGCACGCGGGCGGCAAAAAAGAGGGGGATACGGATAAGGCCGCGGCGGTCTGCCTGCTCATCCCTCACGCGGCCGTAGGCCAGCACGGCAAAGGCGCGGGCGGTAAAGGCAAGCGTGGGCGTTTCTTCTACGCATTGGCGGCAGCGGCAGGGATGCACCGCGCAATGAAAACGGCGGGCGGTGCAGGTATCCCCCGTCAGCATCATGCGCACCAGCGCGTAAAAGACCGAGTCGTATGTCAGCGCCATGGCAGAAAGCCGGCCCGTATTCTTTTGCATAGAACGGCAGATCCCGCAATACAGGGCACGGTAAAACTCATGCTCCCGCACCAGCAGCTCTGCCGCCACCGGTTTCACATAGCCGAACATGGCGCACCACCTCATCATCATATATATTCATTGTACACCAAACGACGTACAAAATCAAGCATTTTCGGTAACGGATATAAAAAAAGGATGAATGGAAGGTAAATTTTTGCCCGCACCTGCTACTGCGTTTGCCTTTTTCGCGCTGCATCAGCTATGCAAGCAACAAGCGCCGCAGAATTTCTGCGGCGCTTGTGTATTATTCCGCGCAGGCAACCATGCCGTACAGCGGCAGGCCTACGTTCTTCATCGTATCGATCGCGCAGGAAAGATCACGGCGCTTATCCGCGCCCGGCACGGCACCAAGCACCACACCGCCAAGCGCGGGGGCGGCGGTAGCCGCATCTGCATACGCGGTAACGGGCGGCAGCGAAACGAAGATCGCATCATAATTCGCACGCAGCTCGTTCACAGCCCAGAAGAAGGACTGGCTGCCAACAAAATCAGCCGGGTTCCCTGCTATGCTCCCGCGGGGCATGAAAAACAGCGTAGAGGAGCCCACGCATACAGGCGCGGCCTGCTTGCCGGCGGCAACGGCGGCCATGCCCTCTCCCCCTTGCACGTGGAGCAGGGCGTCCAGCCCCTCGCCGGCGCGGTAGTCTGCATCGATCAACAGCGTGCGCAGACCAAGCTGCGCAAAGGAAAGCGCCAGATTGGCTGCCAGATGGCGGCGTCCCTCGCGCTCAAGCGCGGTGGTGATGCCGATCACGGGCGTCTCCCGCTCTGTCAGGCGATCGTGGCCCAGATCCACTCGGGAAAGCAAATTCACACGGGTACGGTTATACGCCTCACGCATTGCGGCGGGAACGTCCTCTGTCAAAAGGCAACGCGCGGATGTCTGTGCAGCCTCTATCGTGCCAAGGAGCGGCAGCTCGTCCTCATACAGCTCAACAAGCTCCTTGCGGTCACGCACGCGGGGATCCAGAATATACAGCAGCAGCACCAGCGCATAGGCACCAAACGCGCCAACCGGCACGCCAACGATGGCAAGCGTGGGAGAAAACGTAGAGGTAGCGGTTGCGACCTGCGCCCAGGATGCCGGCGTGATGATACAATTGCCGATGATATCGACCATAGAGGCCTCCATCTCGTCAGCCACGGCATTGGCAAGGAGAATGGCAAGGCGACCGTCACTTGCCGTGACGGTGATCGCAACGTTTTGCGAATTGGTCTCCGTGGTGGCGGTGATCATCGCACTCAACGTATTGTTATCGATATGCGAGATATCCGGCCAGCCGTCTCCCGCTCTTTGTGCGAAATAGGCCTTGATATTATTGCAAAGGGCATCGTTTTTGATCGCATCACAGCAGGAAAGTGCCATGGCACGCGCCAGCGCGATCTCGTTGGAGGTAGGGCCTACCTCCATGTCGACGGTTGAGGCCTGCACGTACACGGCAGAGGATGCCGTATAGGTCACGCTGGCACGGCGCTTTGCCAGCCAATAGCTGGCGGCGCCGCCAAGCAGCGCACAGGCAACGATCAACAAAAGCGCACGCCGCAACACGATAAACAGGTCTGCGGTGGTCAGCTGTCTTCCCTTTGTTTTCATGGTCGCATCCTTTCTTGTTTGAGAATAGGGCCGCTTATCATCCGCGGCGGGCAGCGGCCTGCGCCTTCAGGCGGGTGGCCGTATCCAAAATCTTTTTCCGCAGGCGAATGGACTTGGGTGTCACCTCGATCAGCTCGTCCTCTGCGATATAGTCGATCGCCTCCTCGAGCGAGAAGACGATGGGCGGGGTGAGGATCAGTGCCTCGTCTGCCCCCTTGGAGCGAATGGCGGTGAGGTGCTTTTTCTTGCACACGTTGACCGAGATATCCTCTTGCTTGGGACATTCACCAACGATCATGCCCTCGTAAACGGGGGTCTGCACGCCGATGAACATATTGCCGCGATCCTGCGCGTTGAAGAGACCGAAGGAGGTGGCCTCTCCCGCTTCAGAGGCGATCAGGGAACCGGTATAGCGCGTGGTCACCTCACCCTTGAAGGGCTGGTAACCGTCAAAGAGGGTGTTCATAACGCCCTCACCCTTGGTATCGGTCAAAAACTCGCTGCGGTAACCAAAGAGGCAGCGGGTGGGAATGACGTATTCGATCTTGGTACGCGAGCCTACCTTGCCCATCTCCAGCAGCTCACCCTTGCGGGCACCCAGCTTCTGTACCACGGCACCAACAGCTTCGTCCGGCACGTCGATCGAGACACGTTCCATCGGCTCGTGCAGCTTATCGTCTATCCGCTTAAAGAGCACGTGCGGCATCGAGCAGCAGATCTCATAGCCCTCACGGCGCATGTTTTCGATCAGAATAGAGAGGTGCATCTCGCCGCGGCCGGCCACGCGGAAGCAGTCTGTCGTTTCACCGTCCGAGACGCGCAGCGAAACGTCCTTCAGGGTCTCCTTATACAGACGGTCGCGGATCTGGCGGGAGGTAACGAACTTGCCCTCCTTGCCAGCAAAGGGACTGTCATTGACCGAGAAGGTCATTTCCATCGTCGGCTCTGACACCTTGACAAAGGGCAGCGGCTCTACGCAGTCCAGCGCAGTCAGCGTATCGCCGATGGTAATATCGGTAGCGCCGGAGAAGCAAACGATATCGCCCACGGTAGCACTTTCTACCGCGCGGCGGCCAAGGCCGTCAAACTGCTGCAGAGAAACGATGCGGGTACGGCGAGCCGCTCCGTCTGCGTGGTAATTGGCGATCATCACGTCCTGGTTCACGCGGATGGTGCCGCGCTCAATACGGCCAATGCCGATACGGCCGACGTATTCGTTATAATCAATAGAGGAGACCAGCAGCTGCAGCGGCTCCTCTGCCTCTCCCTCGGGGGCAGGGATATATTCCAAAATGGTGTCCAACAGCGGGCGCAGATCGGTCCCCTGCTCGTAGGGGGAGAGGGATGCCGTGCCGGAGCGGCCACAGCAGAAGAGCATGGGGGAATCCAGCTGCTCGTCGGTGGCGTTAAGATCCATCAACAGCTCCAGGACCTCCTCCTCCACCTCTTCAATGCGGGCATCCGGGCGGTCGATCTTATTGACGACCACGATGATGCGGTGATTCAGCTCCATGGCGCGCTGCAGCACAAAGCGCGTTTGCGGCATGGGGCCCTCTGCTGCATCGACCAGCAGAATAACACCGTTCACCATCTTTAAAATGCGCTCTACCTCGCCGCTGAAATCGGCGTGGCCGGGGGTATCGATGATGTTGATCTTCACATCATTATAATGAATGGCGGTATTCTTGGCAAGAATGGTGATGCCGCGCTCTCTCTCCAGGGCGTTGGAGTCCATGACGCGGTCCTCTGCCGCCTGGTTTTCATGATAAGCACCGCCCTGCTTCAGCATACCGTCTACCAGGGTGGTCTTACCGTGGTCAACGTGGGCGATGATCGCAATATTTCTCAGGTCTTCTCTTTTCACTGGCTTATCCTTCCAAAATTTCTGTCTTAACTTATATATTATAGCACGATTTTATGAAATTACAACAGGATATTGGCAATTTTTTCATTTTTTGCTTGCCCGGTTGCCGGAGCGGTAGGCCGCCGGCGATACGCCCACCTTTTGCTTGAAGAGGTTGGAAAAATAATACTCGTCACAAAAAGAAAGCTGAGAGGCGATCTCTCTCACGCCCATGCTACTGCTTTCCAGCAGCATGCGGGCAAGCGAGATGCGCCGCGCAAGCAGGTATTTGTACGGCGTTTCCCCGTAGGCCTGCAAAAACAGGCGGTTGCACTGCGAGGTCGATTTTCCGACTGCCTCCGCAACCGAGGCAGCCGTGATCGGCTCTGTATAATGCAGATCCAAAAAATCACGCATGGCCACGGCGGTGCTGTTTTGCACGCTGCTTTCACGCGTGCGGCTCATGCGGTAGAGCAGCTCGTGCATCAAAAGCGAGGCAGACAGCGTGCTGTCAGCCTTTTTCTCCTCCGCGATACGGACGATAGACCGCAGCAGATCCCCGGTGTAGAGGCCGGGAAAACAGCATTTTTCCGCAATGCCGTAGCCGGTGGCCATGGCCTCTGCCAGCGGGCCGGAAAAGTTCACCCATATCTTTACCCAGGGGTCGCTCGCGCTGGAATAATAGAGATGGTCATGCCCCTGCGGGAGGAAATAGGTGTCCCCTGCCGCCGGATAATAGGCCTTGCCATCCAGGATCACCGTGCCGGTGCCGGACAGGATATATTCCACGCAGGAGAGCGAGGAGGACGGGCGGCTGATGCGATAGCTGCCGTCACAGTAGGAAATACCGGCAAGCAGGAAGGAAAGCGGCGCATCCTCCTCCTGCAGAAAGGGGTAGATATCCTCATGCATAGCCATGCCTCACAGCAGCGCGGCAAGCGCATCGGTGCTTTCAGCAAAGGCTGAGGCGCCGTTTGCCAAAAGATGCTCACGGTCGCGGAAGCCCCACAGCACCGAAATACAGGGGATGCCGGCGTTTTCCGCCGTGCGGATATCCACGTCCGAATCACCAACGTACACGCAGTCGGCAGGGGCAACGCCCAGCAAACGCATGGCACGGTAAACCGTATCGGGGGCGGGCTTTTTCGGCACCTCCGGCGATTCACCCACCGCCACCTCGACCAGGCCGCCGAAATAATGCGCACACAGATCGCGCACGGCCGCATCAAACTTATTGGAGACCACTGCCACGCGCACGCCGCGCTCCTGCAGCCCGGAAAGCAGCGAAAGGATACCGGGGTAAGGGGCGGTCTTGCATTGGCTGTGGGAGGCATAATAGGTGCGGAAGGTGGCAAGCACCTCCTCAAATTGCGGGTTCCCCTCTCCGCCCGGCAGGGCGCGGTGCATCAACAGGCGCACGCCGTTACCAACGAACTGGCGCACCTCCTCCCGCGTTCTTTTAGGGTAGCCGTAGGTGACCAGGACCTCATTCACGGCGTCTGCCAGATCGTCCAGCGTATCCAGCAGCGTCCCGTCCAGATCAAAGATCACAGCAGAATAGTGCTTCATGCTTCCGTCTCCTTCCACGGCTCCTGCCAGACAAGCAGCAGGCAGCCATCCTCCACCGCCACGCGTGCCGCGCGGCCGGGCAAAAATTCATTGCTGATGCCAAGCGTGGTGTACGCCGGCAGCCGATCGTTTTGCAGCGTATATTTGAGATCCTGTGCGCTGACGGTAGCATCTCCCCCTGCGGCAAGCAGAGAAAGGTAACCGTGCTGCCCGCCGGAAAAGCACCGCTCCTGCCCGGCAGCCAGGGCGCATACGCGCTGCCCGCCGCCCACCAGCGTGACCGACAGGCCGCGTGCGGCATAGCCCGGCAGCAGGCTGACGGCAGCCAGCGTGTGGTCAAGCCGCCCACCGCCCAGCACGCCAAAGATCAAAAATTCCCGATACCCGCGGGAAACCCCCTCCTCCACGGCAAGCGCCATGTCGGTATCATCCTTTTCAGCCGGGTATTGCAACAAGGGGCAGGCAGGAGGAGAGCCGGCAAGCGAATCAAGATCTCCCAGCAGCAGATCGGGTACTATTCCCATGCGGGCCAGGTGGTCTGCCCCACCGTCCGCCGCGATCAACAGGTCTCCTGTTTTTTTACAAACGGTCTCGGTGCAATCCCCGGCACCGACGATATAACAGATACCCATAGGCCTCCCCTTTCATTCCTTTTTTCTGTATTGTAGCACATTTTTGGAAAAAATTAAAGAGCATTGACACATTTCTCTTGACAAATTTTGCAGGATGTGCTACAATAAAGACCGCCACAGAACTGAATAATCACGTCGGGGGTGCCTCACGGCTGAGACGGAAGTGATTCCGAACCCTTTAACCTGATACGGATAATGCCGTCGTAGGAAGTACTGAGAGAAGAGTAGTGCTGCACGGATATTTGTTCGTGTGGCACATCTTTTTTATTCAGGAGGTACCCTTTTATGCAATCCAAGATCCGCAAAATGGCCG
>JAZQLY010000002.1:0-85717 GCA_045543015.1 Eubacteriales bacterium
GACGGTTTGCGCGCCCTTCAAACCCAAGGAATGCTGAATGAAAAACCGGCCGGCAGACTGCCTGTGGCAGTCTGCCCCAGTTTTTATTTCAGATTTTTAAACAAAAATTGCTGTGCATTGTCATAGAAGATCTTATTGATCAGCTCGTCGCGATAGCCGAGACGCGACATTTCAGAGGCAAGCCGTGGGAGCCGATCAACGTATTCCAGCCCGGCAGGCGTTGAATCAATACCGTCAAAATCGCAGCCAAGACAAATGCAATCCTCACCGCCCAAGGAGCAAAAATGCTCGATGTGTGCGATCACGTCTGCGATGCTGCAGCGTTCGCCGTTGGAAAGATGGCGCGGTGCCATGCTGATGCCAACAATGCCGCCGGAATCCTTAACCAGATTGAAATGCCAGTCGGTCAAGTTGCGGTTGTGCGGGGTAACGGCATAAGCGTTGGAATGCGAGGCGATAAAAGGCTTGTTGTATTTTGCCGCGATGTCGGCGATCTCCTCAATGCAACGGCGCGAGGCATGCGAAACATCCGGTATAACACCGATCTCAAAGCATCTGCGCACGACCTGGTGGCCAAACGGCATCAGCGGATCGTCCGTGTCACAGGCGCCGCCTACCAGGGTAGAGCCATGCCACATCAAGGTCAGAATACGCACGCCGGCACCGTGTAAAATATCAAGCCGCTCAATATTCCCACAAAGCAAGCGTGCATCCTCTACAGCAATGTGATAAGTAAACTGCGGGGGGAGATGTGCCTCCTCCAATGCCTCTGAAAAAGCACGGCGCATATCCCAAAAAGCCGCATAGGCATCTTGGTCAGACAGGCGCTTATCACACCAGAAGGCAAAGACCTGCGTCACGTTATCAAAGGCAAATAATCTCCGCGAGGAGACCTGTAGTCTGTCATCATCAAAGGGCAGCTTTTGATCGTATATGCGATAGGGGGTATCGCAATGTAAATCTACAAGGTTCATACGTTCTCCTTATTCAAAGCGAAAAGCATCCGGCATGTGGTGTAGGGTATGTAGGGTTGGTGGCGTTGTGTCCTGATAATAGACCTCTATGACGTCCATACGTATTTTCTTTTTGCAGGCATTTTGGCTGCAATATCCACGGGCGGCGGCCAAAAGGCTGTGCCGCTTGGCGCGGTCAACCGCTTCGCACGCACGGCCAAACCGTTCAATGCTTCCTTCGCGGTAGGTTCTTGTTTTCACTTCCACAAAGACGAAAAACTCTTTGTTTTCAGCAATGATGTCGATCTCGTACGGGCCGTAAGTATAGTTACGCTCAAGAATTCTATACTTATTTTTCCGAAGAAATTTCGCGGCAGCATCCTCACCAAGATCACCAAGCAGTCTTTTTTCTGTCTTCATTCCGGTTTATCCAAAAATTTCAGAAAGGATTTTCTATGTATGGGGCAGGGGCCGTATTTTTGCAAGGCCTCCATGTGTGCCTTCGTGCCA
The DNA here is from genome assembly GCA_045543015.1 of Eubacteriales bacterium. GTDB lineage: Bacteria > Bacillota > Clostridia > Oscillospirales > CAG-272 > UBA1740. Next base: position 1,464 of record JAZQLY010000002.1, read on the forward strand.
TATCCTTTATGCTTGGCAAAGCCGTATTGCGGATACATGCGGTCATCCTCAAGGCACATGCGATCTCTTGCCACCTTGGCAAGAATACTGGCTGCCGCGATCGAGCAGGAAAGCGCATCGCCCTTGATGATAGGATATGCCGGGATCGGCATGTCCCGTGCAATATTGCCGTCGATCAAGGCCAGATCGGCAGCAGGGGAAAGCTGCTCGATCGCGCGGCGCATCGCCAGCATGTCTGCGTTCAAAATATTCATCTCGTCAATTTCTGCCGGTGTTGCATAGGCAATGGCGTAGGCAACTGCCTTCTCGCAGATGATATCAAACAAAGCCTCTCGCTTTTTTGCCGTAAGCTTTTTTGAATCATTCAAGGCCGGGATCTCCAGCCCGTCCGGCAGGATGCAGGCGGCAGCAAAAACCGGGCCGGACAACGGGCCACGGCCTGCTTCGTCTACGCCGCAAATGACTTGATAACCGTCTGCTCTGTATTTTCTCTCCAATTTGTAATTTGGCATGGCTTATCCTTTCGGCGTTTCCAGTGTGATACGACCGATGACGGCGTGACGAAATTCATCCAGCAGCATGTTGGCAGCACGGCCAAGGTCGGTCTCGCCACCGGAGATCAGCATGCCGCGCTTACGCCCGATCAGCGAGAGCAGATCGTACCCGTCAAGCTCGGCGATCTCATCCTGTACCAGCTTATACCGCGCAGCAAGCAGGGCGGGGCACAACCTGTTCAAGCGGGCGCACAGCAGCATGGCCAGCTCTTCCGTATCCAATATCTGATCCTTGATCGCACCGGTAAACGCAAGATTTTCGCCAACGAGATGATCGTCAAATTTTGGCCAAAGCACGCCCGGCATATCCATCAGATCAAGGCCGATGTCTGTGCCTACCCACTGCTTTGTCATGGTAACGCCGGGGCGGTTTTCCACCTTTGTCTTGCCGGAGCCGCACAGGCGGTTGATCAGCGAGGATTTTCCAACGTTGGGGATCCCAACGATCATGGCGCGCAAACGGCGGCCCTCCATGCCTTTTTCGCGGTAACGGTCAACCTTTTCAGCCAAAACGTGGCGGATAGCGTCCGGGATCTTTTTAATGCCGTCTCCGTCAACACAGTCGATCGGCAATACGCAATCGCCTTGCTTGGCCATATAGGTGACCCACCGGTCGGTCTCAACGGGTGAAGCCAATCCGGATTTGTTCAGCAGCGTCAGCATAGGCTTTTGACCGGCAATGCGGTGAATCTCCGGGTTACGCGAGCTGTGCGGTATTCTTGCATCCAACACCTCGATCAGCACGTCGACCTTCGAGAGATTTTCTTGCATCAAGCGGCGGGTTTTGGCCATGTGGCCAGGGAACCACTGTATAACTTGGGATGGCATATGTTCTCCTTATCCAATAACACCGAATTTGCTGAAAATGGAAGAGAAGCCCTTCCCGCCCAAACGGAAAATGGCTTTACCAAGCACCTTTTCCTCTTCTACAAATTCAAAGACACCGCGGCTGTCCTCCGAATGGTAGGTATTATCTCCCATCACGAACAGGCACCCCTGCGGTACCGTATAGGAAACGGTGCCGGTGTAGCGATCCTTCCACGCGGTGGGCGCGCTGTCATAGTAGCGGTACGGCTCATCCAGCACCTCGCCGTCTACCGTAATGGTCACCGTGTTCAAGTCACCCTCGACCTGATAGTGCAGCACGACCTGCTGCCCGCCCGTTGCGATCACACGCTTGATGATCGCGTTTTCAAACTGCGGCTTGCCGGTTGCGGCATTTTTGATATCCAGGTCCTGAAACACCACGATATCGCCTTGCGCGGGGGTATAAAACAGGTCTGAAACGATCAGCTTGTCACCGTCCTCCAGCGTGTTGTTCATGGAAGGGCCGTCTACCGTGCAGACCCTGGCAACAAAGCTGAAAAAGAACATGATCAGGCAAGCGGCAATGATAAACAGCTCCAAAAATTCAAAAATATCGATCACCGGGTTGCTTTTCGCTTTGATCTCTGCGGGGGTCACCTCGTCATCCGTGATGTCGGAGCCGTCGATTTCATCCGGCACGACAGGGGATAAAACTTCTTTTTTTTCTTCAGAATGTGTATCTTGCGACATTGGTTGCTCCACCTTTTACTGAAAATATAGTTAGAAATTGCGTACTGATATTATTATAACATGAAAAAGATGAATATACAAGAACATTTTTTTGAAAAAACACTTGATTTTTTGAAAAAGAGATGGTATAATACATTGGTGCATAAAAAGCACGATTATGAGAACAGTCCTCTGCATTGCTCTGCACGAATGTTCGGTATGAAAAGGAGGAATCATGCCATGGATATGATTCAAGCTTTTGTTAATGAGCAGTTGAAGCCCGAGCTTCCTAAGTTCGAGATCGGTGATACCGTACGGGTACACAACAAGATCAAGGAAGGCGAGAAGGAGAGAATCCAGTTGTTCGAGGGTACCGTTATTGCCAAGCGCAACGGCGGCATTTCCGAGACCTTTACCGTAAGACGCATTGCCTACGGTGTTGGTGTAGAGAAGACCTTCCCGATTCACTCTCCGAACGTAGTAAAGGTAGACGTTATCCGCGTTGGTAAGGTTCGCCGCGCGAAGCTCTACTATCTGCGTGACCGGGTTGGTAAGGCAGCAAAGACGAAGGAAAAGATCTGAGTCATTTGTGCCGCAAAATGAAAAAACGCCGTTATTTTATAACGGCTGTTTTTTTCATTAGCCCATATTTTCGCTCAGCTTTTTGCCGCCCAAAATATGAAAATGCAGATGCTTGACCGACTGGCAGCCGTCTTCGCCGCAATTGGTGATCACACGGTAACCGTTTGTGAGACCGGCTTTTTTGGCAATGGCGGGGATCTTTGTCAGAAGATAGGCAACGTCCTCCTGCGCACCGTCATTGATCTCGTCGATAGACGAAACGTGTGCGCGCGGGATCACCAAAACGTGAACCGGCGCCTGCGGATTGATATCACGGAAGGCGAAGATCTTCTCGTCAGCGTATACCGTATCAGACGGAATGTCACCTGCGGCAATTTTACAAAACAAGCAATCCATAGAAAAAACTCCTTTTTTCTCTTATTATAACAGATTGTCACCAAAAAAACAAGTTATGGAGGAAAAAATGCAAGATCTGAAAGCTCTCATAGCTGACGGTGACGTTTGGCAAGCGCTCACACAGGAAACGCGCCCTCTTGTGATATATGGCATGGGCAACGGTGCTGACAAATTGATAGAGCGGTTGGCCCGCATCGGCAAGGCGCCCGCCGCTATATTCGCCAGCGATGATTTTGTGCGTGGGCAGACATTCCACGGCTTTCGCGTATGCCGCTTTTCTGATATACAGGAGCAGTTTTCCAGCTTCGTTGTTTTAGTATCCTTTGGCAGCCGCATTCCGGATGTTATGAACGTTTTATTCGATATGGCAGACCGGTATCCGCTTCTTTTGCCGGACATGCCGGTGGCCGGCGAGCAGGACTTTACCGCCGCTTTTTTTAAAGCGAATATTAACAAGCTTCAAGCCGTTTACGATCTGCTGGAGGACGAGCTGTCCAAACGCATCTACCTGTCTGTTCTGCGGTATAAGCTGACCGGGGACATCCGTTTTTTGAAGGAAGCCTGTTCCTCCGAGGCAGAAGATTTTGCCTGCCTGCCGTGCGGGCAGATACGCATTGCCATAGATGGCGGTGCCTACAACGGCGACACGGCAAAGCAGATGATGCGCCATTTTCCCAACCTGAAAAAGATCTACGCAGTCGAGCCGGATGAAAAAAATCACAAAAAGCTGTGTAAATTCGCGGCAGACCAGATCAGCATAGCCATAGATCCTCATTTTGCCGCCTTGTGGAGCGAGTGCGGCGTTGGTAGCTTTTCTACAAGCGGCAACCGCAATTCCTCGCTCGTTTCATCCTCGTACGAGCACAAGATGACGAGCGTGCCGCTACTGACGGTAGATTCACTTGAAAACGGCGAGCCGATCGACTTTATCAAATACGATGTGGAGGGGGCCGAGCACGAAGCCCTGCAGGGCAGCATCCACACGATACAAAAATGGCGTTCCTCTTTGGCTGTTTCTTTGTATCATCGCAGCGAGGATCTTTTTGATCTGCCGCTGTTTATCCACGAAATTTATCCAAATTATCGATTCTTTCTCCGCCGTGTAAGCTGCTTGCCGGCGTGGGAGATCACCTTGTATGCGACACGAAAGGAAGAAAGCGATGGCTGAACTGTTAGCCCCTGCTGGGAATTTTGAAAAGCTGACTGCCGCCGTTCTGTACGGCGCGGATGCCGTGTATCTTTCCGGCAGGATGTTTGGCATGCGTGCGGCGGCGGATAATTTTTCGGTAGAAGAGCTGAAGGATGCGGTGGCTTTTGCGCATGAGCATCACGTTCGCGTGTACCTGACGGTCAACGTCATGCCGCGTGAGCATGAATACCCGCTTCTTCGTACCTATTTTCAAGAGCTGCGCGAGATCCCGATAGACGCCTTGATCATTGCAGACCTGGGCGTTCTGGCCATGGCGCGAGAGCTGTTGCCGCAGGTAGATATCCACATCTCAACGCAAGCGAACGTCGTATCCTCAGAAACCTGCCGTGCTTATCAGGCATTGGGGGCAAAGCGCATCGTTCTGGCACGGGAATTGACGATGGAGGAGATCCAGCGCATCCGTGATGCCGTGCCGGATGTGGAACTGGAAGCCTTTATTCACGGCTCTATGTGCGTTTCGTACAGCGGGCGTTGCTTGCTTTCCAATTTCTTTACCGGCAGAGATGCCAATCGCGGGATGTGTACCCAACCCTGCCGCTGGAATTACCGCCTGCACGGGCATTATGAATTGTTTGAAGAAAAACGGCCGGATATGCCGATCTCCATTGAGGAGGTGAACGGCGAGGCGTTTTTCATGAGCTCACGCGATACCTGCATGATCGAGCATATTCCTGCATTGATGGAATCCGGCATTGACAGCTTTAAGATCGAGGGGCGCATCAAGAGCGCGTACTATGCCGCCGTGGTGACGAATACCTATCGCATGGCCATGGATCGCTATTCTGCCGGGAATTATGTCTTTGATCCTGCGTGGCGCAGGGAATTGGAGAGTGTGAGCCACCGCCCGTATCATACCGGGTATTATTTCGATCGCGCAACCGAAGAGGCAAACGTTACCGATTATCCCGGTTATTTGCGTGAGAATGCATATCTGGCGATCGTTCGTTCATACGATGAAAGGACGGGTGTGGCCGTATTGCAGCAGAGAAACAAGTTTTCCGTTGGCGACCACGCAGAGCTGCTGACGCCCGGCAAGACCGGCGTTCCGTTCCTTGTAGATAATTTGCAAAACGAGCAGGGTGAGGCCATAGAAAGCGTACCGCACCCGCAGATGCTGTTTACGCTTAAAATGCCGTTTGCTGTAAAGCCCGGTGATATTTTGAGAGCCGCAACCGAATAAAAAGGAGGAATTGCCATGCTTATTCTGGAATACATCAAGGTTTTTTTGATCGCCGTTGTGGAGGGAATTACCGAGTGGCTGCCTGTCAGCAGCACGGGGCATATGATCCTGCTTGAGAATCTGATCCCGCTGCAGGCCATGAGCCCGGCCTTTTACTCCATGTTCTTGTACGTCATTCAGTTTGCCGCCATTTTAGCGGTTATCGTGTATTTCTTCGGTCGGCTGAATCCGTTTTCTCCGAAAAAAAATACTTCCGAGAAAAAAGCGACCTGGCGTATTTGGCTGATGGTTTTGATAGGCGTCATTCCGGCAGGCATTATTGGTGTTTTGCTGGACGATTGGATCGAAAAGAACGTAGTCCAATCCAATTTCGGCTCTTACGTTGTGGCAGCCGCCCTTATTTTGTACGGTGTTTTCTATATCGTGATGGAGCGGCGCAAAAAAAGCAATTCGTTCCGCATCTCTTCCATTGAGCAGTTTACCTGGAAGGACGCACTGCTTGTCGGTCTGTTTCAGTGTCTTTCCATCCTGCCCGGCACTTCTCGGTCCGGCTCTACAATCCTCGGTGGGTTGACGCTTGGCATTTCGCGCAGCGCATCTGCCGAATATTCCTTCTTTATGGCGATCCCGATCATGGCCGGCATCTCGCTGTTGAAGGTAGGGAAATACACGCTTGCCTCTGTGGCTGGTGAGCCCGGATATTCCTGCACGGGAGACGAGATCGGTCTGCTGTTGTTTGGCGCGGTGATCGCCTTTATCGTTTCGCTGTTCTGCATTCGGTTTTTAATGGACTTTGTGCGGCGGCACAGCTTTGAGGTGTTTGGCTGGTACCGTGTTGCTCTGGGTGTTTTGGTATTTATTTATTTCGGTATCTTTTCGTAAAAAATGGGTGGCTCGCAACGGAGCCACCCATTTTTTGCTTTAAAACACGGTTTCAACCGTTTTGCTGCATCCCGGTGGGGAGTAACGCCACACGTCAATGTGCGCCGTTTTTTTGGCATCAATAAAATACGTAAGCGGGGGCGGCGTTATCGCCCCGCGGTGAAGGTCGATCAGGACCAGCTTGAGCTTCATTTTCTCTGGGATCATGCTTTTTATGTATACGGCCGCCTGTGCGCCAACCTCTACGTCTTCCTTCCATTCAGCAAGGCCTGCCAGGTTGGGTGTCAATTCCACAAAAATGCCGTAGGTCTCGATACTTCGAACGATTCCCGCCACCGTTTGACCGACCGAAAAACGCGATACGTTTTCTAACCAGGTGCCAAGCAGCTCACGCTGGGAAACAAAGATCCTGCCATGCTCATCAATGGACTTGATAACGACATAGATGCGATCCCCGGCGGAAAACCGGTCTCTTGGGTGAGAAATGCGGGAGACCGAGATCGAATCAATAGAAAGCAGGGAAATGATGCCGCAGCCGATATCAACGAAGGCACCGAAATTCTCTAACCGTGTGACCCGTGCCGGGATAATGTCACCGGGCTGCAGCCCTTGTATGAATTGATAGCGGCACTCCATTTGTGCCGCACGGCGAGACAGTACCGCACACAGGGCGCCGTCTCTCTCGCGTTTAAAGCCAACGATCTTAAAGCAGGTCGGCTTGCCCACCCGTGTCAAGATAGCAATATCCTTTGTTTCCTCGCCCGGCAAATTGTATTGCACCTCGTTGCTCGGCATGATGGCGTGTACCCCGCAAAGATCAAAATGCAGGGTAAAGGTGTTGTCGCACAGCAGCGCGGTCGATTCCAAAATCTGTTGCTTTTCCAAGGCGCGTTCTAATGCGGATACGGTAGCAAGCGATTCGTGATTTTCCGTTTTGCCGATCAGATATCCTTCCGGTTCGTATGGCATAATGCAGATCCCTCTCTTTTTGTTTTCTTTCCTTGCCATACTATATGTTTTTTTGTGGATAAGTATGAAAACTTATTGACTTTTTGCTCCAAATATTGTAAACTAATCATGGTTATTTTTACTTTTTTTGAAAGGGATTTTTTATGAAAAAATCAATACTGGATCAGCTGCTGAAGGAATTGGATTGGCAATTGCCGGAAAAGCTCGTGCTGAGAGAGGGCGGAGAAGGAATCTCTCTTGTTTCAAATGGGGATACGGTCACATTGACGTATGCTTCCCCCGTTGACCTGGCACGCGGTCTTGTGCTTGCCAAGCAATACGGAGAGGGGAAGTCTTATTCCTATCATGAAAAATGCGCGTTTGATACGCTTGGCATCATGATCGATTGCTCACGCAACGGCATACTCAACCTCGATGGGGTAAAGCGCGTTCTTCGCCTGTTGGCATTGATGGGGTACAACATGGTCCAGCTGTATACCGAGGATACCTATGAGGTAGACGGAGAGCCGTATTTCGGCTATCTGCGTGGTCGGTATTCGCGTGAGGAGATGAAGGAGATCGACGCCTATGCCGCAGAGCTGGGCATTGAAGTGATCCCTTGTATACAAACGCTGGCGCACCTGGCCGCCATCTTCCATTGGAAGGAATACTGGCCGGTCCGCGACTGTGACGATATCATGCTGTGCGGGAACGAAAGAACCTACGAGCTGATCGATCATATGTTCTCCACCCTTTCAGATTGCTTCCGTTCTCGCCGTATCCACATCGGCATGGATGAGGCACACATGGTCGGCCTTGGCAAGTATCTGGATCAGAATGGGTTTGAGGATCGGTTTGATATCATTGTAAAGCACCTCTTCCGCGTTTGCGATATCGCCAAGAAATACAACTATCATCCGATGATGTGGAGCGATATGTTCTTCCGCCTTTCCAATGGCGGTGATTATTATCTGGATGGCAGGGAGTGCCGTATTCCGGAACGCGTATTCTCCAATCTGCCCGAAGATATTGCGCTTGTTTATTGGGATTATTACCACGATGACCGCAAGAGCTACGATGAAATGAACCGCGCACACAAGCTGTTTGGGCGTGACGTGTGGTTTGCAGGCGGTGCTTGGTGCTGGTGTGGCTTTGCCCCTGACAATACCAACTCTCTCGGTGCAACGGCAGAAGCAACCAAGTCCTGCATCCGCAACGATATCCGCAACGTCTTTACCACCGCATGGGGGGATAACGGCGCAGAATGCTCTCTCCTTTCGGTCCTGCCGACCTTGGCTTATACGGCCTCGATCGCTTACGGCCACGGTGCGATGAAGGACACCAAGCGCTTCTTCCGCGCCTTGACCGGCATTCGTTTTGATGATTACATGGCCATTGATTCGCTGAACAAGCTGTATGCGCATAACGAGCGCGGTTCCGCTCCCGCCAAGTATTTTCTGTACAATGACGTGCTGCTTGGCCAGTATGACGATATGATCCAAAAGAACCGTGAGGTCGTTTCGCCAAAAATAGAGGAAGCCATTGCTGCATTGAAGCGCGTTGTGCGGAACAAGCGTTACGGCTATTTGTTCCGTACCCAAAAGGCACTTGGTGAGCTTCTGCAAGTAAAATTCGATTTTGGTATTCGTTTGCGCACTGCATATCAGGCAAAGGATCGCGCCGCTTTGCAGAGCTGCGTAGCGGAGTGTGACAAAATGCTACGTCTGCTTTCGCGCTTCATTACCGTTTTCCACGAGCAGTGGGTAGCCGAAAGAAAGCCGCATGGCTTTGACGTACAAGATATCCGCCTTGGTGCCGTGGCACAGCGGATCAAGCGTTGCCGCGAGGTGCTTTGCGATTATCTGGCAGGCAAGTGCGATGTCATCCCCGAGCTGGAGGAGACCATTTTGCCCGAGGTTTGTCCGTACACCGGCGTTTGGAAAATGATCGCATCCGTCAATCCGATTTAAGGATAAAATTATACAAGGATAAGAGAAAAATATTAGTTGCCTCGCCTACGTAGCGTGATACAATGAAACAAAAACGTTTTCTTTGGGAGGAACACACCATGAACCACGAAATGTTAAGCGCCTTGTTGAAGGAATTGGATTGGGAGCTGCCTGCTAACGTAGAGATCAAGCAAGGGCAAGATGGCATCCATATCGCGTGTGACGGCACGCATGCTACCTTGACCTATCAGAGCCCTACGGATCTGGCACGCGGTCTTACCGTGCTGAAGCAGATGGGAACGGCACATGCCTATACCCACTCCGAGCAATGCCGCTTTGACACGCTTGGCGTCATGATCGATTGCTCGCGCAATGCCGTTTTAAATATCCCTAATACCAAGCGATTTTTGCGGCTGTTGGCATTGATGGGCTACAACATGGTCCAGCTGTACACAGAGGACACCTACGAGATCGAGGGAGAGCCGTATTTCGGCTATCTGCGCGGCAGATACAGCAAGGCAGAGCTGAAAGAGCTGGATGCGTACGCTGCAGAGCTGGGTATCGAGTTGATGCCTTGTATACAGACCCTGGCGCACCTGAACGCTATCTTCCGTTGGAGCACGTATTCACCGGTGCACGATTGCAACGATATTATGCTGTGCGAGGAAGAGAAGACGTACGAGCTGATCGACCGCATGTTTGCCACCTTTGCAGAGTGCATGCGTTCACGTCGCATCCTTATCGGTATGGACGAAGCACACATGGTCGGGCTTGGTAAGTATTTGGATAAAAACGGCTATCATGACCGTTTTGACATCCTGGCACGCCATCTGCACCGTGTTTGCGAGATCGCGCGCAGATATGGCTATCAGCCCAGCATGTGGAGCGATATGTTTTTCCGCCTTGCCAATCACGGTGAGTATTATTTAAAAGACGAGGCCTGTGAAATTCCCGAACGCGTGTTTGCCAATCTGCCCGAGGATATCGAGCTGGTTTATTGGGATTATTACCACAGCAAGCAGGAATCTTACGATATCATGATCCGCTCGCATCAAAAATTTGACCGTAAGATCTGGTTTGCAAGCAGCTCGTCGCGCACATACGGCTTTGCACCGACGAATGATCGAACCATTCTCACAACCGCACCGGCTATTACTTCCTGTATTCAATACGGTGTCAAGCACATGATTGCTACCATATGGGGAGATAACGGCAGTGAATGCCCGCTGTATGCCTTGCTGCCCGGCTTGGTCTACACCGCTTCTGCTGCGTATGAGCAGGCAGACGGAGATCTGGTTCCCGCCTTTTTTGGCGCGTTGACCAACATGCAATATGACGATTTTATGGCGCTTGATCTGTTGAATAGATTGAACGATACCATGAACCCCGCAACCAACCTGCTTTACAATGACCCGCTTCTTGGTATCCTTGACAGATATGCAAAATTCTTTGAAGACAAAACGAGAGATGGGCTCAAAAAGGTTCTCACCGTAACCAAGCGATGCATGAAGAACGAAAAATACGGGTACGTATTCCGCACCTACCACTCTCTTACCAAGCTGTTACAGGTGAAATTTGATTTCGGTCTCCGCATGCGCACTGCGTACCAAGCCGGTGACAGAGAAGCCCTTGCCGCCTGCCTTGCCGATTGCGATAAATTGCTGCGGCTGATCGACCGCCTGTGGGAGGATTTCCGCACGAGCTGGGAAGCAGAAAACAAGCCGCACGGGTTTGACGTGCAAGACCTCCGCCTGGGTGGCTTGCGCCAGAGAATTATCGCCTGCCGCAGATTATTGCGCAAATTCTTGAATGGGGAATCGGAAAGCATTGCGGAGCTTGAAGAGGAGATTCTGCCCTATAAGGGTCACAATCCGCGCGTTTGGTCCACGGTATCTACCGTAAACGTGCTATAAGGAGCAAGCTTATGAAATATAAGTTTACTTTTGAAAAAATAAAAACCTTATTGAAAGTACTGGAAGAACAGCAAATCAAGCAGCGCGCCGCGGTGAATGACGTGTTGATCTGCCCTTGCGGGTATAAGACAAGCAACTGCCCACCGCCGCTCTCTGATTTTCACCCCTATGATATGAACGGCACCTGGGGCAGCGGTAACGATAGTCATGCGTGGTTTTATATGCACGTTACGCGCCCGGAGGAAATGCGCGGAGAAGAGCTTCATCTCAGTATAGCCAGCGAACGCACAGACCGTGCCTGCCTGAATCCGCAGTTTTTAGCGTATGTAGACGGCAGAATGCAACAAGGCCTGGACACGAATCACACGGATCTGCTTTTGGACGGCAAGGATGAGTTTGACGTTTACATCTACGCCTATACCGGCCAGAACATCCCGTATGCAGAGCTACACGTTTCCTTGTATACGCCCAATCTGCTGGTGGAAAAGCTGTATTACGATATTCTGGTACCGTTACAGGTTCTGGAGTTTTTGGATACGAACTCTTTGGCATATGCCACCACGCTGGAGCATTTGAGCCGGGCTGTTGATCTGCTTGATCTCCGCGCCGTTCCTTCGGACGCATTTTTTGCATCGGTAAAAGCTGCAGAACGGTACATGCAGACAGAATTTTACGAAGCGTATTGTCACAAGCAGGATGCAACCACCATCTGCATTGGCCACACACACATCGACTGTGCCTGGCTTTGGACGTTGGCACAAACAAAAGAAAAGGTGCAACGCTCTTTTTCAACGGTCATCGAATTGATGAAGCGCTACCCGGAATATAAATTCATGTCCTCGCAGGCTTTGCTGTATAAGGACGTGAAGGAGGAAGCGCCGGAGCTTTATCAAGAGATCAAGAAGATGGTTGCGGCCGGCCGCTGGGAAGTAGAAGGCGCAATGTGGGTAGAAGCCGATTGCAACCTGACAAGCGGCGAAAGCCTTGTTCGGCAGGTGATGTACGGCAAGCGCTTTTTCCGCGAGGAGTTTGGCGTAGACAGCCGCGTTCTTTGGCTGCCCGATGTATTCGGTTATTCCGCTGCGCTGCCGCAGATCCTGCGCAAGAGCGGCGTGGATTGGTTTGTCACCTCCAAGATCAGCTGGAACGAATGTAACCAGATGCCTTATGACACCTTCCGCTGGAAGGGAATTGACGGCACGGAAATCAACTCGTTTTTTCTGACCCCACAAAAACAATACCGTGGAAGAGGGCCGGAACGATACACCACCTATGTGGGAACGACCGATGCCAAAATGGTAGCCGGCACCTATCACCGCTACCAGCAAAAGGATCTGAACAATGAGGCGATCCTAACCTACGGCTATGGCGACGGCGGCGGTGGCCCCACCAAGGAGCACATCGAGATGCTTCGCCGCAGCGCATACGGTATTCCCGGCTGCCCGAACGGAAAGAGTGAATTCCCAAGCAGCGCGCTGGCACGCCTCGGCAGACGCATCGAAAACAACCCGCGCGTACCAAAATGGCATGGCGAGCTGTATTTGGAGCTGCACCGCGGCACGCTGACCGGTATTGGTAAAAATAAACGCAAGAATAGAAAAAGCGAGCAGCTCTACCAAAGTGCCGAATGGCTTTGCTCCATGGCCAACGTCTTAACTGGCCTGCCGTATCCCAAGGCAGAGCTGCACGCCGGCTGGGAAGACATTTTAACCAACCAGTTTCACGACGTGATCCCCGGCTCGTCCATCCGCGAGGTGTATGACGATTGTGACCGTATATATGCCAACGTGATGGCGGTCGGCGAGAGGGCAAAATCAGCCGCCGCCTCCGCAATCACAGGAAAAATCAAGGCAGATGGAAAATACATTGTTTTCAATCCACACTCCTTTGAGAACGATGGGGTCATCCGCGTTGATGGAGCGTGCTACTTCGTTTCCGGTATTCCGGCCAAGGGCTACAAATGCGTAACGCTGCAAAAGCAGAAAAACAGTATCATAATCAACGGCAGACACATTGACACACCATTCTTCCATATTGAATTCAACGAGGATTACGAAATTGTCCGCTTGTATGACAAGCGCAATGACCGAGAAGTGATCGCTGCCGGGCAGATCGGCAACCGTTTGGTGATTTACCAGGATTACCCGTACAACTGGGATGGTTGGGAAATGAGCGCTTATCACGAAGACAAGGCTTATCCCTTGTGCGCGTACGAATCGGTCAACGTGGTTGATGAGGGAGCGCGTGTTGGTATTCGCATTGTCAGGCCGCATCTGTCCAGCCGTATCACGCAAACGGTCTGGCTATATCAGGATATCGACCGTATTGACTTTGAGACACATCTCGATTGGCACGAAAAGCATCAATTCTTGAAGGTAGAGTTCCCGGTAGACGTCAATACGGATCACGCTTCGTATGACGTGCAGTTTGGCACGGTAGAGCGGCCAACGCATTCCAACACCTCTTGGGATGCTATGAAATTTGAGGTTTGCGGGCACAAATACGCCGATCTTTCGGATAACGGCTACGGCGTCAGCCTGCTCAATGACTGCAAATACGGCCACAACATTCATGACGGCGTGATGAAGCTGACATTGCTGAAATGCGCCACCTATCCCAACCCCGTGGCTGATCAGGGGGAGCATGATTTCACCTATTCCATCTATCCGCACAGTGGCAGCCTTGCCGCCGCAGACACGCTGCGCCACGCGTACAATCTGAACCTGCCGATGACGGTGTGCAAGGGCGTGGATGGCACCGGTGAGCTTCCTGAATCCTATTCGATGGTCTCCTGTGATCGCGACAACGTGATCGTGGAAACGGTCAAGGAGAGCGAGGATGGCAACGATCTCATCGTGCGTATGTACGAGGCCAAAAATATGCGCACGAGGTGCCGCGTGACCTTTGGTATCCCGGTACGCGCCGCTGAGATCTGCAACCTGATGGAAGAAGAAGGGAAAGAGATTTCTGTTTCTAATAACAGCGTTGATCTTTTGATCGATCCGTTTGAGATCGTTACTCTGCGAATCAAGAAAGGATAAACAATATGGAAAGAAAGCTATGGTATCGGCGCCCTGCAGCGGCTTGGGAGGAAGCCCTGCCGCTTGGCAACGGTGCTTTGGGCATGATGGTTTTTGGCGGTCTGGAGACCGAGCGGCTTCAGTTGTTTGAGGAGACGATGTGGTCCGGCTATCCGCACGATAACGATAACCCGGAATGTCTGGAACATTTAGAAGAAATGCGACAGCTGCTGTTTGCCGGCAAGGTCAAGGAGGCAGAGGAGCTTTGCGTCAAGTATTTGGTATGCAACAAGGGGAGCGATGGTTGTATTGCACCGGATTCGCCGTTCGGAACCTACCAGACGGCAGGTGACGTGACTGTACAAATGATCGGCAAACCGATCGTCCCTTCGCATAACTATCGCAGAGAATTGGATATTTTTGACGGCGTTGCTACGGTAAGCTTTGGTAACCGTCGCCGCAGACACTTCATCTCTGAAAAATACGGCGTGACCGCCACGGAGATTTTATGCGACGAGCCGGAAAGCCTGAAAATCCGTTTTGACCGTCAGAACGCCAATATTGTGTGCGAGGATGGCGGCTACATTGTTGCTCGCGGGGCATTTGCCGGAGAGGGCGCGTCCTCGTTCTGTACGGTCGTGTCCGTCGTTTCTCCCGATGCCAACGCCGAGAATGGCGGTGATTCCGAATCAAAAGGGATTTTTATCCATCACGCCAAGCGCGTCTATATTTATACCGTAACGGCCACCTCATACAAAACCGATAAAGACCCCGAGAAGATATGCCGCGAACGCATTCAAGCTGCGCGTGAGGCCGGCTTTGACCGGATCTACAAGGAGCATGTTGCCGCCCACCGTGAGGTAATGGAGCGTGCCGTGCTGGAGCTGGAGGGTGAGGACCGTTCGGACATCCCGACAGATGAACGGCTGGAGGCTATCAGCCGCGGTGAAGAGGATATTTCTTTCACCGCCCTGTATTTTCATTTTGGAAAATACCTGCTGATGTCTTCCTCCCGTGGAAAGCTTCCCGCCAACCTGCAGGGAATTTGGGTAAAGGATTGCGCACCACCGTGGAGTGCGGATTTCCATATCAACATCAATATACAGATGATGTATTGGCATGCCGAGATCCTTGGTCTTACGGAATACATGCAGCCCTACTTTGATTACATCGAAGACCTTGCCGCGCATGGAAAAAGAACGGCAGAGATCCAGTACGGCTGCCGTGGCTGGGTTGCCCACACCATTGCCAACCCATGGGGCTTTACCGCACCGGGCAACCATCCCTCCTGGGGTGCCTTTGCTTGCGCCGGTGCATGGTGCTGCCGCGATATATTTGAGCATTATTTGTATACCGGCGATGTTGCCTTCCTGCAAAAATACTATCCTCTTATTCGCGAAAGTGCGATCTTCTTCTTGGATTTTCTGGTTACCGACCCGCGAAACGGCTACCTTGTAACCGCCCCCTCCAACTCTCCCGAGAACCGCTATTTTGACCCCGCGAGCGGAGAAGCTATTGCCATGTGTGCAGGCCCTACGATGGACAACACGATCATTGCCGAGCTGTTTGACAATGCGATCGCCTGCGCCGAGCGGCTGGGTACGGATAGTGAGCTGATCGAAAAGTGGCGTGCCGCCCGCGCCAAGCTGCCGCCGATCTCGATCGGCCGCCACGGGCAGATCATGGAATGGCAAGAGGATTATGACGAGCCGGAGCCTGGCCATCGCCACATGTCTCACCTGTATGGCCTGTATCCTGCAGCCGCGATCACCAAGGAAAAAACACCCGCGCTGTTTGATGCGGCAGCTGTTTCGCTGCAGCGGCGTCTTGAAAACGGCGGCGGCCACACAGGCTGGAGCAATGCATGGCTCATTTGCTTCTATGCGCGTCTCCTGAAGGGTGATCAGGCGCACGTCATGCTGCGCAATCTGTTCCAAAAGGGTACCTATCGTAACCTCTTTGATCACCACCCCACCGTCTTTTTCCAAATGGATGGGAACCACGGCGCAACGGCCGGCATAGCCGAGCTGCTGATGCAGAGCCACGAGGAATGCATCGCCATACTTCCCGCATTGCCCTCACAATGGAAAACCGGCTCGTTCTGCGGCTTCCGCGCACGCGGTGGCTTTATCATTGATGCCGCATGGCAGAACGGCAAATTAACAAAGGTCTCCGTTCGTTCGCTCCTCGGTCAACGCCTTTCTATCCGGCTTAACGGCCAACGGATCGAGCAGGATACCGAGGCTGGGAAAATCTATCAATTGCTTTAAAACAAAAAAGGCAGAGAGTTTTCTCTGCCTTTTTTGTTTTATTTGATGATCAACAGGGAATCCTGATTTGCCAGATCCAAAAGCCCGATATAGGTCTTTCCACGGTTCATCAGGATGGGATCACCGTTGAGATCGGTGATCTGCAAAGCACCGCTATCACTTCTCGACCACTGGACATCAATGCACGTGCCGTTTGAAATGTATTGACCGCGGCCTCCGTTTTCGGTGTTCAATTCAAAAACCGTGCCGGTTACCTTATTGTGAATGGCACTCTCGCAGGTCAACAGCAACAGATTTGTAAAGGAAAGCGGCTCTGCTGCTTCGCCCTCCTGGGGTGTTGCGTTTTTTGAACAAATATAGATCTGCTTTGTTTTATCATAGGAGAATTGCGTTACCTGGTTGATGGCATATGGAATCACAACGCCGCTGGCCGGCTTGTCTCCTACAACAGAAGACGTGCCGTAGGGTAAAAATTCACATGGCAGGGAAGCACTGCTTTTTTCAAAATTCTCCAGGGCGCCGATCAAACGGGTGCCGGAGGTAAACAGCTTGTCCGGAAAGTCCTCGGTTCGGTAGAAAACGGTAGAAAGCCCCTCTTTTGCGTAATCGATTACGGGGAAAGCGTATTCCGCTGCCGAGCCAAGCAACTGGTCACTTGACCCTGCACACACAGAAACTGCGCCAAGTGAGGAGGAGAATGAGAGCAGATACGGGCGTGACACGCCGATCGCGCCCAATTGCGACATGGCTTGATATGTACAGGTCACGGCGGTCAATTTCGTTTTTCCGTTTTCTGCCGGCGCCTCTATCAAAATTTCTGATTGACCGAGGCCGGCAGCTGACATTGCTTCGTTTGTGTCTCCCAAACAAACAGCAACAGGGCGGACGAGAGACAGATCGATCTCAGACGCCAGCCCTGTTAGCGGATTGTAGTAAAGCGGCATGCTTGGCTTGTCCTCTTTGATCTCTTCATCTGACGGTGGCTTTTGTGAATTTCCGGCGTCGGTATCTTCCGGTTGAATGATCGTTTCGTCATCAACTTTCTGGTCACGGTCAAAAATGAGAGATCGAAGTGAGCAGCCTGACATGCTTAAGGATGCTACTACTAAAATTGCAGACAATATACCCGTCGCGCATCTGTAAGCCGCTTTTTTGTTCAGCGACTTCATTGGATACCTCCTTGGGTTATAAAACCGCTATTTTGTTTTTTCTCGGTTTATACGCGATTTGCGCGCTCCAGCCATGCGCTGCCGAGATCCAGCGCCTCATAAAGTCCATCTGCCATGCCTTGCTTTTCTACCTTCTGGCTGCCGTTGGTGGGTAAGATCTGTACCATTACCTTGCCGGGAACCTTTGCATGGAGCTTGCTGTCCTCTTTGTAATTCATGATCATCATAAAGAGAATAAACTTGTCAGACATGTTGCCGTAATACAATTCGTTATCCTGTCGAACAAGGGGCTTACCTTTATATTCCAAAAATTTACCCTTGATTCCGATCGTAGTCTCTGCCATGTGAGTACTCCTTTCCGTGTGGCTTCAAACGTTTGTAAGAATATGATACTATATTTTTTCCAAAATGTCAATAGTTTGTCCAACAGAAGATGTCGACAACTTTTCTGCCGTTTCGCGGTACGGGCTGTATCGAAACTCGTCGCTCGGGCGGGAAGGGCGTTCTAACAAGGCGCAATAAACAGAATCGGCACGAACGGAAGCCTGCTCTTCCCACGGAAGCGCATTGATCGCAGAGGGGCGGTTGAAAACGGGAATGGTAGCCGTTTTCCGGCTGACGGACAGTACCTCGCGCCCACGTTCGTTGAATGCCAGGATCTGCGTATAGGCGGGCGGGGCATTCAGCTGCGCCCGCGTGATGCCAAAGACACCGTAGATCAACGCACGGCGTAAATAGGCATCGGTATGCTTTTTAGAACGCAGCGACGCAAAGAACGTAGCAGGCGTATCGCACGCCTGTGCTGCTTGCAAAATACGGAAGCCAAGACCACCTGCCATCCCGTCGCAAAGCAAAAGCTGCTCCGGACTGCAATTCCGATAAAACATAAGGCAATAGGAAAGCCATCTGTCATCCGCTGACAAAAACCTTCCATCCGCCATCGCCTGGCGTAGGATCGGCGCGATATTCTTCGGCAGCTTTGACAAGACCCCCTCTCGCTCGTCAGGGCGGAGCAAGCCGGCTCTTGCCACGCTGGCAGAGCTGATCGGTTCACCTGCATCGGCATGTGTGGTATCGTGCCGCATACCAACGCGCGAAAAGGTCAAAGGACGAATGCTGCTGCTTTTTCGCATCAAGGCACGAATGTATTCTACCCCCAGCACGTTGTTCGGTTCGCGCAGCAGCCTACCGTCCGGCGTGCCGTACACATTGTTAAAGACGGTCGTGATCTTTTCCGCGCAGCCCGTGCGTTCGGCCAACGCCTCATAGGCAGAGGCAAACGCAGGAGACTCTAATTTTTCAGCAAGTGCGGCGAGGGACGCAATATCGCCGCATTCGCTGCCAAAAAACAGGCTATCCACGCAGCCAAGGGCGGCGGCAATATGTACGCCTGCATTGGCAAACCGCTCCGCCCCTGCGCAGGAATAGGGAAAGGGCAGCTCCAAAACGAGATCGGCACCGCCGCGCAGGGCGCATTGTGCGCGGATCTGTTTGGGGAACATGGCAGGCTCACCGCGTTGTGTGAAATTGCCGCTCATGATCGCCACGATGGCGGTGTCCTCTCCTTCCGAAAGGCGCAGGCTGCGCAAGAGCGCTTCATGCCCCCCGTGAAAAGGGTTATATTCACAAATGACGGCGGCTATCTTTCGTTTTTTCATCTTTTTTTCCTAATACGTCCTTTTTTTGAAAAAAATCTTGCAATTGGGGAAGAAATGTTTTATAATATAGCGGTAAGAAATATTCATTTTTGGAGGATTTGTATGAACGTTTTGGTTGTAAACGCGGGCAGCAGCTCCTTGAAGTATCAGCTGTTTGATACCGCAAACAATGTTGTTGTAGCCAAGGGTCTGTGCGAGAGAATCGGCATCAACGGTGAAAGCACCATCGGTGCGATCGCACACACCAACCTGCTGAACAAGAAAGAGTATAAGGCAGAGCTTCCCATGGCCAATCACACGGTTGCCACGAAGTACGTTGTAGAGGCATTGCTGGATGCCGAGCACGGCTGTGTGAAGAGCATGGATGAGATTGAGGCCGTTGGTCACCGCATCGTACATGGCGGCTCTTATTTCTCGGAGTCTGTTTTGCTGAACGATGACGTGCTGGCAAAGCTGGAGCTTTGTCGCGATCTGGCACCGCTGCACACGCCCGCTCACATTCAGGGCATTCACGGCTGCCTGGACGTTATGCCCAACACGCCGCAGGTTTTGGTATTTGATACTGCCTTCCATCAGACGATGCCGGCTGAGGCTTATATGTATGGTATCTCCTACGATCTGTACGAGAAATACGCCCTGCGCCGCTACGGCTTCCACGGCACCTCGCACCGCTACGTATCCGGCGAGATGCTGAAGATCCTCGGCAAGACGGAGGGGACCAAGATCGTGACCTGCCACCTGGGCAACGGCTCTTCTATTTCCGCCATCAAGGATGGCAAGGTAATGGATACCACCATGGGCTTTACGCCTCTTGCCGGCGTTTTGATGGGCACGCGCTGCGGTGATATGGACCCCGCGATCGTTCCGTTCATCATGAGCAAGGAAAATATGAACGCCGATGAGGTAAACGCCTATCTGAACAAAAAATGCGGTCTGCTGGGTGTATCCGGCGTTTCTTCCGACTGCCGCGACGTTACCGCAGCCATTGAGGCAGGGAACGAGCGCGCCAAGCTGGCAATGAACATGCTGGGCTACCAGATCAAGAAGTATATCGGCTCCTATACGGCTGCTATGGGCGGCTTGGATGCCATCGTATTTACCGCCGGCATTGGTGAAAACACCGCCTCGATCCGTGAGCTGGCTTGCGCCGACCTGGAGTATCTTGGCGTTGAGTTTGATAAGGACGCAAACAATTCCGTTTCCCGCCCGGTCAAAACGACCTGTCTGAGCAAGGATGGCTCTCGCGTAAAGGTTTACATCATCCCGACCAACGAAGAGCTTGTGATCGCATCGGATACCGAAAATCTCGTAAAAGCAATCAAGAAATAAGACACACGAAAAATGTCGGCGACCTTGTCGCCGGCATTTTCATTATGGAAAACGCTGAAACTATCATATCACAAAACAGGTCGCTTGTCAACCGCGATCCTGCTTTTCAGATCAAAACAGTTGGTCGAGAATGCGCCAGGTTATGCTTTGCACGCATTTTTCCTTCTTATCAAAATCCATAGCACCGCCGTAGATCTCCTCCAAAGCGAAATGATAGGTTCCCGCATGCTGCAGATGCTCCACGGCAGTATCTGTCAACTGTTCATGCAAGGCTGTAAGCCTTCGCAAGGCGGGGCGCCGTTGAACGGTTTCGTTCTTTTTTATAAAGCGTTTCATGTTGATATGCTTGCTTTCGCCTCGATCTATCAAAAATGCAATGTTATCATTCGGCAGATAGATGCCATCCGTTCGTTCATCATCATAACAAGAGGGGATAAGAACGTAAGAACAGGCATTTTCGTGCCGCAATGCATCCCGCATGGCGTTCAAATAAAAGCGCCCGCTGCACAAATAATCGTCTACGCATATGATCTCTGTGGAAACAGGCAGCGAAGAAAAGCGAAGCTTGCCACGCATGCTGCAAGCATCGTAATAGCGCAGCTGCTCACCCGGCAACCGTGTGCGCGCCAAGGACCGCAAGGTACGGCCGATGCTCTTGTTCACTTTTTCATGATCTACGCAGTCAAAAAGCAGCTCTGTTAATAGCTTATCTACAGCCCCCGCCAAGGATAAATACCGATAGGCCATCTGATATTCGGTACTTTTTTCTTGGCAGAGCCGCATAATCTCGTCTCGCTGTTCCTTCAGGCATCCCTGATCCCAAAACGCGCCCAGGTTAACAAGCTCATCCGCAACGCCGGGCAGCTCCGTGCAGCGCGTGTGGGGGGCCGTTCCATCCAGAACGGCAATTTTTTTATCCTTATTCTTCAAAATAACACCGTCTAACGAAGAAGGGTCGGAGGAGCAGTAAATGTAATCCACCTGCCCGCCTTGCGCTTCTACCCTTTGCGCGATCTCCTGCATCATGCGGTTTTTGCCCGTCCCGGGCCCACCCTTAATGATATAGACGTGTGTATACAGGGCAGCACGAAAAACCGCATCATATCGCGAACGGAAGCCGGTATAGCCGTTTGCCGCAATGAAATACGAGTTTTCCTTTTTTCGCACCTCTGTCATTTCTCTCAACAAAGCCTACCTCCTTTTGTAAAATTCATTGTCATTCTATGCTTTTTCCCAAACTTTGGTTATTTCTTCCTTGACAAAAGAAAAGGGATGTAATATAATATATTGTAAGTATTTTCTCTGCAAAGGAGGGAAGACTATGCTCGTTATTGGTGTAACCGGCGGCAGCGGGTGCGGCAAAAGCCTCTTTTGCCAGCATCTTGGCAGACTGAACCAAGCACCGATCCTGGATGCAGACCGCCTATATCATGAGCTGATCAGCGCCCCCTCGGCCTGTACGGCTGCATTGGCAGAGGCGTTCGGCAGTGATATTCTTAACCAAGACGGTAGCTTGAACCGGCCGTCACTTGCCGCTATCGTTTTTGCCAACACACCGGCAGCGAAAGACCGGCTGGCGCAACTAAACGAGATCACACACCGCTTTGTGCGCATGGCGTTTGAGCAGCGGTTACAAGATTGCAAAAAGCAGAACGTCCCGCTCGTCATATTAGACGTTCCACTTCTGTTTGAGGCAGAGTTTGATCAGCTGTGTCATCATACGGTCGGCGTTCTTGCCGAGCAGGAGACAAGACTTTTGCGCATTATGGAGAGAGATCGCATTGACCGTGACGCCGCACTTCGCCGCTTACGCGCCCAGCCATCTGATACATATTACAGGGAGCGTTGCGACATCATCGTTTACAACAACGGTGACATCGATGACATATGCAAGGCGGCCGTCAAGGTCATGCAAAAATTGAACATAAGATACGATTCAAAATAAAGGAGAAAGAACATGAGCGAAAAAACAATTGGCCAGGAAAGAGCAGAAGAGCTTTCCTATGTGAAGAAAAACGTATTTGAGGCTTACGATGCTGAAAAGATCGAAAAGATCTTTGCATATGCCGAGGGGTACAAGCAGTTTTTGGATGATGCCAAAACCGAAAGAGAGGCCGTGCGCTGTGGCATTGCCATGGCAGAGGCCGCCGGCTTTTCGGCCTACACGCTTGGCGAGGAATTGAAGCCGGGTGATTGCCGGTATTATAACAACAGAGACAAGAATCTGTTTATTTTCCGCATAGGTGAAGAGGATCTTGAAAAGGACGGCATTCGCATTCTTGCCGCGCATATCGATTCTCCCCGCCTTGATCTGAAGCAGAACCCGCTTTATGAGGACAGCGGCATGAGCTTTTTCAAGACGCACTATTACGGCGGTATCAAAAAGTATCAGTGGACAGCCATCCCGCTCGCCCTGCACGGCGTTGTAATGACCGCAGACGGAAAAAGCGTAGATATTGTGATCGGTGAGGATGAAAATGATCCGGTATTCTATGTAAACGATCTGCTGCCGCACCTGGCACACGACCAGATGTCCAAGCCCATGTCTTCTGCCATCGCAGGCGAGTCGCTGAACATTTTGGTGGGCGGCGTTCCGTTTGCTGATGAAAAGGCAGACAGCAAGATCAAGCTGAACGTTCTGCACATTCTGAACGAAAAATACGGCATCAAGGAGGCAGATTTCATCAGCGCCGAGTTGAGTGCCGTGCCCGCTTTCCGCGCGCGGGATATTGGCTTTGACCGTGCCTTTATCGGCGCCTACGGCCATGATGACCGCGTTTGTGCCTATCCGGAAATGACTGCCATTTTCGAGACCCCGTCCAAGCACACCGTTATGTCGATCCTCGCAGATAAAGAGGAGGTCGGCAGCGCCGGTGTCAGCGGCATGCAGAACTGCTTCCTGAAGGATATGATCGATCTGATCTGCGCCTCGCGCAAGGCAAATCCGATCCTGGTTCGCGCCAATTCCATCTGCCTCTCGGCCGATGTCAATGCCGCGTATGACCCCAATTTTGCTGACGTATACGAGCGCAAGAACAGCGCCATGATCTCCTGCGGCACCACCATGTCGAAGTACACCGGTGCGCGCGGCAAGAGCGGCACGAGTGATGCCTCTGCCGAGTTTGTTGCAAGAGTGCGCCGCATGTTTGAAGAAAGCGGCGTGGCATGGCAGACCTCTGAGCTTGGCAAGGTAGATGCTGGTGGTGGCGGTACGGTAGCCATGTTCTTGGCCAATATGAATATTGATACGGTCGATATGGGTGTGCCGGTTATTTCCATGCACGCGCCCTACGAGGTCGTTTCCAAGGCGGACGTATATACCACGCACGAAGCATTCTGTGCGTTCTTGAAATAATATGCGCGATAAACTTGTTGGCATAGAAAACCGTTTTGAAGAAATTGACCAAAACCTGACGGCCGAGGATATTATTGCAGACCCGGAAAGGATGCGCCGCTTGCTGAAGGAGCGAAAAACGCTGGAGCCGATCGTGGAAGCGTTTCGTGACTTTTGCCGCATCGAAAAGGAGCTTTCAGAGGCAGAGGAGCTGGCGAACGATGCCGAGCTTGACGATGCCATGCGTCTGCTGGCGGAGGAGGAATGCAGCGTTTTGCGCACCTCCTTTGCCGACGTGCAAAGCAAGCTGAAAATACTGCTGCTGCCGCGGGATGAAAATGATGACAAAAACGTCATCATGGAGATCCGTGCCGGTGCAGGCGGGGAAGAGGCGGCACTTTTTGCAAGTGACCTGTACCGTATGTACAGCATGTACGCGGCAAACGAGGGGTGGAAGCTGGAGCCCATCAGCGAAAACGCGACCGAACTGGGGGGATACCGCGAGATCTCTTTTATGGTAGTCGGAGAGGGGGCTTACGCCCGCTTGAAGTTTGAAAGCGGCGTACATCGCGTTCAGCGCGTCCCCAAAACCGAATCACAAGGACGCATTCAGACCTCCACCGTCACGGTAGCGGTGCTGCCGGAGGTAGAGGACGTGCAGATCACCATCAACCCCGCAGATTTAGAAATCGAAACGCTGAAAAGCAGCGGCGCAGGCGGTCAGCACGTCAACAAGACTGAATCTGCCATTCGTATTTATCACAAGCCTACCGGTATCGTGGTATTCTGCCAGGAAGAACGAAGCCAAATGAAAAACCGGGACAAGGCAATGAAAATGCTGCGCGCCAAGCTATATGAGATCGAGCAGGAAAAGCAAACGGCAGACGTAACGGCAACGCGGCGCAGCCAGGTGGGAACCGGCGACCGTAGCGAAAAGATACGCACCTACAATTATCCGCAAAGCCGCGTGACCGATCACCGTATCGGCCTGACGCTGTATCAGCTTGACAGCATAATGAACGGCAACATTGCCGCGATCATTGATGCCTTGATAACGGCCGATACAGCCGAAAAAATGAGAGCAGGGGAAAATGAAAACTGAGATCGTTAACATAACAGACGTAAACGCTGCTGCCGAAAAACAAGCACTCAAGCGTGCGGGTGAGCTTTTGCGCAATGGCAAGCTGGTGGTTTTTCCAACCGAGACCGTATACGGCCTTGGAGCGGATGCAACCGATGCGCAAGCAGCCAAAAAAATTTATGCTGCTAAGGGCCGCCCGTCTGACAACCCGTTGATCGTGCATGTCGCAGACCCGAAGGAGGCAGAAAAATACGCTGTTTTATCCCCCCGGTATCACCAATTGGCTGAGGCATTTATGCCCGGTCCGTTGACCGTTATCATGCCCGTAAAGGACACCGTTCCCAAGTCGGTAACGGCCGGTCTTTCTACCGTGGCCATCCGTTGCCCGGCGCACCCCGTTGCAAGAGCCATGCTGATAGAGGCCGGCATTCCCGTTGCCGCTCCTTCTGCCAATCTATCCGGCAGCCCGTCGCCCACCTGTGCCAAGCACGTCATGGATGATATGGACGGCCGCGTAGACATGATCTTGGACGGCGGAGACTGTGAGATCGGCGTGGAATCCACGATCGTAAAGATCGAGGAGGACGAAACGCTGACGCTTCTGCGTCCCGGTGCGATCACAAAGGAAATGCTGGCATGCATAGCAGGGGAGATACATATTGCAGACGCCGTGCTTGGCATGCTGCCCGAGGGGGCGGTTGCTCTTTCACCCGGTATGAAATACCGTCACTACGCGCCAAAAGCCGCCCTGTACCTGTTAAAGGGAAGCACGGAACAAATAGTGACTTACATCCAGCGGCAGGAGGGAAAAATCGGCCTGCTTTGCTACGAAGAGGAGCGACCGCTTTTTGAGAGGGTGTTACCCGCCGACCATTGTTTTTCTTTGGGCAACCAGGCAAACCGCCTGCAGCAGGTGCAGCGGCTGTTCTATCTGCTGCGGGAGATGGACAAGCTGCAGTTTGATGTCATTTACGCACCACTACCGCCCACGGACGACATTGGCATGGCGCTATACAATCGCATGATCCGCGCTGCGGCGCATCACATCGTTTATTTATAAGTAAGGAATGAGGATATGGCAAGAAAAAAGAAGGCAGATGCAACCCCAACGCAAAAGATAACAGCGGAAATCACGTTGCAGCCCATTACCGAAACCATAGAAAAAAACTACATGCCCTACGTTATGAGCGTGATCGTTTCGCGCGCCCTGCCGGATATAGACGGCTTTAAGCCCTCACACAGAAAGCTGCTTTATACCATGTATAAAATGGGACTGCTGAACGGTGCACGTACCAAGAGTGCCAATGTAGTTGGTCAGACGATGCACCTGAACCCCCACGGTGATGCGGCGATCTACGAAACGCTGGTCCGTCTGACCAGCGGTTGTGAGGCCTTGCTGCATCCGTTTGTGGATTACAAGGGCAGCTTTGGTAAGCAGTACAGTAACATGGCCTATGCCGCTTCTCGTTATACGGAGGTCAAGCTCGCTCCTATCTGCCAAGAGTTATTTTCGGGAATTGACAAGAATGCTGTAGACATGGTTCCGAACTATGATAACACAACAACCGAGCCGACCCTACTTCCCACCACGTTTCCTAACATTTTGATATCACCGAACCTGGGCATTGCCGTTGGTATGGCATGTCGCATTTGCTCCTTCAATCTGGGGGAGATATGTGACGGCACCATTGCGTTATTAAAAAACCCCAATACCTCCGTGGACAAAATGATGGAGCTGATCAAGGCTCCGGATTTTCCCGGCGGCGGACTTTTGATCTATGACCGCGAGGCCATGCGCCGCGTATTTGAAAGCGGCGACGGTACGCTTAAGGTGCGCGCACGTTACCAGTACAATGCAAAAGAAAACAGCATTGAGGTGCTGCAGATCCCATACAGCACAACGGTTGAAGACATTATTGAAAAGATCACCGAGCTGGTCAAGACCGGCAAAATGAAGGAGATCACCGACGTTCGTGACTCGATCGACCTGAACGGCTCCAAGCTCATGACGATAGAGCTGCGCCGCGGGACAGACCCGGATCGTTTGATGGCAAAGCTATACAAGCTGACCTCGCTGGAAGACAGCTTCAGCTGCAATTTCAACGTACTGATCAACGGAACTCCCCGCCAGATCGGCGTAGTGGAGATCTTGCGGGAATGGATCCTGTTCCGCCTTTCCTGTCTGCGCCGTGAACTGACCTACGAGCTGGACAAAAAGAAAGACAAGCTGCACCTTCTGCTGGGCCTTGCCACCATCTTGTTGGATATCGACAAGGCGGTACGCATCGTTCGCAATACGGAGAAGGAGGAGGACGTTGTTCCCAACCTGATGGTAGCGTTCTCGATAGACGAAATACAGGCTGAATATATTGCCGAGATCAAGCTCCGCCACCTCAACCGTGAATACATCTTGAACCGCGTGCAGGAGATCGAAAACCTGCAGGCCGACATTGCACGTCTGGAAGAGATATTAGCTGACGAATTGAAGCAAAAGGCTTTGATCGCCGATCAATTGAAGGAGATCAAGAAGAAGTACGGCATGCCGAGAAAAACGCAGTTGATCGGTGCCGAGGACATTGTAACGGTCAGCGCAGAGGATTTCATTGAAAATTACAACGTGCGTCTGATCTTAACGCGTGACGGCTATTTCAAAAAGATCACGCTGCAATCCTTGCGCGGAAATGATGAGCAGACCTTGAAGGACGGGGACTACATCCTCTCCGAGGAGGAAACGGACAACCTGGGTGAGCTGGTTGTGTTTACGAATCAAGCCCGTGTGTTCAAAGCCAAGGTTTCGGATTTTGACGTGACGAAGGCCTCTGCTTTGGGTGAGTTTTTGCCGGCACGGTTCAATATGAACGAGGGGGAACGGCCAATTCTTGCCAAAGCACTTAATGGCTATTCTGAAAAGCATCACATCGTCTTTTTGTTTGAGAACGGAAAGGGCGTTCGTGTTTCGGTAGACAACTATAATGCCGAGCGCAAAAAGCTCACGTCTGCTTTCTCCAAGGCCTCTCCCGTTGTAGCGGCATTTTATGAGGAAGAACCGTTTGACATTCTGATGGTAGACAATCTGCACAGGGCCATTCTGCTTTCTTCTTCTATCATACCGGAAATGGCTACCAAAACAGCCGGTGGCGTTACCCTGTTTACGATGAAAAAAGGGAAGACAAACCTCGCCTTTGCCACCAGAGACTTTGCCGGAAAATATGAAGCGCCAGACCGTTATCGCAAGAAAAAGATCCCCGCTACAGGCATCCTGCTTGCCGAAAATGACATCAAAATGCAACAAATTCAATTTGAATCATAAGAGCAAAAATCCCTGCCGGAATTTGGCAGGGATTTTTTTGTATGCGTTTTTTATTTGAGTGTTACACTATTTTTGCAAAAAAACAAGGAGAAAGGCTTATGAAAAAAGTTTTACTGCTGTGTACGTTGTGCATATTTCTTTTGCCCCTGTTCGGGTGTGCACAAAGTAATGAAAACACACTGTATTTTTTGAATTTCAAACCGGAATCAGCCGGTGCTTATCAAGAAATCGCAGAAAAATATAAAGAGGAGACTGGCGTAAATCTGCGCGTTGTAACGGCAGCCTCCGGCACCTACGAGCAAACCTTAAAATCCGAGATCAGCAAAAGTGATGCGCCGGTCTTGTTCCAGATCAACGGTGTAGTTGGCTACGCCGCTTGGAAAAACTACTGCAAGGATCTCTCTGACACTACGCTTTACAAGCATTTGACAGATCCCTCGCTTGCCATTGCTTCAGATGGCGGTGTTTTCGGTCTTCCGGCCGTGGTAGAGGGGTACGGTATCATTTACAACAAAGAGATCACAGACCGCTATTTTGCGCTTTCTGACCGTGCTACCACGTTCTCGTCCATGGAGGAGATCAACTCATTTGATAAATTATCTTCTCTGGTAAAAGACATGGATGCAAAAAAAGCGCAGCTGGCTATCAAGGGCGTCTTTGCCGCCACCTCTTTAAAATCCGGTGAGGACTGGCGTTATCAGACGCATCTGGCCAACATGCCTGTCTATTACGAGCTGATGGAGAAGAAATTGGATATCAGCAAGGACGATCTTAGTGGCATCACGTTCACCTATGGAAACAACTTCAAAAACCTTTTTGATCTTTATATCAACTATTCTACAACCGATCCCAAGCTGCTTGGCAGCAAGCAGGTCTCTGATTCGATGGCTGAATTTGCCCTTGGGCAGTGTGCTATGGTGCAAAACGGCAACTGGGCATGGAGCCAGATCAGTGAGGTCAGCGGCAATCGCGTAAAGGAAGAAAACATCAAGTTCTTGCCCCTGTATATCGGCGTCGAGGGGGAAGAGAAGCAGGGACTTTGTGTCGGAACAGAAAACTATTTTGCCATCAATTCGCAGGCGAGTGAAGAAAAGCAAAAACTGGCAGAGGACTTCCTCAACTGGCTGTATACCAGCGATAGCGGAAAAAATCTCGTTACCAACAAGTTGAATTTCATTGCACCGTATGATACGTTCAAGGAAGCAGAGGAGCCGTCAGACCCGCTCGGAAAGGAAGTATACCGCTGGATGAATAAAGAGGACGTGTATACCGTTCCGTGGATCTTCTCCATCTTCCCAAGCCAGAACTTTAAAACGGATTTTGGCGCAGCACTGCTGCAATACGCGCAGGGAACCAAATCATGGAATGATGTCGTCACGCTATTTGCTGAACGATGGAAGGAAGAGATCGCCTGATGCAGAGAAGTCTGCGAAAATACGCTTGGTTATTTTTGCTGCCCACGCTGATCGCGTTTGTGATCGCCTTTCTTGTGCCGTTTGTCATGGGCGTCGGCCTTTCCTTTACCGAATTTACAACGGTAACCGATGCGCGTTTCGTCGGCATTGCAAACTATATCAAGGCATTTACCGGAAACCGTGATTTTTTGAATGCGCTTTGGTTTACCATCAAATTTACGGTCGTTTCGGTCATCTCTGTCAACGTCTTTGCCTTTCTTTTGGCACTGCTACTGACCAAGGGGCTGCGCGGCACCAATTTTTTCAGAACGGCCTTTTTCATGCCAAACCTGATCGGTGGCATCGTGCTGGGCTATATCTGGCAGCTGATCATCAACGGCTTTTTGGCGGCCCGCGGGGTAGACCTGACGTATCACGCACAATACGGCTTCTGGGGACTTGTTGTGTTGATGAATTGGCAGATGATCGGCTATATGATGATCATTTATATTGCCGGCCTGCAGAACATCCCGCACGAGCTGCATGAGGTAGCAGCGATCGACGGCGCAAACGGTAGACAAACGCTAAAGCACATCACCATTCCACTTGTTATGCCTTCCGTCACGATCTGCACGTTTTTAACGCTCAGCAACTCGTTTAAAATGTTTGACCAGAACTACGCCTTGACCGGCGGCGCACCGGCTAAGCAGACGCAAATGCTGGCGCTGGATATTTACAACACGTTTTACGGCAGCATCGGGCAAGAGGGCGTAGGGCAAGCAAAAGCCGTTATTTTCTTTGTTTTGGTGGCTCTGGTTGCCTTGCTGCAAATGCGCTTGACGCGCCGCAAGGAGGCAGACGTATGACAACGTCCAAAAAGGTAAAAAACGCTTTTCTTGTCATTTTCCTGGCAGCACTGACTCTCTTGTTTCTCATGCCGATCATCATCGTGTTTATGAACTCCTTCAAGGGACAGTTTTATATCTCGGCAGAGCCGTTCCAGCTGCCATCTCCCGGAACCTTTGTAGGCTTGCAAAACTATTTCAGCGGTATTGAGAAGATCAACTTTTTCAGCGCATTCGGTTATTCCTTGTTTATTACGGTTTTTTCGGTGCTCACGATTTTGCTGTTCACCTCCATGACGGCGTGGTACCTGGTGCGTGTACGCACCAGAGCGAGCAAGATCATATATTACGCGCTGGTGTTCAGCATGATCGTGCCGTTTCAAATGGTGATGTTTACCATGTCCAAGGTTGCAAACGTATTGCGGCTGGAAAATCCGGTTGGCATCGTTCTGATCTATCTCGGCTTTGGTGCAGGCTTATCCGTATTTATGTTTTGCGGCTTTATACGATCTATTCCGCTTGCTATTGAAGAGGCGGCAGAAATAGACGGCTGTACGCCACCACAACGATTCTTTTACGTTATATTCCCAATACTGAAGCCGATTGCGATCACCGTTGCGGTTCTGAACGCGATGTGGATATGGAACGATTACTTGCTGCCGCTTTTGGTCATCGGCTCCAAGTATCGGACGATTCCCGTCGCCGTACAGTATCTGCAGGGCGGCTACGGCTCACGCGATATGGGGGCGCTGATGGCCATGCTGGTATTGGCAATCATTCCTATCATCATTTTCTACGCCGCCATGCAACGGCACATCATTCGCGGTGTGGTGGCAGGTGCTGTAAAAGGATAACGAAAAAAAACGAAGCCCCAAGGGCTTCGTTTTTTTCGTTTATACGTTCAAAAGCAGGGAAACGAGCGGCATGGTCAATACGGCAAGCAGCGTAGAAATGGAGACCAGCGTGCCTGCATAGGTCGCATCACCGTCATATTTTTCAGCAAACATCGAGGTTGCCGTTGCGGCAGGCGTAGCAGCCGTTACCAGAATGACCGTCATAACCGTCTGATTGATGCCCGGCAGGAAGAGCGATAGCAATTTCATGATCCCGAACACGGCAGTCGGCAAAAACAACATACGAACAAATAAGAACTCATACAAATAGCGATCACGGAAGATGCCGGCAAATTTCAGATCCGCCAAGCGCAGACCAATAATGATCATAGAAAGCGGCGCTACCAGATCCTTCAGCATGTTCATGCCTTCTATTAAAATCGTCGGTACATAGGTGTCAATGGGCAATAAAAAGATGGCAAGACCGATCGCAGCAGAGATCGTTACCGGGTGCAAAAGAACCCTCTTGAACGACGCTTGCTTTTTGTCACCCGTGCAGATCATGACACCGAGCGACCAGAGGAACAGATTGAAGGTAATGTTATAAACCGATGCGTAAATAGCAGCTTCCGCATCCAGCACGGCAACGATCAGCGGAATACCCATATACGCAGCGTTGGAAAAGATCGTAGCAAAGCGCAGGATTTTTTGCTTACCGTCTTCCGCTTTGCGGAAACAAAGGAAGGCAACACCGGCAAAAAGAAAATGAGAAAGAACAGAAAAAATGAACACCCAAATAGCATTAAATAAGATCTCTTGATCA
The DNA here is from genome assembly GCA_045543015.1 of Eubacteriales bacterium. GTDB lineage: Bacteria > Bacillota > Clostridia > Oscillospirales > CAG-272 > UBA1740. The sequence continues at coordinate 33,680 of JAZQLY010000002.1, forward strand.
AAGGCACGGATATACGCCACCACGATCAAGGCGGGCTGGGCAACGTACAAAACCAAATTTGCCAGTCCCTTGCCAAGACCGGGTGTAGAAAGTCCGCATTTTGACATGATAATGCCGGGAATCAGCATCAAAAATAAAAGTCCAACCTGGTAGATCAATGCAGTAGAAACCATATTTCAACCTCACAGAACGATAATGAAGAGAAAACCTCCATCGCGCTTGCGATGGAGGTTTTTCTGGCGGAGAGAAAGGGATTCGAACCCTTGAACCGCTATCAACGGTTACACGATTTCCAGTCGTGCGCCTTAGACCAGCTCAGCCATCTCTCCACGACCTCATTATTATACCACATATATTTCAAAAATGCAAGAGGAAAAGCAAATTTTTTTAAATTTTTTCTTTTTTTAAGCAAAAAGGAAAAGAGCGGAATCTTCCGCTCTTTTACCCAAACGATCTTAGCCCTGGATATCAACCATGATTCTTTCAAGCCAGGCTGCAGCGGCGGCGTTTTCCTCTTCGCTTACACCGCGCAGGAACTTGAAGGGAAGACCGCCGTTCATATACAGAACCTCGTCGCAAACGTGCGTGCCGGCGCCCTTGATCCATTCAATGATCGGCTCGGCATTTTCCTTCTTACCATCTACGACCAGGGCAACGTGCTGCGTTCTGCCACGGCCAAGATCCTTGCAGAAGATAGTAAATGCATTCGGCATTTTAGCAGCTGCAGAAACTACCAGAATAACCAATCTTTCACGGTCGCAGGAATATGCGGGGGGGATAACATCTACTGCATATTCAGCTTGACCCTTCTTGGCAAGCATCTCTGCAATAGAAAGCAGTTTACCTTTGCTGGTGGCAGTCAATACGCGCAATTTCATGTTTCGTCCTCCGTAAACAGGTGTGACCTGTGTTTTCTTATATTATAACACAGATATATAAAAAAGGGAAGTGCTTTTTGAAAAAAATACACATATCCTTCAATAAATTTGTCCAGCATCAAGAAAAGATGATCAAAAAACGGTTAAAGGGTGCTGCCTGGAAAAGATAAAAAAGAAAAAAAGCCGAGATCGTTAAAACGCCTCGCTCACCTAAACGAAGGAAAATGCCTCTCCCTCGACTTTTGTCAGTAGCATATCACAACCAGATATTCAACCATGGAGAGGGGTGAGCGCGAGATCTCCGCAGTAGAGTTCTGGTTGATCGCGCAAGCCCTCGGCGTGGATGATCAAACGGTCTTACAGGCACTACGCGATACACTCAAATAGGCAAAATGAAAAACACCCCTTGACAGAGTAGCATAGATGTGCTACAATGTATAGCGGGAGCATTGATTATACAAAATGCAAATTTTGTATAATCAAGGGGAGGGCTTTTCCAATAGTGGGGCTCGGTACGGCGCTTTTTATGGGATATTTGCCTGGTTATGAGGAGTTATATTACCTTCCATATTTATGTTTTCAGATCTGATATGTGTCTCACGGCTGTATAATCAGCCGTGTCAAACGAATAATATTTTCATGCCTCTCACCCGGCTGTTATGGCCCGTTGAGAGGCGTTTTCCTCGAGTTTCTGCTTTTTTCACACAGAATTTTTTATTTAATCTTGTATTATGCCTTTAAATTTGTTATCATTATACAGTAGATGATTGCAAGCAAGCAGCAATGCAGGCGCATCGCTTAGCAGCTACCATCTCACATCATATTTCCCCCTTTTAAAAATTGCCCCATTCGTTTTGTTAATATTTTAATAATCTAATGATTAGCGTTTAGCGCGTATGATCCACCCGTTGGCTTAAATACTTTTGTTTCGTTGCTTCCCCGCCGCGCAGATGCCTTTCCGATTTATTTTCAGCCAAGATCTGCTTGGCGCTTTCAAAAAGCGCAGGATTGATGTATTTTAATCGCACTGCTACGTCTTTATGTACGGTGCTTTTGCTGACCGAAAAAACTTGTGCTACACGGCGTACTGTTGCCTTATGCTCGATCAAATACTGTGCCAACACCTCACATCGTTCGCCCGGGTTTTGATAGATGATCATCTTCTCTTGATACGGTTGCACCTAACGGTGACAGCCTCTCCTATTAAAATTTGTGTTATTCTAATATATGAAAGGCTTGTTTTTTACATGCAAAAAGAAGATATTAAATTTGAAAATTCTACTGTTTTGGAAGGAATGACTTCCCTGCGCGCTTTACTGGAAGGCAAAAAGAACGGCTATAATGACCGTTGTATCTTGCGCCTGTTATATGATGAAAAACGCGAAGACAAGCTGTGTAAAGAGCTTTCTTACCTGCGTGCCATGGGCAAGGTATACAACTTCCCCGTTCTGCCGGCAAGCAACGAAGAGATAGAAGCCCTGGCGATCGGTAATTCGCACGGCGGCCTATTGGCCGAGTGCGGCGTAAGAACGCTGCCCGCCCTTTGTTCAGCATCTGACATTTCCCCTAATGGCTTTTATGCCATGATCCAAGGAATCGAGGACCCATACAATTTCGGCTATGCAATACGTTCTCTCTATGCGTGCGGTGTGGATGGCATTATTCTTTCCGAACGCAATTGGTTGAGCGCGGCCGGCGTTGTTGCCCGATCCTCAGCTGGTGCCTCAGAGATGCTGCCAGTATACGTATCCGACCCGCTTTTGGCGGCTGATTTTTTCCACGAGCAAGGATACACGGTTACCTGCGCCGATGAACGGACCGAGCATTTGTTGCACAAAACACCGCTCAAAAAGCCGATCCTGCTGATCGTTGGTGGCGAAAGACGCGGGATATCCCGTGCGCTGTTAGACAAAGCAGACCTCTTGGTCAAGATCGGCTACGGGCGCGAATTCAAGGCTTCCCTTTCGGCCGCCTCTGCAACAACGATGATGGCATATGAAATTTTCCGCCAAAACTGTGATGAGGAAGGATAAGCGATGGATATAATCATCGAGAATGCCGTTTCTTCAGATGCATCCGCATTGCTGACGTATTTTAAAAAGATCGGCGAAGAAACGGATAATCTGTCTTTTGGTGCTGAAGGCTTACCCTTTTCTTGTGAAGAAGAAGCCGCATATATTTCAAGCATGGAAGGCTCGCAAGACGATGCTCTTTTTCTGGCCAAAATCGATGGAAAAATTATAGGTGAAGCAAGCATTCACCGGTTGCCACGGCGCATGTGCCACCGAGGCGAATTCAGCATCTCCGTTCTGAAAGAATATTGGGATATGGGCGTCGGAAGCATTCTGTTGAAAAAAATTATTACTTTCGCAAGAAATAACCATTTCGAAGTCATTGATCTTCAAGTACGCAGCGACAATGCGCGTGCCATTCATCTATATCAAAAGCATGGATTTTTTAAAATTGGCACGCACGAAAGCTTTTTAAAAATCCATAAAGCACCTATTCCTTTCGATTACATGACGCTTCATTTATAAAAAACAAAAAGGTTTCGAAAAATCGAAACCTTTTTGTTTTTATTCAAATTAGTCGAGGTTTGCTTTCAGCGTTGCCAGCTGGTTCTTCAGCTCTGCGGGGAGCTTATCACCAAACTTCTTGTAATGCTCCTCGATCTCGGCAGCTTCCTTCTTCCAGGTCTCGGCATCTACCGTCAGAATGGACTTCAGGGTATCCATGTCCATATCCAGATCGGTCAGGTCGATATCCTCTGCCTTCGGTACAAAGCCGATAGCAGTCTCGGTAGCGTCAGCCTTGCCTTCGCAACGGTCGATGATCCAGTTCAGCACGCGCATGTTGTCGCCAAAGCCGGGCCACAGGAAGTTGCCCTCGTCATCGGTACGGAACCAGTTGACGTTAAAGATCTTCGGTGCCTTGTCACCCAACTTCTCGCCCATGTCAAGCCAGTGCTGGAAATAGTCACCCATGTTGTAACCGCAGAACGGCAGCATAGCCATAGGATCGCGGCGAACAACGCCAACGGCACCTGCAGCGGCAGCCGTGGTCTCAGAAGCCATGGCAGAACCGATGAACACACCGTTCTCCCAGCTCTTGGACTGGTAAACCAGAGGCGTGCACTTTGCACGGCGGCCACCGAAGATGATCGCCGAGATCGGAACGCCGGCACCCTTGTCAAACTCCTCAGAGATGCAGGGGCAGTTGACAGCAGGAGCGGTAAAGCGGGAGTTGGGATGAGCGGCATAGGTGCTCTTATCAGCCTTCACGAACATAGAGGGATTCCAGGGATTGCCCTTCCACTCCAGAGCGTTTTCAGGCGGATTCTTATCCAGGCCTTCCCACCAAACGTTGTTGTTATCCAGATTCAGTGCAACGTTGGTGAAGATGGTGTTCTTCTTGGTGGACTCCAGTGCGTTGAAGTTCGACTTCTCGTTGGTACCGGGAGCAACGCCGAAGAAGCCGTTCTCCGGGTTGATGGCATAGAGGCGGCCATCCGCACCGATGCGCATCCAAGCGATATCATCACCAACCGTCCAGATCTTATAACCCTTATCGCGCAGATACTTAGGCGGGATCATCATAGCCAGGTTGGTCTTACCGCAAGCAGACGGGAATGCAGCTGCTACATACTTGACCTCACCCTTCGGGTTCTCAAGACCAAGGATCAGCATATGCTCTGCCATCCAGCCCTCTTTCCAGCCCTGGTAGGAGGCGATACGCAGCGCAAAGCACTTCTTGCCCAGCAGTACGTTACCGCCGTATGCAGAGTTAACGGAAATAATGGTATTATCCTCCGGGAACTGGCAGATATAACGGTTCTCGGGATCGATATCACAGGAAGCGTGGAAGCCGCGTACCCAGTCATTAGAGTCGCCAAGCGTCTCCAGCACCTTGGTACCTACGCGGGTCATGATGGCCATGTTGAGTACAACGTAGATCGAATCGGTGATCTCAATACCGATCTTTGCAAGCGGAGAGCCGATCGGGCCCATGGAGAACGGGATGATATACATCGTTCTGCCCTGATAGGTACCGCGGGCAATGTTGTACAGCTTCTTGTACATCTCGGCGGGGTCATGCCAGTGGTTGGTGGGACCTGCATCCTCTTCCTTGGTGGTGCAGATGAAGGTTCTGTCCTCAACGCGAGCAACGTCGTTGGGGCGGGTTCTGTGCAGATAGCAGCCGGGAAGCAGCTCCTCGTTCAGCTTGGTCAGCTCGCCGGTCGATACGGCAATGGCACGCAGCTCTTCCAGCTGTGCCTCGCTACCATCGATCCACAGAACCTTGTCAGGCTTTACGAGATCTTTCATCTCCTCAACCCAGGCCAATACTTGCTTGTTGTTGGTCATTGTTGTGTTCTCCTCTATCTCAATTATTTTTTATCAAAAGTTGTCGCGTGAAAAATGACAAACTTTTCACATTTTCTATTATATCACATTTTTGTCAAATTTGCAATAACAAAACGAAAAAATTGCATTTTTTCACAACTTTTTCACATCTTTCCGGCGCATCGCTCTCAAATGCTTGACAGGCATGCAAAAATTCATTATAATATAATTATGTTTGATCCGTAAAGGAGATAAAAAGCCTTGTTTCAACGAATATCCGATTACTTACAAGAAAGCTTTCGAAACGCAAAACGAACCGTGTTTGGCGGTTTTCGTCATTTTTTCCCCTTCATGCTCGCCTTGCTGTTTATCCAAACGCTGCTGTTTTCCGTCACGCTCGGGTTTGACAGCAATTATAAAAACGAAAAGGCGATCATTGAAAAAGAATACAATTACCACCTGGCCATCAAGGGCTTGAATCAAGGGCAGACCCTTACGCTGATCAACGATCCGCGCACCGTTTTTTCAAACGATTACGTTTATGACGTGGTCAGCACGTCCGAGCATATGGTAGAAGGCATGGATAGCACCTATGACGTGTACATCCGCTTTGTGACCGGTAACAAGCGCTTCGGCATCTATGGCATTTTCCGCAAGGATACTATTCAAAGCTGCTACCGCACCTTTGCCTACACGTACCACGATGTATACGCGCCGGAGGGCGGTACGGCTACCCTCTATTTTTCCCCGCTTTACCAGCTTGAAAATCTTTGGTGGCAAAATTACGGGATCATGGCACTCACACTGCTGCTCCTTTCCCTGCTTTCTGCCGCCATTCTTGGTCGCATTTACCGTATCCGCCTCCATCACGACCGTTTTACCTACGGCATATACGTAACGTTTGGCGCCAATGGAAGGCGGCTGCGCAGCACCGCTTTCTGGGAAATGCTACTTTGCGCCCTTTTATCCCTTATCCCTGCCTTTATCCTTGCACGCGTTGCGTGCGCCCTCCTGTATCAAAACGCAGGCGTTCCCTTCATGCCCGGTCTCAAAACGCAGATATGGGTTCCGCTTCTCGTTATTCCGATCCTGTTTTTAGCGGTGCGCCTGCCAATGAAGCTGCTGGCACAAAAGGAACCGTTGACGCTGATAACAGCCATGGACAATTCGCATTACGTCAAGCACCCGCGCCGCTCTGTGAATATGCTCCACCGCCGTTTCCCGCGGTTCTACGAATTGCTCAGCACGCTCCGCTACCATCGGTATTATATAAAACTGGCTGTCAGCTCTGCCCTGCTCTGCGCGCTGTTTATCAGCGGCACGTATCTGGCGCAGCTGTACAGCATCAACCGCGATATCCGCATTGATACGCAAACAGCCTTCCATATCGATATCAGCAATCCAAACGGCGTGCCGCCTGCGTTTGCCGAGGATCTGCAAAGCACGCCGCACGTCAAGCGGGTGTATAAAGATTACGCCACCTTCTCACTGGAGGAAAACGGCATGTTCTGCGCTGTGGAAAAGGGTGACCTGCTGCCGCTCTCCGGCGTGATGAACAACCCGATCGACAAAGAAACCTCTGTATTCAACACCGTCAAAATGTACGGCGCGCAGGACGAGGATCTGATCGATCTCTTTTCCTCCATGTACACCGTAGAGGGTGATCTTGCCTCTGTATTGAGGGACGAAAACACCGTCGCCATCGGCAGCTCGGTCAACAACCGCACCGTGTTTGATCTTGCAGTGGGCGACACCATCACGATCGCCACCCCCATTGCCACCCCGGAGAATGCCGAGATCAACAACAACCTTTCCGGCAATGCGCTGCTTGAGGAAATGATCCTGCAGGTCGTATATGAATACCGGACGTATACCGTAGGCGCCGTTATCACGAATTACCCCAGCGCCGTAGACGGTACGCCGCTGATCGTCCATGCAGACCTGTATGAAGCGCTGACCGGCAAAAGCGCCGCAAGAAACGATCTGAACATCGTTGTTGACCACGATATGACGCCGGACCAGTATATACAAATGGAAAACGAGATCCGCGCCCTGGCCGCAACCGGCTACGGTATCAGCATCACGAGCAAGGACACGTATTTTGCCAACCGCATGGAAAAGCAGTTCCTCTATGAAAGGCTGGCCATTCTCGTATCCGCCACCATGCTGACGTTTATCCCCCTCGTTTGGTTTTTCTCGCAGCTGTTTTTCTACCGCAAGCGCGCGGTGGAGTTTAACATTTTGCGTGTGCTTTCCGCCCCTATGCAGAGCATCCGCAAGCTTCACCTGCAAAGCACCCTGCTTGTGCTGCCCATTGCAGCGATCTCGCTGCTTGCCGCCGGTGCCTGCGTGTTGGCGGTATACGTGCTGGTGCAATACGTGCTGCCTGGTGCGCTGCACATCTCCGGCGCGGTCGTTCTGCCCCTTACTGCATCCCCCTTGCCGTTTGTGATCTGCTTTATCCTCACGTTCCTGTGCAGCATGACCTCCTCGCTCATCCCGTATCGGATCTACAAGCGCAGACAAACCGGCGATCCCATGGAATTTTTTAACGTTGAGGACGGTATTTGATATGGCAATATTGGAAGTCAATGATCTGATCAAGCTGTTTCGCCAGTCAGACGAAACCATTACGGCGGTCAACCGTGCCACCTTTACGGTAGAGGATGGTGAATTTGTCGCCATCATTGGCCCATCCGGCTCCGGAAAAAGCACCCTGCTCCACCTCTGTGCCGGTCTCACACGTCCCAATTCCGGCAGCATTTGCATCCGTTCACAGGATATCACCAAAATGCGACCGGAGGAGCTGGCCACGTTCCGTGGGCAGTACATCGGCATTGTGTACCAGCGCCATAACCTGATTCCCCATCTGACCGCGTTAGAGAACATTCTCATTCCGCCCATGATGTGTGGCAAGCCGGCATTTTCTTATGAGGAAACGCTGAAAAAGATCGTCGGCGCGCTTGGCATTAAGGATCGCTTAGGCCACCTGCCAAACGAGCTGTCCGGCGGTCAGCAGCAGCGCGTATCGATCGCGCGTGCGTTGATCAACCGCCCGCAGGTCCTCTTTGCCGATGAACCGACAGGAAACCTGGACCGCACCAATGCGGAAGAGGTGCTTTCACTGCTCTTGCGCACGCAAAAGGAGTTTGGCCAAACGCTGGTCATGGTCACGCACGATATGACGATCGCACGCCGTGCAGACCGCGTCATGAAAATGGATAACGGCGTTCTCCGCCGCATGACGGCGGAAGAAATTGAGGCGTAAACCCCCCGCAAAAATCTCCACCGCTCGACCTTTTCTGCAAAAACAGCTTGTTTTTTCTTCTTAAACCCCTCGTTTTACAACATTTTTGGTAATTTTTTACAAATAGGTGAGGCTCGATTTGTGCAACATTTTTCGGCCTCACCTATTGATTTTCTTGGAAAATTATGGTAAACTTACACCAGCATCCAAAATTTACCAATTGGCAAGAAAATTTTATAAGAATAGAACCAGAAGGAGAAAAAACAATGGAATTTGCAACGAAAATTTTGATAGCCGAGCAGGACAAAGAGGAACGAAAGGCCTTGCGCGAGAATTTATACAAGGCGGGTTACCGGTTGATCGAGGAGGCCGCCAACGGCGAGGAGGCGATCTCCAAGATCGGGCATTTCCACCCGGATATTGCCATTATCGACGCCTGGCTTGCCAAGATCGATGGGATCGGCGTTATTCGCAACTGCTCCTCTTTTGACTTCTCGCCCGATCAAAAGCCAACCTATATTCTCGTTTCCCTGGCAGCCAATGCCAATATGTTTGTAGAGGCCACCGCCGCAGGGGCAGATCTTTGCTTGCTCAAGCCCTTTGATATGCCCAGCCTGTTTGAGCATATGAACGCTTTTACCAAGCTGCGCACCAACACCGCCAAGGGGACGGCCCTCCCCTCACCCACGCGCAGCGGTGAGGCAGATATGGAAACGCAAGTAACCAAGATCATCCACCAGATCGGCGTACCGGCACACATCAAGGGGTATCAGTATTTACGCACCGCCATTCTGATGACGATCGCAGACAGCGACATTATCAATTCCGTCACCAAAATTCTGTACCCCTCCGTTGCCAAGCGGTACGCCACAACCACCTCACGCGTAGAGCGCGCCATTCGCCACGCCATTGAGGTCGCATGGGATCGCGGAGACGTGGACGTGCTGAATTCCTACTTCGGCTACACCATCCAAAACAACCGTGGCAAGCCCACCAATAGCGAATTTATCGCCATGATCGCCGACAGCATGCGCCTGAAATACAAAATGGTGTAAGCATAGCCCTGCCGCCTCCGGCAGGGCTTTTTTATTTGCTTGAAAATAGAAATTTCAACGAATTTTGCATTTTCCTTGCATTGCTAATTCTGTTGTGATATAATTAATTTGTTGAATTATTTTCCAAGGAGAATATTATGAAAAAGTTTCTAATCGTACTCTGCGCCACATTAACGGTTCTGTGCACATTTGTTCTAACGGCGTGCGACCAACAACAACCGCCCGCGCCGGACAACACGCCCGTTAAAACAGAATGTACAAATCACACCTTTGGTGAGTGGACAATCACAAAAGTTGCCACTTGCAATAACAAGGGTGAAGAAACGCGCATTTGTTCTATCTGTGAGAACAAGGAAACACGCGAGATTGCATTGATAGCCCACGCTTATGGCGAATGGGCAGCAACTACCCCCCCTACCTGTAAGGATAAAGGCGAGGAGACACGCACCTGCTCCGTGTGCGATAGCAAGGAAAGCCGTGAGGTAAACTCGACAGATCACATCCCCGGAGAGTGGACGACCATCAAGGAGCCGACTTGTACAGAAGAAGGTAGCAAGTCCTCTTCTTGTACCGTCTGTGACGAGGTAATTGACAATAAAGCCATCCCAGCAAAAGGCCACACCCCCGGAGAGTGGACAACTACCAAAAAGCCAACTTGTACCGAAGAAGGTAGCAAGTCCTCTTCTTGTACCGTCTGCGACGAGGCAATTGACAATGAAGCCATCCCAGCAAAAGGCCACACCCCCGGAGAGTGGACTACCATCAAAGAGCCGACCTGTACCGAAGTAGGCAGCAAGAGTTATTCTTGCAAGGTCTGCGGTACAAAAATGAAAGATGAGCCAATCTCCACGCTCGACCATACGCCAAGCGAGTGGCAGACCACCAGTGATCCTACTTGCACCGAAGAAGGCAGCAAAAAGCAGACTTGTACCATTTGCGGCACGACTATCAAGACCGAGCCGATTCCGACCACCACGCATAGTTATACCGAAATCATTGTTTTCCCCACCAAGACCGAGCAAGGATATACAGAACACACCTGTAGCATATGCGGCGATAGCTATAAGGATAATTTTGTTCCCGCGACAGGAAAATCTAACGGGCTTGCTTATACTGTAAATGACGATGGCACAACCTGTACCATCACCGGCATGGGAACTTGCACGGATACGGAGATTTATATTTCTGATAGCATTGACGGTTATAAAGTAACAGCTATTGGCGATCGCGCGTTTCACCTTTGCGGTGATTTAACAGGTGTTATCATTCCTGACAATGTTATAAGCATTGGTGAATTAGCGTTCTTCGGATGCGTAAACTTAACAAGCCTCACTATCCCGGATAGTGTTACCAGCATTGGTGGCGGTGCGTTCGATGGCTGCTTACGCCTATGCAGCATCACCATCCCCAAAAGCGTTACCGAAATTGGCGTTGGCGCTTTTTCCTATTGCCGGAGCCTTTCAAGCATAACCGTATCTCCCGGGAATACCGTATATCATAGCAATGGAAATTGCATTATTAAAACAGCGACCAAGGAATTGATTACAGGATGTAAAAACAGCACCATTCCTTCAGATGGTAGTGTAACTATTATTGGCAACTGTGCTTTTGAAGGTTGTTATGACCTAATAAACATCACCATTCCCAACAGCATTACCAATATTGGCAACTGTGCGTTTATGGATTGCGAAAGTTTAAAGAGCATTACTATTCCCAATAGCGTCACTAGTATTGATAGCTTTGCATTCTATGACTGTAAGAGCTTGGAAAGCATCGTCATTCCCGATAACGTTATAAATATTGGCAGCGCTATTCTTTTTGGTTGTAACAATCTGACAAGCGTAACCTTGCCAATGCGTGACACTTATTTTGGTTATTTTTTTGGTGGAAGACCGTATCGAGAAAACATCAGTTGGCCGATTCCGTCTTCTTTGAAAACTGTCATTATTAACAGTGGTATGTCTATTCAAGAGGGGGCATTTTATTCTTCTTGCGATAGCATTACCAGCATCACCATCCCCGATAGTGTGACAAGCATTGAGCGGTATGCGTTCCGCAGTTGCACGAGCCTCAGCAGCATCACCATCCCCGATAGCATTACCAGCATTGGTGACTATGCGTTCGACGGCTGCACGAGCCTCAGCAGCATCATCATCCCCGATAGTGTTGCCAGCATTGGTTCCTCTGCGTTCTCCGATTGTACAAGCCTCAGTAGCATCACTATTCCCGATAGTGTCACTAGCATTGGTAGCTATGCGTTTGACGGCTGCACGAGTCTTGCAAGTGTAACCTTTGACAATACGTTGGGCTGGTATGTTGCTTCTTCTTCCCCTATTATGTTGCCTTTCGGAACAAACGCAACGCAAAATGTTGAGTTGATAAATGCCTATTGTGGTTATAGCTGGCGGCAAGATCCAACGATTTTTACAGATCTTCAGTTTTCTTATGTAGTAAATAGTGATGGTGAAACTTGCACAATCACCGGAGTGGTTGGTGCGAACGCGTATATTACTATTCCTACCAGCATTTATGGGTTTACTGTTACGGCAATTGGAGATGCCGCATTTCAAAATATGCTAATATACAGCATTCGTATTCCCGATACGATAACTTCAATTGGCACATATGCGTTTTCTGAGTGCGCTGTACTGACTTTTGTTCGTATGCCCAGTGCGCTAGAGAAACTTGGTGAATATGCATTCTACAATTGCCGGTCAATCGAAGAATTGTACATTCCAGGAACATTAGAAACAATCACAAAAAACGCATTTGAGGGCTGCCGCAAACTGAATGCCATTACCCTCGGATACGGCATTAAGAATATAGAGGAAAAAGCGTTTAACATTTGTTTTAATCTCCGCCAGGTCTTCTACACCGGTACGACCGAAGACTGGCTGACGATCAACTTTGCAGACGGCAACAGGATGCTGCGTGACCGCGTTCACTTTACCGAATGGGAATACGAAAACGAACCATATGAATTGGATGAATAATACGTTATAATTACAGGGAATCCCCCCCGCCGTGTCTAAGACACGGCGGGGGGGCTGTTCATATGCGGTTTAATCAATATCCTCCACCACGGTTTCGGGCGGAGTTTCCAGGCAACGGGGGTTTTTGATGATGTGCAGCAGATTTTTGAATGCAGAGGCGTAGTAGTAGCCGTCGCAAATACGCTCGTCCGTCACCACACGGAGGCCGACAAAATGACGCTTATGGGCGTTCCCTTCTTCATCTATAATATATCTCGTGTACTTTTTACCGTAGGAGAGGAAGATGGGGAGATTGCCAAAGTCATAGAGGTGATGATAAATAGGGCCGATTCCGAGCGAGCCCATGCTGGTAATGACCATAGAGCCGTGGAACGGGCTTACCTTGGTCAGGGCGCGTGGCAGGAGGCCGATATAATCTAAGCCGCGCAGGAAATTGATGGCAAACTTCATCAAAAAGCCGGGAATAAGGTTGACCAGCTTGGCCGTCTTATCAAAGCTGGTGTCCGAGCCGTCTCCAATGGCCGCCAGGGCGACGGCGTTCCATTTTTCATAGATATCAAAAACGGTATCGGTCGGCTCAAATACGCACTTCATGGTGGTATCCGGCGCGGTGGTAGACATCTTCTTTTTGATGGTCATAACCACCTCAATATTGTTGCGGGCAAAGACCTTGTTGCCGGCAATAAAACGGTTAATGCCGGGACGCTGCGATACCGTGCGCACGTAGGCGGCAATTAAAATATGCAAAAGACCGATATTCTTATACCCACGGGCACGCAGCTCACGAATATAAGGCTCTATATCGGTAATGTCGATCTCGTCCTCAAAGTGGTTTTGCGAATCCGAACGGATCTTCATGATATACGGCGAAATACGCGCGGCCGGCTCCAGCGTGCGCAGCTTGCGGCCGTCTGCGCGGTCACCAAGACGGCGGCGGCGCTTTTTCTTTTTGTCCTTTTTCTTGCTTTTCTTTACTTCTGCTTCCTGTGCTATTTCCTTTGCTTCGGGGGTACCGGTTAATTCTTCTGTCGCGGTTGCACTTGAGCCTGTGATCTGTTCTTCCATGGCTTTGCGTTATCCTCCGTTATGTACAGAAATATGGACATTTTATTATAACACATTCTTCACATTTTGTCAACACTTTTGTAAAACAGCAAAGCCGCCGTATAGCAACGGCGGCTTTTATCTTTTTTTATTGGTCAACCAACCGCAGCAAGCGGAAGGAAAGCGGCGGGAGGTACACGTCCCCCGTCACGGTTTCATCGGTATACAAATCGCGGTAGCAGCCGGAAAGCGGATAGCTCACACTCTCGGCGCCGCTATTGGCCATATAGAGGATCTTCCCGTTCTCGCCCGCATCCCGCTCGATAAGCAAAAGCGGGCCTTTTGCTGCCAAAACACGGTAATACCCGTGCGTCAGCACGTCAGCGGCGGCGGTACGGATCTCACCGGTCTGCCGGTAGAAGGACAAAATTGCCTCATTTTCCCGCCCCCACGGATAGGTACGGCGGTTGAAGGGATCCTTTGCCCCCTCCATGCCTGCCTCGTCACCGTAATAGATGCAAGGAATACCGGGCATCACCGAAAGAAGCGACCATGCCATGCGCAAGCGTTGCTCGGCCTGTTCGCTTTCTGCCGGTGTCAGGCGGACGGCTTTCATTTCCTCATACGAGAGGCCGGAAAGATCGCGCCCGCCAAGCACGGTCAAAATACGCTCGGTATCGTGCGTGCCAAGCAGGTTCATCAGCGCCTCACTGACAAAGCGCGGATAATGCGAATAAACGGTGCGGGTAACGCGTGAAAACTCCTCTGCCTCGCCATGCAGCAAATAATGCACGATGGCGTTTTTGAGCGGATAGTTCATCACCGAATCCAGCTCGCACCCGCGGAAGTAGTGACGGCGCTTATCATAGGCGATCTTATTGCTGGCATCCTCCCACACCTCGCCGATCACGGCGGTCTCGGGGGATGATTTTTTGATCTGCTTGCGAATATCCCGCAAAAGCTTGACGTTCAGCTCGTCTGCCACGTCCAGGCGGAAGCCGGAGGCACCGCCCTGCATATAGGTGTCGATCACGCCGCCATCCCCCGCTATAAAGCGAATATAGGAGGGATCGGCCGAATTGACGGTAGGCAGGATCTTGACGCCCCACCAGCAGAGATATTCGTCCGGGTGACTATAAAACCGATACCACGGATAGTAGACGGAATCCTTGGATTGATACGCGCCAAGCCCGTCATACCGCCCATCCATGTTAAAATAACGGCTGATCGCGCCGGTATGATTGAAAACGCCGTCCAACAAAACGTGGATGCCGTTTTCCTTTGCCTCGACAATCAGACGGTCAAAGGCCGATCTGCCACCAAACATCTCGTCAATTTGCATGTAATCGGCCGTGTCGTATTTATGGTTGGAGTATGCCTCAAAAATAGGACACAGGTACAAGACCGTCACACCAAGAGACTTGAGATAGGGCAGCTTTTTTCGCACACCGTCCAGGTCGCCACCGTAAAAAAGATTGTTTTTCAGCGGCGCCCCGGGATAGGCGGGGTACTGCGTGATCTCTGCCCCCCACTCCTCTGCCATTTCTACGTCCGCGCGGGGTGAAGCGTTCCCACCGCGATAGAAACGGTCAACGAAGATCTGATACATTACGCCTTTTTTCAAAAAAGCGGGGGTCTGATAGTCATCACGGTAGATGAGCAGCTGATAAGCAGAGGCATATGCTTCATCCTCTGTGAACCACGCATTCTGCTCAATATCCTCACCGTGGGAATACAGGCGGCCGTATACGGTATCTGCCACCAGGTGATAGAAGAATAGGCCGTCCTCCTGCGCACCGCACAGCGAAGCGGCTGTGACGGTGGCAGAAAAGCGGTCATAGGCGGTAGGCACCTGCTCTTCTACCCGTGAAAGCGGGATCTCTGTCACGCGGCCGTCATCATCTGACCGAAAACGCAAAAATACATTTTCGGTCAGAAAAGCACGGTCGATCAGAGCGGTAAAGGTCAATATCTCCTTACGCGGGAACGCAGAAAACAGTTCTGCATGCGCCTCTGTCAGCGCTTTTTTCTCCAAGCGGAGCGGCGCGGGAATATCGCGAAAATTTGAATAAGCAAGCATGTTATTCCTTACGGGTTGTTCTTTTCCAGAATGCTGCGGATGTTCCAGATGTTATCCGCATACTCACGAATACTGCGGTCAGCGGCAAAAATACCGGCAGCAGCAATATTCTTCAAAGACATGCGATTCCAGCGCATGGGATCGGCATAGTCACGGCAGGCACGCTCATGTGCGCGGTAATAGGAATCAAAATCAGCCAGGCACATATAGGGGTCAGGCACACCGGCCCCCATAACGAGATAGTTAGAAAATTCCGAGAACGATTGGCCGTTAAAGCCCATGGTGAGCGTGTCGATCGTCTCCTTGATCTTGGGATTGGCGTTATAATAGTTGGCAGATACATAGCCATGCCGCCAGAGATCGTCAACCTCCTCGGTCGTGAGGCCGAAGAGATACATATTCTCATCGCCAACTGCCTCGTGGATCTCCACGTTGGCACCGTCCAGCGTTCCGATGGTGAGCGCACCGTTGATCATCAGCTTCATGTTGCTGGTGCCACTGGCCTCTTTGCCGGCAAGCGAGATCTGCTCACTCAGCTCGGCGGCAGGGATCAGCATTTCGGCAACGCTGACGTTGTAATCCTCCATAAAGACAACGCGGATCTTCTCACGGATGCGCGGATCCTTTTCGATCTCGGCGCTGATGTTGCAGATGAGATTGATGATCTGCTTGGCCATATAATAGCCGGGGGCAGCCTTCGCGCCGAAGATAAACGTCTGCGGCGGGATATCCAGCGCCGGATTCTCACGAAGATCGTGATACAGCGAAACGATGCGAAGCACGTTCAACAGCTGCCGCTTATATTCGTGCATGCGCTTGATCTGCACGTCAAAGAAGGAGTCAGGATCGATCCGAACACCGTTGCGACGGTATGCATAGTGTGCAAAACGCTCTTTGTTGTGCCGTTTGATCTCTGCAAGGCGCGAAAGAACAGCCTCGTCATTCTCAAACTTGGCAAAATCAGCAAGGCGCTCCGGCTCCTTCTTAAAGGAATCGCCAATGCATTCGCAAAGCAACGAGGAAAGCTCCGGGTTGGAGTAGCACAGCCAGCGGCGATGTGCTACACCGTTGGTAACGTTGGTAAACTTCTCCGGCTCGTAATGGTAGAAATCGGAAAAGATCGTCTTTTTCAGAATGTCTGAATGCAGGCGGGACACGCCGTTTACCGCGTGCGAGCCGACGATAGAGAGGTTTGCCATGCGCACAGAGCCGTGGTGAAGCACAGACATGCGGGAGATGCGATCCCAATCGCCGGGATAGCGGTTCCACAGATCGGCGCAGAAGCGACGGTTGATCTCGCAGATGATCGTATAAATGCGAGGCAAACGAAGGCGGAAGAGATCCTCGTTCCACATTTCCAGTGCCTCCGGCATAACGGTGTGGTTGGTGTAAGAAACGGTACGCAGTACCATATCCCACGCCTCCTCCCACGCAAGACCATGCTCATCAACGAACAGGCGCATCAGCTCCGGCACGGCAAGTGCGGGGTGCGTATCGTTGATGTGGATGGCAACCTTATCCGGGAAGTTGTCAAGCCGGTTGTAGGTCTTCAGGTGGTCGGCAATAATGCTCTGCAGCGAAGCAGATACCAGGAAATACTGCTGGCTGAGGCGGAGCAGCTTACCCTCGGTATGATTGTCTGCCGGATAGAGGACCTTGGAGATCACGTCTGCATTGTTGCTTTCCTGCATGGCGCGAACATACTCGCCCTGCGAGAAAAGCTTCATGTTAAAGTTGGTAATGTTGCGTGCCTTGAACAGACGCAGGCTGTTGACGGCTTCACTGTCCGCGCCGGAGATCATCATGTCATAGGGGACTGCCTGCACCTCCTCGTAATCTACATAATCGATATGCAGGCGGCCATTCTCCCAACGTTCCTTTATACGGCCGCCAAAGCGGACGGCACAAGCCTTATCTGTGCGCGGAACAAGCCAAGCATCGCCACCGGGCATCCAGATATCGGGCAATTCAACCTGATTCCCGTCCACGATCTTTTGCTTGAAAAAGCCGTATTCATAAAGAATGGAAAAACCGGTAGCGGAATAATCCAGCGTGGTGAGCGAATCCATAAAGCAGGCGGCAAGACGGCCAAGACCACCGTTGCCAAGACCGGGATCCGGCTCAAAGACGTAGAGAGCATCTAAGGACTGCCCCATCTCCTCAACCAGCTCACGCATTGCCGTATCAATACCAAGATTGCAGAGATTGTTTTTGAGCGAACGGCCGATCAAAAATTCCATGCAAAGGTAGTAGATCTTTTTTGCACCTTGCTTTTTAACATTGATCTTAAAATCTGCTCTTTTCTGCGTTAAAATATCCTTTACAACAAGTATAACAGATTTATAGGTCTGTTCCGCGCTTGCCTCCTCCGGCGTGACGCCAAAGTAGCGAGACAGCTTGCTGTTTAGCATTTGCTTCAATTCTTGCTTATCGGGTAAATTTCTCATTCTTTAATTTCCTTTGCGTAGATTATAGAGTATTGAAAATTCCAAGATATCCCTTGGCGGAGGCGTCCCATGAAAAATCATGAGTCATTGCATTATGTGTCAGTTTTTCCCAATGTGTGCCATCCTCATACAAGCGCACAGCGCGGCTGACGGCATCCATCATATCATGGGCGTTATACGAGGCAAACGTAATACCGTTCCCCTCTCCCGTTTCGGGGTTAAAGGGCTTGATGGTATCATAAAGCCCGCCGACCTCGCGCACCACGGGAACCGCACCATATACGCTGGCAATCATCTGCGACAGGCCACAGGGCTCACTCTTGGACGGCATCAAGAAAATGTCTGCCCCGGCATAGATCTGCTTGGAGAGTGCCTTGTTGAAGGCCAATACCACGCCGACCTTGGAAGGATAACGGTTGGCAAGGTCTGTAAAATACTCCTCAAGCGATGACTCGCCCGTTCCCAGCAGAACGAACTGGATATTCCATTGCAGCATTTCCTCCAGTACGTGACGCACAAGATCAAAGCCCTTGTGGGACGCAAGGCGGGAGACCATGGCAACGATCGGCGTATCCGGCGATTCCGGCAAGCCGAGGATGCGCTGCAGCTCCAATTTGTTTTCTGCCTTCCCTGCGCGGTCGTCAGCCCCGTAGGCGAACTTAATATCCGGGTCTGCAGAGGGATTATAATATTGCAGGTCAATACCGTTGACGATGCCGCAGGTCTTATCTGCATGCTGGCAAATGATGTCTGAAAGCCGACCGCTGAAATACGGCGAGCGAAGCTCCTCTGCATAGCGATTGCTGACCGTGGTCAAGCGGTCGCAGCAGACGATGGCGGCCTTGGTCAGATTGATGCAGCCGTCAAATTCCACCACGTTGCGTGCCGAATCGGGAAGGTCAAATACGTCCCCTAATATCGACAGGTCATAAATACCTTGATAATCAATATTATGAATCGTATAAACGGTTTTTATGTCAGCAAAACGCGGGTCCATATGATATTTTTGCCGCAAATATACAACGCTCAAGGCTGCTTGCCAGTCGTTTGCGTGCAAAACGTCCGGGAAGAAGTCGAGGATCGGCATCATATCCAGCACCGCATGGCTGAAGAACGCAAAGCGCTCACCATCGTCATACTGGCCGTAAAGTGCCGGACGCTTGAAGTAATATTCATTATCCAAGAAATAGTAGGTCGCGTTTCCCTGCTTAAGCTCATATACGCCGCAATACTGTCTGCGCCAGGAAAGATGCACGGTAAACTCACACACCTTTTTCATCTGTGAGCGGTAGGCAGGAGATACCGCAGCATATAACGGCATGACCGCACGAACGTCAACGTCCTCCTGCGCTGCCAGGGCTGCCGGCAACGAGCCCATTACATCACCAAGTCCACCGGTAGAGGCAAACGGAACCGCCTCTGCACCGACGATCAAAATCTTTTTCATGGCATTCTCCTTTCCTGGTGTTACAGAGAGCGTCCCTTTTCTACGCAGAACGGCAGATCGGGATGCCCGGCCAAGGCCACGTCATCATGGAACAGAACGTATTTATCGGCGATCACACAGTTGAGCGACACGTTCTCGCCCACATACGTATCCATAAACAGAATGGAGTTGCGCACCACGCTTCCCTTTCCGACCTTGACACCGCGGAAGAGGATGGAGTTTTCAACCGTTCCCTCGATCATGCAGCCATCCGCGATCAACGAATTGGATACCTTGGCGCTGCTTGCATACTGCGCGGGGGCAGAATTGCGCACCTTTGTCAGGATCGGACGCTTGGAGTTGTTGAACAGATCGTGGCGCACGGTGGAGTTCTTGATCAATTCCATGCTATAGTTATAATAATCGGTGATCGAATCAATATTCGCATAATAGCCGTCAAAACGGTATATGCGCATTTTCTCACGGCCGATGCTGCGGCGGATAACGTCCTGGCTGAAGCTGGTGTATCCGTGCGCCTGTGCATTCACCAAGGCACCCAGCAAAAAGCTGCGGCTGATGACCCACACGTTGATATTAACGTCTGCCTCGCTCTTGGGATAGAACATGGGATGAACGGCAAGGTCGGTAATTTCACCGTTTTCATCCGAGGAAACGATGATGTTCTTTTCCGCGTTTTCCGGCGTGATGGCAATGCGCTTGACAGCCATGGTCAGCACGGCGCCGCTGTCAATATGTGCCTGCACCATATCCTTGAGGTCAATGTTACAAATGCCGTCGCAGTCGGAAAGCACAACGTAATCTGCCTGCATTTTGGAAATGGAGTGCTGCACGCTCATCAGGGCTTCCAGACGGGTGTTGTACAGCTCGTTTTTATAGTTGGCATATGCCGTAATATAAGGGGCAAGGATGCGAATACCGCCGGAACGGCGTGCCATATCCCAATCCTTACCGGAGCCGATATGCTCCATCAGGGACAGGTAGTTATAGTGCGTAATGATAGAAATGTCCGTAATGCCAGAGTTCACCATGTTCGAGAGCGGGAAATCGACCAGACGATACCGGCATCCAAAAGGAACAGATGCCATCGTTCTCTTTTTGGTCAGATCGGCAATGTTTTTGTCATGAATGTTGGAAAAAATAATGCCTGCTGCGTTCATGCTTCCTGCTCTCCTTTGTTTTTCTTTTCATATTCGCTTGCGTTGAACATCTCACCGGCTGCAACCGTATCGCCGGGCAAGATGTGTACACCGCTACCAATGACAGCGATCTTCTGCTCACCCTCACACTTTGCGCCGACCACAGCACCCTCGCCAATCACGGCATCCGCATCCAGGATCGCGTACTGTACGGTAGCACCACTCTTGATGGTACATCCCTGCATGATAACGGCATCACGCACGGTGGCGCCCGCCTCTACCGTTACACCGTTGAAAAGCACAGAATTTTCAACTGTACCAAAAATGTTGTCACCCTCGGTGATCACCGCGTTACGCACAACGCTCCCCTCGCCGATAAAATGCGGCGGCAGAGCCGGTGTGCGGGAATAGATGCGGAACCAGCGATCGTGCAGATTGTAGATCGGCTCTTCACCCAGCAGATCCATGTTGGCATCCCACAGGCTTTTGATGGTACCAACGTCCTTCCAATAGCCAGAAAAGCTGTAGGCAAACAGACGCTTATCGTCATTCAGCATAGCGGGAATGATGTTTTTGCCAAAATCATTGGCGGAGCCGGGGGTATTTTCATCGCGGATCAGATATTCGCGCAGCACGTCGCGGTTGAACAGATAAATACCCATCGAGGCATTGGTGCTTTTGGGGTTCTTCGGCTTTTCTTCAAACTCCACAATGCGGCCGGCATCGTCCGTATTCATAATGCCAAACCGGCTTGCCTCCTCGATCGGCACGTCAATAACGGCGATCGTGCAATCCGCGTTGTTTTCCTTGTGCGCCTTGATCAGGGCGCTGTAATCCATTTTATAGATATGGTCGCCCGAGAGGATCAGCACGTATTCAGGGTCATACCGCTCGATAAAATTCAGGTTCTGGTAAATGGCGTTGGCAGTACCCTTGTACCATGCGGCGCCATCCTTCCCCTGGTACGGCGGCAATACCATCACGCCGCCAGAGGAACGGTCAAGATCCCAGGGCTGACCGTTGCCGATGTATTCATTTAACGCAAGAGGCTGATACTGCGTCAGTACCCCCACCGTATCAATGCCGGAGTTGATGCAGTTCGATAACGGAAAATCAATGATCCGATACTTGCCGCCGAACGGAACGGCCGGCTTTGCTGTTTTTTCGGTCAGCGTGTACAAACGACTCCCCTGACCGCCCGCCAACAGCATGGCAACACATTCTTTACGTTTGAACATATATAAAAGCCTCCCATCAATGAATTTTTTTCTTAAAATAAAGTGCTGAAAGCGGTGGCAGCGTCAATCGCAGCACGCCGTCCTCCCCTACCGTCTTGCTGCACGCAAGCGGCTGCTCTGCCCCGCCGTAACGCGCCGCATCGCTATTCAGCAGCAGCTCGTATTCTCCCGGGGCCAGCGTTGGGATCTCATAATTCTCACGCACAACGGGCGAAAAGTGGAAGATGGCAACGATCTCCTCCCCGCGCAGGTTGCGCCGTGCAAAAGCGGAGACGTTATCCTCACGCCGGTCGGGATATATCCAACGGAATCCACCCCAAGAAAAATCATCCTCCCAAAGGCAGGATTCCTTTAAATACAAGCGATTCAGATCCGAAACGAACAGGCGCAGCTGCGCGTGACGCGGATAATCGCACATGAACCATTCCAGCGGGTTTTCGTAATCCCACTCGCGGAACTGGCCATATTCACACCCCATGAAGGTCATCTTCTTGCCGGGGTGTGCCATCATGTAGGCAAAAAACGTTCTGTCGGTTGCGAACTTTTGCTCGTATTCGCCAAAGCACTTGTCGATCAGAGATTTTTTACCATGCACCACCTCATCGTGAGAAACGGGTAAAATATAATTCTCGTCAAAGGCGTACATCATGGAAAAGGTCAGCTTGTCATGCTGATACATGCGGTAGATCGGATCCGTCTCCAAATAGGCAAACATATCGTTTGCCCACCCCATGTTCCACTTGAAGTTGAAGCCCAAGCCACCCTGCGAAACCGGCTTGGTGATCATTGGCCAGGCGGTCGATTCCTCCGCGATCATCAAAACGTCACCAAATTCTGCAAAGACTGCGGTATTCAGCTTTTGGAAAAAGGCGATCGCCTCTAAATTTTTATTATCACCGTGTGCATTGGGGATCCACTCACCCGGCTTCCGGTCATAATCCAGATACAGCATGGAGGCAACGGCATCCACGCGAAGGCCGTCAATGTGATACTCGCGCAACCAATAGAGCGCATTGGAGACGAGGAAGGACTGTATCTCCTGCCGCCCTACGTCAAAGAAGCGGGTGCCCCAGCCGGCGCTCTCTTGCCGGTCGCGCCCCTGGTATTCGTAAAGCGGTGCGCCGTCAAACTCATATAGCCCATGCTCGTCCTTCGGAAAATGGGCCGGCACCCAGTCCATGATCACACCAATATGGTAACGGTGCAATTCATTGACGAAGAACTTAAAGTCCTCCGGCGTGCCAAAACGAGAGGTAGGTGCATAATAGCCGCACACCTGATAGCCCCAGGAGCCGTCAAACGGGTGCTCGGCAACCGGCAGCAGCTCTACGTGCGTATACCCCATCTGCGTAAGATACGGCACCAGCTCAGCCGCGATCTCGCGGTAATTCAAGTAAGCATCCCCTTCGGTATTCGTGCGCCCGTCCTTTGTCATAAAGGAGCCGAGGTGCATTTCGTAAATATTCATCGGGGCGCTGTAAAACTGCTTTTTTTCAGAGATCGCGCGCCGCTTGCGCAGCCAGCTGCTATCCGTCCACGCAAAGGCGGTTTCCGTATGAATGACGGAGGCGGTGTTTTTTAACGTCTCGGAGGCAAAGGCGTACGGATCCGCCTTGTTATGCACCCCGCCGGCAGAATGGATGCGGAATTTGTAGCAGGCCCCCTCGATCGGCTCCTTCGTGCGATAGATCAGTTCAAAAACGCCGCCGTCGGTCACGCGCTGCATTTCATCACATTCCTGCCAGCCGTTAAAATCACCAATCACAAAAATACGGGTTGCGTTAGGGGCCCAAGTGCGGAATACGTAGGTATACCCCGTTCCGTCTTCTGTTCGATGCACACCCAAATAGCGGTACGCATGAAAGTTGGTACCCTGGTGGAAGAAAAACGGTGCAAGATCTGTGTTTTTTTCAAGCATCTTGTTAGTCTTTTTCACGGTATGCCCCCTTATATCATTTTCTACCATATACTATTATAACGCATCGTTTTTGAAATTGCAACCGATTTTCGTCGATTATTCGAAAAAATACCGAATTTTCTTATGGTATTTTATAAAAAAACAAAGAAAAAGGGGTATATCACCATACCCCTTCTTATCTGGGGTGAGTAATCGGAATCGAACCGATGACCCCCAGGGCCACAACCTGGCGCTCTAACCAACTGAGCCATACCCACCATATTCAATTTTGTTGCTGCAAGGCGCCGCGCGTGTGTGGCGTACCTTGGGGGACTCGAACCCTCGACCTACTGCTTAGAAGGCAGTTGCTCTATCCAGCTGAGCTAAAGGTACATGGACGCGGGCGGCACCCTTCGCAACGGTGATATTATACCAATTCTTTTTTGATTTGTCAAGTCTTTTTTTGAAAAAAAACAGCTTTTTTTAAAAAACGAGGGGCGTGGTTTGTTCACGCCCCCGAAAACGGTCTGCTCTTATTTCTCGGCTACCCCGTCCTTGCCGAATTTTGCGATCTCCGTAGCGGAAGATACCAAGCCAGCAAGCGACTGCAATTCAGAGGGGATGATCAGCTTGGTAGACTTGCCGTCGCCTACCTTGACAAGTGCCTCTAACCCCTTCATGGCGATATAGCCCTCTCCCGGGTCTGCCTTGTTGATCATGCTGATTCCCTGGGCAACGGCCTCTTGCACCTTCAGAATGGCCTCCGCCTCGCCCTCCGCCTCACGGATCTTCTTCTCCTTTGCAGCCTCTGCGCGCAGAATAGCAGACTGCTTCTCTGCCTCCGCCTCCAGGATCATGGATTGCTTGCGGCCCTCCGCAACCAGGATGGCACTGTTCTTTTCGCCCTCTGCCCGCAGAATAGCCTCACGGCGCTCACGCTCTGCCTTCATCTGCTTTTCCATCGCATCCTGAATTTCCTTAGGCGGCATAATGTTCTTCAGCTCAACGCGGTTGACCTTAATGCCCCACATATCGGTCGCTTCATCCAGGATAGCACGCATCTTGGTATTGATGATATCACGCGAGGTGAGCGTGTTATCCAGATCCAGGTCGCCAATGATGTTACGCAACGTTGTAGCAGTCAGGTTCTCAATAGCAAAGATCGGGTTGGTAACACCATAGGTATACAGCTTGCAATCGGTGATCTGGTAAAACACCACCGTATCGATCTGCATACGCACGTTATCCTTGGTAATAACGGGCTGGGGCGGAAAATCCACCACCTGCTCCATCATATTTACCTTTTTATGCACCTTCTCAAAAAACGGGATCGTCATGTGAAGTCCCGTCTTCCACGTAGCGCGATAGGCGCCCAGGTAGGTAACGACGTAAGCGTGTGCCTGCGGCACGATGTGAATGTTTGCGATCAAAAGCACGATCACAATAATAGCCAAAGCTCCCAAGACATACCACATAAAACCTTCCTCCTCAATATATCGATTTATTTTTTACAGATCAGCTTAACGCCTTCTACTGCAATCACCGTTACGACCTCACCGGGCTCGTAGGCAACGTCATCATCGATCGTGCGTGCGCTCCAGGATTGCCCGCGCACCTTGACCTGCCCGGCACCGGCGATATTCTCGATCTTCTCCACCACGATCGCCTTTTCACCAATAATGGCATCAATATTGGTGGCAAGCGGCTTTTGCCGGCGGTTGATCATCGGTCGTGCAAAAACAATGCAAAGAATGGAAACCGCTAAGAACGCAGGGATCTGTATCCACTCACTCACGCCACAAAAAGCAAGGATCATAGAAAGCAGCCCGCCCGGCACGAACCAAATGGCAACAAGGCCGGGAGTCACGATCTCAAAAACGATCGATAAAACGATCACACCAATCCATATGTATTCCATAAATTTACCTCTCTTATCAATTTGAAGGTCTGTAATGCACGGTTTGAACACCGTAGATCCAGGCACGGTCATTTTTATCAAGCACAACGGTCATATACTGCTCACGCGCACCATCGCTGCCTATATCATTCCGCAAGGAGCCGTTGTTATCTTTTATTTTGTAGCTGAGACCGTACACAAACACCTCGTCATACACATCTGGTATTTGCAGATCTGCAGATACCGCGTATTCCCTAATGTTGATATCGTAGATCTTTTGCATGGTAAAGCTGCCAAACTTACCCTCTTTTGCAATATACTCTGACGAGAAGCATGCGTTATACGCAGCAGTATCTCCCGCCTGGGCCGCAAGAACGAGCTTGATCAGCAGCTGAACGGCCTTGTTGTACGACGTATAATCACTTTCGCTGATGGCGTTTTTAAATTCATATCCGCCTTGCCCCGTCGTATAATATATAGAGCGATCAAGCCCCATATACTCTTCATCTGCAAAAATATCTGCGCTGAGCGCCGGATCGGCAAAATCGTAATCATAAGTAGGGTCCGGTTCTTGAAACAACAGCGAAAGCAACGGAACCAGCGCGATCAGAAGCACCGCCGCCAGCGCGATCACCGCCACGGATAAGAACAGTTTTTTCTTTGTCATTGCTATCAAAGCATACGCCTTTCTTCCATCAAAAAAATCAATATCTACTATGTATTATAACATGCCCGCAATGAAAAAACAATCGTTTTCTGAAAAATTCACGATTTATTCTTTCCTTGTGCGGCAATTTGCACCCCTATCAAAAAAGTGTTGACAAATTGGTTTTTTTGGTGTAGAATATACGGTGGAATTTTCATGTTGTACAAGAAAGGGGCATTTTTTCATGAGAATGGTAAACAACCTTCACGCAAAAGAAAACAAGACCATTCAAAGTCTACGTGACCTTGTGGACAGCAGCGCCGCCGCATTTGGCGACAAAAATCTTTATCACTATGTTGAAGACTCGGTTGTTAAACAATACACATATAATGACCTGCAATATAACGTAAACGCCATTGGTACCGCCCTTCGCAAGCTGGGCTTTGACCAAAAGCACATTGCGATCATTGGTGACAATCATCCGCTTTACACCACGACCTACCTTGCCGTTACGAACAGCAACAATACCATCGTTCCCTTTGATAAGGAGCTGGCACTTGACCAGCTTGCCGATTTTTTCAGAACTGCCGAAATTGAAGCTGTTTTCTATACTGCCTGCTTTAACGGCAAATTGCGCGCCGCCACCAAGGACGTTGCCGGTGTACGCTACTACTTCCCCATTCAGCCGAACGAAGAGGAGACGGGCGACAACGTCATGTCCGCGGCGGAGGTAATTGCGCTTGGCAACCGCGCGATCGAAGAGGGCGACCGTTCCTACTTGGATCTGGAGCCGGATATGGAGCGTTGCTGCTCCCTGCTTTTCACCTCCGGCACAACGGGCACCAGCAAAGGCGTTATGCTTTGCCAGCGCAACCTGACTGCGGCAGTCAATTCCTCTTGCAAATCCATGAGCTATGATGACGAAAACCGTTTTGTTTCCGTCCTTCCCCCGCACCACACCTACGAAATGACCTGCGGTGAGCTTGGCGTTATCAACATTGGTGCAGAGGCATTTATCAATGACAGCATCAAGCACGTCATGAAGAACTTCTCTTCCTTCAAGCCGAATGCGTTGGCGCTCGTTCCTCTGTTTGTAGAAACGATGCACAAGCGCATCTGGGACGAGATCCGCAAGCAGGGGCTTGAGAAAAAGGTCCGCCTGGCGATGAAGGCAAACGAAGCCATGCTGAATTTGGGCATTGATATTCGCCACAAGCTATTTGGCCGTATCACGGCGGCCTTTGGCGGCAATTTGAAGAGCATTGTTTGCGGCGGTGCGCCGATCAGCCCCGCCATCATCAAGGATTTCTACCACTTTGGCATCACCGTGCTGGAGGGCTACGGCATTACCGAATGTGCCCCCCTGGTTGCGGTAAATTCCCCCGGCAAGGTTCGTTTTCACTCGGTTGGCCAACCCGTATACGGCGTTGACGTTCGTATTGACTATGACGAGGGGCAGACCACCGGTGAAATACAGGTCAAGGGCGAGAACGTCATGCTCGGATACTACAAGAACGAGCAGGCAACCGCCGACGTATTTGCCGAGGACGGCTATTTCCGCACCGGCGATATCGGATATATGGACAAAGACGGCTATATCTACATTACCGGAAGAAAAAAGAATGTTATTATTTTGAGCAACGGTAAAAACGTATTCCCAGAGGAGCTTGAGGAGTATCTTTCCACCATTGAATGCATCAGCGAGGCTGTCGTTATCGGCAGAAAGAATGCGGAGGATGCAAAAAGCGAGGTGGCGATCACCGCCATTATCGTACCCCAGCTTGACTCCCCCACCCTTGCAGAAAAAACACCGGAAGAGGTGTATGAAATCGTTCGAACGGCCGTTATGGCAATCAATAAAAAGCTGCCTTCTTTTAAGCACATCACCGACGTAGAGATACGAAACGAGCCGTTTGAAAAGAATTCGTCACGCAAGATCAAACGCTATAAGATCAAGTGATTTTTGACAAAACTTTGGAGGAAAAAACGATGTTTGAAAAGCTGAAAGCACTGCTGGTTGAGGAGCTGCACGTTGATCCGGAAAACGTAAAGCCGGAATCCGAGCTGGCAAATGACCTTGGCATCAACTCCCTGGAGCTGGCCGACCTCATTCTTCTGTGCGAGGAAAAGTTCAACGTAACGATCGACGATGATGATCTGCACACCTTCATCACGATCAATGACGTTGTCAATTACCTGACCGAGAAGGCATCCTGACCCTCTTGCAGGCAAACAGCAAAAAGAGCACATTGCGAAAAGCAATGCGCTCTTTTTGTTTTAAAGATATACGATGGTAACGAACTCGTTTTTCTTATCCATATCCATATCCAACTCAACCTGCGGACACTTATCGACCAGATAGCGCGTCATCGCATCAGACATGGAGAACTTTTCCCCGGGGATCATCAAGATCACACGCCCCTCCTTTTGGCAAACACGCAGCAGGCGGCGTATCTCACCACGCAGGCGAATAACAGAATGCCCCAGGCTCTCGTCATGAACGAACTTGATCAAATGCCCGCCAAGCGCACGCACGGAGGCAAGCTCAAATTCCACCTGTGTCAAGGCGGTCTTGGTTTCCGGCAAGCCTTCGTAAAGCACGATCTTGCAGATCGAATCAAACGTGTAGGTCATATCACGCTGCATCATCCATTCCCCTCCTCTTACACAACTTGAAAAATATAGAACTTCAGGTATTCGGTCTCGCTGACGTTCCAAAGAATGGGGTGATCGGGCGATTGCTGGCGCGCCTCTATCTGGCGCAGCGAAACGCCGGCATCCGCTGCGGCATCATGCAGCATTTTGCGGAAAAGCGTTTCGGTCATAAAATGCGAGCAGGAGCAGGTTGCCAGATAGCCGCCGCGCGGCAGCAGCCGCATGGCCTTCATATTGATCTCCTTATACCCTCTCGTGGCATTCTTGACCGTGCTGCTGCTTTTGGTAAAGGCGGGCGGATCCAGGATGATAAGATCATATTCCCGCTTCCCCTCGGCCGCCATGGCGGTCAGCAGGTCAAACACGTCGGTACACAGAAAGCTCATTCGCCCGTCCAGCCCATTGCGAACGGCATTGGCACGCGCAAGCGCGATCGCATCAGCCGAAACGTCAACTGCCGTTACATGCGCCGCCCCCGCCTTTGCCGCGTTCAAGGCGAAAGCGCCGGTGTGGGTAAAGCAATCCAGCACGCGCTTACCGGGACACAGCCTGGCCACCGCTGCGCGGTTGTATTTCTGGTCAAGAAAGAAGCCGGTCTTCTGCCCGTTGATATAATCCACGTCATAGGCAATGCCATTCTCACAAATGGTGACGTGCCCGTCAAGCGCATCCATAAGCCCCGGCATCTGATAAACCCCGGTATATTGTTGCATGCCCTCCAATTCCCGAATGCCAACGTCATTGCGCTCGTAGATCGCCCTGATCGTTTCGCCCATTTCGGAAAGGACCTTCAAGAATAGCGGAAAAAGAATATGCTTTCTTTTTTCCATTCCCAGTGAAAGCGTCTGTACCACCAGGATATCGGCAAACCGGTCTACCGTCAAGCCGGGAAACTGATCGGCCTCTCCGAATATCAGGCGGCAGTTGTCAAAATCTGCCCCCATGACCGTTTTTCGGTAGGCAAACGCATAACGGACACGTCGTTCAAAAAACGCCTCGTCAAACCTATCGTTGGCATTGGTCGAGATCAACCGAACGCGGATCTTGGAGCGATCGTTGATAAAGCCGGTACCGATAAACTTTCCCCCCTCGGTATACACGTCCACCAGATCACCGTTTTCATATTCGCCAAAAACCGACGTGATCTCCTCGCCAAACACCCACGGGTGTCCGCCGCGCAGACTTTTTTCTGCTTTTTTGGTCACAGCTACGCTGGTATATTCTCTCTTTCCCATCATTTTCTCCCTTGATTTGCAAAATCAAAAACTACCTTGCCGTCCTCCAGTCGCAGTGCGGCATCAAACAGTCGCCCCGCCTTGCTGACAAAGCCCTCGATCTTTGCACTCTTTCCGTTTTCAAGAAGGCAGCGCATATTCCCGGGGGATATAACGCGGTTGCAGATAGTCATATTGACCGAAAAACGGCAGCCCTTTTCTTTATAGGCGCTGCAGCCATAGCCAAACGTCGTGCGCCGTACCTCGCTCCCGCAAAGCGGGCAAGCCCCAACAGCCTCGCCAAAGAGACCGATATCGGTATCCTTTTCTAACGGCATCTGCGCGGTGTGAAAAACGGCCGCAATCTCTGCTTCTGCCATTTTCACGCTTTCCTTTACGGTCATCTCCCCGCGGTATACCTTTTTCAAAGCCCTGCCAAGCTCAGAGGTTTTATATTTATCCATGCTGATGCCAAGGCGCATGATCGATTCGATCAAGAACGCACCGCCCGGCAGCAGCTTGTAAACATCCTTTTCCAGCTTGATGTACTCGCTTTTTCTGGCATTGTCGATAATGCCGGTCCTCGTTGCTTCCGTTCCCAACTCAAGGCCCTCAAAAATGGCGCGGTAGTCCTCCTCGTCATTTTCAGGAGTTCCCTCGTTCTCCTTTGCTTCCGCCGCTGCAGCAGCCTTGTCATCCTTGAAGGGGTTTTTCAAATAATTGTTCAGCGTCTCTATCGTATAATGGCGCGGCGGCGTGGTCTGCTTTTCAACAGGCTTAAAATCCACCTCTACCTTATCTCCCTTTTCCAAGGCAGGCAGCACCTTATCCTTGACAGCAGCTTCCTCATATTTCGTCCATCCCTTTTCCAGGATCACCGTTCCCTTGAGGGTGAATTCCTCCCATTTGTCCACGTTGATCTTGATCTCTGACCGCACACAAACGCACGGCTCCGAACAGAAGACGGCAACAAAACGGCGAAAGACCGTAGAATAAACGAGCTGCTCCTTTTCCGTCAGCTTATCCTTGGCCGGAATTCGATAGGTCGGTGTGAGGGCAGAATGCGACTCGATCTTGCTGTCATCGAAGATGGTCTTTCCATCCTTGAACGCAACCGGATAACCGAGCTTGGCTACGTTTGCAAGAATATCCCTGATCTTGCCCTTTTCCGCCGTAGCAAGATACTCGGAATTCGTACGGGGATAGGTGAGATACCCGTCCTCGTACAGCTTTTGAACGATCTCCAGGCTCTCCTGCATCGACATCTTATATTTTTTACCAAGCAGGTTTTGCAGCTTGGTCAAGGAAAACAGCTTGCCCGGCGCCAAGGAATCCTTTTTGTTTTTGACCGAGGTTACCGTGGCACCGATGGAATTATAAAAGGCTGCTGCCTTTTCCGC
Organism: Eubacteriales bacterium; assembly: GCA_045543015.1. Classification (GTDB taxonomy): domain Bacteria; phylum Bacillota; class Clostridia; order Oscillospirales; family CAG-272; genus UBA1740. The sequence goes on from JAZQLY010000002.1 coordinate 65,297, forward strand.
ACGCGCTGCCTGCTCCTTGGGAAAGCGCAGCTTGCTGTTCAGCTCTATCATCTCGCCCTTTGTTTCTGCACGGCTGGCAATCGAATAATAGGTCTGCGGAACAAAGTTTTCAATCGCCTTATCGCGGTCATAGATTGCCTTCACGATCGGCACGATCACGCGGCCAACACGCAAAAGGCTGCCCGTCTTCAGCGTTGCATAACGGGTGAGATTAACGCCGTACAGCCAGTCGATATAGGTCCGCGCAAAGCCCTCAGATGCCAGATTCTCATATTCTGTCTCCGGGTGCATGTCCGCTGCTGCCGCACGCACCGTCTCCGGCGTTTGATCAGGCAGCCAAAGGCGAAAAAGCGGCTTCTCCTCGTGCAGCGCGTGGGAAATACACAGGCGAACGATGATCTCCCCTTCCCGGTCGGCATCTCCCGCGTTGACGATCGCATCCACATCTGAACGGTTGCACAGCTGTTCAATCACGGCAAACTGGCGTTCTACACCGGCATCCACCTTCTTATCTTCCGCCCGGCGCAAGCAAAACCGAAACTCCTCCGGGAAGCACGGAATATTGTCCATCGACCAGCGACCGCGCTCGTTCCCTGGCTGATATTCCTCAATATCCGCAAGCGAAAACAAATGTCCAAAAGCCCACGTGACCAAGTACCCATTCCCCTCCAGGTACCCTTCTCTTTTGGCGGTAACACCAAGTGCGGCCGCGATATTGCGTGCCAGGCTCGGCTTTTCGGCTATGATCAATTTCACGGTCTCACCTCGCTTCTGTAAAGAAAAAAGAAAACGGGAACTGCCGTTTCCTTTTTTCGCTTTGATCGTTTAATGGTTGTTGGTTTTTCCGGGCACGCTGATCTGATCGATCGTTGTCACATCCGAATGCTTGATCTGTTTCCATTTTACTTTGACAAAAACAGCAACGATGTTGATCGGAATACCGGTCATCACAAACAACGGGAAAGTAAAAATATAAAGGATCTTTTTACCGCAGCTGCCGTTGACCTTTTTCCATTCCGTGATCATGGTTAACAAGCCGAGGAAGAAATTCACGCCGTACACGCTTAACAGATAAAGGAGTAAGGAAGTCAGAAAATGCGTGATACCGTAGCCTTCTACAAAGAATAGTGAATAGACCATCGTGACCGCCGAAATCGCACCAAAGAAAGCCAAGATAATATTAGGCATGGTCGATACGATCTCATCAAAGCAGGAGAATCCGCAACGCTTGGTAAACACACCGCGCAAAACGCTGCCGCCACGCTTGAAAAAGGCCTGCAAAAAGCCCTTTGTCCAGCGGATACGTTGGTTCCAGGATTGACGGAATCTCGTCGGCTGCTCGTCATAAAAGATCGCATCATGACAATAGCCGATCCGGTCGCCCTTAGAAATGCGATCCATCGTGAATTCCAGGTCCTCTGTCAAGGTATAATAGGGCCACCCGTCATTTTCATTGATAATATCACGGTGTACAAGGAACCCGGTGCCGGAGATGGCACAGCTGCTATGTAAGATCATGCGGGCATTGTTCATATGCCGCGCCTCGCGCAAAAACATGATGCCATACCCTGCCGTTACCCAGTTGTGACAGAAGTTCTTGGAATTGCGGTAGCTGGTAACGATGCGATAACCGTTTGAAAAGACGGTATTCATATTGCTGATATAGTCAGGGGCAAGCAGATTGTCTGCATCAAACACAAAAAAACCGTCATAATACTCACGCCCTTTGTCAGCGCGAACGCGGCCAAGCAGCTCATGCAAGGCATACCCTTTGCCGATCTTTTCCAGATCATGCCGCTCATAAACAACCGCGCCAGCCGATGCCGCAACAGATGCCGTGTCATCAGTGCAGTTATCGGCCAACAGGTAGATATCTACCAGCTCTGCAGGATAGTCCTGCTTTTTGATACTGTCGATCAGCTGCGCGATCACGTTTTCTTCATTTCTCGCGCAGATCAGAACCGCATAGCGATGCATCTCGCCAGCCGCAAAGCGCCGAGACGGGAAAAGCACGGAAACTAAAATATATATATACTGATACGCCGAGAGGGCGCAAAACAAAAGCACGATGACAGAATTCAGATTGGTAATCAGTTCAGCATCCATATCCCGGCCTCCTTATCATGATTACTCAACAAATTAATTATACCACACACGCAACGGAATGTCAAGACAAAAACCTATCAAGACAAACGATATTTTACTTGACAAATGCAAGAAATGCGACTATAATAAGAGTAACTGCCCGGAGGGATATGGTATGAAAAAACAAGCTTTGGTATTGATTTTTGTTGTCTGCCTTGTGTTATCTTCAGTTTCTTGCTCGTCTGGCGAGAATACACATATTCGTTTCTCGATCCGTGCAGATGCCAAAACCGTAGACGGGATAGAATTACCTGCTATTGATCATGATATTTCTTTTCCCAAATCGGCCGTAGAAAAGAAAACCGTGCTGTTTGCCATCCTCTACGCGTGCGATACGCTTGGCTACGAATATGAGCGTGAAGGAAAATACCACGAGATCCTTGCCTCGGTTGCTGGCAGAAGGAACCTGCCGGATCACGCGTGGATCATTCAAGCATCCGACATAAACGGCAACCCCCTTACAGCAACGACCGACACAGAGATCGGTGAGATCGCCTATCTCACCATTACCTATCAGGCAACGGCATAAAAGAACGATATTTTACGAAAGAAAAGAGGTGGGGCAAATGAGTTGCGACAGTACCGGCGGTGTGATGCCTGTTCCGCGATGTAAATGCACAAATATGGAGCAAGCTGGCGCATCTGTTTGCTCTGCTTTGCTTTTTGTCCCATTTATTTAGCCCGAGCAGCATTGCATCCTTTTTTACATAACAACAAAGAAGGAGAAAAGCAATGGAAGAAATGATGAACCTGACCGATACGGTCAAGAATATGATCGCAGAAAAGCATTTTTCTGCGCTGCGTGCCAAGCTTTGCGAATGTTACCCTGTCGATATTGCCGAGGCCTTTGCAGAACTTACGGAGGAGGCGCTCCCTGTTGCCTACCGACTCTTGCCCAAGGAATTGGCGGCAGAGGTCTTCGTAGACATGGCCCCCGAGCAGCAAAAGCTGCTGATCAGCATTTTCAGCGACTTTGAATTGAAGCAGATCTTGGAGGAGCTGTACGTTGACGATACGGTAGACCTGATCGAGGAGATGCCCGCCAACGTTGTGAGCCGTATTTTGCAAAACTCCTCCTCGGCACAGCGAAAGACCATTAACGAGCTGCTGCAGTATTCGGATGACAGCGCCGGCAGCCTGATGACCACCGAATATGTGAACCTGAAGCCCGAGATGACGGTAGAAGAGGCCATGGTGTATATACGCTGTGTCGCCATCGACCGCGAAACGATCTACACATGCTATGTCACAAGTCCCGGCAGAAAGCTGGTCGGCATTGTTTCAGCCAAAGACCTCATGATATCCCCGCTTTCGACAAAAATAGAGGATATCATGGAGCAGAACGTCATTTTTGCCCACACAAACACCGACAAGGGCGAGGTTGCCAATATGTTTGGCAAGTACGACTTTTTGGCCCTCCCCGTAGTAGATACCGAGAACCGCATGGTTGGTATTATTACGGTTGACGATGCTATCGACGTCATCAAGGAAGAGGCTGAAGAAGACTTCGCAACCATGGCGGCTATCACCCCGTCAGAAACTCCCTACTTACGCACGTCTGCCTTCACGATCTGGAAGGCGCGTATCCCTTGGCTGATCCTGCTGACGCTTTCCGCCACCTTCACCGGCATGATCATCTCCTCCTTTGAGGTTGCACTGAGTGCATGCGTTGCGCTGACCGCCTTTATCCCCATGCTGATGGGTACGGGCGGTAATTCCGGTAGCCAATCGTCGGTTACGATCATTCGCGGTCTTTCCATGGGAGAGATACGCTTTTCTGATGTTCTGCGCGTTGTCTGGAAAGAGGTCCGCGTTTCTCTGCTTTGTGCTGTAACGCTTGCTGCCGTGACTTATCTCAAGATATTCCTGGTTGATTATCTGCTTTTACACGCACTTGAGCCGGGAGAAATGTTGACCGTTCCTCTTGTTGTATGTCTGACCATGGCCGTAACGGTCGTTTGCGCCAAGCTGATCGGCTGCATCCTGCCCATTCTTGCCAAGAAGATCGGCTTCGACCCGGCAGTTATGGCTGCCCCGTTTATCACCACCATCGTAGATGCCCTTTCACTGATCGTATATTTTGCCATCGCAACTGCTATTATTCCGGGGTTGAAATGAAAAACGACCATAAAAAATGCTCGCTTTCGCGAGCATTTTTTATATGGGACGCCGTCCCTCCAGGGCGCGGTGAAGCGTTACTTCATCGGCATATTCCAGATCTCCGCCAACGGGAATACCGTACGCCAAGCGACTAACGGTAATGTTCATTGGCTTGAGAAGGCGAGAAAGATACATAGCCGTTGCCTCCCCCTCTACGGTGGGGTTGGTCGCCACGATCACCTCCTGCACCTCCGTATCAGACAGGCGCGCAAGCAATTCGCGGATATGCAGCCGCTCCGGCCCGATGCCGTTCATGGGAGAGAGCGCACCGCCCAGCACGTGATATGTACCGCGATAATCGTGTACACGCTCCAGCGCCAATACCGCCTTTGCATCCTCCACCACGCAGATCACGCTGTGATCACGCTGCTCATCCGCACAGATATCGCACAGGTCATCGGTAGAAATATTGCAGCAGGAGCGGCAAAGATGAATATCCTGCTTGGCACGCAAAATCGCCGTAGCAAACGCGGCTGCCTCCTCCTCTGTAAACTCCATGACAGAAAACGCCAAGCGAACGGCCGTTTTGGAGCCGATGCCCGGCAAACGGCGAAACTGATCTACCAGATCCTGCAGGGGGGCAACAAAATCCGCCATCTCAGAACATCCCCGGCATGCCCGGAATGCTCATCTGCCCGGTTATTTTTGCCATTTCCTCGTTTGCAGTCTCCTCAACCTTGCGAATAGCCTCGTTGACAGCAGCCAAAATGATATCGGTCATCGTTTCAATATCATCCGGGTCTACGATATCCGGCTTCACATCCATAGAAAGGATCTCTTTCTTGCCGTTAATACATACGGTAACCATACCGCCGCCGGCAGAGACCTCGTACGTTGCAGCCTCCAGCTCTGCCTGCTTGGCTGCCATATCCTCCTGCATTTTCTGTGCCTGCTTCAGCATGCCTGCCATGCCCGCAGGGCCGCCGCTTTGGGGAATTCTAACCTTCATATTTCTTCTCCTTTTTACCGCCATCAAGGCATTTCTGTGCCGATCGCCTCGGCAATTTCATCAACCAGATTATATTTGGCAGCGTTCTCTGCCCCTTCGATCAACAGTGTGCATGCCGAAATATCCCGTTCTTCTTCCTCTGCGATCGCAATTTTCAAAGCCGACTCGGTCTCCGGTCGCTTTAACATCCGTGCGCAAAAATCACTGCTCACGCGCAACAGGTAGGTCATACCGTCTGTTGAGCGGTAGGCCTTTGCCGTATCCAAAAAGCCGTGCAGACTAGGGCGCGTTTTAGAAACCTTTTCTACGATCTCGCTCCAGCCGGCGATCTGCCGATAAACAGGAGCCTCGTTTTCCGTGCTTTTTTCAGAAACCGGCGCAGATGCAGGGTTTTGCGGTTCTGCTTTGGTTTTTGTATCGGTTTTATCGTTTGCTTCCTGTGCGGCGGTGGGCCCTACATTCGTGACTCCGCCATACTGAAGGCGGGAAAGCTTTTCCTCTAACGCCTCGATACGGGCAAGCAGGCTTTCCGGCGAGGTAGCCAGCTTCGGCTCACACATTCTTGTAAGCGTTAATTCCAAAATCGTTCTGCGGGGCGCATCCGACCGCTGCATATCCGTAAGTGCTTGCTCCAGCAGGCTACTGTGATACAAAAGCATCGCCTGGCCAAATTCACCGGCCAGTTGATGCAGTCGCTCCATTTCCACGTCTGTCAGATCGAGATAGGTTTGCGCATCCTTGCTGGTCTTCACCACCAAAAGATCGCGATAACAATCAATTAAATCGCGGCAGAGCGTCATTAGGTCGCGCGAGGACATAGCTTCCTCTGCCACGATCCCATAAAGTGCAGCATAATCACGGGTGCCGATCGCATGCACCAGCTTTTCTACCGTTGCGCGGTTGCCGGCACCAAGCACCTCTGTCACGAGCGTTGCATCGATCGTGCGGTTCATGCCTGCGCAAAGCTCTAACAGGCTGATCGCATCACGCATGCCGCCAAGAGCCATACGTGCCAGCAGGCGCGCGCCATCCTCGTGCAGGTCAATTCCCTCCTCTGCCGATATTTTGGCAAGGCGATCAACGATCACCCCAGAGGAAAGCCGGCGAAAATCAAAACGCTGGCAGCGTGAAATAATGGTGCTGGGGAGCTTTTGCAGCTCTGTAGTCGCCAAAATGAAGACAACGTGCGCCGGCGGCTCTTCCAGCGTTTTTAGCAACGCATTGAACGCGCTGCCCGACATCATATGCACCTCGTCGATGATATAAACGCGGTAGCGCAGCTCTGCCGGTAAAAAGACGATCTCGTCCTTGATATCACGCACGTTATCAACGCCGGTATTGCTGGCTGCGTCCATCTCTATCACGTCGGTAGCGATGCCCGCATCCACCGCGCGGCAGGCCGCACATTGGTTGCAGGGGTTGCCGTTTTGCGGGTTCTCACAGTTCACTGCCTTGGCAAGGATCTTGGCACAGGTCGTTTTGCCCGTACCGCGTGAGCCGCAAAAAAGGTAAGCATGAGAGGTCTTGTTGTTTTGCACCTCATATTTCAAGATATCGGTAACCTGCTCTTGCCCGCAAACATCATCAAAATCACGCGGGCGCCACTTTCTGTATAAAGCGCGATACATGCCGTCCTCCCCTTCATATGTATAAAAAAGCGGATCGCAAAACGGGCGATGCCCTGTGCGTACCCGCTTTTTATATTACCGAATGCCGGATAAGACCATACACCGTAAGATCGAACAAACGACCAACCCCGTTGACCGTTCCATTCGCTCGGAACAGGCACCCCTACGGCACATTCGAACTTCCGCTTAATGCTGCTTGGTTCCCCACCTGACATGGTTCACGGCATCAAATTGCGTAAGACCCATTCTTCAACGCGTCTGAAAACGGCACAGACAAGCCGACCGATGCCCTCAAAAACGGAATTCACCCCTGCTACAGCGGATTTCAGGTACAAGGACCCGCTACTCCCCCGGTTAGTATGGCCTCATCCGGCACCCGGTAATAAACTATTATATATTATACCAAACAATTCAAGCTTTTGCAAGTACAAAGTGTAAATTTTCCTAACATTTATTTTTGTTCTTGTAAGCTTTTGGTGTCAGCCCCGTTTTTTTCTTAAAAAGCCTGTAAAAATATTCCACGCTGTCATACCCCAAAGCACGCGCAATATCCTCTGCGGTCATTTCAGTGCTTTCCAGCATAGAACAGGCGCGGCCGATCTTCATATCCATGAGGGTCCGATTAAAGCTTTTTCCCGTGCTCTTTAAAAACAGGCGGCAAATATGCGTTTTGGAATAAAAATACCGCTCTGCCATGCTGTCAAGATCGACCGTTGCACAGTTTTCGGCAATGTAGCTGAGCATATCGATCATGATGTGTGAGCTTTTCCCCCTACCGCAAGAAAGCGTTGCGCTATGCTGCGCCTCACAGAGCCTGCCAAGAAGTTCCAGCGCTGTCGATTCCAAAAGCAGATATCTCCATGCCGATCCGGACTGTGAGTAACCGATCAGCTTTGTTGCTGCATCTGTCCATGATCCGTCCTCCTTTGCATTGGTACAAACAACGTATTTGTAAAAATTCTCACGCCCCGCCTCGTTCAAAAAGGCAAAAACCGCACCGCCTTGCGGCAGCATGGATGCAAGCTCGGAAAGCAGCCATTGCTCATCGATCAGAATATTGTAAACGACCGCATCGGCCTCTGCATACAGATCGTGAAAGGCACCGGGATGCATGATGATAACATCCCCCTCTCCCATGAGAACGTAGTCATCCTCTACCAGGTTGATACACTTGCCCCTTTGCACGTAATTGATCTCAAAGAAATCATGCGTATGATACCGCCCGATATGCCCCGGTACATGTCGGCATACAGATACCCGTTGGTGCTTGTGATCCTTATATTCCGCCATCGAAATAACGTCAGACGACGTATGTCTTTGAGATTGCAGTTCTTTTTTGATCTGATCAAGATTCGTTTTGTTCTCCATCAACACATCACCTCGCCATTATCCTATCACATATGTTGATAAAAGTCAATCATCCAGCAGAAAAATCATTACAATCTTCTGCGATATGATGTAAAATAAGGTTGATTTCTAAATTTGCAAGGAGGAGCAAGTGATGAATTTTGAACAGTACAAGCGCAAGGTCTACGGCTGCTTTGTGGGAAAATGCGTGGGTGGCACGCTTGGTATGAAATATGAGGGCTCTTTGGAATACAAGGAGGTCACGTATTACGATCCGGTTCCCGACAAAATGCTGCCGAATGACGATCTTGACCTACAGGTGGTCAATCTTGAAACGATTTTGAGAACGGGACTGCCGATCTGCCGCTATCAGCTTGGCGCGACCTGGCGATATCACATCGCGGATCACGCGCCGGACGAATACGCCGTGGCAGTCAGCAATCATGCATTGCTGCTGAACGCACCGCTCAGCGGCATGTACAGAAATAAGTTTTACGCGGGTATGGGCGGTGCTATTCGCAGTGAGCTGTGGGCTTGTCTTGCCCCGGCAAACCCGCGTCTTGCCGCTATGCTCGCGCGCGAGGATGCTTGCACGGACCATTGCTCAGACGGTGTATATGCCGAAATGTTCTTAGCGGCGGTAGAAAGCGCTGCTTTTACGCAATCCGACCTCATTCAACTGATCCATACCGGTATGCAATATATTCCAAACGGCCACAAGCTGAAAAACGCCTTTCTCGACGTGATTGCCTGGTGGCAAGAGGAAGGCGACGTTCTTCGCGTCCGAGAACGGATCCTGAAAAAATATTACGCAGACAACTGGACGGACGTTACGATCAATCTTTCCTTCATCATTCTGTCCTTGCTTTGCTGCGACGGCAGCTTCGACAAAGCCATCTGCACGGCAACAAGCCTTGCCTACGATGCCGACTGCACGGCGGCCACGGTGGGCTCGATCTTTGGCATTATCGCCCCCGACGGCATTGATCAGAAGTGGACGGCCCCCATCGGTGACAGGCTTGTTTTATCCTCAACGATCGTCAACATGCATGAGCCGGATACGATCGATGCGTTTTGCAACAGGATCATTTCGGTGGCGGAGCAGGTGCAAGCGTACTACGCAACCAATACCGCTCTGGAGTTCCCGGCCGATTGGGAGAGGGCAAAGATCGCACCGGCCTGGACAAGCAGCTACAGCCTGCTTTATGATTGGGCAGACGGCAGCAAGGAATCTCTCCTTTGCGTACGCCCCGTCAGCCTCACCCTGCATTATCCGGACACCGTGGCTATGATTCCCGGCGAAGAAAACCGATACACGTTGACGATCGCCAATACGACAAAAGAAAGACTATGCGGCAGCATAACCCTTTCTATGCCGGAGGGATTTGATATTCGTTGCCGGGAAACAGACTACAGCCTCGCTCCCGGCGCATGTGCAAGCATTCCCTTTTTGGTAACGGCCGACAAGCACAAGCGCAGAACGCCGCTCAACCTGCTGACTGTCTCTCTGTCTGTCAACGGCATGACGTTTGACGTACAGGCAGGGTTGCCCATATCTTGCCCCTGGACGGTAGAAGATCTCAAAACCGGCACAACCGCTGTTTTTGAGGCGCCGAGCATTTATTTTGATATTCCGGCAGGCAGCTATCGCTACAAGGCGACGTTCAAATCCCCCTCCGACAAGGAGGTGCGCATATGCGCCGGTGGCAGACGCGCATTCACACTCTATCTCAACGGCAAGGAAGTGTGCAAGCGCACCGGCAAGTATTACGTCCCTGCCTTCCACCGGGATCCGGACTGGTTTAAGACGTCCGTTCAGACGGACGAAAACACCGTTGAGGTCGTATTTGAAAACGGAGACGAGGGAGAGTTCTTCTTCGGCTTTGCAACCACGTTTGGCTGCGCGACCTGGATCGACACCATGGAATGGTACCTTTAAAATGATACAGCAACGCTCCCCCGTTATACGAGGGAGCGTTGCTATCTATACAGAATATCAAATGACAAATCCACCACTCACGCCAAGCACCTGGCCGGTAATGAAGGAAGCGCCCTCACCCGCCAAAAACAGCGCAGCCTCTGCCACGTCAGCAGGGGTACCCAATCGCATCATCGGTGTTTCTTCTATCAACGCGCGGCGGTCCTCCTCCAGCAGGGCGGCGTTCATCTCCGTATCGATCACGCCGGGCGCTATGCAGTTGACCCGAATGCCAGAGGGCCCCAGCTCCTTGGCAAGCGCCTTGGTAAGACCGATCAGCCCGGCCTTGGCAGCAGAATAATGCACCTCGCACGAGGCACCAACCTGCCCCCACATTGACGATATATTGAGGATCACGCCGCTTTTCCTGGTGATCATTTCAGGCAGAACGGCACGGCAGCAATAAAATGCCCCGCTTAGATTTACCGAAATAAAGCGATCCCATTCTTCGTCCGTTATGTCTGTAAACAGGCGAAAGCCAGCAATGGCGGCATTGTTGATCAGCACGTCAATATGCCCCAGCTGTTCATTTGCCTCCCGCATGGCGCGGCGAACGTCATCAGGCGAAGAAACATCTGCACAGATGGGAAAGGCGCCCGTTTCACGCGCGACGGCAGCCGCCGCCTCATGCGCTTGCTGGTACAAAAAGGCGGCTTGATAACCGTTTCGGCAAAAATGGCGAACCAGCTCTGCCCCGATCCCGCGTGAGCCACCGGTAATTAAGACGGTTTTCATAGCATCCTCCTCTGCTTTTTCTCAAAATATTATAACAAATTATTCGGTTTTTGTCAACATTAGTCTTCTCAAATCCCGTGGTATATGCTATAATATCCCAAAAAGAACCTTTGAGGTGTTGACATGATCGTTATGGTAGACAACGAGCCGGGCGCGGTCTTAGAGACGCGCATGCAATTTTATACCATGGGCATTCATACCGCCGTCATTCCTACAACACAGCTTGCAGAGATCGACCACTACCCGACGCAGACGGTATTGATCGCACGGCCGGAATGCATAGAAGATCTTGAGGCGGTCTGTCGCACCATTCGTACATACGGAAAGCCGCTTGCCCTCCTGTATCGACCGCCACACGGAAATTTTTATGCCTACAAGCAGCTGTGTGACGAGGTGTTTGAGGATGACGTGACGACCGCCCGGTTCGTAGAGACGATGTTTGCCATTTATGAAGAACGATTTATCCGCTCTGCCTTTGAACGGCAATTTGCCGATCTTCGCATCAACGTGCGGCAGCACTGCCTGTACATACGCGGCGAGGCTTTCCCCGCCACGCACGAGCAATGGATGCTGGCGCGTTATCTTTTGCTGCGCGCCCCTCTCCCTGTACCGGCCGAGGAGCTGCGGCAAACCTGCTTCCGCCCGGAGCGGCTGCCGTCAGTAAAGAACGTCAGCACGCAGATCTGTCGCATGAACAAGCTGATCCAAAAGGGATTTGGGCGGCCTTTATTCTTCTACCAACGCAAAACGGGATATTTTATCAGCCAGATCTGATATTTTTTCAAAAATACAAGCCATATCCGCATATCATGTATTACGCATGTATGCGGATATTTTTTATAAAGGAGAGCCATTCTATGTTTGAGCATTTTTCTACCATCGCCATGAATTTTTTGTGCCTCTTGCTTGGCATAGGCAGCAACCAGAATTTCCCGCCGCCTTTGCCTGCCGCAGAAGAACGCGCCCTTTTTGAGAAGATGAAGCAAGGAGACAAGGGCGCAAGAACAAAGCTGATCGAGCACAATCTGCGCCTTGTGGCGCACATCGTCAGAAAATATTACACCTCCTACCGTTCGCCGGACGATCTGATCTCGATCGGCAGCCTGGGGCTGATCAAGGCGATCGATTCGTTTAAAAGTGAGAACGGCGCCCGCTTTGCTACCTATGCGGCAAAATGCATCCAAAACGAGATCCTGATGTTCTTCCGTTCACAGAAAAAGCTGGCATGCGAGGTATCGATCAACGAAACGATCGACATTGATCGTGATGGAAACCCGTTGACGTATATTGATATTATTAGCTGCGAGGACACGATCGCCGACGATCTGGACATCAAGCTACACACGCAATACGCCTTTCGCCTGATCAAGGACACGCTGAATGCGCGGGAGCAGCAGATCCTTATTTTGCGCTACGGGCTGACCGGCAAGCCGCCAAAGGCGCAGCGCGAGGTTGCCAAGCTGCTTGGCATATCCCGCTCTTACGTCAGCCGTATTGAAAAAAAGGCCTTAACAAAGCTGAAGGAAAATTTTGAAGCAAGAAATTTTTACCCGGAGGGTTATCAAAAAGGCGAGGTATAATCTTCCGCATGCGAGCCATACTATGATACGAGCGGAGACGATCCGTTTAGAAAAGAAAGAGGTACCCAACATGATTATCGACAAGATCGCCCTTGCGCTGGCCATTATTGGCGCATTAAACTGGGGCAGCATCGGATTGTTTTCTTTCGATGTGGTCGCATGGATCTGCGGTGGTGCTGCCAGCATCGCTGCCAGAATCATCTATACACTGGTTGCCCTGGCGGGCGTCTGGTGCATTTCTCTTTTGTTCCGGCCGGAGGAAGATACGGTTGTAGCCGAGCACTAAAGCCGCCGCACAAGGAGCAAAAGCCCCGTGATCTTGTATCGCGGGGCTTTTGCTCTTGACAAGCGCGCCGGCATGTGATATAATATCCATCGGCTTTACGCCCGGTGAGTTCGAGACCTTCCTCACCTAAAACAAAACTAAAGGAGACAAAAGAAAATGTATCGCAAACACCTACGCAACCTGACTGTTGCTGCCATGGTGGCAGCCCTGTACGTTCTTTTTACATGGCTTTCATCCGTCCTCGGGCTATCCTCGCAGCCCATTCAGCTTCGATTTTCAGAGGCGCTCTGTATTTTACCGCATTTTACCCCGGCAGCAATTCCCGGCCTGTTTATCGGCTGCCTGCTTGCCAATCTGCTGACCAATGCCATGATCTGGGATATCGTCTTTGGTAGCCTGGCAACGCTGATCGGCGCGCTCGGCACCTACGCGTTACGCCGCCACAAGTGGCTTTCGCCACTGCCGCCGATCGTGGCAAATGCGATCATCATTCCCTTGGTGATCGCTTACAGCACACTGGCGCCGGAGGCGATCACGCTGCCGCTGCTGCTTGGCTACGCGGCTACCGTCGGCATTGGCGAGATCCTTTCCTGCGGGGTGTTGGGACTTTTGCTGTTAGGCACCCTGGAGAAATACAAAAATCAGTTATTTCATCTATAACACAAGCAGAGATCGCTGTAAAGCGATCTCTGCTTTGCTTTATGTTCCGTTTTATCGCATATACTGGGCGCGGCGATAGCTGTTTGGCGAGCAGCTTTTGAAGCGGCGAAACATACGATTGAAGTACGAGACGCTGGAAAAACCAACCTCCATAGAGATATCCAAAATGGGGCGATTGGTACGCGTGAGCAGTTTTTCGGCATTGTAGATACGCACAAAATTCAAATATTCTACCGGCGTGCTGCCAGTAGCCACCTTGAACTGGCGGCAAAAATACCCCTCACTCAGCCCGCACAGCTCGCTGAGAGTCGAAAGCGTCACGTCCTCAGCGTAATGATCATCCATATACACCAGGGCCGGCATCACCTTATCCATCGCGCTGTTATGAAAGCGCAGCCCTACGTCGCAAAGCAGCTCCCGGCGATACAAAAAGCCAAGGACGAGATGGATGCACCCCTGCAAATATTTTTCGTATGCCGGGCTCTTCTCCTGATATTCCGTGCGGATCTGTATCAAGTAGCGGAGCAGCTCATCCTCTCCATCCTTTTTGCGAAAAATGCGAATAGGGTTCTCTCCCGCGCCGCCCACAAAGCGTGCAAGGTGACGCAGGGTGCGATTGCTCAGCTGCTCGTCCTGGAAGGACTCTGGCCGAAACTGCAGCAAGACTGACGAGATATTTGGCGGCAGATCCTCCGTTCGATGTGGAACGCGGGTATTGATAAAAGCAACGTCACCACGCTGCAGCAGATATTCTCTGTCATCCACCCATACGCGCTTCTCCCCCTCCAGCATGGCAAGCAGCTCGATCTCGTCATGATAGTGTAAGGGACAATCGATCGGGCACTCAAACGATGCGGAGCCACAGCCGATATGCACCGGCAGCGTAGAGAGAGAGGATTTTACAAGCTCATTTTTCATACAAACCTCTATTTTATCAAGCATGCACAGATTTGCTCCCCACGAAAACGACAAATGTCAAAATTGTACAACTTTTTTTCAAAATTGGGGTTGCATTTTCTAAAAGAAATCTTTATAATGATTATAGCATGCCAAGCTTCAAAAATCAACCAAAATTTATTTTAGGAGGAAGTTATCATGGCAGACAAGAGAGATGCGGGCCTGGACGCGTTCAAAACCAACCAGGAAGTAAAAGAGATCGACACCAAGCGCATTTTGCGCGTTGGTATCATCGGTACCGGCTGGATCGCCGGTGCACATATGTCGCAGTATGTAAAGATGCCTGATGTCAAAATCGTTGCAGCTGCTGACCTGGTTCCCGGCAAGGCGGAAGAGTTTATGAAGAAGTGGGGCATTGAGGATTGCAACTTCTACCCCTCTCACAAGGAAATGCTGGACAACGAAGAGCTTGACGCAGTCAGCGTTTGTACCTACAACTGCACGCACGCAGAGTGTACCATTTACGCGCTGGAAAAGGGCGTAAACGTTCTTCTTGAAAAGCCGATGTGCGTTACCACTGAGGAAGCTGTTGAGATCTGCCGTGCCGAAAAGAAGAGCGGCAAGATCCTTTCTATCGGCTTCCAGCCCCGTTGCGACGAGAACATGAAGATGGTGAAGAAGATCGTTCAGTCCGGCGAGCTTGGTCAGATCTACTACATCCAGACCGGCGGCGGTAGAAGAAAGGGCATCCCTACCCCGTTCGGCACCACCTTTATTGAAGAAAACACTGCCGGCATCGGCGCTTTGGGCGATATCGGCTGCTACTCGCTTGACATGGTTCTGAATGCCATCGGTTATCCGAAGCCCTTGACCGTTACCGGCTACAAGTCTGCCTTCTTTGGCAAGGATCCGAACTACTTTACCGCACAGGGCAAGCCTGCTGAATATGCTGACCTGTTCGGCGTAGACGATTTCGGCGCCGGCTTTATCCGTCTGGAGGGTGGCATCATCCTCGACTTCCGTATTGCTTGGGCAATGCACCTGGACACCCCCGGTGATACCATTATCATGGGCACCAAGGGCTCTCTCCGCATTCCGTCTACCGACTGCTGGAACGGCAGCATCGGCGGCCCGCTGAAGGTCTACCACGAGGTAGCCGGCTCTTCCGTATGCACCGAGATCCCGATGTTCGCAAGCGACAACGACAAGAACTTCTACAACAAGCTGCGCGGCTTCCTGGATGCCATCAAGGAGGGCGGCGTAGCACCCGTTCCTGCCCGTGAGATCCTGTACAACCAGGCAATCATCGACGGTATCGTTCAGTCCAGCAAGCTGGGCCGCGAGATCGAGATCAACATTCCCGAAATTTGAGGTAACGCTACATGAAGAAGTTCAAGGTCGGCCTGCAGCTTTATAGCGTCCGTGACCAGATGGAAAAGGACATGGAGGGCACGCTGAAGGCCGTTAAGGAAATGGGCTACGATTACGTAGAATTTGCAGGCTACTTCGGCAAGAGCGCAGAGGAGATCCGCGCGCTGCTTGACAAGTATTCCCTTACCTGCATTTCCGTGCACCAGGGGCTTGATTTTTATGAAGAGGGCGGCCAGAGCGCTGTCGAGTATATCAAGACGCTGGGCGCCAAGTATTCCGCCATCCCGTGGTATCAGGCAGAAAAGCTGGCCGGCTCGCCCGAATGGAAGGAGACCAAGGCACTCTTCAACCGTTGCGGTGAGCTGCTGAAGAAGAACGGCATTCAGATGCTGTACCACAACCATGACTTTGAATTTGTCAAGGTTGACGGCAAGTATAAGCATGACTACCTGATGCAGGAGATCGCGCGCGACCTGCTCAAGCCCGAGTTTGACACCTGCTGGGTGCGCTATGCGGGCGAGGATCCCTGCAAGTACCTGGATATGTACGCAGGAGACGTAGACGTTCTGCACCTCAAGGACTTTACCTGCAAAAAGCTGGCAAACGGCCCTGCTTATGCGCTGATCGATGCAGAGGGCAACCCGATCAAGGCTGCCTCCAAGGAGGAAAACGAATTCCGTTTCCGCCCGGTTGGTCAAGGCATGCAGGACTTCCCTGCTATTTTGGCAGCAGCCGAGAAGGCAGGCACCGAGTATATCATCGTAGAGCAGGATCAGACCTATGAGCTGCCCTCGCTTGAGGCAGTTCGGCAGAGCCGCGAATACTTGAAAACACTTGGTCAGTAAAATACCGGGAAAGAGCTGATCCTTTGATCGGCTCTTTCTTCTTTATGCAATTTTTAGTCATTTCGGTGGTATTTTTTGTCACAATCCCGCAAACACCGTTGCAGAAATCCCAAATGCATGGTATAATCAAAGAAAAACGCGCAGCGCACGCGCGGATAGCGGAGGTCATTTATGATCATTGAGCAAAGAATTAAAAATTTTGAGCGGCTTGGTATGGGCATGTTCGTCCACTTTGGCGCATACAGCGTAGTTGGCCGTGGCGAATGGGCCAAGCTTAGCTGCAACATTCCGTGGGAGGAATATATGCAGGCGGTACGCGCCTTTAACCCTGACCCGAGCTGGGCAAAAGAGCTGGTAGCAACTGCCAAAAAGGCCGGTGCGCGTTATATCACACTGACCACACGCCACCATGACGGTTTTTCGCTTTACGATACCAAGGGGCTGAATGACTATGACGCACCGCATATCTGCGGCCGCGATCTGGTTGCCGAGTTCGTTGCAGCCTGCCGCGCAGAGGGGATCATTCCGTTCTTCTACCACACGCTGCTTGACTGGCATGAGGAGCACTATGATTCTGACTTCCCCACCTACCTGCAGTATCTGCGCGACAGCGTAAAGCTGCTGTGCACCAACTACGGCGAGATCGGCGGCTTTTGGTTTGACGGCAAGTGGAACAAGCCAAACGAGGATTGGGAGGAGGACGCACTGTACGGCATGATCCGCTCCTATCAGCCACAGACCATGATCATCAACAACACCGGTATTCATGACCGCGGTGCGCTTGGCAATATCGAGCTGGATAGCGTTACCTTTGAGCGTGGTAGACCCGGCCAGCTGAACATGGCAGATTCGCCCAAGTACATTGCAAGTGAAATGTGCCAGGTATTTGGCGAGCATTGGGGATACGCAGAAAAGGATCTGAATTTCAAGTCTCCTGCTGATATCATCCGCGACCTGGTCAATTGCCGCCGCTACGGCTCGAATTTCCTGATCAACGTCGGCCCCATGGCCAACGGCCTGATGCGCCCGATCGAAAAGGCATCGCTTGAGCTGCTTGGTCAATGGGTAGACATTTTCAAGGAAATTCTCCCGGCTATGCCGGCTGGCATCGCCGTTGAAAATAACGATGATGACTTTGTTCTGCGCAACGGTGACGATTACTATCTGATCTGTGACCGTATTCCCATGGTCGGTGACACCAACGTTGCCTTGACGGATGAAAACGCCCCCAACGCCGTCCGTTTACGCACCGACAAAAAGATCGCCCGCATGACGTGGATCGACGATGGCACAGATGCCGCCTTCAAGCAGGAGGGCGACCTTGTTACCGTAGCTGCCAAGCATTATGGCTATGGCTGCCATTTGGTTGTACGCGTGGCAAAGTTTACCTTTGCATAAAATTTCCACATTGCTCGGCCCGCGCGAAAGCGCAGGCCGGGCTTTCTATTTTATGCTTGACAAAATTGCCACTTTATGCTACAATAGAATTGCCAAACAAAACCGAATATGTTATGCGCGTAGTATGTGTGTTTTTATTTTTTGATAAAAACGCAGATGCTCTTCCTTTGCACACATTTATACGCGCGGCAAAAGGTTTTGTTTGGCAACAATAGGAGTCATGCGTTTTTTATGCGCTAACTCCGGTTGGCGCATTTTTTATCAAAACAAACACAAAGGAGAACTGTTATGAAACTAACCCCCTCATCCTTCCGCCGTGGCGTAAAATGGGTGCTTTCCCTCTTGCTCTTCCACTTTGTTGGATTTCTCTTGTATTCATTTTTGATAGGCAATATCGTCCGCCCGCTGTACTACGTGGACGAAAACCTCGGCGCAGCCCATGGCGTGCTCATTGCTTTTCAATGTCTTTATTGGTTCTTGATCTCCTTTTGGGTAGTCTTCCGCGGTGAAATGAGCTATGCAGACGTGCAACGCAATATCAAAAACGCAGCCAAGGAAGAAGGTTTTTCCGCCATGGGGTATTTTACCCACACCTTCGTCAAGGATTGGCTTTGGAAAACGGCAGCTTTCGTCATTCTTCAAATACCGTTTACGGCATTCTTTGCCGGATTTGGCCTTGCGCTTGATGAAAGCATGACGGTTATTGAAAAGTTTTACATGACCAATGCAGGCTTTTATACAGCAACCGGCTCTGCCATCGTTGGTTTGCTTATGTCGGCTGTATACTTCTTTGTGATCATGGTAGCAGTCAATTACGTCAGCTATCAGTTGGTCTTAAAAAGACGGCTGTAAGCATAAGAAAGAACAATCCTCTTTCTCAAAGTAGTTGTACAAGGAGAAGAAAATGGATTTCAAAAAAATTTCTTTTTATATAACTCATATCCTGTATCCGTTTCTGATTTATGGCTGTTTTTTTGCAACCTCGGGCTTTATATATTCGCAATATCTTCGGCTGCTCAGAGAATATGAGCTGGTTGCCGCACGCGATGTGCAACTGCTACTCCCCATTCCCATTTTACTCGCCTTCTTTTCGTCAGCGCGAACGCTGATTGCTTATGATTTCATAGCCCGTGATCATTACTTTGCTACCGCAAAGAAAGCCCCCGGTTTCTTCAGGCGAATAAAAGATGCCTGCTGCTCCTATGAGTTTTTGGTCGGCGCCGTTGTAACAACCGGCTTTGTATGCACCTTCGCCTCCAATTATTTGTACCGCAGCCTCATAGACCTGTTCTATTATGCAGGAAGCGAAACGGCGCAAAACCGCCTTTCATGTGCAGTTTTTGTTCCTCTTTCATTGCTGCTTTTACTGTTGGCACACGCTTCTGCCCGAAAGCATTGGTGGCAAGTAAAAGACAACTCCTTGCTCGTTGATATTCTTTCCACCTTCGGCATGCTCATTTTGGCTACCTTTGCATACAGCACCGGTACCATTATGCTGATGCTGGTTTCACCGTTGTTTTCGGCATTATTTAACCCCGCAGTTGGCATACCGGTTGGCATTGCCGTTGCCGCGATAACTGCCGTAACGCTTTTCTTGACTTATGGACGCGCAATGCTCCGTCGCCGCCGTTTTCTCAAAAAATTACGTATCCTCTGTGACACGGAAAGATTTGATATCACGCCGATCGCGCACCCCTACCGCTCTTTGTTTCACTTAGAGGACGGCCCCAGTTTTACCATTACCGCACATAGTAAAACCTACACCTGCAAGCTGCTTTCTTCTGTAAAGCGCAAGAAAACAGAAATACATTTTTACAAGGACGGCGCATGCCGCTTCGTTCGCATTGTCCATTTTGGCCGTAAGGAGGCCTTTCGGCTGCAAACAGATTTTAACTTTGACTTCGAGGGTGAAGGCAAAAAATTATTGATTATCGATCCCATGCCGCGCACCTTCTTGGTAGATATGGGAAAGTCCATTTTGTTAACAACCGGCGATAAGGTGTGGTCTTATAAGATCTTTTCAGCCGAGGGTTTTCTCGGAAATCTGGATAGAGATTGCCTTGACCGCTAACCGTTCACCAGACAACAAGCAAGACCAAACGAAGCTGCACGCTTGCAGATCTCGTTTGGTCTTCATTTTATACAAAAAAGAAAGCAGTATTGACAAAATCAATACTGCTTTCTATCTTCCCCCACAGGAGACCTGTTGGTGCACCTCCGGGGACTCGAACCCCGGACCCACTGATTAAGAGTCAGTTGCTCTACCAACTGAGCTAGAGGTGCATAGGGTAAAGGGATGGAACAAATGCCCATAAAAAACCGAATAAAGGGAAGAAGAAACGAAATGAAGCGAACTACGAAGAAGTAGTTCAAGCCCTCGGTCAATTAGTATCGCTTAGCTGAACGCATTACTGCGCTTACACATGCGACCTATCAAACTCG
>JAZQLY010000003.1:0-40137 GCA_045543015.1 Eubacteriales bacterium
GCTACCCGCATCGTTCTGATGTAGAAAACCTGCGGTTTTCTCCTTTCTATTTGAAATTTTTGTTTGCTATCTCCGTTTTCCACCCTCCATGTATGAAATACATGTGACGGGGTGGAAAACGAAGATTTCTGCTCAAAATCCGACGAGCCCCTTGTGTACATCATAAAAATGCGGGCGAGAAATTCATTTCTCGCCCGTTTTGCTGCGCAAAACGCATATACATGCTGCATTTTAATGAGACAGTCCCTTTTTGTGCGGGAACGTATCCCGTTTTAAAGTTTTTGCGGGGTACGGGGTGCTTTTTTCAAAAAGCACCCCGCGCCATCCCTCGCCCGCGTCATTCTTTCGTCGCCTCATACAGCGCGGCATAGCGGCCGCCTGCGGCCATCAGCTGCTCGTGCGTGCCGCGCTCCGCAATGCCCTCGTGGTCGATAAACAGGATCTCGTCTGCCCGCCGCACGGTAGAGAGGCGGTGCGCCACTACCAGGGTGGTACGCCCCTCGCTCAGCTCGGCAAGGCTTTCCTGGATCATCCGCTCGGTCACGTTGTCGAGGGCGGAGGTCGCCTCGTCCAGAATGAGGATGGGCGGATTCTTGAGAAACGCCCGCGCGATCGAGACGCGCTGCTTTTGCCCGCCCGAAAGCTTGACGCCGCGCTCGCCGACCACGGTATCATACCCCTGCGGCATGGTCTCAATATACTCGTGAATATTGGCCGCGCGTGCCGCCGCGTAGACCTCCTCGCGCGTGGCGCTTGGCCGCGCGTAGGCAATGTTATCGTAGATCGAGGCGTTAAAGAGGAACAGATCCTGTGCCACCATGCCGATCTGCTCACGCAGCGAATGCCGCGTCAGCGTGCGCACGTCATGCCCGTCTACCGTAATGCTGCCGCCATCGATCTCATAAAAGCGGGGGATCAGATGGCAGATGGTCGTCTTGCCGCCGCCCGAGGGGCCGACCAGGGCCAGCGTCTTGCCGGCCGGCAGCGTAAAGGAGACGTTTTGCAGCACCTGCTTTTCGCCCTCCCCGTACGAGAAGGAAACGTCGCGGAACACGATCTCGCCCTTGGCCGTTTCCAGCGTGACGGCATGGGGGTCATCCTCCTCCGGCTCGGCGTCCATCACCTCGCAAAAGCGGGCAAAGCCGCTCATGCCGTTCTGGTATTGCTCCACAAAGCCGACCAGCTTGCGGATCGGCTGCAAAAATACGTTGACGTACAGAATAAAGGTCACCAGCTCCGGGTAATCAAAGCCCGTGCCGTTGCCGCCGTAAAAGATCACAAACAGGCCGCCGGCGATCAGCACCACCAGCTGCAGGATATCGGTCGTCAGAGCCGAGCTGGCCATAAACGAGCCCATGACCTTGACAGATCGCCGCCGTGATTCCACAAAGCGGGCGTTATCACCGGCAAAGCGTGCCTCCTCCCCCTTGGCGGCGTTGTACGCACGGCTGATGCGGATGCCCGAAATGCTGTTCTCTAACCCCGCATTGATCTCCCCCATCTCCTCCTTGGATTGGCGGAAGGCGGCTGTCATTTCGCCGCGCTTGCGCAGCGTGATCAGCACCAGAAGCGGCACCAGGCAAAAGATGATCAGCGTCAGCCAGGGGTTGATCGTCACCATCAGAATAAACGAGCCGACCAGCAGGATGGCCGAGATCAGAAGATCCTCCGGCCCGTGGTGCGCCAGCTCAGAGACGTCAAACAGGTCACCCGTGAGGCGGGACATGAGCGAGCCGGTCTTGTTGTTATCAAAATAAGAAAACGGCAGCTTTTCCAGGTGCGCAAACATATCCCGCCGCATGTCGGCCTGCATGCGCACACCCATTACGTGTCCCCAGTACCCGGTAAAATAGGTCAGGGCGTACTTGATGATATACACCGCGATCAGCACGCCGGAGCAGGCAAGGATCATTTTCCATTCGCCCCCCGGAATGTAATCCGAGAGGATGGCGCGCGTGACGTTGGGGTAAAACAGCTCACACGCCGCCAGCAAAACGGCCGCTGCCAGGTCCAATAAGAACAGGGTCTTGTGCGGCTTGAAATAGGAAATAAAGCGCGCCAGCTGGCTTGGTTTCTTTTTGTTCATGGTTTTTTCCTTTTTTTAAAGTTTGCCGAACAGCTGCAAAAGCAGCGTGATCTCTACGGTGGCCGGCTTTTGCCTCCCCCGCTTTTCTAAATCACGCACACGGTTGCACGCCGCCTCGCGCGAGAGAAAAAAGGCGGTGGTGAGCAGCTGCTCGTCGATCTTGCAGCCGTCACGGTGCGCCAGGTAGCGTACCGCCACCTCAGGCGCCAGCAGGGCAGCGGCAAAGGCATTTGCCTCCCGCTCCTCTGCGGCAGCATCCTCCCCGCCGCCGTGGGCAAGAAGAATGTGGCCGATCTCGTGCGCCAGCGTAAAGGCACGCCGCCGCTCGCTTTCTACCGTCTCGTCATACAGCACGAGATACTTGCCGCCGTGGCGGACGGTCATCCCGTCTGCCCCGCGGTGCGGGGGAAGGGCAGCTCGCGAAAGACCGGTTTTCTCCAAAAAACCGCCAAAGCTCTCAAAGCAGACCTCCACCGGCAGGCGGAACCGCTGCAGGACCGGGTGCGCCAGGTCAAATATGCTGGCAAAGCCCTGCTCGCACAGCAGCTCAACTGCCCGCAGCTCGCTTTGCCGAAGATGGGCGCGTCTCATTGCTCGCCGCGTCCCTCCCCGTGGGAGGCCAGGTACAGATCAATGGTGTTGCGGATGGTTTCGGTCAGGGCAGCACGCTCCCGCTCGGAAAGGTTGCCCGTCGCGCGGAACATGGCAAGCAGCTCCTGCTCCTCGGCGGTCAGGCCGTCTGCGCCGGCGGCACCGCCCTCGGCCTGCAGCAGGTCACGCACGGATACCGAAAAGAGGGCGGCCAGCTCCGGCAGCATCTTCATAAAGGAAGAAGAACGCCCGCGCCGCCAGTTGTTTACCGTCTTGGGGGGCAGATTGGCCGCCCGCTCAAAGGCGGCGTCGCTGCCGTATCGCATCTCGATCAGCGAGAAGATGATCTCTCCCGTTTGTTCTACGTGCTTTTGTCCCATATGCAGTCCCTCCAAAAAAAATCGCAAAAATTGCGAAAAACTATTGACTTCGTAAAAAATACGATGTATAATAGAAGTAGCCTCGTTACAAGAATAAGCCCGATCGGTCTTGCAGCCTCTCATACAAGGCCCTTCGGTCTTATTATACCACGGATTTCGTAAAAATCAAGAAGTTTTCGCAATTTTTGTCGAAAAAAGGGAGGAAGTTTATGGAAGAAAAGAAAAAAAGCAAAGAGGCGCTTGCCAAGCAAAAGCAGCAGCTTTCGCAATACAGGCGACTTCTGCGCGAGATACGGGCAGAGCGCGCGCGTCTTTCTCAGCTTTGCAGCCACCCGGAAAAGGGGGCAGCGGGGCTGCCGGCACTTTCCGGCTGCGCGGCGGGGGAGCTGGAGACATACCGCCGCCATATTGACGAAAACCTGTCGCGCTGCCTTTCGCTTGCGGTGTCGCTGCAGCAGTATATCAACGATATCCGGGACAGCGAGACCCGCCGCCTGTTCATTCTGCACTACATATACGGGTACAGCTGGCAAAAGGTCGCCTTCGCCATGGACGGGTTTGATGAATCCATGCCGCGGAAAAAGCATGACCGCTATTTACAGGCACACCCGCATTTTGCTATTCCGCCCGATCCCCGCGCCGGAGAACGGATCGACGATATTGATGCGGTGTTTCGCCGTGAAGTGAGCGGAATCGGTCTATAAAATAGGATACGGTGGAGAACCCGACCTCCTCCGCGATCTCGGTCACGCTTTTGGCCGTTGTCATCAGCAGGCGCTCCGCCTCCCGCAGGCGCACCTCGTTTACATAAGCAGAAAAGCCGATCTTCATCTCATTTTTAAAGCAGCGGGAAAAATAGGTGCGGCTGACCCCGCAGATCGCTGCAGTGCTTTCCTCGGTCAGCTCGGCATAGTGATCCCGCACGTAGGAGATCGCACGGCCGATCATCTCGCCCCGGAGGCCGATCACGCCGGCCGTCAGGGGCAGTCCGCTTGCCTGCCAGCGGCGCAGGATGTAAAGAAAAATATGCAGCACGTCTGCCCGCAGGCTCAGCTCATAGCCAAAGCGCTCGCCCTCCCACTCCTCCATCAGGTGGGAAAACCTGTCAGAAAGCCCGCCCTCTGTCAGCTCCCGGGCGGAAAAGAAGCACTGCTTGCCGGTCGTGCGCTCGGTCAGCAGCAGGCTGTAGCCGTAGGTGGGGGAGGACTGCTCACCCGAGAGCAATACCTCGGGCAAAAATTTGATAACGATATAGGTGCAGCTCTCACTTGCCGCGTGCACGTCATGCGGCTCACGCGGGTGGATCAGCAGCAGGTCGCCCTCCCCCAGCAGGTAGTGACTGCTGCCGGTGTAGACCTGCGCCGTGCCGCTCATGCCAAACAGCAGCTCGGTATATTTGTGGTAGTGCAACATAGGCGGGCGGTCATGCGTGCTGTTCTCCATCAGAATGCACTGTATCGGCAGGGGGATCCCGCCGCGTACAGCAATACCTTCTTCAATCGGCATAAAAACCTCCATTGCACAAATTTGATATTTTGTGACAAGAATATTATAGCATAAGCCTCGCCCGTATGCTATACTTTTTTTGAAAAATATAGCAAACACGAAGGAGATTATTATGATTCGCGTATTGGTATGGAACGAGTATCAGCATGAGCTGTCTGACGAAAGGGTGCGTGCCATCTATCCGAACGGCATTCATCGTGCGATCGCCGATTTTTTGGGCTGTGAGGATATTACCGTCAGCACCGCCACGCTGGAGGAGCCGAATTGCGGCATCACGGCCGAGCGGCTGGCAGAGACCGACGTGCTGATCTGGTGGGGCCACATGGCGCACCACCGCGTACCGGATGAGGTGGCATTCCTGGTAAGAGACGCTGTGCTTTCCGGCATGGGGGCGATCTTCCTCCATTCGGCGCACCACTCCAAGCCCTTCCGTTATCTTATGGGTACCTCCTGCAACCTCACCTGGCGGGAAACGAACGATTCTGAGCTGCTTTGGGTCATCGAGCCGTCTCACCCCATCACGGCCGGAATCGACCGCGCCATCAAGCTGGAGGCAGAGGAGACCTATGGCGAGCCGTTTGTGATCCCCACCCCCGATAAGCTGCTCTTTATCGGTCACTTTTCGGGCGGCGAGGTGCTGCGTGCCGGCTGCCTGTACGAGCGTGGCAACGGCAAGATCTTTTATTTCCAGCCGGGGCACGAGACCTACCCCACCTACCATCACCCGGATATTCAGACCGTTATCCGCAATGCGGTGCGCTTTGTGGCACCCACCTACCGGCAGATGACACCCTGCCCGCACGTCCGCTTCATCACGGATGAGGAGCCTTACGTGCGGTAAGAGAAATGGCCGGTGCAGGCATTTTTCCTGCACCGGCCTTTTTTGTAATTTTGCACAAAAAAACCTACTCTTTTTTATACGGAATGCGCATTGTATCCATGTGAGAATTATGATACAATATAGGCGAAATCTTTTTTGAGGTGATTTTATGAAAAACACAGACAAAAACCGCTTGACAAGATGGCTTTGCATGCTGCTTGTGCTGTGCATGGCCTTTTCGCTTTTTGCCTGCGGTGGTGCCGGCGCACCGCCGGCCGGCGAGACTCCCGGCGGTGAGACACCGGGCGGCGAGACGCCGGATGATCCCAGTCCGGATGATCCCGCTCCACCGGCTGACATTGTTTTCAATAACGGCACGGTGCTTGCGCATGCGGGTGCCGTTCTGCCTGCGGACAGCACCGCCATGCAGGCGACCGCGTATGACGAAAGCACGGCAGAGGAGGTCGATGCCATTCAGTTCTTCCGCAGTGTTGTGCGGCAGGAGGGCAAGGTATATCGGATCGCCGATGGTAACCCGTTAACCATCTCCGGTGCCAACGGCCAGGTCTATGACGGTAACGGTGCTATTCTGATCGCCCCGCAGGGCGCGTTGATCGTTAATACGAGAAACGTGACGCTTTGTAATCTGACGATCGTTGGCTCTCTGCGCGTGGAGAGCTCGACCGATCTGAAGCTGGAGGGGGTCGAGATCATCAGTGCTGATACGGCCGTCTCCTTCGATGCTGCATCGGTCGGCGTGCTGAATGACTGCCGCCTGACCGGCAAGACCGCCGTGGCAACGGCCGGCTCCCTTACGGTATTGAACAGCTATATGGCCTTTACCGAGCGGGGCGTCTCTGACACGGCTGCAGAAAACGTTGTGGTGCAGAACTGCGTGCTGGAGGGCAGCGGCGAGGGTATTCGCTCGGTCTCCTCCAACTCCATCTTCCGCCAGAACAGCATCACCATGACCGAAAAGGATATCGGTATCGCGCTGGATAGCGGCGTGCTGAATACCCTGGTAGCCCTGAACGTGATCAAGGACGTGCAGCGCTCTCTGGTGATCAATAAGGTCTGCAACACCTCCCTTATTCTGAATACCGCCATCTCGGTAGAGGCGGCAGACAGCAAGAACCTTTACATCATTGACAACGCGCTGGGCGGCCGCCTGAACGCCAAGAACAACAACTATTTCATTGCAGATGGCAACACCTACCCCGCAGACAGCCTGGACCATACCGCTGTGCTGGAGGGGAATAAAAACCATAACGGCGATACCCTGATGGACGTAGATGCCCGCCTGGAGGTAGGTGCGGACGAGCGCTTGCTCCCGCATGTGGATAAGGATCAGTTTGTCGGCATGCCGCGCAAGGACGTTGTGATGGACCCCGTAGCAGAAGAGGTCTCCCTCGGTGCGTATCTGTTAGAGCAGGCAAAGGCGAGTGACATCGTGATCGTTGCCCCCGGTGCCTACAAGAACGAAACGGCCGTTCAGTTCCGTGCCAACCACGCCAACACCACTATTTACGCCTACGGCGTATACATGGAGCAGCAAGAGGGCCTTGGCCAGATGCTGAACTATAGCCAGACAAACAACATTGCCCTCAAGGGTCTGACCATCGGCTTCAAGCAGCAGACCTGCGGCCAGGTACACGTGCTGGAAAAGCTTGGCGGTAACCAGGTGCGCGTGGTGACCGGTGCAGGCATGATGAACGAGTTCGGTAACACCAATTCGAAGTATTATAACGTGACCGGCATGGGCGCACAGCGCATGGGTACCTTCTACGCTTACTGTGATACCAGCTTCCGGAGCATCACGGCCAAGAACAAAAAGGTAGAAGGCGTAGACACCATGATCATGAACCTCAGTGACGCGGTGTATAACATGCTGGAGGTTGGTGATATCCTCACCTGCCGCGCCAATAACGGCAACACCAGCGTCTCCTGCTCACGGGTGACGGATATCCTGTTCAAGGACGTAACGCTGTACGGCAACGCCGCCGGCCTTGCCTTCTATGAAAACGAGGCCTATACGGGTATTCAGTACTACCGTGTAGCCGATACCACGCAAAACGGCTTCGTGATCTCTGAGGAGCTGTATAACCAGTATAAGGCATTGGAAGAAAAGTACGGTGTCAACCTGGAGATCGAGATCGATGACCAGGGCCGCTACCGCGGCACCCCGGCGCACATCTGCTCGATCGACGCCACGCACGTCGTTGCATGTGCCCAGGGCTCGCAGGCGACCTCCTGCCTGTTTGAGAACATGTGTGACGATGCGACCAACCAGCACGCGCACCACTCCCGCCTGGCCGACGTGCGCGACCTTGGCAATGGGGAGACCATGCTGGTATATAAGAACAACGTTTCCGAGCGCTCCTGGGATTCCAGCAAGAACACCACGCCCGGTAGCGGCACCAAGGTCTTCAAGGTTGGCGACCGCGTGTACGTCTACACCTCCAAGGGCCAGCTGGTGTGTGATGCCAAGGCACTTTCGGTCACGGTCGATATGAAGGAGACCGAGCCCAATAGCCTGAACCCCAATCAGAAGATTGCGCTTTACGGTGTCAAGGTGCCTACCGCCTCGGTCAATCTGAAAGCGCTGGAGGGGTACGACCTGTCGGATGACAGCTACAAGCCCACCAACAAGGTGCTGGTCGACAATATGGACATGGCCTCCAACTATTTCAATTTTGATAACAGCAAATTCCAGAACATCCGTTCCCGCGGTCTCTTGATCAAGGCGTCGAACGGCACCATCACCAACTGCACCTTCCGCAATATCGGCATGTCCTGCGCCGCTATTCTGTACGAGATCTACTGGGGCGAATCGGGCGTTACCGAGGATCTGCTCGTAGACCGCAACCTCTTTGACCATACCGGCTATTTCAAGAACCAGGATCTTTATGCCACCGTGTCGATCACCGGTCTCGGTTCTGAGGTCAGCGAGGACTTCCTGCTGTACAAGGATATCATCATCTCCAATAACGTGATGATGAGACGCACCACCGACTATGCCGTATACGTCAACTCGGCAAAGAACGTCAAGATCATCGGCAACAGCTTCGGCCCGTTTGTCGGCAACGACTTTACAAGTCACCCTGAGGATCCTGATCCCGACAATGCACCGCGCCCGCTGATCCACGTCTTCGCGGCGATGGACGTAGAGATCTCGGGTAACACCTACCCAAGTGCCGATCTGATGGGGGTCGATTACGTGGTAGCCGAAAAGAACATCCACGTTTACGGCTCTGACGTAGAGCTGGACGGCTCACCGCTGATCCCGGATGATCTGTGATCACCAAGTAAAAAATGAGTGGAAGCATGCTTCCACTCATTTTTTGTTTTCCCGCTGGTAGGCGCGTGGCGTCACCCCCGTCTCCCCCTGAAACAGGCGGGCAAAGTTTTTCACGTCCAGGCCGACCGCCTCAGCCACCGCGCTGATCGGCATGTCCGTCTCCCGCAACAGGGCGCAGGCCTTGCGTACCCGCAGGGCAGAAAGATAGGCGTGCGGCGTGCTGCCCGTCTCGTGCTTGAACAGGGTAGAGAAGTAGGCCCGCTCCAGGCCGATGGCAGCAGCGATCTCGCCTACCTGCAAGGGGGTGTGATAGCGGCTCTCCATCAGACCAATGGCCCGCCCGATGCAGGTGTGGCCGGGGTGCGCGCTTCCCGTGCGCAGCAGGCAGCCAAGCAGCTCGTAAATGCAGGCTGTGCGCCGCCACTCGGCACCCACGTCGCTTTCCTTGCGCAGGGAGAGCATTTTTTGAATACAGTGGCAGATGTCCGAAAAGGCCTCGCGCGGGCCAAAGGGACTTTCGGCGGTGATGCCGGCCGCCGCCAGCGCCCGTGCTACCGGCCCGCCGTCCAGCACGCACCATACGCCGCTGCGCACCTGCCGCGTGGTGTGAATGACCGTGTCCCCCGGCAGCAGGAAAAAGCAATCTCCCGCCTCTACGGGGAATTCCCGTCCGTTGATCACCACCGTGCCGCTTCCCTCCATGCAGCACTCGGCAATATAAATATCCCGTATCACGGGGCCATAGCGTACCCCCGCGGCGATCCGCTCATCGCGGTCACAGTAGTAAAGGCGCGGCTCCTCACCCCGCTCCTCGGCGTACCGTTCGTAGATCATCTCAACCCTCCCAAACAAAATGAAGAAAACTGCAAACAAAACAACCTTGTGAAAATGCAGCATGCTTGCTATAATAATATCACAAAACAAAAAGGAGTGCAAGTACCTATGAAAAACAATTTGAATATTGCCGTCATCGGCTGCAGCGACATGGGCGAGCGGCACATGCGTGGTGTTTTAGCCAAGGAGGGGGCGGCCCTGTATGCCGTATGCGATACGGCAGAGGAGCGCCTTGCCGCCTGCCAGGAGAAGTTTTCCGTTCCCGTGGCCAAGACCGATTGGCGGGAGCTTTTAAATGACCCGGCGCTGGATGCCGTGGTCATCGTTACCCCGGATAAGCTGCATACCGAAATGACGGTGGCCTTCCTCCGCGCAGGCAAGGACGTTCTGTGCGAAAAGCCGATGGCCCTGACCCTTGCGGAATGTGAGGAGATGATGCGGGCCGAAAAGGAAAGCGGCCGCCGCCTGATGATCGGTCAGGTCTGCCGTTGCACCCCGGCCTTTCTGCTGGCCAAGCAGCTGATCGAGGAGGGGCGGCTGGGTGAGCTGTTCTTTGTAGAGAGCGAGTATGCGCACCATTACGGGCATGCCCGCGGCTATGACGATTGGCGGGTAGACCCTGACCGCCACGCGGTTGTCGGCGGTGGCTGCCATGCCATTGACCTCTTGCGCTGGATCGCCGGTGACCCGGAGGAGGTGTATGCCTACGCCAACCATAAGAGCCTGACCGATTGGCCGGTAGACGATTGCACCGTGGCCATTTACCGGTTCCCGAACGGGGTGGCAGGCAAGGTCTTCGTTTCGATCGGCTGTAAGCGGGATTATACCATGCGCTCCGTCTTTTACGGCACGCGCGGCACCATTATCTGTGATAACACCTCCCCCACGCTCACCCTCTACGAGCATGATGAGGCAAGCGGCAAGAGCGATTTCACCGTGCCGACGGCCATCCCCGTAGACGTGAACAACCACAACATCCTGGAGGAGATCGACGTCTTCGTCAGCGCGCTGCTCTCGGGCGGCGAGATGCCCGTTTCCTCTATGGAGGGGGCTTCTACCGTCGCCGTGGCCTGCGCCACGGTAGAGGCGGCAAAGGAAGGTCGCCCGGTCAACATCCGCTATCCGCAGGCACTGTGATCGTGCGTATAAAAGAAGA
The DNA here is from genome assembly GCA_045543015.1 of Eubacteriales bacterium. Classification (GTDB taxonomy): domain Bacteria; phylum Bacillota; class Clostridia; order Oscillospirales; family CAG-272; genus UBA1740. The sequence continues at coordinate 10,672 of JAZQLY010000003.1, forward strand.
GGACAGAGATTGCAAAAAGCTTTCTCTGTCCTTTTTGTTTACCGGACGCCGCATCACGAAAACTGCGAGTGATACATGGCGTGATAAAAGCCGCCCTGCCTGATCAGCGCCTCGTGGTTGCCCTGCTCAATGATCACGCCGTCCTTCACCACAAGAATGGTGTCTGCATTCTGAATGGTGGAAAGCCTGTGCGCAATAATGAAGCAGGTCTTATCCCGCATCAGCTCGTTCATGGCGGTCTGGATCCTGATCTCGGTGCGTGAGTCAACGTTAGAGGTCGCCTCGTCTAAGATCAGGATCGGCGCATTGGAAAGAAAGGCACGGGCAATGGTGATCAGCTGCTTCTGCCCCTTGGAGATATTTACGCCGTCATCTGAAAGCACGGTCTGATACCCCTCCGGCAGCCCCTCGATATACGAGGCGATCCTTGCTGATCTGGCCGCTGCGTAGACCTCCTCCGGCGTTGCGTTCTCCTTGCCGTATACAATGTTATCGTATATCGTACCGCGGAAAAGCCAGGTGTCCTGCAGCACCATCGTAAAGGCCCGGCGCAGGTCCTTGCGCTTGATGCGGTTGGCAGGCGTGCCGTCCACGCGGATCTCTCCGCTTTGCTGATCGTAAAACCGCATCAGCAGATTGATGATCGTCGTTTTCCCTGCCCCCGTCGGGCCCACGATGGCCACCGTCTGCCCCCTCTTGGCCGAGACGGAGATCTGCCGCAGGATGATCTTGTCCGCCGTGTAGCCAAAGGTCACGTCATCCAGCTCTACGTCACCCTGCACGTCGGTCAGGGCAAGGGCATCCGGCGCGTCCTCCTTCTCCGGCTGCTCGTCCAAAATGGCAAACACGCGCTCCGCCGCAGAAAAGGCCGATTGAAACTCGTGCAGGATGTTGGAGAACTCGTTGATCGGCCCGGCAAATTTCCGCGAATACTGCACGAACTGCGCCACGCCGCCCAGCGAAATGTAGAAGGCAGAGGCGGCAAGAATGCTGCCGTTTTGCGAATACATGTACAAAATGCCGCCCATGATCGCCACCAGCGTCAGGGAAATGTTGTTGATAAAATTGATGGTGGGGAAGAGAAGCGCCCCCTGGTATTCGGCCTTGTAAAAGGCGTCCATCGCCTCGTCGTTGATCTTGTTGAAGCGGGAGGCGATCACGTCCTGCCTGCCGTATGCCGATATCGTGCGTGAGCCGGTCAGCATCTCCTCGGCAAAGCCGTTCAGCTCACCGTACTTCTTTGCCCGGCGGCGGGTAAGCGGCCGCACGATCCGTGAACGGAAGCGGGTAAAGAGAAAGGAAACGGGAACGGTCAAGGCAAAGATCAGGATCATCGGCCGGGAGATCTGCCACATAAAGATCAGCGAGCCGATAACGGTGTACAGGCTGGTCATCACCTGGATCAGATCGTGCGAGAGGGTGCTGTTGATGGTGTCAATATCGTAGGAAAGATGGCTGATGATATCGCCGGTCGCGTGCGTATCAAAATAGTTGACGGGCAGCGAGGTCAGCTTTTCAAACACCTGCTTTCGCATTTTGTAGATGATCCGCTGGCTCAGGTGCAGCATCACGACCGCAAGGAGGTAGGAAAGCAGGGCGGACAGGATATAACAGAACAGCATATAGCCGATGTTTTCCCAAACGGCCGAAAAGTCAACGCCGTCTGCCAGCTCGATGGCATCGATCGCCGCGCCCGAGTACCGTGGCCCCATAAGAGAAAGCTGGTTGGCCGCCAGCGTCAGCACAAGGGCGCAAAGAAACAGCGGCCATTGCTGCAAAACGTATCGGCCAAGGCGCAGGAAGATGCCCCGCGTACCGACCTTCTTTTTTTGTTTTGTATGCTTTTCAGTCAAGGAAGGCACCTCCCATCTGCGAATCGCTGATCTCCTTGTATGGCGGGCAGCTTTCCATCAGCTCCTCGTGCTTGCCGCTGCCAATGATCTCACCGTTTTCGATCACCAGAATGAGATCGCAGCTTTTCACCGTGCTGACGCGCTGCGCCACGGTTATGACGGTAGAGGCGGGGAATGCATCAGAAAGTGCACGCCGCAGGCCTGCGTCCGTCTTGTAGTCCAGCGCGGAGGAGGCATCATCCAGGATCAGAATGTCCGGCCGCCCCGCGATCGCGCGGGAGATCAGCACGCGCTGTCGCTGCCCGCCTGACAGGTTGGTACCGCCGGCAGAAACGGCGTGGGCGTACCCCTCCGAAAACGAGGTGATAAAGTCATGCGCCTGGGCGATTTTGGCCGCTTCTTCCAGCTCCTCGTCCGGGATCTCCCGCCCAAAGCGGATGTTCTCTGCGATCGTATCAGCGTACAGAAAATCGTTTTGAAAGACTACGCCAAACATGGCGGTCAGCTCTTCTGGCGTGTACGAGCGCACGTCCCGGCCGTTTATGCGGATCATGCCGCTGTCTGCATCGTAAAATCGCATCAGAAGCCGCAGCAGCGTGGATTTGCCGCTGCCGGTGGCACCAATGATGCCAAGCGTTTGCCCCTTTTTCAGCGAAAAGGAGACGTTTGAAAGATCCTTCTTTTTGCCAAGATAGGAAAAGCTCACGTTTTCAAAGGAGACGTGCAGCGAGGGGTCGCCCTTGCCGTCATCCGGGCAGGGTGCCAGCTCGCTTTCGCATTCCATGACCAGCGAGATCCGCTTGGCAGAGGCGGCGCACTTGGTATACATCACAAACATGCGGGAGAGCGACATCATCGCCATGGAGATCAGCGTAAAATACTGCATAAACGCGATCACGGTGGTGGCAGAGGACTCGTTATGCGCCACAAAATAAGCACTGACGGCGATAACGGCAACAATGCCCAGGTTCATCAGCAGCGTCATGATCGGGTTTACCACTCCCATGATGACGCCCGCCCGGGTCTCGTTCTGCTTGAGCGTGCGGTTGGCCTTGTCATAACGCTCGTTCTCGTAATCAATTTTGGAGAGGGCCTTGATCACGCGGATGCCCTGTGCATCCTCCCGCACCACGCGCACCATGCCGTCTACCGATTGTTGCACGCCCGCATACAGCGGCACACCCTTGCGCGAAATGCTGTAAACCACGAAAAAGATCAGCGGTAGCGTGGCGATCATCACCAGGGCCAGCTTAAAGTCCATGAGCATGGTAATGCTCGTCCCGCCCAGCAGCAGGATGGGGGCGCGAATACCCATTCGCTGCATCATGCCAATGAAGTTCTGCACGTTATAGGTGTCAGAGGTGATCCGTGCCTCCAGCGAGGGGATGGTAAAGCGATCCGTGCTTTTGGCGGAAAGGCGTAGCGTCTTTAAGAAAAGCTCCTTTCGCATGCGGGTAGAAAAGAGCATGGTCGTCCTTGCCGCCATGCGGTTGGCAATAATGTTGCCAAGGCAGGCAAGCACGGCGCAGATCGTCATCAGTGCGCCGAACAGCAGAATGCTTTCCGTCCGGTTCTGGTGAATGACGTTTTCAAGTATGTAGCTCAGCAAAAACGGGATCATCAGCTCGGCCAGCGTGCCAATGATCTTGATGCACGTTCCCACCGCGATCCGCTTGCGTAGCGGTGTCAGATAGGCAAAGATCCACTTCATTTGCTTTCCTCCTGCCTTTCCACGATGGTGCGTGCGCGTTCCTGCATGCGCTCTAACACCGCATTGAAGACGGCAAGCTCCTCCTCCGGTATCCCCTCCGATAAAAGCGATACCCAATCGGCAGACGCTTGCTGGATGGCAGGCAGCACGGCAAGCATTTTTTCGGTCGGGTAGACCGCAAGCTGCCGCTTGTCCTGCGGCAGGGGCTTGCGCAAAACGTATCCCTTTTCCTCCAGGCAGCCTACGTTTCTGGCAACGGTGCTTTTGTTCAGGCAAAGCTCCCGCGCCAGCTCCTCCTGTGAGCGTCCCGGCTCACGGCAGATGGCTAAGACGAACGCGTAATGCCCCGCCTGCAGGTCGCCGGCGGGGACGCGGCTGCGCCGATAGACCGCCTGAGAACGGCTGATATTGTTCAGCATCTTCATAAATTTTGCCATATGGTACCTCACAAAGCAAAATAGTTGCAAACGCAACAGTTTCTTATGCAACTATTATACCGCAGCATGTGTCAAATGTCAACAAAAACCGGGGAAAATATTGGGATAAAACAGAAAACAACCGCCCGGGCTGTCATTCACTCCCGCGCTTGTTCAAGTCTCGCCGCCCTTGCGTTAAAAAACAAAACGGATGCTCAAAGAGCATCCGTTTTGTTTGGTGCGGGGTTCATAGCAATTCTCCTTTTCATATTTAGGGGTGTTATCTTAAAAATCCTTAATAGTCTTATCTCCGTAGACGCTCTTCCAATCCTTATTAAAGCCCGCGACAGCCGCATCGGTCATAGGATGGCTGATGAGCGTTTTGAGTATATCGGCGGTAACGGTAACGCAATGGCAATTAACCGACGCGCACTTGTGAACCTGCTCCGCATTCTTAAAGCTTGCCGCAAGAACCTTACAGTTCAAGCCGTAGTTTTCAAGCTGACAAACTATCTCGGCAACGACTTCACATCCGTTGCCTATTATATTGTCGAGTCTGTTAACGTAAGGAGCGACAAAATCCGCACCCGCGACTGCCGCCATAAGTGCTTGGGTAGGTGTGAAAATGGCAGTCATAGTTACACCGATACCAAGCTTTTTCAGCATCATAGTAGCCTTGAGCCCCTCTTCGCCGATCGGAATCTTTACAAAGAAAGAACCGCCGAGCCTTTCTTTAAGGAGCTTTGCCTCCTCCACGATATCTTCAGCCTTTTCCTTGGTGGTCTGAACGTGAAGCATCTTGTCTGGTCCTATAATGTTTCTGATCCCCTCAACGAGAGGCCAGAAATCTGTATTTGCCTTGGCAATAATTGAAGGATTGGTGGTAACACCTGCCAAGGGATAAAATTCGTTGCAATGCTTTATTGCCGCAAGATCCGCGGTATCAAGAATGTAAATCATATCAGTAACTTCCTTTATCTGTTTTTTATAACCTCGAAAAATTCAATTCCAAGGATATCGCAAAGATTCTTTATCTTTGCTCTGTTGTCGCCGTATGTAATAATATAGTGCTGGCAAGCTACGTTATCGCTGAAAGTCTCAACATCACCGATAACTATCTCAAGTGCCGACAGCTGCGGAGCGGGCTGATCCCATCCGCATTCTTCCCACTTGGGAGGAGTTTTGCCATCACCAAGTATGACCTGCATAATGTACTTACCGTCCTTATAAACGAGACGGCTCATAGTAACCGTACCCGTCTTGACCTTCGAAACGTTAAGTATTCCCTGGCTGAGCATTCCGAATGCGGCCGGAAGCACGGTGTAAGTCTCGCCGTCGATCATATCTGCCGCCACGAAATCGGGCACACCCGCAAGCACACTGTTATCGAAGAATTCATAAAATTCAAGGTATCCGGCAAGCTGACCGGTAAGTCTGTTCATCATAAGCTGAGTAACAGCGCCCAGAGAATCGTTCTCGGGAATGGTAGTGTATCCATCCTCGGAAAGAAGCATAAATATCGGTGCCGGCGGGAATCCGCAAAGTTTCTTCATACCGTCAACGTCCTTGATCGATATAGCCTTGTATCCTCTTTCGTCGGCGATCGCCTTGATTGCAAGATAATATCCTGCCGCCTTCATCATTGCATCGTCGTTGGCAGGCTTGAGGAAATTCCATTTGAGGATTCTGCTGTTGATGATCTCTCTCTTTGATGCCTCATCCAAAGCCTCGTATCTCTGCTGGATCTCAAGCATTTCAAAGGTTTCGATCTCAACGCCGGTAGTTTTTTTCAATGACATTCCATCGTAAAGAGTACCGTAAAGGTTCATATCACGATAACCAGCCATACCCACCTTGTCGCAAAGTAACTGCTTTGCAGCGATAGCCGCTCTGCAATAGTCCGCTACAACGTCGCTTCTTGTCTTTTTGCCTATAATATCGTAAACATACTTGAATTTGTATCCAAGTCCTTCAAAGGTTGCGCGAAGTCCGGTAGTGCCTGCCTGATCGGCTGTAGTTACAAGTCTGTCGCCTTCGTACCAGCCGCAAAGGCCCCAAAGGACCATAGGAATATGACGGTAATGCTCGGTCACCTTGATTACGGCATGTGTGGGGATCCAGCCCGCAACGCACACCACAAGAGCGTCAAAACTCTCCTTTGCAAGTGATGCAACGGCAGCATTCACCTGAGTTTCCTCATAATCGTCGGCAACAGGATAGACAGCTACGAGATCCAGTCCCTCCTCTCGAAGCGCTTTTTCAGCCGCTGAGCACTTTCTGATGATAACGTCAACAGGTGTGTTGACCTCTCCAAAACCAACAAATCCAATCTTTGCCATAATAATGGTCCTTTCTGTTTATTCAATAATGTTAAGCCTTTCATCGTAAGAAAGGTATCTCTCGTAGCATTCGGTATAATCTACGCCCTGCGAGGTATACACACGGCTAAGCTCTATCTTTTCAGCCGCTTTCTCAACCGATTCAAAAGCACCAATACCGACCGCCGCAAGAATTGCTGATCCAAGGCAAGCGGTCTCCTTATTCTTGAGCGTGACAAGCCTTTTACCGGTCATATCCGCTTTCATCTGACACCAAAAAGGGCTGCTCGCACCGCCACCCATAGCCCTGATCTCATCTACGTCAAGGCCGAGATAGTCAAGATTGGCTTTCAGCATACAAGCCACTGATTCCATCACCGCACGGACAAAATGTCCGCGTGTGTGCTCGATAGTTAATCCCATAAAGCTTCCTCTTGCCGCAGGATTATACTTGGGCATCGTCGATCCACAAAGATAGGGCAAGAATGTCACACCGTCACTACCTGCGGACACCTTTTCTGCCAAATCATCAAGTTCTCTAAAGGAAAAGTCCTCGCAAAAAGCGTTTTTAAACCACTTTAGCGCCATTCCGGCAGTTGGAGTCCAGGAAAGCAAGCAATACTTATCGTCATAATTGTAGTGACACGGCACGATGCTTTTTGCATCATATTCGGGAGCTGTTTCTGACGGTACAAAAATGACCATAGTAGTTCCCGTCATAACGCTGACGCGCCCTGCCCGGACCACGCCCGCGCCGATAGCACCTGCAATCTGGTCAATAGCCCCGGTAACGACCTGAATACCGTCATACTCTCCTACATTCTTCGCGCTGGAATAAAGCTCAGGAAGCATCTCGGCAGAAACGCCGATAAAATCAAGCATCTCCTGCCACCATACAGCTTTGTGAATGTCAAAATAGATAGTCGACGACTGAAGTGTTTTTTCCGAGACAAATCTACCCGTCAGCTTATAAAGTATCCAATCCTCAAGTAAAAAAACTTTTTTGGTTTTCGCCCAGATCTCAGGCTCATGCCGCTTGACCCAAAGAAGCTTGCAAGCAGGCCAGGTTGCCGTGATCTCGGGTTGACCCGTAATTTCATAAACCTTTTTATGACCAAAATGTTCGGTGATTATCTCAGCCTCCTCGACGGCTCTGTTATCAAGCCATACGATAGCAGGACGGACCGGATTCCCTTCCTCGTCAGCCAAGATCAAGGTTTCGCACTGGGTATCAACCGCCAAAGCCTCTACGCTCATATCCTTTCTGACCTTTGATATCTCGCCCTTGATGATCTCCCAATACTTTTCTCCGTCAAACTCCACTATATTTCCGTGAGAATCAAGAGTATAGTCGGCGGTAAGTGATATTTTCAGTTCGAGATCTTCATTGAACACCGCTGTTTTTATCGACGTGGTGCCAATGTCTATTCCCATAAAATTCATATAAACATCCTTTGCTCAAACAACAAAACAATTTCGCCTTTAATTATATTTATACGCAAATCAGCGCTGCTGCTGGAGGTCGAAGTGAATGTCGTAAGCCTTTTCGTCTTCAGTAAACTTACGTCTGGTGTCGATTACCTGACCGTCATTCCACTTTCTGTCGTTAACGTCCTCAGTAGTACCCATAATAGTAACGTTTACCTGACGGTGACGGGCAATAACGTGATCCCAGTCAATAAAATAGATGTGAGCAAAAAGACCGAGGTCGAGCTTGCCGTCCTTGATGGTAAGAGTTTCACTTCTGCCGAAGAAAACAGAGCGAAGGTGTGCATCGGTGTTCATAGAAGAATAGTCACCGGGCTCGTTTACGTATCTACCGTACTGAGAGTGAATAGGACCGGGATGACGGTACTGATGCTCCTCTGCAAAATCGGGAATCATCTTTCTCATAATGTCAAGCAAGTCGTGCTGAAGATACTCAAGGTCAAAAGAGTCGATATCGTGCGAACATTCCTGAACCATTACGGAACAGGTAGTATGGTGAGAAACTATAGAAATTGTGCCGTTCTTAATGCCCGAATCCTCTACCATTTCAATTATCTCTTTTCTGATGTCGTGGAAGGTGGGTATCCAACCTCTGGATTGAAGCTCGAGTTCTTTCTGATAAATTTTGAATTCCATAATAAAAATCTCCTTTATTTTTATAAAAAATTTTTTTAATTTTATTTATTCAATCTCTCACCGACAGCTCCGCCGGGATGAATGAGGGCAAACTGCTCGTTTTTGTAGTCTGTTTCCTCGATAAGCGCGGTTTGAAGCGCGTGGAATATCATACAAAGCGCAGTGGATGAAGTAGTTCCCTGAGAATTGTATTTATCTGTCTCTCTATTGACGTATTGCTTTAGTACCACATTGGCGCCCGTTGCTAAGGGCGACTCAAGATTTTCGGTAATGGTGATAACCTTTACTCCTTTTCGTTTACAAATATCAAGAATTGGAAGAAGCTCTTTTGTCTTTCCGCCTCGCGAGGCAAAGACCATAACGTCGCCTTCTTGTAAGAATCCCATTCCTCCGTGAACCGCCTCAGCTGGAGAAACGAACTTTGCGGGCTGCTCAATGCAGCACATAAGGTGAGCAAAATGCTGACAAATAATTCCCGAATGACCGCAACCGCTCGCTCCGATGCGAGGCGCGTTTTTCAAAAGCTCAACAGCCTTGGCAAATGCTTCGTCATCGAAATAATCAAGCATAGCCTTGATGCACTCATATTCAATCTCATATGCTGCTTTAGCAGCAATCAACGATTCTTTTTTCATAACTGCCACCGTTCGTCCCACGCCTTGCGAAGATTATAAAGCATCTCCTCAACCATAGCATAAGGATCAGCCGCTTTCAAAATTCCGCTGGTAGATCCGGTTGCCTGCGCGCCAAGCTTTATGGTATTGTAAACATCCTGTCCGTTAGAGATTCCGGCTCCCTGAAGCACCATAATGTCTGGATTTATCTCATTTACAGTCCTGATAGTCTCGATAACGTAGTTGGAATCGCTTGTAGTTCCCGTTCCGATAAGCTCTGTAGGCTCCGCAACTATAAGATTGGGCGCCATATGAGCGATTCTTTTGACGTCATCAACGGTGTCCGCGCAAACGATGGTCGCAAGACCAACCTCGTCAGCGCGACGAATTGTCTTTTCAAGCGTCTCCATATCAAGAGGCTTCTCTGCATGATTAAGCATTACACCCTTTGCTCCCGCTGCCTTGACAGCCTCCGGAAGCACACTGCCGAGCCCGCGACCGGGCACGAGCGCGTCCATATGCTGCGCAAAAACGAAAATTCTCTCGGTGTTGTCGGCGAGAAGCTTAATGTCGGTGTACTGAGGAGTTACGATAACGTCAACGTCGTATTTCATTGCAGTCTTATCTATAACTTTAGCAAGCGCCAACATTGCATCACCCCAGATGATAGCCTTTGGTCCTACCTCAAAAAAGGGGGGCTTTATGTCGAAATTTTTAAGCATACGATACCTCCTTGGATCATACAAACTTATATACTTTAATTAAATTATACAACCCGCGTACTTTAATGTCAAGGAAAATTTTCTTTAACTTTCGCTTTTTTAAAAATGAACAGTAAAACCGAAAGCTGTATTGACAAAAACGAAAGAAAGTGGTATATTAAAGTATAATATACGGTATAAGGAGAAAATTTTTATGAATTCGGAGCAAAGAAAACAAAAAATACTCGACCTTCTGAAAGAAAATGACTCGGTAAGAGTTACCAATCTTTCTCGTATGTTTGGCGTAAGTGAGGTAACTGTTCGTACCTATCTTGAGGATATGGAAAAAAAGGGGCTTCTCTCTCGCGTCCACGGCGGCGCAGTCAGCTCCTATAAGCCGTATTACAGTATGAATCTCAATCAGCGTCTCGAGACTAACCAAAAGGCAAAGGTTGCCATAGCCGAACGAGTTGCAGAGCTTATTCAACCCAATGACACGGTTATGCTGAACGCGGGAACCACCACGCTTCTTGTTTTCCGCAAATTTCCCGCTAATTATAATCTGAGTATCGTCACAAATTCGATTTCGATCGCACTTGAAGCATCGGGCAATCCCAACTATAACGTTATACTCGTCGGCGGCTCGGTCAATACCAAATATCAGTTTACATACGGCAACGACGCGGTACGTCAGCTAAAAAAATATCACGCTGACAAGCTTATCCTTTCGGTAGACGGCATTTCCGCCGATCAGGGCTTTACCACTTATTATGATAAGGAAGCCACTGTTGACGTCGCTATGATCGAGCAATCAGAATGTTGCATTATTGCCGCCGACCACTCTAAATTCGGGCACAGCGCATTCGCCAAAATAAAGGATCTTCAGGTCGCCGATTACATCGTAACAAACGCTACCATTCACTCGGAGCTTGCCGAAGAGCTAAATGAAAACGGAGTTACGGTATTGTTGTAATTCAATCATAGCACAACAAAAAAGAGGAGCATTGCTCCTCTTTTTTGTTGTGCGGGTAACAGGACTTGGCTCAGGGCGGCCACGCAAAGCCGAGGTGGATTTCGGCTTTGCTCCGCCCTTCGGTCACCGCGGACCCCCAAAACTCGCAAGCTCATTTCGGGGAACCCCGGACGCGCGGCTCTGACAGCCCACCGGGCTGTCATTCACTCCCGCGCTTGTTCAAGTCCCGCCGCCCTTACGTCAAAAAACAAAAACGGATGCTCAAAGAGCATCCGTTTTGTTTGGTGCAGTGAGTGATGATAAATCCGAACCAAATGCCTCTTCAATTTCGGCAAAGGTGATAGTTTTTATGCCTTCCTTGTAGTTGAACGTAATGACCAAGTAGTCGTCGAACAGATAGATCGCATTGACAAAGCTATCGATCAGACGGCGGCGGTGGTCAAGCTGTTTCATATTGAGCTTGCGGTACTTGATAAGATACGCGAGTATATCTTCTTTTGTAACCGTAGGTTTCGCAATTTCTTCTTTGAGAATCTGCACCGAGATCTCGCTCTTTTAGGTTTCAAGCTGCTCAAGACGTTGCTTGGTGGATGCGGTCAGAATTCCCGCTTGAATGGCGTTGACGAGATTGTCAATGCCTTTTTCTATTTCATCAAGCTGCTTGCGAAGAATCGGGAGCGTGCTGCTCTCGGCATTGAGCTTGGCGATCAGCATATCTGCAAGTCTGTCAAGCAATTCATCGTCAAAGATGAACTTCTGAATGAGCAGAATCACTACTTCTTCGATCCATTTCTTCTTGATCGTTTTCTTCTTGCACGTTCCGCCCTTGCGTGTGCCTCGACACTTGTAGTAGCGGTGAACATCTTTGGTGTGGCTCGTTCCACTTTCGCCTGTGATCAGACATTGGCAATAGCCGCAAAATAGTTTTGTCGTCAGCAGGTACTCGTCCTCAGCTTTGTGCTTGGCGGGTGCTTTCTTGTTTGCAGCAGCTCGCTCTTGCACTTGCTCAAATAGCTTGGCAGGAACGATGGCGGGGATTCCATTTGGAACAACCACGTCGCGATATTGGTACTCGCCGATGTATCGGCGGTTATGCAGCATTCGTGTAACGGTATTAAGACTGATCTTTGTTCCTTTTGATGTGCGGATGCCTTTGATGTTTAGATCGTCCGTGATCTCTTGCATCGTCGCACCTTTGGCATATTTCTTGAACGCATCGAGAACGGCAGGAGCGGCAACGGGATCGATTTGGAAAAATTGATTTTCGTCAACTGTATATCCGATAGGAAGTGTGCCGCCGTTGTATTTACATTTGAGCGCGTTTTCGGTCAGACCTCGCACCACCTTCTCGGAGAGTTCCGCCGAGTAGTATTCCGCTATGCCTTCAAGCACGGATTCAAGCAGAATGCCTTCGGAACCTTCTGAGATGGATTCGGTTGCCGAAATAACCTTAACGCCATTCTTGCGAAGAACATACTTGTAGTGTGCCGAGTCGACACGGTTACGCGAGAATCTGTCGAGCTTCCATACGATAACGACATCGAATTTTTTAGCCGCACTGTCTTTGATCATTTTCAAGAAGTTCGGACGGTGATCTGTCTTTGCTGACAAGGCTCTGTCGATGTACGGCTCAAGCAGGGTGATGTCGTTCTTCTTTGCAAAAGCTTGACATTCACGAAGCTGACCTTCGATCGATTCCTCACGCTGATTATCCGAGGAATAGCGAGCGTATATTACTCCTGTCATTGACTCTCCTTTCTGTCACTATTCTGTAACGATTATGATACTTTGCTTTCATCTGCTTTTAGCGCTAATACTTTTTGTTCCTCTCTTTGTGCTAATAACAATTCGCGCTCTTTCTTCCATTCTTCAAATTCAGCGCGCCATTCATCAGAGGAGAAAAATTTAATTACACCGGGAAGAAGCACATCAGCAAGCGCTTCGATTTCATCATCGGGAATCATCCCGATGCCGCCGTGCTTGTCCTTTAAGATTGCAATAATCTTTTTTCTCAAAGCTTCCATATCGATTTTTGGAAGCTCTACATAAAACCAAGTAGTGTGTTTGTCCTTGAGGACATCAAGCACTCTATTTAACATTTCTTTGATGTTCAATATACATACCTCCTATGGTTTTGTCTATCATGACAAAAGCAGTGCTTGCTGCGACAGATAGACGGATTTGGATATCCAAATCCAGTGCTTGCTAAGACTGACAGACAGTTTGCTGTCACTCATATTTTTTCGGTTGGCTTATGGGCGTCCAACCGCGATGCTTGCTAAGACAAGCAGACACATTGAATGTATTTTTTATCTTCCGTTGGGATTTGGGACACAACGGCGATGCTTGCTGAGCCCGATGGACCGTTTGTCATGACAAACGCGATGCTTGCTAAGACCAACGGATATATTAGCGAGAATGGCTTTTGGATGTCCAAAATCAGTGCTTGCTAAGACTGATAGACAAGCAGAGCGCTGTCAAAGTTTCTTAATAACTTGTGTAGCAATCCCTTGAATCTGAACGTTGCACTCAATGCGATCATCGTAATCGGGATTTTCGGCGTGAAGCAAATATGCTTTCTGATCGGGAAGATAGGTGACGGTTTTGAGCAAAGTTTCATTTCCGTTTACAAGGACAACGGCATAATCACCGTCCCTGCAAGTGTTCTGCTCTCGCACGATAATGAGGTCGCCATCGTCAACTCCGATGCCCGTCAGCGAGTCACCTTTGGCGGTCAGAATGAAAAACTTTCCATCGCCGACAAGCGCGGTGGGCAACGGAATGATGTCCGCTTCTTCTATATTCGGCTCACTCGGCAACCCGCAAGAAACAGTAGAATCGTATCGAATCGCGGGTGTTGTTTCAAACATATTGCGCGAGAGATTTGTACCGATACTACGGCGACCGTTGTACTCGATCTCGCCGTGTTCTTTCATATCGGTGAGGTATCTCTGCACCGAAGTTTTGGAGATACCTGTACCCGCCGCGATGTCGCGCACCGTCGGGGACTTGCGGTTCTCCATAAAATATTCGTCTATAAATTGGCGGATTGCCTCCGCCCTCTCGGGACTCCACTTATTCATGATTGCCTCCAAATTACACAAGGTACAATTGTACCGTGTAGTAATTATAGCACACGAAGGAAAGTTTGTCAAAAGGTTTTGCAAAAATTTCACAACGATAAAAACGAGGTCGCACTTGTAGGTGCAACCTCGTCGCTGGTTGTTGTTCAGTTTTACTTCGTGCCGTTTTGGCACGAAGTGATTTTTCTAATTAAAATGAAAGAAAGGATTGTATCCAGTTCTTGTTTCGTTAACCAATCTTTCGGTGATTGGGTTTTGGATTTAGCTTGTCACTATTCTCATCATCAAACATAAAAATCTGAAGATTATCAACGCCGATATGCGGATTTACACAATTTGGTTATTTGAGATGAGATTTGTCATGGGGAGCTTTTTGCAAAAATACATATAACTTGATTATATCGTAATTCTATATATCCTCTACAAGCAGCTAATTCGTCTTATAATTGTTCAAAAAGTTACCAAACAAGCGGTTGTTCAATGCTTTCGCAAAGAACAACCGCTTCTCTCAACTAAAGTAATTACTTAATCTATTAGATTTTAACATTTCTTTTCCGATTACTTTAATAAATTCATTTTTTATTTTTCAGGCAAAACCATTCCAAGAGGCACTTTCGAATAAGTAGTTACTCAGGACAAGCTATTTGTGATTTCATTGATAGCAGTAATTCGACCAGTTGATGCATCATAATCAAAAACATGCCATACCGTTCCTGCCTGTGTAGAGGGGACATTATATGTAGCAATCAAACGATCCCCAACATATACTTGAATTTTTGCTCCAGAGGATGCAAGCGCCATACTATATTCATTGTCATAGGTTGAATAGTCGTGAACACTATAACTGTATGTACCTGCTTGGGTCATAGAATATACCGTGATTGTTTCGGGACCATAAGAATCCGTATCGTCCACATCCAAATAGACTTGTACTTCACCATCATGATAATATACATCATCCCGATAATATACATGGAAAATATCTTCTCCATCTACTGTCGGGCCAAACAAATGCGAGTCCAAATCAGAAGGTGATTCACCCCAAGACAAAACTACTCTCAGTTCATCAACAACAAGATTATTAGATATGTATCCATGCTGATTTCCTATTGTCATTCCACCAAGAATTTTAATATTAAAGGACGTAGTATTATATCTAAATTCAGCACTAATATTTTCTCTTTCATCGACCACCTGTACAGTATAGTTACCTGCTTCCAATGCTATCGATGTAACATATTCATTCGAATTTTCATTCATATAAATAGTCTGAACAACATCACCTGTAATATTATCAATGCCTTTTCTAATGTACAGTGTTAGACCTGTTACAGGCATACCTGTTCTGGTATCATAAATAGTGCCGCTTGCATAACCAACGCCTAAGTATTCATGGGAAATAGCTTCAATTGTAATATTAAAAATAATTTCAACATCATTTTCACCAACAACAATTGTTTCAGTTACAGGAATGTAACCTTCTTTAGAAACAGTTATCGTAAATGTTCCGTATGGAATATTTTCCAAAGTATATTCCCCTCGGCTATTAGATGCAACCGTCTGTTCCATATAACTTGTAATTCCAATAGTAATTTCTGCACCTTCCAACGGAATATTGTTCGTCATATCAGTGTCGGTATCTGCAATAGTTATAATGCCCGTAATATTGCATGTCATAGGCATTAACTCCATGTCACCTAAATCCACATTCTTACCACACACAACAAGCGATTCATCGAATTTTTTACTATGATAATCTTCGGCAGAAATTTCGATATCATAAATGCCATTTGGAACATCAAAAAACTTAAATGTGCCTGTTGAATTTGTGTAAGTAAAGTCAGTGTACTCATCATTGCTGATAGTAATTTTTGCACCATTAATCGCCCCGGAATAATCCATAACAACACCAGAAACATCAAATTCATGCGAAACAAAAGGACCTTCGGTTGGGATAGTGAGGTTTGACATCTGGAAATTCGTATAACTACCATATTCGAGAGCATTTGTTCCAAACAATGATCCCCCCTCTGTTAATTTAATGTATTGCATTTCACCAGGGCAGTTACTATCATAAATTGATATGTAGTATACATTAGGATCAGTTTCTGATTGATATAAACCGCAAGCTAAAACAGAATGTCCACTGCCAGAACGCCACAAGGAAAGAGGAACAGGCTCATCGTTGGCTAATTTTTTCTTGAGTTCAGCAAATTTATCTGAATATCCAAGGTTATCAAAAAATTGGTCTCTAATATTGTGTTGTTTTCCATACCAATATGTAATACTTTTCAATACTTGTGTAAAATTCACATTTGCAAGATCATAATCATTTTCTGTATTAAACAAGTTTTTTTCTTCTTCAACGTATAATTGATTAACAAAAAAACGTTCCTCTCCAGATATATCATATCCAGTATGACTAAGAGTCAAATTCCAATATTCATCACCAACTAATGGTAATTTTTGAATATAATTCAAATAAGTTACCAATGAAAATCCATAACAAAATCCACCATTGCCAATCTCTTGATATTGAAAATTATGGAAGGCAAATGCGTGTTGTTGAACATCAAAATCAGTAGTTACAACTTCACTTACTTTTATCGTATCACTGCCATAATTTATCTCTATTAATTCTGAATAAGTAAACGCACGAGAAGCAACGATACGATCGCCAACGACATAAGAAGAAAAATGAGTTGGTTCAATACTAATTGTTTTTTCTTCTGTATTTACAATTGAAGGAACAATTTCATATAAACCTGTTTCTTCGTTCAAATATAAAAACGTTAAATTGTGTTCATCGATATCTGTTAAATCAATGCCAGAATAATCAAATGTCAAACTTGCGTAATTAAACGATGTTGTTGAGTCATATTCAACATTAATGATTGGACTAATCAATCCCTCTGAATTATCTAAAAGATTTAAATTAAATGTTTCGGTCGAAATCGAAGATAATATGTCAGGCGTTGCACATATAATTAAATCAAAAATTTGCTCATCGTCTTGAATTTTAGTTTCAATTTGTCTATTGATGTCGTTGGTGATATTGTCACTCATAGCACTTAGAGGATTCAACATAAGTGATATTTCTACACCATCAAAAATGCCATCATTATCAGAATCTACATCCAATGGATTCGTGTTATAAATATTTATCTCTTCGCCATCAGACAAACCATCGAAATCTGTATCAATAACAAATGCATCCGTTCCATATTGAGTTTCCTCATTATAATTCAAGCCATCTCCGTCAATATCGATGGTCATGGACTCCCAAATTGCATACAGAATCGTATCTTGCGTTACAGAATAGCTATCAAAGTCAACCGGAGTATCGACAAATGCAACCGCATTAGGAGATGTATGCCACCCAATGAAGAAGAAACCTTCGCGAATGGGATCTTCAGGTTCGATTATATATTCACCCAAACTTACTTTTTGTATATTAGGGAGATTGTTAACATCAGTACCATTAGCATCAAATGTTACTGTAAATATATTAGATTCCACAACACCAACATACCCTGCATCAATTTCCGAACCGTCAGTGAGTTCCAAAATCAAATGCATATTTTCATCAATATGAGCACCTGCGATGCCAACACCCTGTGCGCCAGTTTCGCCCTTTTCGCCTTGCTCACCTTTTTCACCTTGTGCACCGGTCTCACCCTTAGCGCCTACAAGAGAAGCAAGCCATTCTTCTTGTGTACCAGTGTAGCCTTTTTCTACGGCAAGTTCATACGCGGATTTGCCGTTTGCACCATCCTTGCCGTCTTTACCGTCAGCACCGTCTTTACCTGCTGCACCTTTACTACCGGTTGCACCCTTATCGCCCTTCTCGCCTTTTTCGCCAACGAGCGATGCGAGCCATTCTTCTTCAGTGCCGGTATAGCCTTTTTCGACAGCAAGTTCGTATGCAGATTTACCATCAGAACCATTCTCGCCGTTTTGACCATCGGCACCATCTTTGCCATCAGCGCCATTGTTGCCAATCAGCGAAGAAAGCCATTCCTCCACCGTACCCGTGTAGCCATTTTCAACAGCAAGTTCATACGCGGATTTGCCGTCAAGACCAGCTTCGCCTTGCGCTCCTGCGGGTCCTTGTTCACCCGGTTTAGCACAACCAGCAAACGCGGATAGCACGAACAGCATAGACAGTACCAATGCCATTGCCTTCAAAAAGTTTCTTTTCATGTCTGTACCTCCATAACATTGCTTGGGTTTTCACCACATAATTTGCATTATGTGGTATAGGAACGAATAAAAAAGAAAAAGCGCATACCGTAAATATACGCGACAGAAGACCAATGAAAAAACAATAGTTTCATTGGTCAGTTTGTTGTGCTCATTTATGTAAATTTTTATCGAATATATTTGTTATTTATGGAAAACTGATTGACTTTTCGCGGATCTTATGATATAATTTATGTTAATTAAATATTGCATCCACCACATAATGCAAATTATGTGGTGCTTTCATTTTTGGTGTTATTTAACACCGCAAAAGCCCCAATTTCTGTATTTGTTTGCGGTGTATTTCGCCCGTTTCCATCGTGTAAATTCTCGTTGTATTCACGCTGCTATGACCAAGAATGTCAGCCAAGCGCACAATGTCCTTTTGTAAACTGTAATAAGTGCGCGCGAAAAGATGACGGAGGTTGTGGGGAAAGACCTTCTTTCCCGACACGTTCGCCGCCTTACATAGCTTCTTCATATCACTCCAAATATTCGATCTATCAAGCGGATTACCGTTCTTTGTTACAAACACGGCACCGCTTTTTATTTTTTGCTCTTTGATATACTGCTTCAAGATCTGACAAAGCTGTTTGGGTAAGAACACCTGCCTGCGCTTACCTTTGCAGTTGATTTCGGCAATGCCACGCGCAACTGATTCCACAGTAACATAGCGCACCTCTGATACACGGATACCCGTGGAGCAGATTGTCTGCATCAAGAGATACAGCCGTTCGTTTTTCTTCTGATTTGCTGCTTGTAAGAGGCGGTCATATTCTGCTTTTGTTAGTTCCTTGTCCGTGGATGCGAATATCTGCTTCTGAATTTTAAGGTTCTTCACCCTCAAATCATACCATTCCATAAAATTGAAAAAGCTGTTAAGGGATGAGAGCGCAGCGTTGACACTCGCAGGAGCGTAATGCTCGCATAGATACGATTTATATGCAAGAACCACCGTTTTGCATAGTTCTTGCTCACCAAGCCACATTTGAAATTCACCCACATCGTGCAGATATTTGTTGACGGTTAACGCCGCCTTTTCCTCGTTAATCAGATAGTCATTGAATGATTTCATTATTTCAGTTGTGATTTTTCTCATAGTCTATCATCCTCCTTACTATCTAATATTTTATCACGAACAGATGAATATATTTATGGTTGCTATTATTGTATCAAATATCAATCAAGATGAAAATAATCCGCAGACTATAATATAGCCTATGGACTGTATGAACGATAAAAATAGAGATACGAATCAAAAACAGACTCGTATCTCCTTTGAGTTGTTAAATTCCCGTCTTGATCTCGGTAATAAATGCACCTATATCCTTGATGAGTTTTAGAATAAATTCTTTCTCTTTTGCAGTGCAGTTGTTGAGGTTAACTTCTATTTGACGTTCAACTTCTTTATGTACTTGCGGAATATCGGTGAACAATAAGCTATCGACGGATGTTTGCAACGCTTTGGCGATTTTAAATAAGACTTTCGCGCTTAGACTTTTGCGTCCTCGCTCAATATTGCTCAAATGGCTGATTGAAATGTTGGCTTTTTCAGCAAGCATTGCTTGGCTATATCCTTTATTCCTGCGAGCTTTCGCGATACGCCTTCCAACTGATATAAGAAAAGTTGATTTTTTCATTGCAGTCACCCCTCTATATGGAGTTGCAACTGAGTTTCAAGCATCAGTTGTGCGCCTAATTTGAAAGCATACTCAAAGATGGCTACCTCACCAATGCTCATATACTCGCTCCAAGAATGGTGGAACTTTTCGAAGATCTCCTTCTGTTCGTCAGTGAAACTTTTCTCCAAGTCCTCGTGATGCCGTGACATATAGCCGAGGAGTTCTTTCATCTCCTTTGAATTGGTTCTGCTATCCTCTTGCGGTATGATGTTTCCGTGCCAAAGTTCGTTGATGATTGACCTCATTGATAGATCACCTCCTGCAAGACGATCTCCTCGGCGCTTGCTTTGATGTTGTTCATCTTAGCAGCCCATTGGAGTGCGTTGTGGGCCTTCAGATCTTCGTCTATGCCACGTTCTTGGGCGAGGCGAGGAATTATGTCATCGAGCAATTCTTGAGCGTGAATATCAATGGCGTGTAGGTATTCGTTTAATCGTCCTTCGGTGAGCAGGGTGGTGTACGTTCCGCGACGGTGCTTTTTCATAAAGTCAAGGCGCAGGTTGGCATACTTGCCGAGAGAGCAATTCGTTTGCTCGGGGAGTGCAAGATCGGGGTAGTAAAGTCCGTTATGTTCGGTATAAGTGATTTCGTTTTTCATCGTAAATATCCTTTCTTACAATTCGTTTTCATTTGGCATCAACCACTAAGGATATTTACTTGGGCGGTGCTCGGGCGTGATGCCAACAACAGCAGGTCAACATCACATATCACCGAACACAAAAAGAAATCCAAACCCTTCGCCTACCGGCTTTGGGTTCGGATTTCTACTGTTTGGTGCGGGCAACAGGACTTGAACCTGCACAGCCTTGCGACCATAAGAACCTGAATCTTACGCGTCTGCCAATTCCGCCACGCCCGCATATTGCCGCGGGATTCCCCAGCGACTTCTATATTATACACGATGAACGCGGTTTTGTCAATGCTTTTTTGAAAGTTTTTATAAAAAATTTCATATAAGATTTTTTTGGTACGCCTTGACTTTTATAGGAAAAAATGATACCATAGGAAAAAACGAGAGGTACCGGTCATGAATCGTTTGGGAAAAACAGATCTGCGCATTTCGCCCGTGGCACTCGGCTCTGCCGCCTTTGGCGCGGCGATTTGTGAAGCGGATGCCTTTTCAATTTTGGATGCCTACGTGGCTGCCGGCGGCAACCTGATCGACACCGCGCGTATTTACGCGGGCGGCGAAAGCGAGGCCGTGCTTGGCCGATGGTTGAAGCGGACAAGGCTGCAGAATGTGGTCGTAGCGACCAAAGGCGCCCACTATGCCCTCGGCACGCCCACCGTGATGCGCCTCTCGCGCGAGGAGATCGAAAGCGATCTGGATACCAGCCTGCGCGTCATGGGCGTTGACCATGTTGATTTTTACTGGCTGCACCGCGATGATCCCGCACGCGAGATCGGGGAGATCCTTGAAACGATGGAGGCTCTCGTGCGGGCAGGGAAGATCCGCTATTACGGTGCCTCCAATTACCGCGCCGACCGCCTGCAGGCGGCAGATGCCTACGCCGCCGCGCACGGCCTTTGCGGCTTTTCTGCCGTTTCAAACCAGTATAGCGTTGCCCGCCTGAACGTAGCAAGCAACGCCAACCCGGATCCGACCATCATTGCCGTGGACGAGGCCGCCCTAGCCTATCATACGGCAAGCGGCAAGCCGCTTGTCCCCTTTCAGGCAACGGCACGCGGCTATTTTGCCAAGCTGGCAGCCGGCCGGGAGATCTCGCCCGCCCTGCGCGCCGCTTATGAGAATGAAGAAAACCGGGCGATATTCGCCTCCCTTACCGCCTTTTGCGAGGCGCACCGCTGCAGCATGCAGACTGCTACGCTGGTGGCCACCGCGAAAACACCCTTTCAGACCGTCCCGATCACCGCTGTCAGCACGGTCGATCAAATGACCGACGTGGCCGCGGCGCTCCGCCTGTTAAGTGAATAACGAAAAACAACCGTGCTCTCAGAGCACGGTTGTTTTTTGCTTACCCCACCGTCAGGACGACCTTGCCGGCGTTTTCGCCGCGGTAGAGGATGTCATGGGCGGCCTCTGCCTCGGTGATGGGCAGCACCTTATAGATGGTGGGCTTGACCTCGCCGGTCGCCACCTTCGGCCATACGTCACGCACAAGGGAAGAAAGGATGCTTGCCTTTACCTCCGGCGTGCGGGAGCGCAGCGTGCTGCCGATGATGCGCACGTTGCGCACGTAGATGTTCTTTAGGTCGATCTCGGTCAGCTGGCCGGCCAGCGCCGCAATCATGATCCAGCGGCCGCCGCGCTGCATGTAGGGCAGGCACTCACCCATCACGCGACCGCCCAGGCAGTCAATGGCTACGTCAACCGGGTGCCCCTCCTCCAATTCGCGCTTCAGCACGTCTACAATGCTCTCGCTATCGGTCGAAACGACCACGTCTGCGCCCAGGTGCGCGATGGCAGCAGCCTTTTCCTTGGTCTGCACGGTGGTGATCACGCGGATGCCAAAGGCCTTGGCCATGGGGATGATCACGCTTGCCAGGCCGCTGGCGCCGGCATTCATCAGCAGGGTGTTGCCCGGCTTGATGCCGCCCTCAATAAACAGATTGAGGTAGGCGGTCGCAAATGCCTCCGGCATGGCGGCGGCCTCTACCGCCGTGCAGTTTTCGGGAATGGGCATCAGCATATCGTACTTCACGTTGGCATATTCGGCGTAGCCGCCACCGCCCAGCAGGGCGCAAACGCGGTCACCGATCTTCCAGGCGGATTTTTCGGCTACCTGGCAGCCGACCTCTACGATCGTGCCGGCGATCTCCAGCCCCATCCACTCCGGGCAGCCGGGCGGGGGGGGGTAGTCACCCTCACGCTGCATCAGGTCTGCACGGTTGAGGGCTGCTGCCTCGATCTTGACAAGCACGTCCTCCTCGCCCACCACGGGGTTCGGTACGTCCTGCCACAGCAGCTCGCGGTTTTTACCAACTAAAATTGCTTTCATTTATTTTTCCTCACTTTCAAACAATGCAAAATTATCACGGATCGCCTTTACCTGATGCAAAAGCGGCTGCATGGGGGTAGAGAGCGCGTCATGCTCGTAGACGCACAGATACATGCAAACGCCCATGAGCGGCCCTATGCGGCGGATCAGGTGGCACTGGTTGCTCGTTAAAAACAGGTAGGGGAGCCCCAGCTCGTTTTTGAGAAGCTCGATGGTGGAAAAATGCTCGATCTGCTGCGCCATCGTGTCGGTGTTGATCACGAGCTTGGCAATGTCTGCACCGCGGGCCTTTTGCGCCTTGGCTGCCTCCAATACCCGCAGCGGCGTGGCATACTTATTGAAGTGGGCAGAGACCAGCACCTCGGCCCCCATGCCGTGCAGATCGTCGATCAGCTTCATCTGGCGGGCAACGGCCGCCTCGTCGATCGCCACCTGGTCCGGGTGCGGGGCGTAAAAATCACTCATCACGTCGCAGAGCGTGGCACCGGCGGATGCCAGCGTGTACAGACCCTCTGCCAGTTCCTCGTCGGGGCGGTCACCGTTCTGGTTGCCGCGGTAGTAGGTGACGTATACGGGACGACCCTCCATGGCGGCAAAGATCTCGCGGTAGATCTCCTCGCGGTGGTACTGCCGCTCCAATTGGTCGATCTGAATGGCAAACGCCTCTGCCCCCGCGGGGATGGCCTTTTGCATGGTGGCAATGATCTCACCCGGCGTGCGCTTTTGGATCATGGTGGTGAGCAACGGTTTTTTGCAATTCAAAAATGTGGGCTTCATGGAATTACTCCTTGTTTATCATCACGTTTCTGCCGCCATCCATCAGGAAGGTGGTGCCGGTGACGCTAGCACCGCTATCGGCACACAGGAAGAGGATCATGTCTACGATCTCCTGCGGCTCAGAGGCGCGGCCAAGCAGCGTTTTCATGCCTGCCATGCCGGGTCTTGTCATTACCGGGCCGGGGGCTACGCAGCAGGCGCGGATGTTGTAGGGCGCACCGTCCAACGCCAGCGATTTGACAACGCCGCCCATCAAGGCACTTTTGGAGGCGGAATATGCCAGATTGGAACGGCAGCCCTCCTCACCGGTGATCGAGCCGAGCAGGATGATCACGCCACCCATTTGCTGGATCATTTGCGGCATGACCGCGTGGGAAAAGTAGATCGGGCCCTTGAGATTCAGATCAATACCGAAATCGTAGACATCGATCGGCAGCTCGTGAAACAGGCCAGGCTTGCCGAGCAGTCGCGTCTCCGCACCGCCCGCGCAGCAAATAAGAAAATCGATGCGCCCGAATCTCTCTATGGCCGCATCCTTCGTGGCTACGACCTGCGCATAGTTGCGCACGTCACCTGCCACGGTCAGAATGCGCTCGGCCGGCACGGTCTTGCCGATCTCGGCGGCGGCCTTGTCAAGCCCCTCTTGGTTGATATCCGCCAGCACGACGCACGCGCCCTCCTCAGCCATGCACTTCGCCGTTAAAAAGCCCATGCCGGAGGCAGCGCCCGTGATGAGGGCGGTCTTGTTGATAAATCGCATAAAAACGTCTCCTTTTCAATAGATCGTTATGTATATCATAGCGTATCCTTGCTGCCGTTGCAATGATGAAAACGATATATTTTTGCACTTTTTGATACAAATATGACGAAAAGCACTTGCTTTCTTTGCGAAAAATGGTATAATACCAGTAAAAGAGAGAAAGGAAGAAGGGGATGGAAGCGTTAGATAACCTGATCATCACCTCGATCAACGAGGTCAGCACCGTGCCGGTCATGCGCGGTCACCGCGCCGATATGGTGGACCGGCGGCAGTACGGCCTTTCCTTTTGCGAGGGGGAGGGACGGATCCTTTACCACCACGAGGGCAGGGAATACCTCTCTGACCGTGACCACGCCGTATGGCTGCCCATGGGGGCGACCTATCTGCTGGATTGCCGTGAAAGCGGTTACTTTCCCTTGATCAATTTCTTTTGCGTTCCGCCCGGTATTGACCGTTTTCTTTCCATCCCGCTGCGCAAGGCGGACGGATTTCTGCGCAGCTTTGCGCAGCTGAAGGAGCAATTTTTGTACCGCCGCCACCGTGCGGCTGCCATGAGTGTGCTGTACGATATCCTGGCTGCCCTGTCAACCGAGGCAGAGGAGCGGGAGGGCAACGGTCTGCTGGCCCCGGCCATGCGTTATCTGGAGGAGCATTTTACCGACCCGGAGCTGCATAACGGTCATCTGGCCGAGCAGGCGCATATCAGCGAGGTCTATTTCCGACGTCTGTTCAAGGAGACCTACCGTACCACGCCGCGCCAATATATTCTGAGCCTGCGCCTCAAGCGGGCCAAGGAGCTGCTTGCAGGAGACGTGATGTCGGTCAGCCGTGTGGCAGAGCAGTGCGGCTTTGCGGGCGTTTATCATTTTTGCCGCGTCTTCCGGCAGGAAACGGGGCAAACGCCGTCTGAATACCGGCATCGCTTTGGCGGCGTGCATATTTAAGGCCTTTTGCATAGTTTTTTCCCTGTCGGGCAAACTGTTGGTAGCCAAGCGGCGATTTTCGCTATTGACAAGAGGGAGAATATGTGATAAAATGAGAGAAGAATGCGATGCGGCGAAGGCGGCATGAGGCGATCTATGCCCGGTGCAAGACTGTGCTGGACGCTTGCGCGGCGTTTGCTGCGCTGTTTTTGCTGATTCCGGTGTTTGTATGGATCGCCTTCGTTATTCGATGTACCTCTCCGGGGCCGGTTTTGTTTCGCCAGGTGCGGCTTGGGCAGGGGATGGAGCCGTTTTTGCTTTACAAATTCCGCACCATGTCCTGCCGCACGCCGCGCAACGTTGCTACGGCACAGCTTGCCTCCCCTGAACGGTATATCACACGGTTTGGCGCGTTTTTGCGCCGCACCAGCCTGGATGAGCTGCCGCAGCTGTTCAACGTGCTGCGCGGTGAGATGAGCCTGATCGGCCCGCGCCCGATCATCCCGGCGGAGGATGGCCTGGTCACACGCCGTGCTTGTGCGGGGGTTTACCGGGTAAAGCCCGGTATTTCCGGCCTTTCGCAGGTGCGGGGGCGGGACCTGTTGGATGATGAAGAAAAGACGCGCCTGGACCGGGAGTATGCTTGCAGCATGTCCCCGTGGCGCGATGCGGTGCTTTTGCTTTCCACAGTGGTATCTGTGGCATTTCAGCATGGGATACGGGAGGGGCGACCTGCCTCCCCCATGCCAGCCCATGGTGGAGAAGGAGGAAAAGATCTTGTTTGAAAAGGAATTCAAGACGCTTTTGTGCTTGATCGCCCCGCTGTGCGGTGGTGAAAAAAAGGCGCACGAGCCGATAGAGGATTATAAAACGCTCTGCCTGCTGGCCAAGCGGCACAGCGTGGCCAATCTGCTGTACATGGCGTGCAAGGATGACCCGGCCTTCCCGCCGGAGCTGAAGCGCACGATGGAGAGCATGCTCTTTTCCTCCGTTCGCCAGCAGCTTTCGCAGGAATATGAGGCAGGGCGCGTGTTTGAAGCGTTAGAAAAGGCCGGCATCCGCTTTTTGCCGATGAAGGGCATCGTGCTGCGCCCGCTGTATCCAAAGCCGGAGATGCGCGTCTCCTGCGACGTGGACGTGTTTTACGATAAAAACGAGCGTGCGCGCGTGGGTGCCATCATGGCCGAGCTGGGGTACGAGCCGGACGGGGCAGATGCGAACCATGAGGGCTTTAAAAAGGGCCTGGTCTCGATCGAGATGCACCATAATCTGATGACGCATTTTGAGACGGTCGATGCCTATTATGCAGATATCTGGGAGCGGCTGATCCCCGTTTCCGATCATCGCTACAAAATGAGCGATGAGGATTTTTACATATATGCCACCATTCACACCATGAAGCATTTTGCCGTGGGCGGCACGGGCATCCGCTCGGTGCTGGACGTGTTCGTCTACCTGCATGCAAAGCCGGAGCTGGATATGGCGTATATCGAGCGTGAGCTGCAGCGCATAGGCCTGCTTGCCTTCCACCAGACCTTCGTGCAGCTTGCAGAGGCGTATTTTGGTAGCGGTGAGCTGCCGCCTGACCTGCAGGCGGTTTCAGACTACATTCTCGGTAGCGGTACCTACGGCATGTTTTCTCAATCGGTGGCGAACATTGCCGCCTCACGCAAGGGGGGCAAGCTTGGCTTTTATTTCCGCCGTGCCTTTCCTTCATACCGCCTGATGGTAGAAAAGTATCCGTCGCTGCGGCGTTTCCCGCCTGCTTTGCCCGTTTACTGGCTCCGCCGCTTGTTCGTTGCCGCCTTTGGAAAAGAGAAGCAGCTTGGCCGTGAGGTGCGTGCCATCAACGCCGTTGATAAAAAAGAAAAAGAACGGTTAGACGGCGTTATGGACCGGGTCGGCCTGCGCGGCTATCATTAAAGGAGTGCGTGCATGATGAAAACCTTTGCACAGCAGGTCCACCGCTTTTCCGTGTCGGACTTGTCCATGCTGCTGATCTTTCTGTTCGCGTATGCCTGCGCGGTGCTGGAGATGGCGGCGGTGGGAATTTGCCTGCTTTCCTTGCTGGTAACGCTGTATTGCCTCTGTCATGACGATATCGTACCCATGATCCTGCCGCTGCTTCTGATGTACGGGCTCTCCTTTTTGTGTCCTGCCTCCGTGTGGCTGGCCTGGCTTGGCATTCCGTGCGGCGGTGCGCTGGTCTTTTGCATGGTCAAAAACCTGCGCGGTATTCGCCTTGGCAGGACCTTTCCTGCCCTGGTTGCCACCTCGCTTGCCGTTTTGCTTGGCGGTCTTGGCTCTATCACGGCGGAGGAGTATTTTGCTCCCGGGGCGCTCTTTAACGTGCTGGGGCTGAGCCTGATCGTCATGGCCTTCTACCTCTTTCTGCGCGGCAGTCTGACCCGCCCGCGGGACTATGACGTAGCAGATTACGTTTCGCGCTCGATGTATGTGTGCGCTTTGTTTATCTCCTTTTTGCTTTTGCGTGTGTTTTTGATGCACCCGGAGGAATTGACGAAGCTGGATAAGCTGATCGAGCGGATGGAATATCACATGGTCTGGCGCAACGGTGCCTCCAATCTGCTGATCCTTTGTCTTCCCTTTATATTCTATTATGCGCGCAAGCACGGCCCGCTGCATCTGCTCTCGGCCTTGTTTGTATGCCTGATGGGTATTTTGTCCGGCTCCCGTGCGTTCATCGTGGTGGGTGCGATGGTCATGGTGCTTGGCATCTTGTATTATGCCTACCGCCGTCCGCTCCTGTTCGGCGTAATATGCTCGCTGCTGGTTGCGGCTGCTGTGCTGCTTTTCTGCTACCGTGGGCCGGTCTTGGAATTCGTTGATCGGGTGCTCTGCTTCCATTACAGTACAGATTATCACAATGAGGCGCGGTATAAGCTGTTCGTCCGCGCGTTTGAGGACCTTCGCCATACCCCCATCTTTGGCCGTGGCCTGGGCTATATCGGAAACGATGATCTTTACCCGCTGCTGGATGTGACCGCTGAGGCTGCACGCTGGCGCGTGCATTGGTACCATTCGCTGATCCCGCAGGTGGTGGGAGCGTTTGGGACGGTGGGCATCCTTGCGTATGGCTATTTGCTTGTGCTTCGCCTGCGGGAGTTCTTCACGGCGCGGCGCACCGCCTTTGCGGGGATGCTGATGATCGCGTATGTTGCTGCTCTTGCGTATTCTATGCTTGACCCCGGCATCTTCAGCCCTTTCCCGTTTGCTATCCTTCATGTTATGGTTGCTACCTTGATCGAGGTGCAGCCGCGGCGTGAAAAATCTGCTCAAAAGTAAAAAACGCATTGGCATCCCGCATGCGGGATGCCAAGGCTTCTTTATTTAAAAGGTGCTGTACCCCGTGGGGTACAGCACCTTTTTCGTTATTTCTTTTTGCCGTGATCAGCGGACGTCATTTGCCGTCTTGCAGACCAGCAGCATCGTGTGCAGCAGGTTGATCAGCTTCTCGTTTTCGGGCTGCTGAGCATACATGCGTGCAACGTAGGACTCTACGCTGTAGGTCAGAACGCCGGACTGTACGTCGCCGCGGTGGTCGGTCACACGGAAGTAGAAGGGCTTGTTGAAGTCAGCCGTCTTGATCTTCACGGTAGCCATGTACTGGCCGTTTGCCAGCTGGGTGATCTTCACCTTTGCGGGCGACTTGAAGCCTGCATTGTCATCCATCTGCAGCGTCAGCTTCTCGGCCGGGAGGGTAGAACGGAAGTAGACCTCCATGTCTACGGTCGCGCCGATCTTCAGGTTCGCACCAATGATGGTAACCTTACCGTTCGAGGGGGTGAGGTTGTAATGATCCTGCGGGTTGATCTCCGGCATCACCGGCAGCTCCTCAGGCATCTGCAGGTCGCTGGAGCCGTAGTTGTAGTTGTCAATGGCGATCGCATACTGCAGCAGCGCGTTTGCCACACGGTTGAGCGCGGTGTTGGGCTCGGTCTTGGTGGCGGCAAGGGCATTTTCTGCATAACCGGAAACGCTGACCTCAACGATCTCGCCGGTAGCAACGGAGCCATCCTCGAACTCAACCCAGGACTGAACGTAGTACTTGCGGTTGAGATCCTGTGCAGCGATCTCCGGGATGGAGAACATGTAGGTAACGTCAGTCAGGATCGCGCCCTCTGCATGCTTAACAGCATAGGGCTCGTTGTTGTAGAGCAAGAGATCAGCACCCTCACCGGTCTCAGCAGCCTCGCGGCTCAGCCATACGTTCAGGCCGGCTGCCTTGAAGTCAAAGTGACGAGAGCTGAGGTGCGAGAAGATGTTCAGCGTAAAGGTGTCCTTTACGGTAACGCTGGTCTCGCTGAT
>JAZQLY010000004.1:0-41807 GCA_045543015.1 Eubacteriales bacterium
GAAATACGAATAGTCGATATTCTTCATGGCGTCGGTCACAAAGCCCTTCTGTCCGTATGAGCCGTCGACCGTCGTGACGTAAACGTCAGCACCGAGGGCGCGGAACTCCTCCTCGTAGAACACCTCGGCCCTTGTGTTGAAGCCAAGGATCACGCGCACCCGCTTGCCAAGGGCTAAAAGCTCCTTTGCCAGCTGGTAGAGGGGCGGCACGCCAACGCCGCCGCCAAGCAGCAGCGCATGCTCACCCGATCTGGAAAGATCGTAGCCGTTGCCGAGGCCAGAGAGCAGATCCAGCCGCTCACCGATCGCCATGCGGCTCATAACCTCCGTCCCGTGGCCAACCACCTTATACAGGATGGTCAGCTCGCCCGGTACGCAATCACAGACCGAGATCGGGCGGCGGAGAAAATAGCCATCCAGCTTGACGTTGACAAACTGGCCGGGACAAGTGATGGCAGAGGTGTCACCCGCAAGACGCATGCGATAGACCGTTTGCGTGAGCGGGGTGTTTTCCCGGATGGTAAAAATTCCTTGCTTCATCCCTGTCTCCTTATGCGTCGATGGTAGAGATACCGAGCGTGGTCTCATCCAGCACGTCCAGCAAGACCTTTACCGTATCCAGCGAGGTGAACATGGTGACGTTGTTCTCGGTTGCATAACGGCGGATCTGGTAGCCATCGCTCATCTGGTTGGTGGCACCGATGTCGCTTGTGTTGATCACATAGGCAATGTGGCCCTGGCGGATCGATTCATAGATCTCGTCACTACCGTCGCCGATCTTTTTCAGGATATGAGTACGAATGCCGTTTTCCTTCAAGAAGCGGGCCGTTCCCTCAGTCGCCTCGATATTGAAGCCGAGATCGTAGAAGCGGCGGATCAGCGGCAGCGCCTCAGCCTTATCCTTATCCGCAATGGTGGCAAACACGGTACCGTAATTCTGCAGATGCATGCCGGAGGCCTGCAGCGCCTTATAGAGCGCACGGTTGAGCTTATCGTCATAGCCGATGGCCTCACCGGTGGATTTCATTTCGGGCGAGAGGTAAGCATCCAGCCCGCGGATCTTATTGAAGGAGAACACGGGAACCTTGACGTACCACCGATTTTTTTCCTCCGGGTAGAGGTCAAAGATGCCCTGCTCCTTGAGGCTCTTGCCCATGATGACCTCGGTTGCGATATCGGCCAAGGAATAGCCGGTCGCCTTGGAGAGGAAGGGTACGGTACGGGAGGAGCGCGGGTTTACCTCAATGATATACACATCGTCCTTTTCGTCAACGATGAACTGGATATTGTAAAGGCCTACGATGCCAATACCAAGACCGAGCTTTTTAGCGTAGCCGAGAATGGTACCCTTGACCTTATTTGAGATACTGAAGGTGGGATATACGCTGATCGAGTCGCCGGAGTGGATACCGGTTCTTTCAACCAGCTCCATAATACCGGGCACGAACACGTCACGGCCGTCACAGATCGCGTCTACCTCTACCTCCTTACCGCTGATATACTTGTCAACCAGGACGGGCTTGTCCTCATCGATCTCAACGGCGGTCTTGAGGTAGTGGCGCAGCTGCGCCTCGTTTGCCACGATCTGCATCGCGCGGCCGCCCAGCACGAAGGAGGGACGCACCAGAACGGGATAGCCGATCTTGGCAGCGGCGGCAATGCCGTCCTCGATCCGGGTCACGGCTCTGCCCTGCGGCTGCGGGATGTTCAGCTCCTCAAGCAGCTTTTCAAACAGATCACGGTTTTCGGCACGGTCGATCGCGGCGCAATCGGTACCGATGATCTTCACACCGCGGCGCATCAGCGGGTCTGCCAGGTTGATAGCGGTCTGACCGCCAAGCGAGGCAATAACGCCCTCGGGCTGCTCAAAGTCGATGATGTTCATGACATCCTCGGGCGTGAGCGGCTCAAAATACAGCTTATCCGAGCAGGTATAGTCGGTAGATACCGTCTCGGGGTTGTTGTTGATGATGATCGACTCGTAGCCCACCTTACGGATGGTGGTAACGGCGTGAACGGTAGAATAGTCAAACTCAACGCCCTGGCCGATACGGATCGGGCCTGCACCAAGCACAACGACCTTTTGCTTGCTGGTCAGGCGGGAGTCGTTTTCGCCGGTGTAGGAGGAATAGAGATACGGAATATAGGCACCGGTGTGCAGCGTGTCTACCATGCGGAACACGGGCGTAATGCCGTTATCCTTTCTGGCACGGCAAACGGCCAGCTCATCCGTCTCCCACAGGCGGGCAATATACTGGTCAGAGAAGCCCATCTTCTTGGCGGCCCGCAGCAGCTCCACCGAGCCGGCGTGTGCGCGCAGCTCACCCTCCATATCCACGATGCGCTTAAAGGATTCCAGGAAGTAGGGCGTGATCTTGGTGACGTTATGAATGGTCTCAAGCGAGGTACCAAGACGCATGAGCTGGGTAATGGCAAAGATATTATCAGCGCGGAAATCACGGATATAATCCAAAAGCTCCTGCTCACTCATGCCGTCAAACTTGGAGAGGTACAGATGGCAAACGCCGATCTCCAGTGAGCGGACGGATTTCAGCACGCACTCCTCTAAATTGGAGCCGATGCCCATGACCTCGCCGGTTGCCTTCATTTGCGTACCGAGCAGGTTGGGAGCCGAGGCGAATTTATCAAACGGGAAGCGCGGGAACTTGGCAACGATATAATCCAGGCGCGGCTCGGTAGAGCCCTTTCCGCCAGCCACGCTGATCTCGTCCAGCGACATACCAACGGCGATCTTGGCAGTCACGCGGGCAATGGGATAGCCGCTGGCCTTGGAGGCAAGCGCAGAGGAACGGGAAACGCGGGGGTTTACCTCAATGAGGTAATATTCACTGGTTTCGGGATTGAGTGCGAACTGCACGTTACAGCCACCCTCGATCTTCAGCTCACGAATGATCTTGATCGCACTATCGTTGAGCATCTTCAGATCGTGATCGTTCAGCGTCAGGATGGGGGCAACCACCATGGAGTCACCGGTGTGAACACCAACGGGGTCGATGTTCTCCATGCCGCAGATGGTAATGGCGCGGTCGGTGGAGTCACGCATGACCTCAAACTCGATCTCCTTATAGCCCTTTACGCTCTTTTCGATCAGCACCTGATGTACGGGAGAGAGCTTGAAGGCGTTCATGCCGATCTCGATCAGCTCCTCCTCGTTGTTGGCAAAGCCGCCGCCGGTGCCGCCAAGGGTAAAGGCGGGGCGAAGAACGACCGGGTAACCGATACGGCCGGCTGCCTCCTTTGCCTCCTCCAGGTCATAGGTGATCTCGGAGGGGATGGTGGGCTCACCGATCGATTGGCAAAGCTCCTTGAACAGCTCGCGGTCCTCGGCGCGCTCAATGCTCTCGCTGGAGGTACCAAGCAGCTCGACGTGGCATTCCTTCAAAACGCCCTTCTTTTCCAGCTGCATGGCAAGGTTCAGGCCGGTCTGACCGCCAATGCCGGGCACGATGGCATCCGGGCGCTCATAACGCAGGATCTTGGCGATATACTCCAGCGTCAGCGGCTCCATATACACCTTATCCGCAATGGTGGTATCCGTCATAATGGTGGCGGGGTTGGAGTTACAAAGCACCACCTCATAGCCCTCTTCCTTCAGGGCGAGGCACGCCTGTGTACCTGCGTAGTCAAACTCCGCAGCCTGACCGATCACGATCGGGCCGGAGCCGATGATCAGGATTTTCTTAATGTCCGTTCTCTTTGCCATAACAGCCTCCCTACTAACTTATCTATATTTTATTTTTTATAAACGATCTTGCCGTCCAGGACGGTGAGATAATTGACACCGAGGAGCTTCTCCCCCGCGTACGGCGTTGCCCGGCCAAGCGAGAGGAAATCCGTCGGGTCGACGGTAAACCCTTCATCCAGCCGCCACAGCGAAAAGCTGCTATCCGCCGGGATCCCAAAGCGCTTGCGCGGCGCGACAACGAGCAGCTCGATCAGCCGCTCACGCGGCAGGATGCCGGGCTTGACGAGGTGGGTGTAAAGCACGGGCAGCGCCGTCTCCAACCCCACGATGCCAAAGGGGCTTTTCTCTAACCCGCGGGCCTTTTCGTCTGCTGCGTGCGGCGCATGGTCGGTGGCGATCATGTCGATGGTGCCGTCCAACACGCCCTCCAAAAGTGCTTCTCTATCCTCTTTTGCGCGCAGGGGCGGATTCATTTTGAAGCGCCCTTCCTCGCGCAGGTCATGCTCATCCATCGTCAGATAGTGCGGCGCGGTCTCGCAGGTCACGTTCACGCCGTCCCTCTTGGCAGCGCGGATGAGCGCAACGCTCTCCTTGGCCGAGATGTGGCAGACGTGATAAGCACAGCCGATCCTTTTGACAAGGGCAAGATCGCGCTCGATCTGCCGCCACTCGCTCTCTGACGAGATGCCGCGGTGGCCATGCGCCCTGGCGTAAGCACCGTCATGGATATAGCCACCATGCAGGAGCGCATTGACCTCACAATGTGCGACGATCATTTTCCCAAGTGCCTTGGCCTTTTCCATGGCGGACGCCATCATCTCATCGCTCTGTACGCCGCGCCCATCGTCTGAAAAGCCGATGGCAAGAGGTGCAAGCCCCTCCATATCCGAAAGCTCTTGGCCCCCCTCCCCTACCGTAATGGCAGCGTAGGGGTACACGGGAATGACAGCGTCACGCGCAATGATATCCAGCTGCGCACGCAGGTGCGGTACCGAATCCGGCACCGGGTTCAGGTTTGGCATGGTGCAAACGGCGGTATAGCCGCCGCGCGCAGCAGCGCGGGAGCCGTTATAGACCGTGCCTTTATAGGAAAAGCCCGGTTCGCGGAAATGCACATGCACATCACAAAAACCGGGCAAAACAGTATATTCATGATCGGAAAGATCGATTTTTTGAGAGGACAAAAAAGCCTCTGCTGCGGAAAAAGAGGCGGTATCCTGCATGGTAAATTGGTTCAGCTTTGCCATCTTTTTATGCTCCTCTCTTACTCTTCTTCGTTGACGGAAATAAACACGCCTCCCTCACCGTCACACTCCTCCAGCATCACGGCGATGCGCTCGTTCTGTGCGGTGGGTACGTTTTTGCCCACATAATCGGGGCGGATGGGCAGCTCACGGTGACCGCGGTCGATCAGCACGGCAAGCTGGATGGCCTTTGGCCGTGAATGGGAAAAGACTGCCTCCATGGCTGCACGCACGGTGCGCCCGGTATAGATCACGTCATCCACTAAGATCACGGTTTTATCCCGCACGTCACAGGGGATGTGACAGCCGATGTCGGCCGCCTGCTT
This sequence comes from Eubacteriales bacterium, assembly GCA_045543015.1. Taxonomy (GTDB): domain Bacteria; phylum Bacillota; class Clostridia; order Oscillospirales; family CAG-272; genus UBA1740. The sequence goes on from JAZQLY010000004.1 coordinate 5,277, forward strand.
TTCTTCAAGCGACAGATCATCACGGTGGCGGGTGATATCCAGAAGGCCGACCGGCACCTCTACCCCCTCAAACCGCTTGATGTTCTCTGCCAGCATGCGGGAGAGCGGTACACCGCGGCTCTTGACGCCGAGCAAGCAAATATCGCCCGCGCCCTGATTGCGCTCAATGATCTCATGCGTGATGCGCGCCATAACGCGGGCAACGCCCGTGCTATCCATAATTTCTGCTTTTTTCTTCATAGCGGAAGCTCCGAATAACAAAAAAATCTTGCCGCAAACGACAAGATCATCCAAAGAGACCGCCCCTACTGAAAGTACGGGCTTATATGGAGAAATCTTGTCGATATCACGGTACCGACTTAAAGATCACATTGTCATTATTATAGCACAGCGGGCGCTTTTTGTCAACATTTTTTTGAAGTTTTCAACATAAAATTTATCCCCCATTTTCGTGAAAAAATGGGGGATATTGAACAATCAGAACAGGCCGGAGATCTTACCGTTTTCGTCAACGTCGATCTTCTCTGCTGCGGGGACCTTGGGCAGGCCGGGCATGGTCATGATGTCACCGGTCAGCGCAACGATAAAGCCGGCACCGGCAGACACCTTGACAGAGCGAACGGTTACGGTAAAGCCTTCGGGCGCACCAAGCTTGGTCGCATCATCCGAGAAGCTGTACTGCGTTTTTGCCATGCAGACAGGAATACGGTCAAAGCCGAGAGCGGCAAGACGGTCGATCTCCTTCTTGGCAGCGGGGGCAAAGTTCACGCCTGCACCGCCGTATACGCGGGTAACGATGGCGCGGATCTTATCCTCGATGGTCGCATCCAGCTCATAGCTGAAGGAGAAATCGTTCTCCTGCTCGCAGAGGCGCACGACCTCCTCGGCCAAAGCCATGCCGCCCTTGCCGCCATCTGCCCATACGGTAGACAGAACCACGTTAACGCCAAGCGCACGGCACTTCTCGATCACCAGCTCGATCTCCTTATCGGTATCGGTCGGGAAACGGTTGACGGCAACCACGCAAGGCAGCTTATATACGTTTTTGATGTTGGAAACGTGGCGGAGCAGGTTCGGGATACCGGCCTCCAGCGCCTCGAGGTTCTCGTTGCCCAGCTCGGTCTTGGGCATGCCGCCGTGCATCTTGAGTGCGCGAACGGTTGCAACCATAACAACGGCGCTGGGGCGCAGGCCTGCATAGCGGCACTTGATGTCCAAGAACTTCTCTGCACCCAGGTCGGCACCAAAGCCGGCCTCGGTAACGGCATAGTCACCCAGCTTCATGGCCATCTTGGTCGCGATAACAGAGTTACAGCCGTGTGCAATATTGGCAAAGGGGCCGCCGTGTACGAAGGCAGGGGTCCCCTCCAGCGTCTGCACCAGGTTGGGCTTCAGGGCATCCTTCAAGAGGGCGGCCATTGCGCCAACGGCGCCCAGCTCACCGGCGGTTACCGGCTTTTCGTCATAGGTATAACCAACAACGATGCGGGAGAGACGCTCCTTGAGGTCATTGATCGAGCTGGCCAGGCAGAATACGGCCATGATCTCGGAGGCTACGGTGATATCAAAGCCGTCCTCGCGGGGCGTACCGTTCACACGGCCGCCAAGACCGTCCGTCACGAAGCGCAGCTGGCGATCATTCATATCCACGCAGCGCTTCCAGGTGATGCGGCGGGGGTCGATGTTCAGGCGGTTGCCCTGATAGATATGGTTATCCAGCATAGCGGCCAGCAGGTTGTTGGCAGCGCCGATGGCGTGGAAGTCACCGGTGAAGTGGAGGTTGATATCCTCCATGGGAACGACCTGGGCGTAGCCACCGCCGGCAGCACCGCCCTTGACGCCGAATACCGGGCCAAGAGAGGGCTCACGCAGCGCAACCACAACGTTCTTGCCGATGCGGCTGAGACCGTCAGCCAGGCCGATGGTGGTGGTAGTCTTACCCTCGCCTGCCGGCGTGGGGGTAATGGCGGTAACCAGGATCAGCTTGCCGTCCTTGCGGGTAGACTCGTTGAGCAGGGCGTAATCGACCTTTGCCTTATAGCGGCCGTACTGCTCCATGTACTTTTCATCAACGCCGGCCACCTTGGCGATCTCGGTGATCGGCTTCATTTCGGTTGCCTGTGCAATTTCAATATCGGAAAGATATGCCATGATTATTTGCCCTCCTTAAAGTAACGAACGGCAGATTCGAACATCTTCATATCAAAGATGCCGTTCACGTTTTTGTAAAGACCGTTGCCAATACGCTCACTATGACCCATCTTACCAAAGACACGGCCATCCGGCGAGGTGATACCCTCGATCGCGTAGGTAGAGTTGTTGGGGTTATAGCGAATATCGTCGGTGGCGTTGCCTTCAAGATCGGCGTACTGGGTCGCGATCTGCCCGTTGGCAGCCAGCTGACGTACGACCTCCTCGGATGCGAGGAAGCGCCCCTCGCCGTGCGAGATCGGCACCGTGTAAACGTCACCCACGTTCGTGGCGGCAAGCCAGGGCGACTTGTTGGAGGCCACGCGCACACGCACCAGCTTGGACTGGTGACGGGAAATGGTGTTGAAGGTCAGCGTGGGGCAATTCTCATCCGTATCGATGATCCTGCCGTACGGAACCAAGCCAAGCTTGACCAGTGCCTGGAAGCCGTTACAGATACCGCACATCAGACCGTCACGCCGGTCAAGCAGGTTGTGGATCTCCTCACGCACGGCCTCGTTACGGAAGAAGGCCATGATGAACTTGCCAGAGCCATCCGGCTCGTCACCGCCGGAGAAGCCACCGGGAACGAGGACCATCTGCGATCTCTTCAGCTCCTCGGCAAACTGCTCTACGCTGCGGGAGATGCCGTCTGCGGTGAGGTTATTGATAACGAATATCTTGGCCTCGGCCCCTGCATCCCGCATGACCTTGGCAGAATCGTATTCGCAGTTGGTACCCGGGAACACGGGAATGAGCACCTGCGGGCGGGCAACGCGAACGGCAGGGGCTACGCGCTTCTCTGCCGGTGCGGAGAAGGTCTCCAGCTGCTTATTCTCCTTCTTCTCTGCACAGGGGTAAACACCCTCAAGACGGCCCTCGTACAGTGAGCCAAGCTCACAAAGGCAAAGCTTTTCTTCCCCGTAGGTGATGGCAGCATTATCGGTTACGTAACCGACGGTCAGACCGTCTACCTCTGCATCGGCCGTTACCTCCAGCAGGAAGGAGCCGTAGCAATAGCCGAAGATATCGGCAAGGGAGAGATCTTTTTCATAACGGAAGCCAAAGCCGTTACCAATGCCCATCTTATAGACGGCCTCGGCCACGCCACCGTAGGTGGGCGTGTAGGCGGCAAGCACCTTGCCTGCGCGCATGAGCGCGGTCACACGATTATACAGAGAAACCAGGGACTTAACGCAAGGCAGACTGTTTTCCAGATAATCCGGCTTCAGCAGAACGACGCGACTGCCGGCCTGCTTGAATTCACCCGTCACGACCTCGTCAGTCTTGCCGGTGGTAACGGCAAAGGAAACGAGGGTAGGCGGTACGTCAAGATCCTCAAACGAGCCACTCATGGAGTCCTTGCCGCCGATGGCGGCAATGCCAAGGTCAAGCTGGGCGCGGAAGCCGCCAAGCAGAGCCGAAAGCGGCTTGCCCCAACGGGCGGGATCCTTACCCGGCTTTTCAAAATATTCCTGGAAGGTCAGATATACGTCCTCAAAGGAGGCGCCCGCTGCGATCAGCTTGGAAACGCTTTCCACAACGGCAAGGTAAGAGCCGTGATAGGGGCTCTTTTCAGCAATGAAGGGGTTATAGCCCCAGGACATGTAGGAGCAGGTATCGGTATGCTTTTCCTCCACCGAGATCTTATGCACCATGGCCTGAATGGGCGTCTTTTGATGCTTACCGCCAAAGGGCATCAGCACGGTGCCGGCACCGATGGTGGAGTCAAAGCGCTCAGAGAGGCCGCGCTTGGAGCAGACGTTGAGGTCGCCCATCAGCGCACGGTAGCCGTCTGCAAAGCTTGCAGGGGCTGCCTTGGAATAATCCTCGATTTTGGCGGGAGCAATGTCAATGTGCTTCTCTGCGCCGTTGGAATTGAGGAACTCACGGGAGATATCCACGATGGTCTTGCCGTTCCAATGCATGCGCAGGCGGGGCTCCTCGGTCACGCGGGCAACCACGGTCGCCTCCAGATTTTCGGAAAGAGCCAGGGCCATGAAGCGGTCAACGTCCTTCGCCTCCACCACCACGGCCATTCTTTCCTGCGCTTCACTGATCGCAAGCTCGGTGCCGTCCAGGCCCTCGTATTTCTTGGGCACGGCGTTGAGGTTGATATCCAGACCGTCAGCCAGCTCGCCAACGGCAACCGACACACCGCCGGCACCAAAATCGTTACAGCGCTTGATCATGCGGCAGGCCTCCGCATTGCGGAAGAGGCGCTGCAGCTTTCTTTCCTCAGGCGCGTTACCCTTCTGCACCTCGGCGCCACAGGTCTCAAGCGAGGAGAGCGTGTGCTTTTTGGAGGAGCCGGTCGCACCGCCGCAGCCATCACGGCCGGTACGGCCACCAAGCAGGATGACCACGTCTCCGTCCTCCGGGCGCTCACGGCGCACGTTAGCAGCGGGGGCGGCAGCAATAACGGCACCGATCTCCATACGCTTGGCAGCATAGCCGTCATGGTACAGCTCGTCTACCATGCCGGTAGCAAGACCGATCTGGTTACCGTAGGAGGAATAGCCAGCTGCAGCCGTTTGCACGATCTTTCTTTGGGGCAGCTTGCCCTTGATGGTCTCAGAAACCGGCTTGGTAGGATCTGCCGCGCCGGTCACGCGCATAGCGGCATAAACGTAAGAACGGCCGGAGAGCGGACCGCGGATCGCGACACCGATGCAGGTAGCCGCACCGCCAAACGGCTCGATCTCGGTGGGGTGGTTGTGCGTTTCGTTTTTGAAGAGGAGCAGCCAAGGCTCCTTCACGCCGTCAACCTCTACCTCCATCTTGACCGTGCAGGCATTGATCTCCTCAGATTCATCCAGCTTATCCAGCTTGCCTGTCTTCTTGAGATAGCGACCGGCAAGGGTGGCAATATCCATCAGGTTTTCCGGCTTGGTTCTGCCCAGCTTTGCACGAACGGCACGGTATTCCTCATACGCCTCCTCAAGCAGCTTGTCCTCAAAGCGAACGCTGTCAATGGTGGTACCAAAGGTGGTATGGCGGCAGTGATCGGACCAGTAGGTATCGATCATGCGCACCTCGGTAATGGTGGGATCCCGCTTCTCGGTACGGAAATAGTCGCGGCAGAAACGGATATCATCCAGATCCATCGCAAGGCCGTACTGCGCAATAAAGGCAGAGAGCCCCTCATCATCCAATGCAAGGAACCCGTCGAGCGTGGCAACTGCCTCCGGCAGCTCGTAATCCATACGCAGCGTTTCGGGCAGGGCGAGAGATGCCTCACGCGCCTCTACGGGGTTGATGACGTATTTTTTGATCTCGGCAAGATCCTGCTCCGACAGGTCGCCACCCAGCGCATACACCTTGGCGGTGCGAATGGTGGGGCGATCACCGCAGGAGATGATCTGAATACACTGTGCAGCCGAATCAGCGCGCTGGTCAAACTGGCCGGGCAGATACTCTACTGCAAAAACAGTATCATTCCCCACGTTCAGCTCCCGCGTGACGGTATCTAGCTGCGGCTCGGCAAATACGGTGTGAAGCGCCTCCTCAAACAGCTTGTCCGCGATGTTTTCCACATCGTAGCGGTTGAACAGGCGAACAGAGGTCAGCGAGGTGATGCCCAGCAGATTGCGCAGCTCGGAAAGGAGCGCGCTTGCCTCATGGGCGAGGCCTTCCTTTTTTTCTACAAAAATTCTGTAAACCATTCGTTATCCTTTCATTCTCCGGCACGAAGGGCCTTTTGCCCGATGTCATGACGATAATAGGCGTTATCAAACGAGACCTTTGCAACATTTTCATAAGCAGCGCCGATGGCGTCTGCCAGCGTATCTGCCACGGCAGTAACGCCCAGCACGCGGCCGCCGCTTGTCAGCAGCTGCCCTGCTTTTTCTTCTGCCCCTGCGACAAATACGCCGCTGGCAACCGAGGCAGGAATGGTGATGGGATAGCCCTTTTCATATGCGGTGGGGTACCCCTTGGAGGCCATGATAACGCAGCAGGCGTGGCGGGGAGCAAAGCGCACATCACATGCAGCCAGCGTTTCATTGGTGACCGCCTGCATGACCGTCAGCAGATCGCTTTCCAGCAAGGGCAGCACCACCTGCGTTTCAGGATCGCCAAAGCGGCAGTTATACTCAATGACCTTGGGGCCGTTCGGCGTCAGCATGAGGCCGAAATAGAGACAGCCCTTGAAGGGGCGCCCCTCGGCGTTCATGGCGTTGACCGTAGGCAGGAAGATGGTATCGCGGCAGATGGCAGCGATCTCCTCGGTGTAATAGGGATTGGGGGCTACCGTACCCATACCGCCGGTATTGAGGCCGGTATCGTTATCCCCTGCCCGCTTGTGATCCATGGAGGAGACCATGGGAACGACCGTCTTGCTATCGGTAAAGGCAAGCACGGAGACCTCCGGCCCGGTCAAAAACTCCTCGATGACGATATGATCACCGCTCTTGCCAAAGACCTTATCCTGCATCATCGATCGAACGGCATCTCTTGCCTCCTCTCTCGTGGTGGCAATGATCACGCCTTTACCAAGGGCAAGCCCGTCCGCCTTGATGACGGTGGGGATCGGCGCATCCTCCAGATAAGCGAGCGCCTTTTCCATATCGTCAAAGACCTCGTAAGCCGCGGTGGGGATGCCGTACTTTTTCATCAGGTTTTTGGAAAACACCTTGCTGCCCTCGATGATAGCAGCATTTGCACGCGGGCCAAAGCAGGGGATGCCCTGCTCCTCCAGCGCGTCAACCGCGCCAAGCACAAGCGGATCATCCGGCGCGACGATGGCATAGTCGATCTTGTTTTCCACGGCGAAGGCAACGATGGCGGGGATATCCTTGGCGCCGATCGGCACACAGGTCGCATCCGCCGCGATGCCGCCGTTGCCGGGCAGCGCATAGACCGTTTCTACGTTTTTATTTTCTTTGATCTTTTTGATGATGGCATGCTCACGTCCGCCACCACCGACAACCATAATCTTCATGCTTACCGTTCCTTTAACGATCAATGGTGGAACAGACGCATGCCGGTGAAGGAAAGCGTCATACCGTACTTATTGCAGCACTCGATGACCGCATCATCACGGATAGAGCCACCGGGCTCGGCAATGTACTTCACGCCGCTCTTCTTGGCGCGCTCGATATTGTCGCTGAACGGGAAGAAGGCATCAGAGCCGAGGGCAACGCCGTCAATGGTGGCAAGGTAAGCCTTTGCCTCCTCATCGGTCAGCGGCTCGGGCTGACGGGTAAAGTACTTCTGCCAGTTGCCGTCTGCGCATACGTCCTCTTCGTTCTTGTTGATATACCCGTCGATCACGTTATCGCGGTCGGGGCGGCCAAGGGTATCCTTGAAGGGCAGGTTCAGCACCTTATCGTACTGACGCAGGAACCAGGTATCTGCCTTGCTGCCGGCAAGACGCGTGCAATGGATACGGGACTGCTGGCCGGCACCAACGCCGATGGCCTGACCGTCTACGGCGAAGCAGACCGAGTTGGACTGGGTGTACTTCAGCGTGATGAGGGCAATGATCAGATCGCGCACGGCACTCTCGGGCAGGTCCTTATTCTCGGTTACGATGTTGGCAAGCAGCTCACGGTTGATCTCAAAGTTATTTCTACCCTGCTCAAAGGTGATACCGTATACCTCCTTATGCTCGATGGGAGCGGGAACGTAATCGGGATCGATCTCTACGATGTTGTAGTTGCCCTTTCTCTTGCTCTTGAGGATCTCCAGTGCCTCGGGCTCATAGCCGGGAGCAATGATACCGTCAGAGACCTCGCGCTTGATCATCAGCGCAGTGGTAACGTCACAAACGTCAGAGAGGGCTACCCAGTCACCGAAGGAGCACATACGGTCGGTGCCGCGGGCACGGGCGTAGGCGCAAGCGAGAGGCGACTCGTCAAGCCCCTCGATATCGTCTACAAAGCAAGCCTTCTTCAGCTTATCCGACAGCGGAATGCCGACGGCAGCAGAGGTGGGGCTGACGTGCTTGAAGGAGGTAACGGCCGCCAGGCCGAGTGCCGCCTTCAGCTCCTTGACCAGCTGATAGGAGTTGAATGCATCCAGGAAGTTGATGTAGCCGGGGCGGCCGCACAGGATCTTGATGGGCAGCTCCTCACCGTTTGCCATGTAGATCTTGGAGGGCTTCTGGTTGGGGTTACAGCCGTATTTCAGTTCAAATTCTTTCATTGATGCATTCCTCACTTATTTGTTTTTATTGATCATGCGGTTTTCAACCTCACCGGTGGCAAGGTTGGTGTAACGAACGTACAGAGATATCTTATTATCTGCATTCAGCGCATCCCACAGGGAGTTGGTAAAATAATCGATATCATCCGGAATGATGACGCGCTCCGGCTCACCCTGGAAGGTGGGAATGGGATTACCGTCACACACATAGGTGTGGATAAAGTGGCCAAGGCCAGGCAGGGCGGCATAGGAGAAGGTGTAGCGGTTGCAGGCCGTTCCCTCGGGGTCGGCACTCTTGAGAATGCTCATATCGTAGGTAAAATCGTTATCTGCAAAGGTGAGCATACCGCTGATGCGAGGGGTGAGGTTGGGTGCATCCGGCTCAAACTCACGCGCGGTGAGCGCGCAGGAGAAGGATCTACCGGCGGCGAGCCCGTCATAGATGGTATCGGTCTGGTCGCCGTTGGTCACGATGAGCTTGTTCTCATACTGACGGATGGCGGCGTAAATGATCAGGCTGGGGTCCTCCACAAGGGAAGCATCAAACGGCTCGGTAAACACTTCCCCGTTCTTTTCGGTAAAGATGCGGTTGCGGCTGTTGCTGCTTCTGCCCATGATGAAATAGGCGGTTGCAGCCTTTTTGCCATCGGCGGTCTTGCCGATCACGATGCCACGACCAACGTAGGCATTATCGCGGATCAGCTCTGCGATGTCATGAATTTCATAAATATTCATTTGTCTCATTTCCTTTCTTTGCCGGAGGAACCGTTGCCTCCATCTTCTTCTGTTATTTCTCTGCCATCAGCTCGGCCGAGACCTTTTCGACCGCGGCGGGCAGGATCTTCCATTCTGCCAGGCGCATGACGCGCTTCTGGAGCGCTTCGGGCGTGTCATCCTCACGGATGGCGACTGCCTTTTGCATGATGATACGTCCACCGTCCGGCACCTCGTTGACGAAGTGAACGGTAGCGCCCGTCACCTTTACGCCGTAAGCGAGCGCCGCCTCATGCACGCGCAGGCCGTAAAAGCCCTTGCCGCAGAAGGAGGGGATAAGCGAGGGGTGGACGTTGATAATTCTTTCGGGATAGGCACTGGTAAAGCGTTCGCTCAGAATGGCCATAAAGCCGGCCAGCACGATCAGGTCAATCTTGTTTTCGGCAAGCAGCGCCATGATGCGATCCTCAAACGCCTCCTGCGAGGGGCATTCCTTTTTCAGCACGACGGCTGTAGGAATACCGGCATCAGACGCGCGCACGAGGGCATAGGCATCTGCCTTGTTGGAAATGACCAGCTCGATCTTTCCGCTCGTCAGCTTCCCTTCCCGCTCGGCCTTGATCATAGCACCGAGATTGGTGCCGCCGCCCGAGACCAGCACGGCAATGCGCGCCTGTCTCATAAGATCACCTTATCATCCGAGCGCACGATCTTACCGATCACATAAGCATCCTCACCGTTTGCGCGCAGGATCTCCAGTGCGCGATCTACATCCTCGGCGGCAACGACCACGCTCATGCCAACGCCCATGTTGAAGGTGTTGAACATATCTCTTTCGCTGATGTTGCCAGTCTTTGCCAGCAGGTCAAAGATGGGCAGGATGCGGATATCCTTTTTATCGATCTTCACGCCAAGGCCGTCCGGAATGGAACGGGGCATATTTTCATAGAAGCCGCCACCCGTGATGTGGGAAACGCCCTTGACCTTGACCTCTTCAAACAGGGCAAGCATGGGCTTGACGTAGATCTTGGTAGGGGTGAGCAGCGTTTCGCCAAGCGACTTACCGCCAAGTGCCTCGACAGGGGCCTTGAGATCGCAGTGCTCTACGTCAAAGACGCGGCGAACAAGCGAAAAGCCGTTGGAATGCACGCCGGAGGACGGCAGCGCGATCATCACGTCACCCTCCTTCATGCTGCTCTTATCGATCACCTGCTCACGGTCTACGATACCAACTGCAAAGCCGGCCAGGTCATATTCATCGATCGGATAGAAGCCGGGCATCTCTGCCGTCTCACCGCCGATCAGCTCGGCACCCGACTGCACACACCCCTCAGCTACGCCGCCAACGATATCGGCGATCTTCTCCGGCACGTTTTTGCCGCAGGCAATATAGTCAAGGAAGAAGAGAGGCTTAGCGCCGCAGCAAAGCACGTCATTGACGCACATGGCCACACAGTCGATGCCCACGGTATCATGCTTGTCCATCAGGAATGCAAGCTTCAGCTTGGTGCCTACACCGTCCGTGCCGGAAACCAGAACAGGGTTCTTGTAGCCGGTAAGATCCAGTGCGAAGAGGCCGCCAAAGCCGCCAATATCGGTCGCCTTACCGTTTGCCATGGTGCGGGCGATATGCTTTTTCATCAATTCTACAGCCTTGTAGCCGGCGGTAATATCCACGCCTGCTGCTGCGTAACTATCGGATTTGGATTGCATATTCATCTTTTTGTTTTTCCTTTCGTAGTCCTGTTCTTCTATTATTCCTTGCCGTTCCAGCAATAGGTGCAAAGCTTGCAGGGCTCTATCCCAATTGAGCGGACAACGCCCTCAAGCGACTGAAAATCAAGCGAGGCGAGGTGCAGCTTTTCGCAGATCGCACGGCGCATTTTTTTGCCGCGCTCGGTGTTTCCATCGCTGTATTCCTCGATGTGCTGAAAGCCCTCCTCCCCCTCCAGCTCCATGATGGTGCGGCGGGCGATCAGCTCCATATCGCTGGTCGCACGGGAGAAGTTCAGATATTTACAGCCATACATAATAGGAGGGCAGGCAGAGCGCATATGCACGGATTTTGCACCGCTGTCATAGAGGAACTCTACCGTTTCCCGCATTTGCGTGCCACGCACGATCGAATCATCCACAAACAGCAGGTTCTTATCCACGATCAGCTCGGGAACGGGGATCTGCTTCATTTTGGCGATCTTATTGCGGTCTACCTGCTTGGCAGAGGTAAAGCTGCGCATCCAGGTAGGCGTATACTTAATAAACGGCCGCGCAAAGGGAATGTCGCTTTTTGAGGCGTAGCCGATCGCATGCGGCGTGCCCGAATCCGGCACACCGCTTACGCAGTCGACCCCCTCTGCATTGCCAAGCGCGGCATCGCTTTCTGCCAGGATGGCACCGTTGCGATAGCGCATGGCCTCTACGTTCACGCCCTCATAGGTGGCGGCAGGATAGCCGTAGTAGCTCCACAGAAAGGCGCAGATACGCATTTCCTTGCCGGGCGGGACAAGCTGCACCATCCCCTCCGGAGACAGCTCGACGATCTCGCCGGGGCCAAGCTCACAGTGGATGGCGTAATCCAGCTTTTCACAGGCAAAGGATTCAAACGTGACGGCATAGCCATCCTCATTTTTGCCGATCAGAACTGGCAAGCGGCCAAGCCGGTCGCGCGCGGCAATGATGTGACCGTCCTCCTTCAGGATCAAGACGGTCATGGACCCCTCGATCACCTCGCCGACAAAGCGAATGCCCTCTGCAAAGCTGGGCTTGGTGCTGATCAAGGCGGCCACCAGCTCGGTCGTATTGACCTCGCCACCCGTCATGGCGTTGAACTGACCGCCGCCATCCTCCAGATAGGCGCGGATCAGATCTTCCTTGTTACGGATAAGACCGACTGTGCCGATGGCAAATTTACCAAGGCGCGAGCGAAGCAGCAGCGGCTGCGGATCCGAATCGCTGATGCAGCCGATCGCGGCGGTGCCGGTCATCTCTTCAAAAACATGCTCAAATTTCGTGCGGAACGGCGAATTCTCGATATTATGGATCACGCGCTGCAGACCGCGATCACGATCATAGGCGGCAAGACCGCCGCGGCGCGTGCCGAGGTGCGAGTGATAGTCGGTTCCGAAAAACACATCCGGCAAGCATTCCTTGCGAGACGTGATGCCGAAAAAGCCTCCCATTGTTCCCCCTTGTTCTTAAACAAACGTAGAATGTGAATTAAGCGAAAAAGAGCTTGGACAGCGTCATGGGATCGATATACTGGCCATCCTTGTAAACGCGCATATTGCCAGAGGCGATCTCATCGATCAGCATGACCTTACCGTCCTTATCGTAGCCGAACTCAAACTTGATATCGTACAGCACAAGGCCCTTTTCCTTGAGGTCGTCTGCTACGATCTTGGTGATCTTCTGGGTCATCTCCTTAATATCGTCATACTGCTCTGCCGTCATAACGCCAAGGTCAACCAGGCCGTCCTTGGTTACCAGCGGGTCGCCCTTTTCGTCATTCTTGAAGGTGGTCTCCACGTATGCGGGAAGGTCTGCGCCCTCTTCAATATAGTCGCTGTAGCGACGGTAGAAGCTGCCGACTGCCTTGTGGCGGCAAATGACCTCCAGCCCCTTACCAAAGGCCTTGGCAGGAAGAACCTCCATGGTGGTATCAGCCAGGTTGGCGCTGACGTAATGCGTCTTGATACCAGCGGCATTGACCTTTTCAAAGAAATAGATAGACATGCGCAGGTTTACGTCACCCACGCCCTCGATCGTCAGGCCGACAGAGTTTTCACCGGGATCAAACACACCGTCCTTGCCGGTGCAATCGTCCTTGAATTTCAGAAGATAGTTGCCGTTTTCAAGTGCATAAACGTTTTTGGTTTTTCCGGTGTAAACGAGTTCCATGGTTTTTTCTCCTTTTATTTTTAAAATTATTTTTTCATCAATGATTGAGAGATGCGGCAACGGCAGCATCCTTTTCGAGCACCTTTTCCCTGTCTGACTGGCGGCGGGCGATCAGCTTTTCAGCCAGCTCGTCATCCGAGAGGGCGAGGATCTCTGCGGCAAGCAAAGCGGCATTGACCCCCCCGTTGATGGCAACAGTAGCCACGGGAATGCCGGAGGGCATCTGAACTGTTGACAAAAGGGCATCAATGCCGTCAAGATTAGAAGATTTACAAGGGATGCCAATAACAGGCAGCGTGGTAGCGGCAGCTACAGCACCTGCCAGATGGGCAGCCATGCCGGCAGCGGCGATCATCACGCCAAAGCCGTTTGCGCGTGCCTCACGGGAGAAGCGGGCAGCCTCCTCCGGCGTTCTGTGTGCGGAATATACGTGTACCTCATAGGGGATAGCAAGAGACACCAGGGTGTCTACGGTCTTCTGAATGATCGGCAGATCACTGTCGCTGCCCATCAGAATGCCAACTTTTTTCATAACGATACCAGCCTTTCCTGCTTTTTTATTCAGATCCTTGCGCGCGCCAAAAAAAACGAAAAGGGCGCACTTATTCCGCAAATGAAATAGGTGTGCCCAGACGGTCGGCATATGACAGATCTTTGCTCCACTGTGGTAACCCACAATTATCCGTCAGGCGCAAAAACCTCAAAACCAAATCACGATGATATTGTACCACATCCGCGCCGAAATGTCAAGCATAATTTTCAACAAGTTCTGCCATCTTTTTTGTCAAAAATAACGAAAAAACCGGAGTTTTCCCCATGCAGCAAGCGAAAAAGAATGGGACTATCTCATGAAAAATACAGCATGCCTATGCGTTTTGCGCAGCAAAACGGGCGAGAAAGCCATTTCTCGCCCGTATTTTTATAATGCTGCAAGGGGCTCGTCGGATTTTGAGCAGAAATCTTCGTTTTTCGCCCGTGAGGCGTATTGACATACGTCGAGGGCGAAAAACGGAGATAGCAAACAAAAAATTCAATCAAAATGGAGAAAACCGCAGGTTTTCTACCATAAAGCGATGCGGGCAGACAACTCTCCCCTATATGCAAAGAATGAGCGGGAGATAGATCCATCCCGCTCATTCTTTTTTGTTTGCGGTTATGCCGAAATACGACAGCCCCTTCCGGGAGCGTCAAAGCCCCTTATGGATCCTTTTCATATTCTCGCAGTTGCGCACGGCACTTTCACGGATAAAATCAAAATCCGTGCCGGCGGTGATCATATCCGCCCCCAGGTCATGCCAGTGCTGAAGAATGCTTTCCGTGCAGCCCGCAGCGGCAACCATGGCGTATTTGCCGTTTGCGTGCAGCCTTTCGATGGTGGTGCGGATCACCCCGGTGATCTTTTCGCCGTAGACGTCCCCCAACACATCATAGGAGCCGGAGAGGTCGCACGGGCCGAACACGTAGCCGTCGATGAACTCGTTTTTCATGATCTCATCCAGGTTCTCCACCGTCTCGCGGTGCTCGATCTGAATGAAGCGGGCAATGCCGTCTACACTCTCTCTTGCGTAGGCCATGGCATCCTTATAGCCGTAATCGCAGGCGTTGCGCGGGCCAAAGCCACGGTTGCCGTGCGGCGGGTACAGGGTAGATGCGATCAGGCGGTTCGCCTCCTCCGGCGTTTTGACCATGGGGAAAATGATGCCGTCTACGCCCATTTCGAGAATTTTTTTGGTAGAGGTCAGATCATCCTGCGAGGCGCGCACGACCACGGGCGTGCCGGTTGCCTGCAGGGCGATCACGTGCCCCAGCAGCGTTTCGTAGGACATGCAGGCATGCTCGGTATCTACCCAGACGTAATCGTACCCGGCAAGGCCGGCGATCTTGGCAGAAACGATATCGGTCATTTCCACGTACATGCCGATCAGCTTTTCTTTATTCCGTATTCTTTGCTTCAGCGTCATCATCGCATCTCCGCGTTTTTGCTTTTATTATAATATGGACCGCGCCCGGTTACAATGCCAAAAAAAGACATTTTATAGCATTTTCGGACATTGACTATCAATCAGCACTGCTTCATCAGACGGATATAAAAGGCAACAGCCTCACCAACGCTTTCAAGACGGATGCGCTCGTTATGGCCGTGAATGGTGGCACGCTCCTCCTTGGTCAACGCCATAGCCGAGAACCGGTAAACGTGATCGGAAATTCTGCCGTAATGACGGCTATCCGAGCATTGCATCATCAGGTAGGGCGTGACGATGCAGCCGGGCCAGGTTCCGGCTACGGCATTTGCGACCTTATCCCACGCGGGGCAATCGGTCTCTGACACGCGGCTGGGGTTCATCCCCTGTATCTTCACGATCTCAACGGCATCATCCTTGACCGTCTTTTTGAGGTAAGCCAGCGCGCTATCTACCGTATCAGCCGGGTTGAGGCGAATGTTGGAGATCATGCTCGCCTCCGGCGGGATGACGTTATTGGCGCTGCTGCCTGCCATGCGCGTAAAGGCAACGGTGGTCCGCATCAGGGCATTCAGCTCTCCCCCGCCCTTTTTGCAGATCAGATCAAGCAGCGGCGCAAAGCACCACAGGTTGGCAAAGATCATGCGATAAAGGAAGGTAGAGCGGCGGCCAAGCGTGTCATACATTTTGGCAACCGGCGGGGTGAGGTGCGCCTTAAACGGATGCGCCTCTATCGCGCAGCAGGCGCGCGAAAGAATGCCCACTGGCGTATGCGGCTTGGGTGCCGAGGCATGCCCGCCCTGCGACTTTGTTTTATATTCTACGTCGATCATGCCCTTTTCGGCAATGCCGATCATGCCACACGGCTGCTTGACACCGGGAAAGACGTTTTCTACCACGGCACCACCCTCATCCACCACCAAGGCAGGTGTGATGCCGTTCTGCGCAAACCAGTCCACGATATGCACAGCACCAAGGCCGTTGACCTCCTCACCGCCGGAAAACGCAAAATAGATATCCTTTTCGGGCACGTAGCCCTCTCCGATCAGACAGTTGGCTGCAAACAGCACGCCGTTAAAGGTGACCTTGGTATCCAGCGTTCCTCTGCCCCACAGCACGCCATCTTCAATGATGCCGTCAAAGGGTGGCTTCTCCCACCCCTCCTCGTTGACGGGTACGACGTCATAATGCGCCATCAGCACGGTCGGCTCCCCGGCCGTTTTCCCTGCCCACTTGAAAAGCAAGGCGCGGTCAGGCAGGCGCGTCAGCGTGCAGGCCTCAAAAACGTGGGGATAGAGCGTGGGCAGCTTGTCGATCAGCTTGGCAA
This sequence comes from Eubacteriales bacterium, assembly GCA_045543015.1. Lineage (GTDB taxonomy): Bacteria > Bacillota > Clostridia > Oscillospirales > CAG-272 > UBA1740. The sequence continues at coordinate 21,513 of JAZQLY010000004.1, forward strand.
ACTCCCCCTCGTCCTCCTCGGCGTGATCGTAGCGGGAGATCGTTTTGCAGATCACCAGCTCACGCAGGGCGTGCACTGCCGCATCGCGGTCAAAGCACACCTCCTCTACCGGCGCAGCAACGATTTCCCGCGGGCGGAAGGCCAGCGTGCGCATGAGTACGATCAGCAAGAACAGGCAAAGAAGTCCCAGTAACACATACAGTGCAATCATCAAAACGCCCCCTTAAATGATACCTTTTTTGTACAGGATGCGTGCTACCAGGATGGTAAACAGCACACCAACCGGCACCATGATGCCAACGGTGCCGGCATTCAGCGCAGGCACGGCGATAAAAAGCACCAGCATCAGCAAAATGGGCGCAATAGACAGCTTGAGATTTTTGGAAACGAAGACCACGGCAAGACCACCGAAAAGCGCCGGCAGCAGCTGGGCAAAGGCAGCATTGAGCGATTCATGCGCCAGAATCGGCGTCAGCGGCACGATCAGGATAACGCCCAGAATAATGATCAGCGTAGTGGCAATGCTGGAAACGGCGATCGAGATGGTGGAGATGATCTCCCCCTCCTCCGAGCTGGCCTTGACGTTTGCCCGCTCCATCGCGTCCAGTGCGCAGGGCAGCTTAAGATTGGAGATATTGCCCGTCACGAACGAGAGATACGCACCGCCCGCGCCCAGCATGGGAACGTAGGTAAAGATCTCGATCAGGCCGACCGCCCAGTACATCGGCACCACCGCGATCATACCGCGCAGCATGGGAAGCCACTTGGGCAGCACCCCGTAGATCATACAAAGAACAAAGGGAAATGCCAAAATCAAAACGAACAGAGAGAGGCCCCATGCGCGGCCGTCCTTATGGATCTGTTCAACGAAAGAACGGTTATTCTGCTTCATATCGTTTTTCCCTCCTTAACCGAGCCAATTGGTGATCGGAATGGCAGCAGCCATGCCGCTGATGAGGCTGATCGGCAATGCGTAATCGGTGATCCAGCGTGCGCGCAGCTTTTTGGAAAGCAGGCCGCAAAGCACCATGACAACGGCAGAGACCAGCATGACAAGCACCGGAACGAGGCCGGCGGTGTTGCCGGAGAATACGTAGGTCACGTCACAGAACACGTAGCCAAGAAAGGCTGAGATCATACCAAGGAACATGGCGTTGTTCAGCACCTCAGACCATTTTTTATCCTTTGCCTCGATCTTCAGAAGACCGCCCTGGATGCGCTTGGTAAGCAGCGGCACCAGCAGAAGGCCGATAACGATACCCACCGTCATCACAAAGGCAACGGTTACAAAATCAGAAGCGTCTGTCAGCATATTGCCAAGTGAAAGGCCAAGCTCGTTGAGCGCGCTGCCGGCGGCAACCGTCTCATAGGAGAGAGAGCCGATGACCGAGAGGCGAAGCCACGGCAACGGAATGCCAAGGCTCTTGGAAAGTGAGATCACGCCTACCAGAATGGCAACGGCAGGGGCAATGGTAAAGACGATGGAGGAGGTGATCGTTTTACGGATGATCGCCTTATCCATCCCCTTGCGCTTGGCGTGGCTGAGTGCGCGCCAAAGGAAAAAGATCGATTGGCCGAGCACAGCTGCGATGATGAGCCCAACCAAGATAAACAGGATCGGGCTGTTTACGTGAAATTCCATGATGGTTTCCTTTCATACATTTTTTTATTTAGGATACCACTTTTTGCACGTTTTGTCAATTCCCTGCATGATTTCTGTAAAAAAATGCTTATTTTTTCCGCCCCATTGACTTTCCGGGCAAAAAACGGTAAAATAAAGAAAAAACGGAGGGGCGATCATGCTGAAAACGATCGAACACGAGGTAGATTTTTGTGTGGTTGGCGGCGGGCTTGCCGGTATGTGTGCCGCCATTGCGGCAGCACGCGCTGGGCTGCAGGTAGCGCTGATCCAGGAGCGGCCCGTGCTGGGCGGCAACGCCTCCGGCGAGATCCGCATGTGGGTGTGCGGTGCGCAGGGCAAAAACAACCGCGAGACCGGCATTATGGAGGAGATCAATTTAGAGTCGCTGTATCGCAACCCCTATAAGCTGTACCCGGTGTGGGACAGCATTCTGTACGGCAAGGTGGCAGCAGAGCCGAACATCACGCTTTTGCTGAATACCTCGGTCTGCGAGGCCGAAACAAAGGAGGGCAAGATCTGCTCGGTCACCGGGTGGCAATTGACCACGCAAGCCTTTCACCGCGTGCGTGCCGGGCTGTTTGCCGACTGCTCCGGCGACAGCATTCTGGCCCCGCTGACGGGGGCCGCCTTCCGCGTAGGGCGTGAGGCGCGTGAGGAGTTTGGCGAAAAGACCTCGATCGAAACGGCAGACAACAAGACCATGGGCATGTCCTGCCTCATCCAGGCGAGAAGGACGGACGAGACGATCGATTTCATTGCCCCTGCATGGGCAAAAAAGCTGACCGACGAGGATATTGCCCGCCGCACGCCGCACATGGAAAGCAGCAGCGAAAATTTCTGGTATTTAGAGCTGGGCGGCGACCGCGATTCGATCGGCGATACCGAGGCGGTGCGGGACGAGCTGGTTGCCCTGGCCTTTGGCTTTTGGGACTACTACAAGAACAGCGGCAAATTCCCAGGCGCGGAAAAATGGCAGCTTGACTTTCTTGGCTTTTTGCCGGGCAAGCGGGAATCCCGCCGTATGGAGGGGCCGTACATCATGCACCAGGGAGACGTGCTTTCCGGCGGCAAATTTGATGATGTGGTCGCCTACGGCGGCTGGCCGCTGGATGACCACCACCCGGGCGGCTTTTACCACCTTGGTGCACCAAACGTGTGGGGGGACGTTGGCATTTACGGCATCCCCTACCGCATCCTGTATTCCAGGAACATCGAAAACCTGTTCTTTGCCGGCCGGAACGTCAGCATGACGCACGCGGCCATGAGCTCTGCCCGCGTGATGATGACCTGCGCCGTGCTTGGCCAGGCCGTTGGCACAGCGGCGGCCCTGGCTGCTAAAAACGGCACCACCCCTGCCGGTGTTCATGAAAACCACCTCGAGGAGCTGCAGCAAAGCCTGCTGCGGGCAGATTGCTTTATTCCCTACCTGACGCGAAAGGCAGGCGCGGCCACCGAGGCCGGCCGGCCTTACGGCTGTGAAAATGCGGAAAACCTGCGCAACGGCCGTGACCGTAACCACCACCTGTACGGCGAGGGGGAGCAAGGCGTATTCTGCCAGGTTAGCAGCGAGATCGGCTATACCTTTGACTCCCCCTGCGGGGTGGAGGCCGCACATATCGTGTTTGACAGCGACCTGGACCGAGAGACCCTGCCGGGCGACCCGTGTGAGCGGCAGCACAGCATGCGCGCCAACGTGATGCAGGAGTCACCCAAGATGTGCGTTCCCAAAACGCTGGTGCGCGACTACGTTCTGACCTGGGAAACGGCAGATGGCAAGCGCCAAAGCGTAACCGTGACCGATAATATTCGCCGCATGAACGAGATCCCCGTGGGCGAGGCGGTCACACGCATCTCGCTCTCCCCCACGCGCCTGTGGGGTGATGGCAACGAGGTGCATCTCTTCTCATTTGACCTGTATTGAATATGTAATGAACCGGCCGGCTCCCGCGGGAGACGGCCGGTTTTTGTGTATATACAACCGCGCACCTCTTTTGTCAAGGGTATTCAAAAAAGGAGGAACAGCCCAATACCATCAAGCCTCCCCCTATGGGGGAGGTGGCACGCGAAGCGTGACGGAGAGGGCTTCCCCCACCCCCTCTCAGTCGCCTTACGGCGCCAGCTCCCCCCAAGGGGAGCCTTTTCGATTTCTTAACTTTCATCATATGGCCGCGAGGCCTCTTGTACTGAAAAAGCCCCCGCCGGGGGCTTTTTCACGGTTATATGGCGCGCGGCCTTGCTTTACAGCGTGGCGGCCATGACCGCCTTGATGGTATGCATACGGTTCTCTGCCTCGTCAAAGACGATCGATTGGGCGCTTTCAAACACCTCGTCAGTCACCTCCATACAGGTCAGGCCAAACTTCTCGTATACGTCCTGTCCGATCTCGGTTTTCAGATCATGGAAGGCGGGCAGGCAGTGCATAAAGCGGCACTGCTCTCCGGCGTTTTGCATGATCTCGCTGGTTACGCGGTAGGGGGAGAGATCCTTGATGCGCTCCTCCCACACCTCGGCAGGCTCGCCCATCGAGACCCACACGTCGGTGTAGATGACGTCTGCGCCGCGGGTTGCCTCCATCGGGTCCTCACAGAAGGTGAGCGTAGCGCCCGTTTCACGGGCAACTTCCTCGCAGGCGGCGATCAGCTCTTGGTTCGGGAAATACTTTTTGGGGGCGCAGGCAACAAAGTGCATGCCCATCTTGGCGCAGCCGACCATCAGCGAGTTGCCCATGTTATAGCGCGCGTCGCCCATGTAGACCAATTTGATACCGGCAAGGTGACCAAAATGCTCCCGCACGGTAAGGAAGTCGGCCAAAATCTGGGTGGGGTGGTATTCGTTGGTCAGGCCGTTCCATACCGGCACGCCGGAATAGGCGGCCAGCTCCTCTACGATCTCCTGCCCGTAGCCACGGTACTCAATACCGTCAAACATGCGGCCAAGCACGCGTGCGGTATCGGCAATGCTCTCCTTTTTGCCGATCTGCGAGCTTTTGGGGTCGAGATACACGGGGTGCATGCCAAGGTCGGCTGCGGCTACCTCAAAGGCGCAGCGCGTGCGGGTGCTGGTCTTTTCAAACACCAGCGCAATATTCTTGCCCTCACACAGGCGGTGCGGGATGCCGAGCTTCTTTCTTGCCTTCAGCTCGGCGGCCAGGTCGATCAGCTCTACGATCTCGGCCGGGGTAAAATCAAGCAGCTTTAAAAAGCTTCTGCCCTTCATCATATCGTTATCCTCCTGAAAAATCAGCTACGCCCCGCACCGATGGCGCGGGGCTGCCGTTCGTTATTTCTTGTTCTTGGCATCTACGATCGCCTGCACCTTGATCGGCAGACCGTAGAGGTTGATAAAGCCCTCGGCATCCTTCTGGTTATAATCACTTTCACCGAAGGTAGCGATCTCCTCGCTGTACAGCGAATAGTCGCTCCATACGCCGGCGTTGATCATGTTACCCTTGTAGAGCTTGAGACGGACCTTACCCGTTACGTTCTCCTGCGTCTTATCCACGAAGGCGGAAAGCGCCTCACGCAGGGGGGTGAACCACTGGCCGTTGTAAACCAGCTCTGCAAAGGTGATCGAAAGCTTCTGCTTCTCATGCAGCGTCATCTTGTCCAGGCAGATGCTCTCCAGCACGCTGTGTGCCTTATACAGGATGGCACCGCCGGGGGTCTCGTATACACCACGGCACTTCATACCGACGAGACGGTTCTCAACAATATCCAGAAGACCGATACCGTTTTCCCCACCCAGCTTATTCAGAGCAAGAATGATCTCCTTCGCGCTCATCTTCTGACCGTCCAGCGCGACCGGGATGCCCTTCTCAAAATCAAGCTCGATGTAGGTAGGCTTATCGGGAGCCATGATGGGAGAGACGCCCATTTCCAGGAAGCCGGGCTTCTCGTACAGCGGCTCGTTGCCGGTATCCTCGAGATCCAGGCCCTCATGCGACAGGTGCCACAGGTTCTTATCCTTGGAATAGTTGGTCTCACGGTTGATCTTCAGCGGGATGTTGTGGGCCTCGGCATAGTCGATCTCTTCATCACGGGACTTGATCGACCACTCACGCCAGGGGGCGATGATGGGCATGTTCGGAGCAAAGTGCTTGATCGCCAGCTCAAAACGAACCTGATCGTTACCCTTACCGGTACAGCCGTGGCAAATGGCGTCCGCGCCCTCTTTCAGCGCGATCTCAACCAGGCCCTTGGCAATACAGGGGCGTGCATGGCTGGTGCCGAGCAGATACTCCTCATACACCGCGCCCGCCTTCATCGTCGGGATGATATAGTCGTCCACGTATTCCTCCGTCAGATCCAGCACGTAGAGCTTGGAGGCACCTGTTTTCAGCGCCTTCTCTTCCAACCCCTCCAGCTCATCAGCCTGGCCTACGTTACCGGAAACGGCAATTACCTCACAGTTATTGTAGTTTTCCTTCAGCCACGGAATGATGATAGATGTATCCAACCCGCCCGAATAAGCGAGAACGACCTTTTTGATGTTTTCCTTGTTCATTGGTTTTTCCTCCACGAATAAAAATCAAAGTTTTTGTTTATTTATGCATTCATTATACACCATTTTTTTGATTTGTCAAGAGGTTTTTCGCAAATTTCAACAACTTTTTAAAAGTTTTTTGCTTTTTGTGAATATATTCGTATTTTTTGTGAATATTTATGCAAAACCGCTGTATAGAAAAAGCCGCACACGGGGTGCGGCTTTCCCTATCATGCCATACGATTACAATTTGAAAAGCGTTTCAGCGCATCCGGTCTTACAGATCAAAGATGCTGCCCAGCTTGTCGATCGCCAGCTCGTTTTCATCGGAGGCCATGAGAACGTCCGAGGTCAAAACGAGGATCTCAAAAAGGGGTGCTTCGTACTTCTTCATTGTTCTGTTCCTCCCTTCTTTTATGCCTGATATGCTTCAATAGCATCATACAGCGCAAGGAGTGCGTTCGTTACAGGAGCAACGGCATCATCCTCTGCCATGTTCTGGCAGTATGCGGTAATGCTGTAGGTGATGGTACGGGAAACGACGTTACCAAGCTCATCCACCACGCGAATGTAGGAAGGCCTATTCCAGGAGCTGGCTGTCGTATAAATGATCGCCTTATACGTCTCGCCATCCTCACGGAGCGTCGGCTGCAGGTTGGCGGGGCTGCTGAATTCAGGATCGTTCGAAACCTGTACCGCATAGGCCGTATCGCCCTCAACGATGATCTTCATACCGACGTTCGTTTCAAGCAGCAGCGAGATACCGGTGATCTTGGCCGTTGCGCCGGCCAGAGGCGTTGCCGCTGCCTGCGTATAATCGCCGGCGGGGGTAACCTTTCTTTATTTGAAAAAATAAAATGCTTATTATAATATAGCACAATTCGATTGTAAAGTCAGGTACTTTTTTAATTTTTCGACATACTTTTAAAAAAAGCAGATACTTGACAAAAATGCAAAAAAGCAGTATAATAAAGTGCAATGTTTTTTAAGGAGAGCCATGCATGAAAAAACGTACGATCTGTATCCTCCTTTCCCTGCTCCTTCCACTCTGCCTGCTTTCCTGCGGCGGCGCGGCAAACGAGCCGGAGGATCCGGCACCCGACTTTACCGTTACAAATGCACAGGGGCAAGGCGTGCGCCTTTCTTCCCTGCGTGGGCGGCCGGTCGTTGTCAATTTCTTTGCTACCTGGTGCCCCCCCTGCGTGCATGAGCTGCCATATTTTCAAGCGGCCTATGAGCAATACGGTGACCGTGTGGATTTTATGATGATCAACGTAGACGGCAGCGGGAATGATGTTGCAACGGCGCTTGCGTTTATGGAAGAAAACGGCTATTCCTTTCCCGTTTATTTTGACCTTTCCTATGAGGCATCGCTCACCTACGGGGTCAATGCCATTCCCATGACGCTGTGGGTCAATGCAGAGGGCGAGCTTGTTCACGCCTATAACAGCATGCTGACCGAGGAATATCTTTTACACTACATCGATAAGTGTATCGAATAAGGAGAGCTTATGTTACCAAACCCTTTGTTCTGGAACGTACACATGTACGGCATTATGGTTGCGCTGGGACTTTTGTGCGCCTTTGGCGTTTTGTTTTACTACGGCAAGCGACGTGGCGTTGACAGCGGCTTTTTGGACTTTCTGTTCTATGACGGTGTATTCTCGATCGCGGTCGGTTTTGGCTCTGCCGCATTATTTCAGGCTGTTTACAATTATATTGAAAACCCGGCAAACGGCTTCCGCTTTGATGGTGGCATCACCTTTATCGGCGGTCTGATCGGCGGTGCCGCCTGTTTTTTACTGACCTACCTGATCGGAAAGCGATGGAGAAAGGGCGGTTCCCTTGCCGAGATCTTTGCCCTGCTGCCCTGCTGCATCACCATTGCACACGCCTTTGGGCGGGTTGGCTGTTTTTTTGCCGGCTGCTGCCACGGCGTAGCATGGGACGGCATTTTTTCGGTCAAGTTCCCGCATCTTGCCTACCGGGTACACCCCACGCAGCTGTATGAGACGGCATTTTTACTGGTTCTGTTTGGCATATTGAGTTATTTATATCTGCGGCGCGGCTGCATACACAACCTGAGCATCTATCTGATCGGCTACGGCATCTGGCGGTTCTTGCTGGAATTTATCCGCGGTGACCACCGCGGTGAGCTGGTACAGGGCATCTCTCCCTCGCAGTTCTGGTCGTTGCTGATGGTGGTGCTTGGCATTGCCTTGATCTTTGTGATGAAATATCTCTACAAGGCTCCGAAAAAGAATACAGAAGAGCCGATCGAATAAAACAAAAAACGCCATCCACAGATGGCGTTTTTTGCTTGTCTTTTACTTGCCGAGATAGATGCGGCGTGCCTCACGCAGGCTTTCCTCCGGTTCGAGCAGCGGGCCGTATTCCAGGCCACAGGCACCGGTGTAACCGGCCTTATCAATGGCATCAAAGATCACCTTATAGTCGCTCTCGCCGTACTGCAGCTCGTGGCGGCCGGGGTGGCCGGCGCTGTGCAGGTGGGCAATGCAATCCAGGTTCTTGGTCACGCTGGGAATGATGTTCCCCTCCGAGACCTGCTGGTGGTAGATATCGTATACGATCTTAACGAGCGGGTGATCTACCTCACGCACGATATCAAAGCCCTCACCTGCCGTCACCAGATAGTAGCCGGGGTGGTTGACAAGCACGTTCAGCGGCTCCAGCATGATGGTAACGCCAGAGGCATCCAAAATCGGCTTTGCCTCGTTCAGCGTTTTGACGATGGCGGCGTGCTGCTCTGTGCGCGGTGCGCCCGTATCGGGACCTACCTGGGTGATCAGACGCTTGACGCCCAGCTTATTTGCAGCCTCGCAGGTCTCCTTGAGTCCGGCCAGCCATTCACGGCGGAAGGCGGGGTCGGTCATACGGAACTCGGTGGTGCACATGCTGACAAACTCTACGCCGGTCTCCTCACAGGCGGCACGAACGGCATCAAAGTTCAGATTCTTCCATGCATAGGTCTCGATCGCATCAAAGCCGAGGGCGGCTGCACGACGAATGGCATCATGAAATTCTACGTTTTTATAAAAACACGGAATCGGTACACAAAGTCTCATAACAGTCCTCCTTATCAGAAATAAATGACCTCGCCGGTCTCCATCGACTTGTTGGCAGCAAAGGCCAAGCGGTGTGTCTTGAGCGAGTCTGCATAGTCTGAGCGGATGAGGCTGCGATCACCGGTGCGAACGGCACCGATAAAGGCCTTATCTAAAAGAAGAGTCTGATCGACACCGCGCGGAATATCCTTTTCGCCGTCGGGCGTGGAGATGATGAGGTTATTGCGCAAGCGGTAATCCAGCACCATATCGTCCAGTGTGATGTACAGGCCGCAGCGCGGGCGAACCCCGCGGGAATAGCAGCCGCTGACCAGCGTGGCCGTTACGTTGTTCGGGAAGCGGATCACCGCGGTGGAGTGGTCATCGGTATCGTATTCCTCCTTGGCATCTACGCCGGGACGGACGATCCCGCGTGAGCAGGTCGCGTATACCGAAAGCGGCTCACCGTACAGCCAGCGCAGGCCGTCAACAAGGTGAATATTCTGCTCAACGAGCTGGCCGCCGCAGGTGCTCTTCTTCTGCCACCACCATACGCCGGGAATACCGCCGACCCATGCGCCGTACACAAGACCGCCCGTCTTGTGCTTGGGCAGCTCTTCCTTGATCATATCCATCAGATCCAGGTAGCGATCCTGGAAGCCAACAGCGGTAATAAGACCGGTCTCTTCGATCTTCTTGCCGATCTCCTCGGCCTTTTCCAGGTCGATATGTACAGGCTTCTCGATCAGGAACGGGATCCCCTTTTCAATGGCACGCAGCTCGGTATCGGTATGGGCTGTCGGCTCAATGGCAATGATCAGCGCATCCAGCGTATCCTTGCTCTCATTGTCATACAGCTCGGTGTGGTCCTTGTAGATGCGCTTGCAGCCAAACTTCTCAGCTGCGGCCAGACGGCGCTCCTCGACCGGGTCTGCTACCGCAACGACCTCAACCTCGTCCTTCATCCGCAGGAAGGAGTTCATGTGTGCGCCGGCACGACCGCCGCAACCGATAAAGCCAACTCGAATCTTTTCCATAAAAACATCTCCCTTTGTTTTTATTTTCTGTTTTCGGGGCTTGACTTTTCGCCCCTTCATGCTATAATTATATTGTATTTCCACGCAATTGTCAATGAAAATATCTTGCAATTTCTATAACGATCTTGCAATCGAGGAGAAGTTATATGTTTGCCGAGATCAACAAGGAAGCGCGAAAGCAGCTGCCGTTTGTGTTGAACACAGTAGGAGAAGCGCGGCAAAAGCCGCTTGTAAGGCCGGAGGGCAACAGCTTTCATCAATTTATATGGGTGCGGGGCGGCTGCGGCAGCTTTCGCCTGCGGGAGGAATATTTTACCCTTGGCGTAGGCGAGGGTGCTTTTATCCGCGCTGGCGTGCCGCACAGCTACGAGGGCGAGGACCTGCAGACCATGTGGCTGACCTTTAACGGGGCCGAGGGGCTATTGGATTTTTGCGGGACGGGTGATTATTTCACCTTTCACATCCCCTCCTGGCTCAACAAAGCAAACGAGGGGCTGATGCGCGAGCTGACGCATACGACCTCTATCGTGGCCCGCTCCGGCAAGGGATACACCCTGGTGACCGAGCTGCTGGACGCGATCTTTGCAGAGCGGGCATCTGCCATGCAGTACGTGCGGCAATATCTGGAAAGCCACTATGCAGAGCCGCTCTCGCTTGACGATATTGCTGCCGTGGCAGGGCTGGATCGCTACGTCCTTTGCCGTCGCTACCAGGCAGAATTTCATTGCAGCGTGATCGTCGATCTTTGCCGTGTACGCGTGGCCAAGGCCAAGCAGTTTTTGCGGTATTCGGGCGAGCCGGTGGAGGAGGTTGGTCGGCTGTGCGGCTTTCAAAGCCCCAGCTATTTTGCCAAGCGATTCCGCGAGGAGACCGGCCGCACCCCGCGCGAATACCGCCGGGAGCACAACCGGTGACATAAAAAAGACGGAGAATGAACATTCTCCGTCTTTTTTGATATACGATCAGAATTAGCCGTTGATCATCTTCTGCACTTCTGCAGCGAGATCATCTTCCTTCTTCTCAATGCCCTCGCCCTTATCGTAGCGAACGAAGGAAACGACCTTGATCTCAGCACCCAGCTCCTTAGCGGCAGCGGCAACATACTTGCCAACGGTGAGAGAATCGTCCTTGACATAACCCTGCTCGAGCAGGCAGTTGGTCTCAAAATACTTGCCCATCTTGCCCTTGACGATGCCCTCGATCACGTTTGCGGGCTTGCCGGCAAACTTGGGATCCTGCTCCATCTGCTTCTTGAGGATCTCCATCTCCTCGTCGAGAGCGGACTGCGGAACAGATGCACGGTCAACGTACAGAGAAGGAATAGCAGCAGCCTGCAGCGCAACATTCTTTGCGAATGCGGCAAATGCATCGGTCTCTGCAACGGCAGCAGGAGCAACCTCAAAGCTGATCACAACGCCGGTCTCGCCTGCGCCGTGGATATAGGTGCTGACAGCGCCCTCAACCACAACGAAGCGGCGAATGCTTACCTTCTCATGCAGGATAGCACCGCTGATCTCCTGCAGAGCCTCGTCTACAGTATTGCCTGCAGGCATGCTCTTGGTCATCAGCTCTTCAACGGTTGCGGGCTTGTTGGCAACGATGGTCTTCAGCAGATCCTTCATAAAGGTCTGGAAAGCCTCGCCCTTTGCAGCGAAGTCGGTCTCGGTGTTGACCTCGGCCATAGCGGTCACGCCATTCTCGGTGTATACGGCAACAACGCCCTCAGCAGCGATTCTGCTCTGCTTCTTGGCAGCGGTAGCCATACCCTTCTCACGAAGGATCTTGATCGCCTCGGCAAAATTGCCGTTTGCCTCGGTGAGTGCATTCTTACAATCCATCATACCGGAGCCGGTCTGCTTACGCAGCTCGGCTACGTCCTTAGCGGTAAAAGCCATTTTATTTTCTCCTTATCTCTTTATTTCCCGGGAAATTATGCCTCTTCAGCAGCCGTCTCAGCCTCTGCCTCTGCAGGTGCGTCGGTCAGCTGCTCGCCGCCCTTTGCCTCGATAACGGCATCAGCCAGCGTGCCGGCGATCAGCTTGATAGCGCGGATAGCGTCATCATTGCCGGGGATGATATAGTCAGCATCCTCGGGGCTGCAGTTGGTATCTACGATCGCAACGACCGGAATGCCCAGCTTCTTTGCCTCAAGAATGGCGATGTGCTCCTTGCGGGTGTCAACTACGAACAGGGCGGAAGGCAGGGTGTCCATGGTCTTGATACCGCCATAGTTCTTCTCGAGATCGTCGATCTCCTTGATCTTCTTGGCAACTTCCTTCTTGGGAAGGAGAGCAAAGGTGCCGTCCTCCTGCATCTTCTCCAGCTCGTTGAGACGGTTGATGCTCTTGCGGATGGTCTTGAAGTTGGTCAGCATACCGCCGGGCCAACGCTCGTTAACATAGTACATACCGCACTTCAGGGACTCTTCCTTAATGGTCTCGGCAGCCTGCTTCTTGGTGCCGACGAAGAGGATGTTGCCGCCCTCGGCTGCAACGCTGCTTACGAAGTTGTAAGCCTCTTCAAACTTCTTAACGGTCTTCTGCAGATCAATGATGTGAATACCGTTTCTTTCGGTGAAGATGTACTCCGCCATCTTCGGATTCCACTTCTTGGTCGGGTGACCGAAGTGAACGCCTGCTTCAAGCAGCTGCTTGATGGATACTACGAACATGTTACTGTTCCTCCTTGGTTTTTCCTCCACAGCAAGACTGCTATGCGACCCGAGGACGGGCACCGGCATACGCTCCTCTTACTGTGTGTGTAATATATTTCTGCGTTTTTGGCGCAGATAGGGTGATTATACCACAATTCTTTTTATAATGCAAGCCCTATTTTTATTTTTTATCAATGTTCACAGTTTTTTTACAATTACTTTCGTTTTCCCCTCGGTGGCTTGGGCGGCGGGCAACACCCCTCTGCATCCACCAGCACGATATCTTCTCCTATTTTTTGTATTTTCTCCCACGGTACGACGATATTCTCGCAGCCGAACAGGCCGGTCTTGACGGGAATGACGATCGCCGTGATCCTGCCGTCGCACACGTCAAATTCAATGTCCGTCACAAAGCCAAGGCGGCGACCGTCGCAGGAATTGATGACCTCCTTATCACGAAAGCTCTCGCCGGAGCAGTTTCCCATACGTGCTTCCCTCCTTTACGGTTTTGGCCTATTTTATGCCCGTGCAGCGAAAAAAATGACGGCACGCTTGCTTTTTGGCAGAAAACGTGCTATAATTGGCGTTAGATATGAAAAAAAAAGGAGAGAGATTGTCATGGAAATTCAGGCAAGCAGCCGTTTTGACGTTCCCACCATTCAGGCGGTGCACGGCATTACCGCATTCGGCAGGCATGACCCGCGCAAGCGCATCCGCAACCGTTCGATCCTGATGGGCGTTTGCGTGCTGTTCGTTCTGGTGGCCGAGGTGCTGATGCTGCTGCTTGGCAGCACGCTGCCACCCTGGATGTTCCTTGCGCTGGGCGTATGCGTCCTGATATGGTCGATCATTCCCTATTCTTACTATATTGCCCCCAAGCGGCGTTACCGGAAGATGGGCGTGCTTTCAGATCTTGAGAACCACTACACCCTGCGTGAGAGCGAGATGCACGTTGTTTCTGCAGGGGGAGACGGCTACCGCTCGGAGGAGACGGTTGCTTACGCCGTGCTGCACAAGCTGATGGAAACGACCGATTATTTCTTTATTTTCATTGAAAAAACGAGAACCTACATCATCGATAAGAAAACGATGTCTGCCGCTGACGTGGATACGGTACGCGCATGGGTCAGCGCCGTGCTGCCGTACACGCTTTGCAATTATTAAAGGAGAACCCATGAAACACGAAAAGCAACGCTCTCCGTTTCTCCCGCTTTTTGCCGTACTGCTTGCCATGGCCGTTCTGAACGGTGCCTTGGTGCTCGTGCGTGCCGAAATGACCAGCACCACCGCCATTTTGGTGCTGTACTACGCCTGTTCCCTGCTTTCGCTGTTTGGGACGATGATCTTTCTCGGCGCTGCCCTGTTTTATCTTTCGCGGCAGATGGCGGGCATTTCCTGCCGTATCCTGCTGCTGGGAGAGGTCATCTCTCTGATCCCGCTTCTCGCGGCGGCCGTCCGTACCGCCTTTGACTACCCCGACTATTTTACCGACACGCTGGTGACGGAAATACTGATGGCGCTCGGCAATACGATTTTAATGATGGGCATTCACCTCGCCCTGCTGCTGCTCTCCCATCTGCTGTATTTCCGGAAAGCGCCCGCTTTCGGCATGCCGCGTATTTCCCTGCGGCACAACCGGCAAGGACTGGCCAATTTCACCGTTGTTTCCGTGCTTTTCGTTTACCAGATCGTAGCCGAAACGATCACCACCGTGGATTTTGTTACCACCTACTGGCCAAACGTCTACCGCAATGAAATTGCCTCGATCGTGTTTTCCTATATCTACATCGTGATCTCGCTTCTGCTTGGATATTTCATCCAATATCTGACGCAGGCGTTTCTCTACGAGGCCTATCAGGAATAATCATCAAAATGGAGAAAGCCACAAGCTTTCTACCATAAAATGCTGCGGGCAGACAATTCTCCCCTATCAGAAAAGAATGAGCGGGATACAAGATCCCGCTCATTCTTTTTTGTTTGCGGTTATGCCAAAAGGCGACAGTCCCTTTACCGTTTTTCGGGCGGGATATAGCCCCCGTCCGGCAGCAGCGCATGCTCCCGGAACAGCAGCGCAACGGCCGCGCGGTATTCCGCCAGGCTTTGCGCGCGGCGAATGCGGCGGCAGGCCTCAAACCCGTTTTCAAACAGGCAGCATTGGTAATTCCACAGATCCGCCATGCGGCAAAGAAGATTGTGCCCCGTGCCCATACGGCGGCCATTCTCCTCCAGCAAGCGGTCATGGAACGCGCGCAGCGCAGCACGCTTGTCGGCAACGGGGCTGCCGCGCAGCGCAAGAAAAACCGTGGGGTCAGCCACGGCGCCGCGCCCGACCATCACACGCGAGATAGATGGAAGCTTCTCCAATAACGACGTATAATTCGCGGCAGAAAAGACATCGCCGTTATAGCACAGCGGAAGGGATGTGTTTTTTTCTGCATAGGCGTAGGCAGCAAGACGGGGGCTGCCCTTATAAAAATCCTGCCGCAGGCGGGGGTGGATGATCAGCTCCGCAAGCGGGAAACGATCATACACCGACAAAATTGCCGGGAACTCGCTCTCTGCGCCGTAGCCGATGCGCGTTTTGGCAGAGAGGCGCATGCCCGGCGCCACACGGTCAAGGGCGGAAAACACCTCTTCAAAAAAGGCCTGCATCTCCTCCGGCTGCAGCAGAAAGCCTGCCCCCTTATGCTTGGCGCTCACCGTGCCGGAGGGGCAGCCGAAATTCAAATTGACCTCGGTATACCCTAACTCGTGCAGCTGGGCAACGGCCAGGAGGCAATCTGCTGCGCGGCGGGTAAGCAGCTGCGGGACGGTGAACGCCCGGTCATCCTCCTGCAGCTCGGCCAGCTCTCTTTTGGAAAGGCCGTTGGCGCTGGGTGAATAGAAGGGGGTGAAGTATTTATCCACCCCGCCGATCACGGCAGCATGGGTGCGGCGGTATACGCTGCCGGTCAGCCCCTCCATGGGGGCAAGATAGAGAATCATGCCTCCCCCTCCCCGTCCTTTTCCGCCAGGGCACGGGAGGCCTCGTTGATCTGGGCGGCAAGGCGCGCGGCACGCGCGGCATTCTTGGCGGCCCGACCGGGGCGGCGAAGCGGCTTGTC
The DNA here is from genome assembly GCA_045543015.1 of Eubacteriales bacterium. Lineage (GTDB taxonomy): Bacteria > Bacillota > Clostridia > Oscillospirales > CAG-272 > UBA1740. The sequence continues at coordinate 37,496 of JAZQLY010000004.1, forward strand.
TGCTGCCTTTTCAAAGATGAAGAAAAAGGGGGCCGACGGTGAATTCAGCAATTGAAAGCGGGAGGCACAAATGCGATAACGGCTGAGCGAGGCGGCATAGTCTGCCAGCATTTCACCCTCGAGTCGTCCCTCCTCATGCCCGGGATATACGGCAACCAGCAAAACGCCGTCCGGCGCGAGGATATCCAGCGCGGCCTCTACGGCCGGCAGGGTGGTGGCACGCTTGGTGGTGATGCCCTTTTCGTCTCCCCCGGGCAGATAGCCAAGGTTGAACATGCCGGCCTTGATCGGCTCGTTGATAAATTCCTTTAACCGGTGGTGTGACGCGCAGATCAGCGTATAGTTCTGCGGGGCGCCGCTTTCCTCAAGATGGCGGCGGGTAGATACCAGCGCACTCTCTTGCAGGTCAAAGGCGTAAACGCGCCCGCTCTCGCCTACCGTTTGGGAGAGGAAGAGAGTATCGTTCCCGTTTCCCATGGTAAAATCGGCGGCAACGTCTCCCTCTGCCAGATGGGCGAGGATAAACTGTTTTTGCAGGGCAAGCAGGTCAACCATGTTTTCTCACTTTCCGAATGTTAAAATAAGGCAGCATCAATTATTCTGTTTCTCCAACGGTGGCAAGCGGCGCCACGTAGGCGGTGTAATTGGTCTTATAGATCACATAGCCCGGCTTGGCACCGGCGGGCTTTTTGACGTGCCGCACGCGGGTATAATCTACCGCCACGGGAGAGCCGGCCGCTGCAGAATAATAGGCAGCAATGGCGGCGGCCTGGGTATAATCCTCGGCGGGCGGCTCTTCCCCGCCGCAGACGAGAATAACGTGTGAGCCGGGCACGCCCTTGGCGTGGAACCAGAGGTCATCCTTTTCCGCTACGCGGAAGGTCAGCTGCTCGTTTTGCAGATTGTTGCGCCCGCACAGCAGGCGATAGCCGCTTGCCGTGGTAAATTCACGCGGGCGCAGCTTCACGCTGCGCGGCGGGGTATAATTCTTCATGCGCGAGGCATAGCCAGCGCGGTACAGCTCGTCACGGATCTCGACCAGATCGGCCTCGCTCTCCGCACGGTCAAGAAAGACCTTGACACCGGCAAGATAAGCCAGCTCCGCCTCGGCGGTGGCGATCTGCTCACCCAGCACGCGGGCGGCCGTTTTGGCCTTGTTATACAGCTTATACATGCGCTGCGCATTGGCCGAGGGCGTCAGGCGGCCGTCCAGGCGCACAAGCACCTCGCGCGGCTCGTCCCCGGTGTAATCGGTGGCAAGAAATTCGGTCATGCCACGGGAAAGGCGATAGATATTGGCCACGATGAGATCGGCCTCCTGCCGATATTCCTCCGCCTTGGCACAATCGGCAAGCTCCTCCCGCTGGGCGGCAAGCTTGCGCATGAGGCGTGCCTCTGCGTGGGAGAGCAGCTGCAAAAGATCGGTTGCACGTTGGCGGATCCGCTCTCGCCGGTCACGCTCGCCAAAAAAGCGGTCAAAAAGCTCGGCAAAGGAGGCAAGTGCCTCGGTCTTCACAGCCGAGCCACGATAGGCGGTAGGAGCATAGGTGTAATCCAAGGGGCTGCCATCCTCCCGCAGGACCAACGTGGGAGCAAACTCTCCCGCGCTGACCTTTTCAAACCATGAAGAAAAAACGCGGCAGACCCGTTTTTCATCCACATCGGCAACAAGCGCCTCTGCCGAGCCGGCAGAAAGAAAAGCGATCTCTGCTGCCGTTTGCGAGGCAAGGCCGAGATAGCGGTCGGAGAGGAAGCGGGCAAGCGTTTTTTCAGCAGGTGCCGCCGCAAGCGCGGCAGCAAGCCCCTCCTCCGTTTCGCACAGGGGATCTATTTTATCCTGTGCCGGCGGTGCTTCATAGATCATGCCGGGCAGTACCTGCCGTTTGCGGCTGGTGGTGAAATCAACCGGGCGCAGAACAGCAAGCACCTTATCACTGCCGTCCAGCAGGATAAGATTGCTGTATTTTCCCATGATCTCGGCGATCAGGGTCTTCTCGGTCGGGTAGCCCATCTCATCATAGCCCGCAAAGCGCAGGCGGGCTGCACGCTCAAAGCCAAGCTGCTCACCGGCTATGAGCTTCGCCCCGGCCAGATGCTTACGCAGCAGCATGCAAAACATGGGCGGCGAGGCCGGATTTTCTTTATTGATATGGCTGAGCGCCATATGCGGCGTTCCCGCCCCGGCATTGATGACCAGGCGATTACGCTGCCCGTGCTCTGCCAGGATCAGATCGATCTCGTCTGCCGCCGGCTGGCAGACACGCTCTACCTTTGCACCGGCACAGGTATGATTCAGCTCCGTTAATACGGCACGAAGCATGCCGCCGTCATATGCCATCAGATCCTTCTCCCTACATAGTAATAGTATTTTCCAACCTGGCGAAAGCCGGCGCCAAGTGCCACGCGCAAGGATGCCTCGTTATACCGCTGACAACGGTATTCTACGGCGTAGCCGCTTGCCAACAGATCATGCGTAAGGGCGGCAAGACAGGCAGTGGCATACCCGTTACCGCGGGCGGCAGGAGCCGTCTCTACCCCTACCTCCACGATCCCCGCACAATCCGCGGGTGGCTCGTGGGTCACGGCAAGGGAGACCACACGTCCCGCGGCTTTTATACCGTAAGCAAGGCAGCCGGCCTCACAGGTAGCCTCCAGATCGTAGGTGGTCTCATTCCCTTTCTCATCTGCTTCTGTCAGACGAACGGCAAGAGGCGAGGCAGGCGGAATCACACTACTTGCATCTGCACGCAGGATATACCCCCACCGATCTCGAAAGCGGTCATCCTGATAGCCCCATCGCGCCATATGCGGTGCAAGCTGCGCAAATAAAAAAGAAAGTGCCTCATCCGACGTTGGCTCCTCGCCATACTTTTCCAAAAAAGCGCGTGCCTCCTTTTCCACCTGCGGGAAGGCAGTCAGCACCGTCCCCTCGCCGGGGGTAAAGGTGAAAGAAACCGGGATGGCCGTATCCCATTCGTTTTCAAAAACAAAGTCCTCTTCCTCGGCGTTCAAGATCAGCTTACTCATCGTGTTACCCCTTTCTCCAGATAGGGTTCAAGTTCAAAAAGCGATGATAAAACAAGGCAGCCGCTTTCTTTCATTCTTTCGCGTCCAATTGCGTTGGCGCAGACCAGCGCGCAATCAAAGCCGGCTGCACGAGCACAAAGCGCATCATGCGCATTGTCACCCAAGAACAAAACGCGCCCGGGGCTTCGCCGCGCACGCCAGGCAAGCACTGCCTCGGTCTTTGAGCAGGCATGCACGTCATCCCGCCCAACGATCTCTTCAAAATAAGAAAGCAGCCCGTGCGCATGCAGCTGGTCACGCAAAATGCCTACCTCAGAGGCAGAAAGCACGCTTTGCGGGATGCCGGCGGCGGCAAAACGCTCGATCATCTCACGCGCGCCGGCGCAAAGCGGAATGGTTTCAATGCGGCTACGATACTCCACCATCCATTCGGCAGCCACGTCAGCATAGCTCTCTTTTGTAAAGTCAAAGCCCAAACGCGCATAATACGCCTCTACCGGGAAGCCAAAATGGCGAAAATGCTCGTCAAGCGAGCCGACCACCGGCAGGCCGCGCTCACGCAGTAGTCGGTCGGTAATCTCCATACTGACGGCAGCATCGTCTAAAATGGTGCCGTTAAAGTCCCAGGCGATATGATCGTATAACACAATGCTGCCCTCCCCCAATTTATCTTTGACACGAAAATTATAGCATAACACCCCACAAATTACAAGGGGATGCACGCAAAACGCGGCAGGCAAGCCTGCCGCATGCTTGATCGCAAAAAGCCTTTTACGCTTTGCCGTCCGGCTTTTGCTGCAGCTTTTCTTTTTTGCCGTCCGGCCGTTGGATATAGGTGTTTTCCAGCGTACCGCGCAGACCGGCGCGGAACTCTGCCACATACGCGGCACGCAGGGCGGCCTGCTCTATTTTTTCTGCATCGTCCAAGCCTTCTGCCTTGCTTTTTCTGGCAAGAAAGTTGATTCTGTCGATTTTTTCTTTCTCCATGCTTTCTCCTTGCGAATGGCCGGTTCCCGGCAGGCATTCTCACTTCATGACCGATCCCTGCTTATGTGCAAAAACCGCTTCCATTCCTTTTTGTTGCTTGTATTATATCACCAGCCGTCTTTTTTTGCAAGGGGAGAGAAATAACTTTTCTGTAACTTAGGGTGACGAGGATTATCCGAACCCGCCCGAAAGCAAGGCTTTTCGGCGTTTTTCGGATTGTCGTCCTCGCCGGATTTTTATACGCCTTCGTCCTCCGCACCGAAAACCATCCAAAAATCCAATGCTTTCGGGTCGAAGA
>JAZQLY010000005.1:0-7652 GCA_045543015.1 Eubacteriales bacterium
GATTTCATCGCGAAGCGATTTCATCCACCGCGGGTGGATTTCTTACTCCATCGGCGGATTTAGTTGAAAAAAGCACACATTGTCTTGGTAGACAAATGTGTGCTTTTTTCTGGTGGAGCATAGGGGATTCGAACCCCTGACCCCAACACTGCCAGTGTTGTGCGCTCCCAACTGCGCTAATGCCCCGTCCTTTGGTATTTTAGCAGATATTTGCCCTCCTGTCAAGTCCCTTGGAAGAAAAAATATAAAAAATATCACTTTTATTTTTCGCCAAGCCGCGGCAAAAAGGGCAGCGCGCCGCCGCCCAGAGAGAAAAATCGGCAAAAATACCCATTTCCCACGGTGGGGTTTCATGCTTTTTCGCCCCTGCCCTTCCTGTATGATGAAAGAAAAACGGAGGGGGCTGCGATGGCGTTTTTGTGGATGAGCGAGAGCGGGGCGGGGGAGGAGTACCCCGCGCAAGGGGGAAAGGTAGAGGAGATCGAGGCAGCGCGCATCCTGCCCAACCCCGCGCAGCCGCGCCGCACCTTTGATACCGAGGCGCTGCTTTCCCTTTCTGAAAGCATACGCCGCCACGGCATTCTCCAGCCGCCCGTGGTGCGGCGGCTGCCGGGCGGGCGCGGGTATGAGCTGATCGCCGGAGAGCGGCGCCTGCGCGCCGCGCAAATGGCTGGCCTGACCCTGCTGCCCTGCATCGTGCGGGAGAGCAGCCCGGACGAGAGCGCGGAGCTGGCCATGGTAGAAAACCTGCAGCGGCGGGATCTTTCTCTGTTCGAGGAGGCAGCCGCCATTGCCGCGCTCTGCTCCCGCTCCCGCATGACGCAGGAGCAGGTGGCGGCACGCCTGTCGGTCAGCCAGTCCTACGTGGCCAACAAGCTGCGCCTGCTGCGCCTCTCGCAGGAGGCGCGGGAGATCATTACCACCGCCGGCCTGACAGAGCGGCATGCCCGTGCCGTGCTGCGCCTGCCGGAGGGGCGGCGCACGGCCGCCCTGCAAACGATCGCCGAGCGGGGGATGAACGTCTCGGATACCGAAAAGTACATAGACCGCCTGCTTGCCGAGAAAAAGCCCCGCGCGCGGCACGCGGGCGTGATCAAGGATATCCGCCTCTTTTACAACTCGCTTGACCGCGCCATGGCGCTGGTGCGGGAGGCGGGCATTGCCATTGCGGCCGAGCGGCGGGAGGACGAGGAGGAGATCGAGGTGGTCATTCGCATCCGAAAGCCGCCCGGCAGAGAAAAAAAGCAGGAAGTTGGTTAAAAATTTATCTTTTTTATAAAAAAGGGTTGCAATCTGCAAAAAATGTGTTATAATAAGGACGATGATGAATAAAAGGATGAAGAGTGGGCGCAAGTTCACTCTTCCTTTTATTGTAATGACCGAAGACAAAAAAAGGAGGCTTGTGCTTGAAAAAGACAAATGTAGCAGGCGAAGTGGAGGCCTTGCTCCGCCCGGTGGTGGAAGGGCTTGGCTATGCGCTTTGGGACGTGGTCTACCGCAAGGTAGGCGCAGACTGGACGCTGACCATCACCATTGACAGTGAGGACGGGATCTCGATCGACGATTGCGAAAGGGTACACCGCACGATCGACCCGATCTTAGACGAGGCAGACCCGATCGAGGACTCCTACCAGCTGGAGGTCTCATCCCCCGGCATTGAACGGGAGATCCGCACCGAGGCGCATATTGCTGCCTGCATGGGTGAGGAGATCGATGCCCGCTTGTTTGCCCCCCATGAGGGAAAGCGTGCGTATACCGGCATTCTTGCCGGGTATGCAGACGGCAGCCTGACGCTGCAAACGGCAGAGGGCGAGGTCGTTTTACCGCGCACCGCCATCTCTCATATGAACACGACCTATCACGAATAAAAACAGCAATACGAAAGGATAAGCGGAACAACACCGCAGGACAAAGGAAAAAAGATGAATACCGAATTTTTTACCGCCCTGGAGCTTTTGGAAAAAGAGAAGGGCATTCCGAAAGAGTATATGATGGAAAAGGTCACCGCCGCGCTGACCAGCGCCTTCAAGCGTGAGCTTGGCGGCCAGGAAAACGTCAAGATCGTGCTTGACCCTGTGAAGAAGGATATGAAGGTCTACCAGCTGCTGACCGTGGTTGCCGAGGTGACCGACCCGGAGACCGAGGTAACGCAGGAGGAGGCCATCGCCATTAAGGCCGATAAGCACAGAAAGTGCAAAACGAGAAGCACCAAGGTCGGCTCTGTGCTGGAGCTGGAGCTGGATACCAAGAACTTCCGCCGTCTGTCGGCCCAGGCTGCCAAGCAGGTCATCATTCAGGGCATCCGCGAGGCAGAGCGGAACATCGCCATCCGTGAATACGAGAACAAGCGCGAGGAGATCGTGACCGCACTGGTCGATAAGATCGACGATACCGACGGTAGCGTGATCCTGGATACCGGCACAAGCCGTGCCGTGCTGACCAAGGCTGAGCAGATCCCCGGCGAGCGATTTGCCGTTGGCGACCGCGTCAAGGTCTATATTTCCGAGGTACGCAGCGAGGCGTACGGCCCGCTCGTTACCCTTTCCCGCGTACATCCCGGTCTTGTCAAGCGCCTCTTTGAGCTGGAGATCCCCGAGATCCAGGATGGCACCGTGCTGATCAAGGGCATCGCCCGTGAGGCAGGCTCGCGCACCAAGCTGGCCGTCTACTCGCGCGATGAGGACGTAGACGCCATCGGCGCCTGCATTGGTAACCGCGGCATGCGTATTGATGCCATTCTGCGTGAGCTGCAGGGGGAGAAGATCGATATTATTCAGTACAGCGAGGATCCGACCGTGTTCGTCAGCTCCGCACTCTCACCGGCAAAGGTCCTGTCGGTCGAGGAGGATGGCGAGCGCTCCTGCCGCGTGCGCGTAGCGCCGGATCAATTGTCTCTTGCCATTGGTAAGGAGGGGCAGAACGCCCGCCTTGCCGCCCGCCTGACCGGCTATAAGATCGACATCAAGACCTGATAGCCTGATAGCAAGGGAGGATCAAGATGGAACAAAAAGCACGCAAAAAAACACCGCAGCGGCGTTGCACCGGGTGCGGTGAGCGATTTGACAAGCCGTTCCTCATTCGCGTGGTCCGTTCTCCGGAGGGGGAGATCACGCTGGATGAGACCGGCAAAAAGCCCGGCCGCGGTGCTTACCTTTGCAAAAAGGCCGCCTGCCTGAAAAAGGCGCGTAAGACCCGCAGGTTAGAGCAGAATCTTGCCGTGCAGATCCCCGATGACATTTACGATATGTTGGAAGGAGAGCTTGCCGGTGAAGGGTGAAGAACTGAGTGATATGAAGCGCTTTTTGGGCTTCCTTGGCCTTTGCCGCAGGGCGGGCAAGACCGTGTGCGGTACGCCAATGGTCTGCCTTGCGCTGCAAAAAACGCCAAAGCCGCCGCTTGTGCTGTATGCCGGCGGTGCATCCGAGGCCACACGCAAGCGTATTGAAAGCAAATGCGCCTTTTACGGCGTCTGCGTGCGTGAGCTTGCCGTCTCCCCGGCAGAGCTGGCAGCGGCCCTCGGTAAGGGCAGCAATCTTGCCGCCGTTGCCGTAACCGACCAAGGCTTTGCTGACGCTATGCTGAAAAAGCTGGCAGAGCAGGCTATCTCCCCCAATTCGACAGGAAAGGAATCTTTCGCACGGCGAAAGTAAGGAATTACGATATGACACAAAAGAAATATAAGATCGCACAGCTGTCCAAGGATTTGAATATTTCCAATAAGGTGATCCTTGAGCTGATGAAGGAGGGCGGCGTGGAAAAGAAGACGGGCGGCACGCTGGAGGATAGCGAGCTGGATCTCTTCTTTGATCGCCTGACCGAGGGGAATCAGTTAGAGAACCTGGATGAATACGTCAGCGGCACGGCCAAGATCATCATGCCGGCTGAAAAGAAAGAGGAGCCGAAGGCCGAGGCAGCAGCCCCGCAGGCCGAGGAGCCGAAGAAGGAAGCCCCGAAGGCCGAGGCATCCAAGAAAGAGGCACCGAAGGTAGAGGCACCGAGAGCCGCGGAGCCGAAGGCAGAGGCGCCGAAGGCTGCCCCCCCGCAAAAGCCGGCCCCCCAGCCGCAGCAAAAGCCGCAGGCACAGGGGCAAAGACCGCAGCAGCCGGCACAGGGGCAGAGAAGCGACCGCCAAGCCGAGCCGCGCGGCGACCGCCGCCCGCAGCAGGGCCAGGGCCAGAGACCGCAGCAGGGCCAGCAGGGGCAAAGACCGCAGCAGGGGCAAAGACCCCAGCCGCAGCCGCAAAAGCCGCAGCAGCCCGCCGCCCCGGCCAATACCTCTACCCCCGCGCTGGATAGACAGAAGAAGGCAGAGGCAAGCCGCCAGCCGCAGCCGCAGGCACAGCAGCCGCAAAAGAAGGAGCAGCAGAAAAAGCAGCACCAGTCCTTCAAGACCATTATCCCCACCACCCCCGTCTCCTCGGAGAACGTGGAGGTCGTGGTAGCCAAGGAAAAGAAGACGCGCGTGGTCGATACGCGTACCACAAACGTAGACCTTTCCAAATACGATGACCGCCTGAACAACTTCATTCCCGGCGCAGCCGACCTGCGCGGTGAGCGCCAGAAGCTGAAGAAGCAGGATAACCGCAACAGCTTCAACAAGGGCCGCGAGAAGGATCGCATGGCGCAGGAGAAGCTGCGCCGCCAGCAGGAGATGCTGGCCCGCAAGAAGCAGCTGGAGATCACCATTCCGGAGATGATCACGGTTGGCGAGCTTGCCTCCCGCATGAAGAAGACCTCGGGCGAGGTGATCAAAAAGCTGATGATGACCGGCGTGATGGCCACCGTCAACCAGGAGATCGATTTTGATACGGCCTTCCTGATCGCCGATGAATTTGGCATCAAGGTAGAAAAGGAAGTCGTTGTTACCATTGAGGAAAAGCTGTTTGACGAGACGGTAGACAGCGAGGATATGCTGGAGGAGCGCGCCCCCGTCGTTTGCGTGATGGGCCACGTTGACCACGGTAAGACCTCGCTGCTGGATGCCATCCGCCACACCAACGTTACCCGCGGTGAGGCAGGCGGTATTACCCAGGCCATCGGTGCTTATCGCGTCAATATCAACGGCAAGGATATCACCTTCCTCGATACCCCCGGCCACGAGGCGTTTACCGCCATGCGTGCCCGCGGTGCGCAGTCTACCGATATTGCCATTCTGGTCGTTGCCGCAGATGACGGCATCATGCCCCAGACGGTAGAGGCGATCAACCACGCCAAGGCCGCCGGCATTGATATCATCGTTGCCATCAACAAAATGGATAAGCCGCACGCCAACCCCGATCAGGTCATCAGCGCCCTGACGCAGCATGACCTGGTGCCGGAGGAATGGGGCGGTGACGTGATGTGCGTTCCCGTTTCCGCGCTCACCGGCATGGGCATTGACCAGCTGCTGGAAAGCGTGCTGCTGGTTGCCGAGGTCAAGGAGCTGAAGGCAAACCCGAACCGCCACGCCAAGGGCCTCATTCTCGAATCCAAGCTGGATAAGGGCCGTGGCCCCGTTGCCACCGTGCTGGTACAAAACGGTACGCTGCATACGGGTGACATCGTGATCGCCGGCACCGCCGTTGGCCGTGTTCGCGCCATGATGAACGATAAGGGTAAGATCGTGAAGGAGGCTGGCCCCAGCGTGCCTGTTGAGATCACCGGCCTTGCCGAGATCCCCAACGCGGGTGACGAGTTCAACGCCGTAGAGGATGAAAAGATGGCCCGCTCGCTGGCCGAGCAGCGCCGTGAGGCCGCCCGCCAGGAGGAGTTCAAGGCAACCGCCCGCGCAAGCCTGGACGATCTGTTTGCCCAGATGAACGAGGGCGTCAAGGACCTCAACATCATCATCAAGGCAGACGTAGACGGCTCTGCCGAGGCGGTTCGCGCATCCCTGCTCAAGCTCTCCTGTGAGGAGGTCAAGATCAACGTCATCCATAAGGCCGTTGGCGGCATTACCGAGAGCGACGTTATGCTGGCCGCTGCCTCTAACGCCATCATCGTCGGCTTTAACGTCCGCCCCGATAAGGGCGCGATCGACAGTGCCGAGCGGCAGAGCGTTGAGATCCGCACCTACCGCGTCATTTACGAGTGCATCGAGGAGATCGAGGCTGCCATGAAGGGCATGCTGGCTCCCGAATTCAAGGAGGTGCTGCTTGGCCATGCCGAGGTGCGCCAGACCATCCACGTGCCGAACGTTGGTACCATTGCCGGCTCGTATATCACAGACGGTAAGATCGCCCGCCATGCGCAGATCCGCGTGGTGCGTGACGGTGTGGTGATCTTTGAGGATAAGATCTCCTCGCTCAAGCGCTTCAAGGACGATGCCAAGGAGGTCGCACAGGGCTTTGAGTGCGGCGTAGGTCTGGAGAAGTTCAACGACATCAAGGAGGGCGATATTCTGGAGGCCTTCGTGATGGAAGAGGTAAAACGCTAAAACAGCAAAAAACGGGGGAGACCATGTGGTTTTCCCCCGTCACTGTTGCAGCAGGATAAAAAGCAATGAAGATAAAAGCATTTTTACGCGGCATGCATGCCGGCATTCCCATCGGGCTTGGCTATTTTGCCGTTTCCTTCACCTTTGGTATCGAGGCGGTGCGCGCCGGGATGGATATCTGGCACGCGGTGCTGATCTCGCTTCTGAATCTGACCTCCGCCGGGCAGTTTGCGGGGTTGGACGTAATTGCAGCAGGCGGCTCGTATATTGAATTGGCCGCTACGCAGGTGGTCATCAACCTGCGCTACTGTCTGATGTCCTTCTCGCTCTCGCAAAAGCTGGAAAAGAAGGCGCCACACGCCCATCGGTTTCTCGTTTCCTTTGGCGTGACCGATGAGATCTTCGGCGTCAGCGCGGCGCAGGAGGGGGAGGTAAGCCCTTATTTCAACTACGGGGCGATGTGCCTGGCCATCCCGGGCTGGACGCTTGGCACCCTGGTTGGTGCGGTGTGCGGCAACATTCTCCCCGCCTTTATGATGAGTGCGCTGGGCGTGGCCGTTTACGGCATGTTCCTTGCCATTATCGTGCCGCCCGCCAAAAAGAGCAGGCCGGTGCTGTTTGCGGTGCTGGGGGCCATGGCCATCAGCTGTCTCTTTACCTACGTGCCGGTCATCAATCAGATATCCTCCGGCTTTGCCATCATCATTGCCACGGTAGTCGCCGCCGGGGTGGCAGCCGTGCTTTGCCCCATCAGGGAAGAAGGGGGGGATGGGCATGCCGCATAACGTATTGCCATACATCCTGGTCATGGCGGGCGTGACCTATCTCATCCGCATGCTGCCGCTGGCCCTCTGGAAAAAGGAGATCAAAAACAAATACGTCCGCTCGTTTTTGTACTACGTTCCCTATGCCTGCCTGGCAGCCATGACCTTTCCGGCCATTCTTTCGGCCACCGGCAGCACGGTCTCTGCCCTTTGTGGCTTTGCCGTTGCGCTCTTCATCGCCTACCGGGAAAAAAGCCTGCTCACGGTCGCGCTTTCGGCCTGTGGCACGGTCCTTGTTGTCGAGCAGCTGATGCTGCTATTGGCGTAAAGGGAGCATAGGGTGACGAGGATTATCCGAACCCGCCCGAAAGCAAGGCTTTTCGGCGTTTTTCGGATTGTCGTCCTCGCCGGATTTTTATACGCCTTCGTCCTCCGCACCGAAAACCATCCAAAAATCCAATGCTTTCGGGTCG
>JAZQLY010000006.1:0-13133 GCA_045543015.1 Eubacteriales bacterium
ATGAAATACATGTGACGGGGTGGAAAACGAAGATTTCTGCTCAAAATCCGACGAGCCCCTTGTGTGAGACAATCCCATTTGCTGCTTACAAGTCGGATCGTAGCCATGTCGTTCTGTGAGCCAAGGAGTTGAGGATTTAATTTGTCTTCCTAAGACCGCTTGGCCTCCGACTTATGAAATACATGTGACGGGGTGGAAAACGAAGATTTCTGCTCAAAATCCGACGAGCCCCTTGTGTGAGACAATCCCATTTGCTGCTTACAGGGCGGATTGGGTGTCGCTTGGGTCGCCGTTGATCGCATACTCGTACTCCTGCGACCAGTCAAGACCGCGGTAGTCGGCCGCGCGCTCGTCCTTTTCGATAAATTTCATGAGCAGGTCAAGCATCTCCTTCGTCCAGGTGTTCTTGTCGATCTGTGCCGTGGTGAATTTGTTCTGGCTGATCATCTCAAAGCCAAAGAGGTCCTTGACCTGCGTTTTGGCTGCGCCGCCCACCACCTCTGCCACCAGGTGCGAGGGGATAAAGAGAACGCCGCCGCCCGCGCCGAACACCACGTCCCCCGGCAGGCAAACGGCCTGGCCGATGCGGGTGGGCGTGTTGTAGCCCGTCATAATAAAATCGCGGATGGGGGTGGGATCAATGCCGCGGTAGTAGACCTGCGTGTTTTCGATCCTGTGCATCTGCTCGGTATCGCGAATGCCGCCCCAGATCACCGCACCGCCGTTTTCGTTTTTTGTCTTGTTTTTCAGCGCGGTGGTCAGGTTGCCGCCAAGAAAGGTGCCCTTGTAGATCTTATCGTACATGTCGATGACCGGCACGTCGTACTCCATGAGGTTGTCGATCACCCATTGGTTGTAGGTGCCGGTGCGCCCCTCGCTTTTGCCAAGCGCCTTGGTAAATTCGTCCAGGTCGGGGCGGTAGGGGCAGTAGGTGGCCGTTACCGCACGGCCGATCAGCTTTCTGCCGTCCGTGTGCAGGGTCTGCAGCCGCCCCTCAAACTGGCTCTCGTAGCCCTTGACGAAGATCGGCTTCCATACCTCCTCTAAGGTCAGCGTGCGCAGGGCCTTTAAGTATTTTTCGTCCACCTTCGGTCTCCCGTCCGGCAGGCGCTCGCCCTTCCAGAGTGGGGTCAGGGCGATGATCTCTTCTCTATCGTTGAAATGCATGCTTTCTCTCCTTTAGGGTGACGAGGATTATCCGAACCCGCCCGAAAGCAAGGCTTTTCGGCGTTTTTCGGATTGTCGTCCTCGCCGGATTTTTATACGCCTTCGTCCTCCGCACCGAAAACCATCCAAAAATCCAATGCTTTCGGGTCAAAGAATTTGGGGCGCGCAAATTTTTGCTTGCGCAAGAAAGTGGCCGCAGGCCATATAAGTATATTGCCAAGGCCGCTGACGCGGCGCGGGCGGAAATTTGCCGCCCGAAATCGGGTTCGGATAATTCTCGTCACCCTACGTTAATGACATGCCGCCGTCAATGACGATCTCGCTGCCGGTGATGTAGGCCCCCTCGTCTGAGCAGAGCAGCAGCACGGCGGGGGTAATATCAGAGGGCGTGCCAAAGCGGCCGCAGGGGATCCTGCTTTCCACCGCCCGCCGCTTTTCGCTGTCGCGGCAGATCTCTTCGTTCCTTGGCGTTTCAATGGCGCCGGGGGCGATATTGTTGATCGTGACGCCGTAGGGCGCAAGGGCTGCGGCAAAGTTCTTCACCAGCTTGAGCTGCGCTGCCTTGGTCGCGCCGTAGATCGAAAGCTCCGGGTGCTGGTTGTACTGATTCACGCTGCCCAGCGTGACGATGCGGCCAAACCCCCGCGCCTGCATGCCGGGGGCGTAGGCCTTCATCAGCAGGTAGCTGGCGCGCACGTTGCAGTTCATCTGCGCCTCGTATTCCTCAATGGAAAAGGCATCCCAGCGCCGCTTGTACTGGATAGAGGCGTTCAGCACCAGAATATCAACCTCTCCCGTCTGCCGGTACAGCGCGTCGATCTGCGCGGGGTCCAGCAGGTCGGCGGTCACCGGCGTGCTGCGCGGAACGCTTTTTGCGGCGTTTTTGCATTTTTCGATATCGCGTGCGCCGTGAACGAACACGGCAGCCCCGTGCGCGGCAAGCGCCTTGGCAATGGCCAGGCCAATGCCCTGCGTAGAGCCGGTGACCAGGGCGGTCCTTCCTGTCAGATCAAACATATCCCTCTATCTCCTTAACTCCATTCCCGGTCGTTTGCCCATTCGTTGTCCCATTGCGTGGTGGGCTCCCATTGGCCGGGGTAGTCCTTGTGGATGTGTGCGGCGATCAGCTCCTCGTTGAGCGACTCAATGCCAAGGCCGGGCGTATCCGGCACCCGCACGAAGCCGCCCTCAAACAGCGGGTTGGCAATGCCGCGTGCCAGATCGTTCCACCACGGGATATCCACCGAATGGAACTCCACCGCCATGACGTTCTGAATGGCGGCGGCCGTGTGGACGGCCGCCATGCAGGCGATCGGGCTTTCGGCCATGTGGATGGCCATGCCAACGCCGTACGTCTCACACATGTCGCCCAGCTTTTTCGTCTCCAGCGCACCGCCGATGGACAAAAGATCTGGGTGCGCGATGGCAATGCCGTGTTTTTCAAGCAGCGGGCGGAAGCCCTCTGCCAGGTAGATGTCCTCACCCGTGGCAAGCGGGACGTGGCAGCTCTCGGCAATGCGGACGTAGTGGTCGGTCATGTGCCAGGGCTGGATATCCTCTACCCAGGCAATGTTGTATTTTTCAAGACGCTTCAGAAACTTGATGCAGTCCTCCATCGAAACGTGGCCGAAATGGTCGATCGCCAGCGGGATCTCGTAGCCAACCACCTCCCGCACCTGTCTGACGTAGTCCTCTAAGTAGTCCATGCCCTTTTCGGTGATGTGAATGCCGGTTGCGTAATGGGGGACGGTAAAGACCTCGTAGTTCTTTCCGCGCATCAGGGCGCGGTCGATCGAGCCGGACTGGTGCTGCATGGCCTTGGCCGAATACCTCTGCATCTCCTCCAGCATACCGAGCGGCGCGTTCAGGCAGCCCGGCTCATCGTACAGCAGCTCAATGCCAAGATCCATCTTCACGATCGAAAAGCCCATGTCGATGCGCTTTCGTATCGCCCTGCCCATGTCGGTGCCGGTGTGCTTGCCGTCTACGTCGGTGTCCCCGTATACCCGCACCCGATCACGGAATTTGCCGCCCAGCATCTGCCAGAGCGGAACGCCCCAGGCCTTGCCGGCCAGGTCCCACAGCGCGATCTCAATGCCCGAAACGCCGCCCCCCTGCCGTGACGGCCCGCCAAACTGCCGGATCCGGCGAAAGAGCTTGTCCACGTTGCACGGGTTTTCTCCCACCAGGCGGGATTTGAGCATCAGCGCGTAGGTGGCGCTGGAGGCATCCCGCACCTCACCGTAGCCGACGAGGCCCTGGTTGGTGTAAATTTTGATCAGGGGGCAGTGCTTGGGCGCCCCGTTGAGGTTTGCCACGCGAATATCCGTTATTTTAAGCGAGGACGGGCTTGAGCAGATATTGACGTTTTCGGCGATCCTTTCGTTTACGTTCATGTTTTTCTCCTATTTTGCTTGACAAAGCCTGTTCTGATGATATAATTATAGCGACTGCAGGAGAATAAAAGCAACAACAATATTTGTTTTTTTCTCCACTATTTTATGATTGTATGAGGAGAAGACGGTGAGGATCAAGGAATATTCGCTGCACACGGATTCCGTTTCGGGCGGCATCCGCTCGTATCACTCCGTGCTTTCCCCGCAGGTGCGCCCATACAGCGCGCACCACCACACCGAGTGTGAGGTCTCGGTCTTTCTTGCGGGGGAGGGGATCTATACCGTAGGGAAGAGGGCCTATCGCTTTTGCGCAGGGGACGTGTTTCTCTTCGCCTCAGATGAGGAGCATTGCATCACCGAGATCCAGGCACCCATGGAGCTGCTGAACCTGCAGTTTGAGCCGTATATCCTGTGGGAAAACCCGGACGCGATGGAGCTGATGGCCCTCTTCCACGCCCGCCATGCCGCGTTTGAAAACAAATATGCCGATCGGGATGGCACCGTCCGCCAGGCGCTGCTTTCCGTAGAGGAGGAGCTTTGCCACCGGCAGCCCTGCTACGCCGTGCTTGTCAAGTACCGGCTGTTTGCGGCACTCTCGGTCATGCTGCGCCACCACCCGGGCGTGGACTGCCAAAGGCCGGTCAGGGCGGCCGACCATCTGACGCAAAGCATCCGCCTCTCGATCGACTATATCCAGCGCCATTTTGACCGGCGCCTGACGCTGGAGGAGATCGCCCGCGTTGCCTGTCTCTCCCCCACCTATTTTTCCTACGTTTTCAAAAAGCTCAACGGCATCTCGCTTTGGAAATACATCAGCATCAAGCGGGTGGAGCGGGCCATCGAGCTGCTGCAGGCAGAGCATATCAGCCGGCTGGAGATCGCAGAGCGCTGCGGCTTTTCCAGCTCCTCCAACTTTTATAAGACCTTTACCGCCCTGACGGGCAAGACCCCGGGGGATTACGCAAGGCGGGAATAAAACAAGCAACGGCGAGAAAAATTGCAAAAATCCATTATTTTTAGGTTGACAATATCCTAAAATTTGTTTATAATAATGATATAGACCCGAAAAGGAGGGATCGACCATGAAATTGAATACCAATCAGATCGTTTCTATTTCTGAAGCAAACCAGAATTTTTCGCGCGTGGCGAGAATGGCAGACAAGCACGGCGAGCTTTATATTTTCAAGAATAACAAGCCCCAATATAAGCTGGTGAATATAGAGCAGGATTCTACGATCGAAATGTCGGACGATGAGAAGATCGATTTTGTGGCGGCACGGATCCTGAAGCTTTACCGCCCCGCCTTTGAGGAGCTTGCAAAATGATCAAATTCAGCCAGGAGAAGGTGCTTTTGCTGCACAAGCTGATCACGGAGGAGACAGGCGGCGACCCGAGCGTGCGCGATATTGCGCTTCTTGACAGTGCGCTGGAATCGGCATTTGCCACGTTTGACGGTAAGGAATTGTATCCCACCAAGCAAGAAAAGGGCGCGAGGCTCGGCTACGCGCTGATCTCCAATCACGCCTTTGTGGACGGCAACAAGAGAATCGGGATGTACGTTCTTCTCACGTTTCTGGAAACCAATGGCATCAGGCTTCGCCCCACGAATGCGGAGGTTGCCCGTGTGGGGCTTGCGGTCGCGGCGGGGGAGATGCGATATCAGGAATTGCTTGACTGGATACGTGAAAATGAATAGGGGACCCTAACACGCAAAGAATGAGTGAGAAAACAATCCCACTCATTCTTTTTTGTTTGCGGTTATCTAAAACGCAACAGCCTCTTGCTTTTATTTTTTAATCAGATCCTTGATCAGTGCGGCAATCATTTCAAGCTGCCGATCGTTCAGCTTTTTCATATCCTTCATCATACTGTCGAGCTTGGACGGATTGGCAGATTCCATATCAAAAAATTCACCGGGTGTTACGCCCAGGTATTCGCAGATAAAGAAAAAGCCATCCAAGGAGGGCTTGGATTTTCCCGTTTCAATATTGTTGATATATCCCGGATTCTGACCGATTGACAAGCTCATGTCGCGTGCAGAAACTCCTTTTTTCTCGCGCAGGCGCGCAAGGCGCATAGCAAAAGCTTTTTCGTCCATTTTGTTCCCCTCCATTCTGTATATATAACATTTTACCCCACAACATGGCAGAAAATATTTGATTTAAAGCTGCAATTCTCTTGAAATATAGGCTGTAATGCGATATCATATAAAATGCGTGGGAATAAAACCTATACATCTCATGCGGAGGGGAAACAGACGCAAGATGGATATTTACAAAATGACCTTGCTTGGCCATAAAAGCATAGAGGCGTATCGAGAGATAGAACAAAGGCTGTATGCGGTTTTGTGCGAGCGGATACGAGCCATGCCGTATGTAGAAATATATCTTGGAAGTAACGGCGAGTTTGATTTACTGGCTGCATCTGTTGTAAAGACTGTACAGAAGGCTTTGGGAAAAGAGACCTGCGGCATGACGCTGGTTCTCCCGTATACGAACAAGGATATAGCGTATTATGAGCAATATTATGATAGCGTCCTCATCCCTGCGTGTATGGCCAGTATACATCCCAAGGGTGCGATCACCAAGAGAAATCAATGGATGGTGGAGGAATGTGACCTCCTTGTCTGCTACGTGGAGCGAGAGAGCGGCGGCGCGTATACCGCCCTGCAGTATGCAAGAAAAATGGGCAAGGAGATCATCAATTTGGCCCAGGGGATGTGTGAATAAAAGGCAGGCAATATCCCGCACGGAATATTGCCTGCCTTCTTTTTTTGCTTGCACTACGCCACCGCGCGCATCTTCATATGCGCGAGCATGTTTTCAATAAAAATGCCGTAGCCGGTGGTCGGGTCGTCGACGAGGACGTGCGTCACCGCGCCGATCAGGCGCCCGTTCTGGATGATCGGGCTGCCGCTCATGCCCTGCACGATGCCGCCGGTGCGGGCAAGCAGAGCCTCGTCCGTGACGTGCACGGTAAAGGACTTCGTTGGCCGTGCGCTGTGGTCGATCCCCGTGATCTCCACCTTGTACTCGCCAATGCCGTCATCCCCCAGCGTGCAGAGGATGGTGGCCTCTCCCTCGCTTATCTCGCTTGCGCGGGCAATGGGCATGGCGGGGTATTTGCCGGCCGGCGGGTCGGAAAGCAGGCCAAACACACCGCACTCACAATTGGTCACAATGCTGCCGATCCGTTTGCCCGTAAAGCTGCCGCGCAGCTCACCCGGGTTGCCGGCCTCGCCGCGTGCGGCACCGCTGATCCTGACCGAGAGCACGTTCCCGCGGGAGAGGGGCACCAGCGCGCCCGTGTCGCTATCGCACACGCCGTGGCCAAGGCCGCCAAAAAGGCCGCTCTCCGGCACCAGGAAGGTCACCGTGCCAATGCCGGAGGCCGAATCACGGATATACATGCCGCAGGCGTATTCGCCGCTTTTGTCACTTTTCACGGGGGTCACGGTCAGCGTTTTTTGCGCGTTATCCCGCAAGATGCAAAGGGAGAGCGGCTTGCCGCCCGAGGCGTGGATGGCGGCAGTCACCTCCTCGGCGTCCTTCACCGCCACGCCGTTTAAGGAAAGGATCACGTCCCGCACGCGCACGCCCGCCTCCCGCGCGGGGCAGGTGGGTTTGCCGCCCGCCACCACCTCGGAAAGCGAGACCACCATCACCCCCTCGGTATGCATGCGCACGCCAAAGGGCTGCCCGCCGGGTATCAGCATCACCGCCGGCTGCTGATCTGCCGCCCCCGGCGAGGACGGCCGCCCCACCACGGGGAAAAAGAAGGCAAGCGGCGCGGCCGCGCAGGGCAGCAGCGCGGCCGGCAGCAGGCACAGTAAGATCAAAAGGAAGGAAATAAGTCTTAAAAAAGGGGAATGCTTGGCTTTCAACATATAAAAAACCGGATTTACATGGCGCAAATCTTTTTCCTTGCAAGAATTTTCACTCTTCATTGTGCGCCGCTGCCCGTCTTTTATGTGTAACAAAATTTTGTAATCCCGTATTGCTTTTATACACTTTGTTGAAAAAAACGAATTTATGTTGACAATTTTTAGATTTTACGCTATAATTACCATGTATCTTATTTTGTAAGGCAGGAAACTATTATGAAAAAGAAGATCTTGTCCCTGTTACTCGTTGCCTGCATGCTCGTTCCCCTTCTTCCCGCGCTGCCCTTTTCGGCCGCCGCGCAGCAGGGGACGCTTGGCTACATAGGCGCTTCCACCACGCTGTACGATGATATTTCGTTCAGCGAGAGTGCGCTGCCCATGACCTACGGGCAGTGGCTTGCCTCCGATATGGCGGCGGGCGACAAGGGCTCCTACAGCGACTATGCCTTGAAAAACAAAAACGTTTCCTGGGGCGGTGCATGGTCCCTCGGTGCCGTAGTAGACGGCGCGTACGAGCCGATCGAGTATCGCATTTCCTTCGGCAATGTGACCAACACCGCCACCTCCGGCGCCAATGCGGACTGGGATACCACGGCCTCCGGCTTTAAGAAGGTGCTCGCGACCTACGTTTCCGGTGCCAACGCCAATATCTGGAACGTACACGGTGCCGTGCTGCATCATGGCACAAGCTCCTCTGTCGTGCGTATGCCCGGAAACGGCAATGCCGCCGGCATTGCCGCTTATGCCTATACCGTGCCGGCCGACAGTGTGATCGGACTGTCGCTCGCTACCTCTGCGAAGGATAGCGACCTTACCGCGTCGTCAAATCCTTCTTATGAGAACAACATAGCCAGCGCCTACGTCATGATCCGCTTGAACAACGAGATCATCTTCCCGGCGAGTGCGAGGCTTGACGATCGCACCACCTGGGGCGCTTATAGTACGATCTCTGCCCTGCGCGATGCTATCGACGATATGCGTCTGACCGTGAAAAAGGGTGACGTGGTACAGTTCTGCATTTGTGAAAAGGTAACGTCGGGCGACCCCAAGCTTGGTCTGAACCCTATCGTTTCTACTTATGAAAGCACCGCCGCTACCGAAGCGACCGCCTCTACCACCTACGCAAACGACCGCTCCCGTGTCCGCGGCGCTGTGATCCAGCTCTATCCTGCATGGAACAACGCGCCCGTTGCTTCCCCTGAGGATACGCCCGAAAAGCGAGAGGAATACCGCGAGTACCTGCTGAATTGCGGCAAGGTAACGCAGAGCAGCCCGGCCGGCTGGCAGATCGGTGGCTACACGGGCGAGGGCGGCGCCTTTGAGCCGATCGCCTACCGCATTCCCTTTACTACCAATGCTGTTTTCAACACCACCGATACCGCGTGGAACAACCTGACCTGGTATACCACGCGCAAGGGCTATGAGAAGCTGACCAGCCTGTATATCCAGGATAGCGCGACCAACAATACCTTCAGCAGCATCTGGGAGCACGCAGGCGTTGTACTGTACCAGCTGAGCAACCAGGGCCTTCGCACCTCCTTGAATTATAACAGCACCTTCGTCTATCGCTGGACGGTTCCCGCCGGTGCCGGTGGGCAGGTGCAGCCGTATTTTGATGCGGGCACCAGCATCACCTCCAACCTGCGCCTGTGCATCGTGTATGACGGCCAAGTCATCTGGCCGGAGGGTGCCAGCCTTTCGGACAGCACGACCTGGGAGAGTGGCAACACCTCGGCAGGCGGCCTGAACGAGGCTCTTGCCGGCCTGCATTTTGACGTAGAGCCGGGCAAGACGCTCGATTTCTGCGGTACTGCCGGCAGCGCCAACGATACCAAGCTGAATATTACCATCAATTATAGCAACATTCCGAAGAGCTCGACCTTCACCGAGGATGGCACCTACACCGTAGGCGCGTTCCCGCTGGTATACAGCGCTTACCTGACCGAAAAGGGCCTGACCGATGGCGATGCTGCCAAGGCTTCCTATAAGGAATACCTGATGCAGAGCGGCAAGATCGCCTATACCGGCAGCTGGTCGCGCGGTGCTATCAACGTCAGCACCGGCGCATACGAGGTGCTGGATCACCTGATCCCCTTCTGGGGCCTCGAGTTGAACGCCACTTCCTTCAAAACGGCCAAGAACCAGCAGTGGACGACCAACAGCTCGACCTATGCGACCCTGGTCGATCAGTTCATTGCCAATAAGAAGCCGGGCGTGTGGAACGCAGGCACCGTCATTCAGAGCCTGGGTGACACGGTGCGCTTCCGCCTGCCGGGTAACACCGCCCAGAGCGGCATCTTCGCCTATGCTTATCAGATCCCCGCTAACGGCGGCGGTCTGGTCGGGTTCGCGGCGGCGACCGATACGGTGGTCTACCAGAATGCCGGTAGCCCCGGTATGCCCTACGAGAACGTAGATAAGATGTATATCTGCATCATGATCAACGGTGAGCCGGTATGGCCGCAGGGGGCCACCCGCAGTGACGTTTCCAAGTGGGCCAGCTATGCGGACGTTGATGCCCTCAACGCCGGCCTGGCGGAGGCCAAGGTGTATACCGAGGCCGGGGACCTGGTGCAGCTCTGCGTGCGCGAAAATGACCCGACCAACGCAAACGCCTATCTTGCCCTCGACCCGGTCATCACCTTCTATTCCGGCAGCGATGCCATGACCGACTTTGCCGCCAGCGTGTCTCTTGGCGCAGATCTGGCGCTCAGCATTCACGCCACCGCCGAAAATGAGACGGTTCTGGAAAGCCTGGCCGTTACCATGGACGGCAAGACGCTCTCTCCCTCGAAGAAGACGCTGAACCCGGATCTGACGGTGGACACCACCTGGACGCTTGGCGATATCGCCGCCAAGGAAATGAGTGACGAGATCACCTACTCCATCCAGAACAAGGCAGACGGCCACGTCTACGCCTCCGGCACCACCACGCTTGCCACCATCCTTGCCAGATATATCGGCACGAATGACGAGGCAACCTGGCTGGTCAAGGCGACCCTGAACTACGGCGCTGCCGCACAGAATTACTTCGGCTATAACACCGGCGATCTTGCCAACGCCCTGCTGCCGGAGGCCGATCGCGAGACCTCCGATTCTCTCAACTATAAGAGCGCAGTTGTGGAGGAAACGCCGGGCGCTACGCTGCATTGGACGGGCGCTACGCTCCTGCTCAACGACGTGCTGAGCCTCAAGCTGCTTGTGGATGCCGATGCCGATCTTTCCGACAGAGCCCTCCAGCTGAAGCTGATCGACGAAAACGGCATAGCCGTAGAGAGCGAATGGCCGATCGTGGAGCGCGGCACCGCCGGCAACGGCCGCTATTATAAGGTGCTGATCGAGCTGCCTATGACCAGCTACACAAGCGACTTTAAGTTCGGCATATATGAAAACGGCATGCCGGTAAGCGATCTGCTGACCTACAGCGTTGGCGCTTATCTCCACCGCATGTATGACCCAAGCGAGACGCCGAGCGCCGAGGCACGCAAGATGAACAATATGGTTCTTTCGATCAGCGATCTTGGCAATTTTGCAGAGATCTATCAGAACGCCTACGGCGCCGGCAAGATCGACTATTCGCAGTATGCTGACGTGCGCGAGCTCGACAGCAACCTGCTGGTCGTTCCCTCGGTCATGCAGACGATCAATACCCGTGCCGAGCTGAGAAGCATTCTGGTGAAGTCTCCTTCTCATGCGCTCCTGCGCGTGCGTGTGATCCACGGCACGAGCGGTGCGACGATCTATGTGGTGAATGAAAGCGAAGAGCCGATCGCCACGCTCGATTACGCGCTTTCCTGCCTCGGCAACAAGGTCATTCCCGTTCTCGCAGTCGATAACAGCTGCGATGACAACGCGGTAAAGACCTATCTGGAGAGCAACGAGCATGCCGATATGATGATCCTTTCGAGCAGATCCGGTCTGATCGAGGAGCTGCGCGCGGCAAAGCCCAATCTGCACAGCATTTATGACGTGCGTGGCACCGGCACGGATGAAGCGACCCTGGCTGCCATCGTGCAGGAGGCTGCTCGCAGCGCCAGCTACATCTGCCTCTTTAACGCAGATCAGGCAAGCGCCGAGCTTTCCAACTATTTCAACCATCGCTATATGATCACCTGGTACGAGGCAGCGGACACGACCGATGCCGAGACCGTTCGCCTGGTAACCGCCGGTGCCGGCGGCATCGTGACCACCGACCGCAAGGCGGTGGAGGCCTGCCTCTCTGACGATGATCTGTGGGCCGAAAGCTCGCTTGCCCGTGTCATTCCCATCATCGGCCACCAGGGCAGTACCTTTAACCCCACCACCCAGGCCAACACCATTGGCGCCATGAAGTGGGCAGAGTCGAAGGGTGCTACGCTGGTCGAGTTTGACCTGCACATGACGAAGGACGATCACATCGTTCTGATGCACGATACCACCGTAGATGCGACCACAGACGGCACCGGTAAGGTTGCCGACCTGACGCTGGAAGAGATCAAGCAGCTGTGGGTAAACAGCCACACCCAGGCTGAGCCGGAGCGCGTTCCCACCTTTGAGGAGGTGCTGATCGCCTTCCAGGATAGCGATATGATCCTCAATATCGAGATCAAGTGTGGTGACGTTGAGCTGGTTCCGATCATGGTCGATCTGATCCGTGAGTACGAGATGGAGGATCAGTGCCGCGTTTGCTGCTTCTATGTAGACCAGGTGGACAGAATGCGTCAATACGCACCGGAGAACCCCACCTCGGTGATCTCTGGCTCCATGAACAGCTTTGAGGATCTGGTCAGCACGGCAACCAAGTACGAGAGTGCTTACTTTGTGAAGTTTGACCAGTTTGATTATGACAACCTGCAGAAGCTGGCTCACCGCGGCATTGGTGCCTCGATGTGGACGCCGGACTCCTACGAGCACATCTACACCACCTATGCACAGGGCCCGTGGTCGCTTTGCCTGAACTACGTAGACCGCATCTCGAACGTGGTCTCCAAGCTGGAGACGGTGGAGAGCGCCTACAGCCTCACGGCTGGTGGCAGCACGCCGGTTGGCCTCCTGGCTACCACCTACGTGGGCGAAGCCGCTGATACGAGCGCTGCCGAGATGGTGATCATCTCCGGCAACGAGACGCTCTCTTACGAGAACGGCGTGCTTTCTGCGACCGCTGCAGGCGATGCAATGATCATGTTCCGCATGAAGGTCACCCTTGGGGATACCGATATTGCGGTACACATCTACACAGCGCCGGTGACGGTAAGCGTTAAGTAATCTCCCGGACTGCCGCCTTTTGGCATAACCGTAAACAAAAAGGAATGGGTGGGATTGATTTCCCGCCCATTTTTTTTGTATGTAGGGTTTTGCTGCCCGCATCGTTTTAATGTGGAAAACCTACGGTTTTCTCCATTTTGATTTAAATTTTTGTTTACTATCTCCGTTTTCCACCCTCGACGTATAGAAGCCATAAGGGAACCGAACACATAAGCCCTATGGCGGAAAATTTTTGCATCTTTCGGCTCAGCTCGTCTTGGAAAGTCTTACTTTACTGCGACTCGCTTCACCGAAATCTACTAAAAAATTTCTCGCCATAGGGTGCGCGCAGTTTTCATTGAGCAAATATTTAGGATAACCGAGGCAAAAAGTCGCAGCAATATACGATATTGCAAGAGTTTTCGCCGAAGGGTAGACAAATATTTGCCAATGAAAACCTTATG
>JAZQLY010000007.1:0-10044 GCA_045543015.1 Eubacteriales bacterium
AGCAGGCGGCGCAGGGCGGCTTTATCAATGCCACAGACCTGGCCGATTATCTGGTCAAGCGGGGCATGCCCTTCCGCACCGCCTACAAGATCTCGGGCGAGCTGGTTGCACTCTGCCTGCGAGAGGGCAAGGTGCTTGAGACCCTGCCGCTTGAAACCTATAAATCCTACAGCGACCTGTTTGACGCTGATCTGTATCACGAGATCGACCTGACCACCTGTGTAGAAAAGCGCGTAAGCGAGGGCGGCACCTCGGTCGCCTCGGTCGATGCGCAGATCGCCTATGTAAAGGAGAAGCTGACCAAATGAAAAAGACCGTATTTATCGACGGTGCCGCCGGTACCACCGGCCTCCGCATCCACGAGCGGCTTGCCGCACGCGCGGATATCTCGCTCCTGATCCTGCCGGAGGCGCAGCGAAAGGACCCGGATGCACGCCGCAAGGCGCTGAACGCAGCAGATATTGCCTTCCTTTGCCTGCCGGATGCCGCCGCGATCGAGGCGGTCGCCATGGTGGAAAACCCCAACACCGCTATTATTGATACCTCCACCGCGCACCGTACCGCCCCCGGCTGGGAATACGGCTTTCCGGAGCTTTTCGGCCGGCGAGAAAGGATCGCTGCCTCGCACCGTATTGCCAACCCCGGCTGCCATGCCAGCGGCTTTGTGGCCCTGGTCGAGCCGCTTGTGCGTGCCGGGCTGCTCATGCCGGACACGCTGCTTTCCGCCCATTCGCTTACCGGCTATTCCGGCGGTGGCAAGCAGATGATCGCGGCCTACGAGGCAGCAGAGCGGGATCCGCTTTTTGATGGCCCGCGCCAGTACGGCCTTGGCCAAAAGCATAAGCACCTGCCTGAGATGGCAGCCGTGTGCGGTCTTTCGTCCGCACCCGTCTTTTGCCCGATCGTGGCCCCCTATTACAGCGGCATGGAGGTTACCGTGCCCCTGCACGCCTCGCAGGTAAAGGGGGGCGTAGCCGACCTGCTGGAGGCCTACCGCGCTTATTACAAGACCGGCTTGGTCCGCGTGGCTGAGGCGGCAGACGAGGGGGGCTTTCTCTCAGCCTCTGCTTTCTCCGGCAGAGACGATATGCAGATTACCGTCACCGGCAACGAGGAGCGCCTGCTGCTGATCTCCCGGTTTGATAACCTTGGCAAGGGGGCCTCGGGTGCTGCTATCCAAAACATGAATATCCTGCTCGGCGTAGAAGAAGATACCGGGCTGTCTGTATAAGAAAGGGAAGAATATGATGAAACAGATCGAAGGCGGCGTTTGCGCCGCGCAGGGCTTTACCGCAGGCGGCGTGCATTGCGGCGTTCGCCACAATCGCACCAAAAAGGACATTGCGCTGATCTATAGCGAGGTGCCCGCCTCGGCTGCTGCCGTATATACCACCAACCTGGTCAAGGGCGCACCTCTGACCGTTACCAAGAATCACCTGGCGGACGGCGTGGCGCAGGCGGTCGTCTGCAACAGCGGCAATGCCAATACCTGTAACGAAAACGGCATTGAGATCGCCGAGGGGATGAGTGATCTGGTAGCAGAGGCACTTTCTATCAAGGCAAGCGACGTGGTCGTTGCCTCCACCGGCGTGATCGGGCAGCCGCTCTCGCTTGATCCGATCAAGGCGGGCATGCCCGCGCTGGTCGCCTCTCTTTCCAAAGATGGCAGCGATGCCGCTGCCGAGGGTATTATGACCACCGATACCGTCAAGAAGGAGATCGCCATAGAGTTTACCGTGGGTGGCAAGACCTGCCGCATAGGCGGTATTGCCAAGGGCAGCGGCATGATCCACCCCAACATGGCTACCATGCTGGTCTTTATCACCACCGACGTGGCAATTTCTCCCGCTATGCTGCAAAAGGCACTCTCGGCCGATATTGCCGATACCTTTAATATGGTCAGCGTAGATGGGGATACCTCCACAAACGATATGGTCACCGTGCTTGCCAACGGCATGGCCGGCAATGCAATGATCACTGGGGAGGGCGAGGATTTCTCTGCCTTTATGTGTGCGCTGAACAGCGTGAATATGTATCTCTGCCGTATGATCGCGGGCGACGGCGAGGGGGCTACCAAGCTGCTGGAATGCCGCGTAAGCGGCGCCAAGGATATCTCCACTGCCAAGACGGTTGCCAAGAGCGTCATCTGCTCCAGCCTTCTCAAAGCGGCTATGTTCGGGGCAGATGCCAACTGGGGGCGCGTTCTGTGCGCCATCGGCTACAGCGGTGCAGACGTGGACGTGACGCGGGTAGACGTTGCCTTCCGCAGCGGCAAGGGGGAGATCACCGTTTGCCAAAACGGTGCCGGCGTTGCGTTCTCGGAGGAAAAGGCTAAGGAGATCCTGCTGGAAAAGGAGATCGAGATCCTCATCTCGGTCGGCACGGGCGAGGGCTGTGCAACCGCCTGGGGCTGTGATCTGACCTACGATTACGTGAAGATCAACGGTGACTATCGGACTTAAGGAGAAAAGAGATGGATCTGCATTTTTCAAACGCGCAGCGCGCAGAGGTGCTGACGCAGGCACTGCCTTATATTCGTCGCTACAACGGAGAGATCGTTGTGGTCAAATACGGTGGCAACGCCATGATCAATGAGCAGCTGAAGCAGCAGGTCATGGAGGATATCGTGCTGCTGCACCTGATCGGCGTCAAGATCGTCTTGGTGCATGGCGGCGGGCCGGAGATCAACGATCTCATGGACAAGCTGGGCAAAAAGCCGGAGTTTGTAGACGGCCTGCGCGTGACCGACCGGGAGACGGTAGACATCGTGCAAATGGTGCTGGCCGGTAAGGTCAACAAAACGCTGGTCAACCTGCTGGAAATGAAGGGCGGCAAGGCCATGGGCATTTCGGGCATGGATGGCCGTCTGATCGAGGCAACCTGCAAGGACGAGCGGCTTGGCTACGTCGGTAAGATCACCAATATCCATATCGAGCCGGTCACCGACCTGCTGGAAAAGGGCTATATTCCGGTCATTTCCACCATCGGCTGCGATAAAGAGGGCAATGCCTATAACATCAATGGGGATACCGCTGCTGCCTACATTGCCGGTGCGCTGGGGGCAGAGCGTCTGATCATGATGACCGATATTGCCGGCATCCTGCGTGATAAGGATGATCCCACCACGCTGATCCCCGATATCACCATTGCCGAGGCAAAGAGCCTGTATGACGAGGGCGTGATCTCGGGCGGTATGATCCCCAAGGTCAATTGCTGCATCGAGGCGATCGAGCGTGGCGTAAAAAATGTGATTATTATGGACGGCCGCATCCCGCACTCCATCCTGATGGAGATCCTGACTGACGAGGGCGCGGGTACGATGGTGATGGGAGAACGGCATGAGTGAAGTAAAGCAAAAGGACGGTGCCTACGTAGCGGGCACCTATAAGCGTTTCCCGGTAGAGATCGTCTCGGGCAAGGGCTCGCTTGTCTATGATGAGACCGGCAAACGCTACATCGATATGGGCTCGGGCATCGGCGTTACTGCCTTTGGCATTGCGGATGACGCATGGATGGCCGCCGTCACCGAGCAGCTTGGCAAGGTGCAGCACACCTCCAATTTGTATTATACCGCCCCCTGTGCGCGTCTGGCAGAGATCCTTTGCACCCGCACGGGGATGAAAAAGGTCTTTTTCTGCAACTCGGGCGCCGAGGCGAACGAGTGCGCGATCAAGGTAGCACGCAAATACGCTGCCGCAAAGGGAGAGGGCAGAGCCACCATCGTCACCCTGTGGAACAGCTTTCACGGCCGCACGCTGACTACCCTGGCCGCCACGGGGCAGGACCATTATCACGAGCTGTTTCAGCCGCTGACGCCCGGCTTCCGCCATATTGAGGCGGGCGATCTTGCGCAGCTGGAGGAGGCCATCACCGCACCGGATACGGCTGCGCTGCTGCTTGAATGTGTGCAGGGCGAGGGGGGCGTGATCGCACTTGACCCCGCCTACGTCAAGGAGGCAGAGCGCCTCTGCCGTGCGCATGACGTGCTGCTGATGGTTGACGAGGTGCAGACCGGCAACGGCCGTACCGGCTCGCTCTACGCGTATATGCAAATGGGCATCACGCCCGACGTGGTCAGCACGGCCAAGGGGCTTGGCGGCGGTCTGCCGCTTGGCGCGGCCCTGCTTGGCGAAAAAGTAGAAACCGTGCTTGGCTTTGGCGATCACGGCTCCACCTTCGGTGGCAACCCGGTTGCCTGTGCGGGCGCCATCAGCGTGCTGGAGCGCATGGATGACGAGCTTCTTGCCGCCGTGCGTGAAAAGAGTGATTATATCCGCACCGCGCTGCAAAATGCCCCCGGCGTAGAGGCCGTCAGCGGTATGGGGCTGATGGTTGGCATCAAGACCACCGCGCCCGCCTCTGAGGTGGTGCGCGTGTGCATGGAGCGCGGCGTGCTCTGCCTGACCGCCAAGGATAAGGTGCGCCTCCTGCCCGCGCTCAATATCGGGCAGGCCGTGCTTGCCGAGGCGATCGAAACGATCAAAGCTGTTTGCAAGGAGCTGGCTAATGCATAAAGAAAAAAGCCCGAAAGGGCTTTTTTCTTTATGTTTATCTGCTCACCGGGATGCAGCGTTACCGGGAGCTTTCCATTTCCTTCAGCAGATTTGCGGCATATGCGGCAAAGCCGGCATCGTTTGGGTGCAGGCAAAGGTCGCCAAACCATTTTTCCTCGTGCGGTACCAGGTCAAAGCCATTGATCACACGCACGGTAGGGTAAGCCGAACAGATCTCCCCGATCATGTCGGCAAGCTCCGCAAAGCTGCCAAACGGTTTTTTGCTCTCGCACTCCTTGCGCCAGATGGGGGTAAGCGCGTAGATGGGTACGCCCGGCTGCTGTGCGGTGAGTGTTTCAAAAAAGTGGCGGGCGTTGCGCTCCAGCTCTTCTCTTGCGCGGCAGGCCCAATCGTTGGTGCCGTAGGCAACCAGAATGGTATCCGGCTTCACGCCGGCAGGTGCCTCGGCTGGCGCGGGTGCAAACTGTGCGCCGCCAATGGCCTTGTTATAAAGCGTAGCCCCCATGGCATCTGCCAGGCGCATGGCGTAGGTGAGAGAGGGATGCAGAGCGTCATATCCCTGCGTGATCGAATCCCCGTAGGCAAGCAGCACTTTTTCTCGCTTGACGGGTGTGATGTAAGTAGCCCCCTCGACCGTCAGCGTGGAAAGCTCTGTCTGTATGGAATGGGGCAGCACGATGCGCACGCATTTCTCTCCTTCCCCCAGCGAAAAATCAGCGGAAAATTCACCGTCCGGATAATTGCACCAGGCGTAATTGCCGGTGGCATCCTCATCCCGCAGGTTGCCGGTATAGCCGATCAGCTTGCCGTCTACCAGCACGTCAATGGCGTAATAGCTGCGCACCTTGAAAATGTCCTTCGTCCGTCCGCAAAGCTGCAGATGCGTGCCGTTTGTCTTGAATTCCAGCTGTACGCCCGCAGGGTGGAGCAGGTTCGGACTGTTTATGACGGATGCTTCCCGCTCGGTAAAACGCAAAAAGCGTATGTAGCCATCCGTTTCGGTTATCTCCATGGCCCCTTGTGTAACGGCCTCTATGTCAGCCAACGTAAGTCTCATACCGTTGTAACCTCTCATTGCTTTTTGGCTATTATATCACGGCATAGGAACAAAGTCAAGAAAAAAAGAAAGCAGCACCCGTGGTGCTGCTTTCCTGTTCATCAAACCACCGAAACGCTATCGTCGCAGACGATCTCGTCCAGGCAGTATTTGCCGCGTACCACAGGCTCGCGGCTTTGCCATTTGCCGTTTGTAAAGTCGGGGAATTCGACCACACGGTTGCCGTTTGCAAGCGACTCCTGTGAGAGAACGCCCACCGCCAGCCAGGTGGCAGTATCATAGGCGTCGATCGGCGTATTGGTACCGCTTTTTACGCTCTCGATAAAGGCGCGGCAGACCAGCCAGTCCATGCCGCCGTGACCTTCCTTGACGCCCTTTTTCACATACTCGGCGTGCAGGGGGTGGTCATACTTTGCGTACATCTCCTCCTCGTTGTTGGCGATCTCCTCCTTCATGCCCTCAAGGAACACGACCTGTCTCTCCTCCGAGGACATGCCGCGCGTGCCGCGAACAGAGAAGTTGCGGCTGTAATAGGCACGGGGCAGGGTGGTATCCAACACGAGCGTGACCGTTTCACCGCCGGCGCAGGTCAGCATGGTGGTCACGATGTCGCTCTGCTTGTAGTCCTGCTTGGCGTAAATACTGTCCTCTCCCAAATGCTCCTTGGCGTAGTCCTTGATGGCCACGCTCTTGGAACCGAAGGAGGCAAGCGAAACAAAGCGGTTGCCGCGGTTGATCGAGAGCACCTTGGAGATCGGCCCCAGCTCGTGGGTGGGGTAGTTTTCGCGGTTCTCGTCACGGTAGTGTGCCAGGCGGTAGTGGGCAGGGTCCTCTTTGTCAATATTCAAGAACAGCTCCACCTCGTTGAGATAGTGGTGGTAACCGCCCGTGCAATGCACCAGCTCGCCAAACAGCCCCTGCTTGACCATGTTCAGCACCATCATCTCGCGGCGGCCGTAGCAGCAGTTTTCCAGCATCATAACGGGCACGCCCGTCTCCTCATAGGTCTTGACCAGGTCAAAGCACAGCTGCAGATTATCGGCACAGCCTACCTCAATGCCGGTGTATTTGCCGGCACGCATAGCCTCCATGGCCATTTCCGGTCTGCCGCTCCAGCAGGTCATAATAAATACAGCGTCGATCGCGGGATCGTTCAGAATATCGTGGTAGTCGGTCGTCATGGCCGGCTCGGTGTGCATATGCTCGGCGATCAGCGCACGCGCAGCCTCCATTCTGGCGGGGGAGAGATCGCAGATCGTGCTGATCTCAATGTCCTCCATGAATACCAAGTTCTGGCGCAGCACGGCCATGCCGCGTCTGCCAAGGCCGATATAACCGATCTTTACTTTTTCTTTCATGCTCCACCTCATTGACAGGATGAATTTTATATGGTATAATCATTGTAACAGGTCTAAAAGCATAAATCAATACGCAAAAAGACATAAAATATATAATTTTAGACACGGAGAGCCAAATGCATATTCAGCCTGTAGCGAGAGAGTTTCAAATTGACGGCTTTTATACCTCCTTTCATTTTTCCTGGGATGCCGGCTTTGTCTTTCACGGCGAGAGCCATGACCTGTGGGAGGTCATCTATTTGACGGACGGCATGGTAGAGGTGACCGAGGATGAAAAGGTCTATTTGCTGAAGAAAAATCATATGATCCTGCATGCCCCCATGGAGTTTCACCGCATCAGAAGTGCGGGCGGCACGTCGCCTGCGGGGTACATTATGACCTTTCATGCTACCGGCCAGCTGCCGGAGGAATTAAAAAAGGGCATCTTTGTACCGGGGGCAGAGGAGGGGGCGCAGTACGCCGCGATCTGTGAACGGATCACCGCCTTTCTTTCCGGGGAGAACCGTTCGCCGTATGTCGGGCAGGAGGTGGCAGACCACCTTTCCTCCTTCCTCATCAACCTGGGCCGGGAGCGGGCAGAGCATCGGCCGGATACCTCTCCCGCCGCGATCGAGTATCGCCGGCTGGTCACCGCAATGACGGAGGGCGTGTGCGAAAACAAGACGCTTTCCGATTTTGCGCGGGAATGCGGCGTCAGCGTCAGCTATATCAAGCAGCTGTTTCGCCAGTATGCGGGCATCAGCCCCAAGGCGTATTACACCACCCTGCGCGTGCGCCGCGCCGCCGCCTTGCTGGAGGAGGGCTGCGCGGTTGCCGAGATCGCCGAGCGGATGAATTTTTCCTCCGGCAATTATTTTTCCTCCTTCTTTAAAAAGCACACGGGTGAAAACCCTACCGTATACAAAAAGAGGCTGTTGTGACAGCCTCTTTTTTAAAACTTTTTAAATTATGTATCTATATTCAGATTATAAATTCCGTAGCCATTTTCGTTTTTTACGATTTCAATGGCAAAGATCACATTCGCCTCGCCTACCCTTGTGCGCATCCTTAATTCATAGGTCGAGCCGTTTACGGTGCTATCATAAAGCGAGGAGGAAAAGCCCGTGAACCTTTCAATTTCTATGCCTGCTTGAAAATCCAGCCCCTCGTTCTTTTCTATATCCGGTAAGAAGCTGTCTAAATCAGCAGGGCGCTCGGGGTGAAGAAAGCTCTCGGCTTTTTCATAATCCTCGGCAACGATCGCTGCAAAGAAATCATTTATAAAGGCTTTTGCTTCCTCTCCGTTTATCCCCTCTCCACAGGAGATAAGGGAAATGATGCATAAACAAGACAGGGTGACGAGCAGGATCACGCGCCAAGTGTTTTTTATCATATGTTCCTCCATTCTATGCAGGATCGATTTTATCATGGTTTTATGAAATTGTCGATCTATGAAATTTTGTAGTGGGTATACTAACCCCTTGGCGATGATGGGAGTTGCACTTGACCGCTATCTCCCGGGGCGCAACACCATGCTTGCAACGAAGCCTATGTAATTTTTAAAAAATGTTTTTAATAATGAGTTTTTTATTTTAGAGATGTTGGTGGATAATACCACAAAAACTCCGGAATCCCTATTTTTTCATTGTTATGGATTTCATTATTAATAAAATCTGTATAGTAATTTCGCCAATCATCTACATTTTCATACCCATAGTTTTGTGCTTGATCCGGAGAAGCTATTTCGTATCCAAATTCTCTTGCATATGTTTCCATAAAATGCAAGAATTCATGAACAATAACGCCTGCAGGCCAACTGGTTGGACTAACATCATAGCAGTACCATTCGCACCAATTCCCATACACCATTTGAGAATACCCGATATATTTATCAAGATAGGTTCCTCCTAATCCCCAATATGTTCGTGGTAATTCAGGAAAGCAAGATAAAAACACCACATGATCATAATTCTCAAGGTTTATGTTTTGAGATAGCAAATAGTCCAAAGCTGATTCGGAATTAATATAATAACCTGCAGATATCTTATTATAGGTTGAAAATTCAGCAGAGCATTTTATCGTAGATACATCAGAAAGGAATCTACCATTCGCTATTTTGTTCATGTCTGTTTGAAAATCATCAATGCTTTTACAAAGCGCAGCATATTGCTTATCAGTCAAATGGTAAGACAAGTTGAGTTCTTGATCTAATTCTGAATCATACATTTTTAGCGATGTGTTTTCTAACACCACGAATAAAAACTTCCAAGTAGATGTTTTTTCGTTATTATCTGTTACTTCCGTAATAGTAAGCCCATCAAACCATACCGTTCCGGAACAATCATTGTACCAATATCCTAAATTCATGGATGCTGTCAGCTTTCCCTGACTATCGGATTGAGCAATAACACTTATTTTTTTCCAATCAGAATATCCTAAGTTTCCCTTTGAATTATTATAAATTTCTTCAGCAGATAGGTTGGCACCCAACGAAAAAAACTGATTATCATGACTGATGACATCCTCAGTTTTTACATTTGCAGAAATTATATAGGTAGTATTCGGTTTTAACTGTAGGTTTTGTTCCAAGCCTATATAAATCGGAGTTTTTGATGTAATACAATAACTATACTGTCCTTTATATTGCACACTATGATCAATAAATATATTTGTACTGTCAACGGACTTTGAACTAACAATTATACCTATGGTTTCTGTTTTTTTGTTTTGGCACAGTTGACAAATGTAAGCTTTTTCCCACGTTGGCAGAAGTGATTCTTCTTTTAACTCCCACATATGAGGACCGATTACTTCCTGCACTATTAATACTTCATTGCAGCGTGAACAATGCTTACCCTCGGTTTTGCCCTCTGTAGTACAAGTTGCGGCAATAGCCGTATCTATAACTTCAATATGTCCAAGTTTACCCAAGACAGCTTGTGCAACAAGAATTTCATTGCAGCGTGAACAATGCTTACCCTCGGTTTTGCCATCCGTAGTACAAGTTGCGGCAATAGCCGTATCTATAACTTCAATATGTCCAAGTTTACCCAAGACAGCTTGTGCAACAAAAATTTCATTGCAGCGTGAACAATGCTTACCCTCGGTTTTGCCCTCTGTAGTACAAGTTGCGGCA
>JAZQLY010000008.1:0-25646 GCA_045543015.1 Eubacteriales bacterium
GCTATACGCCGAATGTTAATTTCCTCGCTAAATACAATTAAGGCAAAACAAGAATAGGGGTATGGGCTTTGCCCCATGCCTTTGTAATACAAAGGCGAAACTGGCGATAAAACAAAACATTTCGGAGGCTTATATGAATACACGAAATAGTTGCTATACATATTTCAAGATTGTTGGAAATTTCAATCCTGACGATGTTTCTGCATTACTGAACCTTACACCTGAAAAGAGTTGGAAAATTGGTGATGTGCGACGTAATGGTACAAAGTACGAATTTGCTCATTGGGAAATTGGTAGATGTGCGGAATATGATGTGTATGTAGAGAATCAAATGAGAAAAACAATTTCCATGTTACTTGATAAGATTGCCATACTAAATCAAATTAGAGAAGAAAATGATGTTGAGTTCTTTTTGGAGATTGTGCCTTACATTCATGTTGATGATATCAATCCTTGTCTTGCGCCACCTCTTGATGTAATTGATTTTTGTCACGCAACAAGAACACAAATAGATATTGATATGTATTTATTTAATTCTGAAAATGAATAAGCAAACCCCGACAGGTTTTCATTGTTTGAAATCTGTCGGGGCTAATCTTTGTTTTATGCGGTTCAATTTTTATTATCCGTAGGAGCGTTCTTTGAACGCCCGCGGGCGAACGCAGTTCGCCCCTACCACGTCAGGTGATTTTTCCGACAAGGACATCGCCCATTCGGCAGACCGTTTTTTATTCTTGCGCCTTCTTCTTCCTTTTTGCCCGGAAATAGGCAGAAAGGATGCTTTTGCTTTCCTCCCCGCATACCCCCGGGGTGATGAGCGGCTTGTGATTGAGCGGCAGGGCGTTCAGATCCACCACCGAGCCAAAGGCCCCCGCCCGCAGGTCGGGCGCGGCATACACCACGCGGTCAATGCGGGAATTGACGATCGCCCCTGCGCACATGGGGCAGGGCTCCAGCGTTACGTACAGGGTGCAATCGGGCAGCCGCCAGCCGCCTAACGCGCGGCAGGCCGCCTCAATGGCCAGCACCTCTGCATGGTGGGTAGCGCATTTGCTCGTTTCCCGCGTGTTGTACGCCTCCGCAATGATCTTGCCGTGGTGTACGATCAAGGCACCCACCGGCACCTCGTCCTGCGCGGCTGCCTCCTCAGCCAAGGCGAGGGCGCGGCGCATATGTATCAGATCCTCCTCCTGCACGGCAGGGGTTATGATTTCATCCATGATCTTCTCCTATAAGCAAATATAGCACAGCATCAGCAAAACGTACAATAAGAGGGGGGAGCAGAGCAGTGAGCGTAGCCAGCCCTTCGGGTCCGGGAGTGGCGCCTCTCTTTTTCTCATGCGCTTCAGCAAGACCAATACCCCCCATGCCGCTAGGGCAAATACGATAAAAGCAAGGCCGAGATCGACCCACAGCCCTGCCTCGTCTCCCACGAGGCGTGGGATGCGCTGCATCGCAAGCGAGAGCAGGTTGTTCAAAAAGTGAAACAGCATGGCGTACAGCACTGAGCCGCCGTATAAGGCCGCCAATGCCAAAAAGACACCGCCCACAAAGGCATACGGCAGCTGATACAGGCTGGCATGCAGCAGGGCAAACAGCAAGGCCGACTGTAAAACGGCCTGCGCAGGTGAGCGGCGGGCAAGAAGCGTGAGAATGCACAGGCGCAAGAGACCCTCCTCCAGCAGGGCGGGCAGCAGCGCGTGCGAGACAAGCAGCGAGAAAAACGGCCCGTCCCCCGCCGCACCGCCTACGGTGGGCATATCAAGCAACGCCATCAGGTAGCTTGTCACGGTGGAGATCAGCATCACCGCGGCTAAAAAGACCGGCAAAAGCGGCAGCACGCGCAAAAGGCCTGCGGTGGTCGGCCGTTCTGCCGCGATCTCCCGCCGCTCTGCCAAAAGCAGCAAAAAAAGCGCGATCGGTACGAGATAAGAGGCGTAGTGCAGCAGGCTGCCGGGCAGGCCGCCCACAAAGCGTGAGGCAAGAGAAAGCGCCCATTCCACCAACAGCAGAAGAAGCGCAGCCGCCTCTGGCTGCATGCGTATTCGCTTGTCTGTCACCAAAGGCACCTCCCCTCTTATACTATTGTAATCCAAAAAACGGCTTTCGTCAAGTAAAAGTTGATTTGTCCAAGCCAAAAGTCGATTTGTACATAGCCACCGCCCTTGCTGTTATGCTATGATGTAACCAACAAAAGAAGGAGGAACGTCACATGAACAGATCCATGCTGACCTTTGACAAAAATTCCTTTTATCTGGATGGTGAGCCCTTCCGCGTGATCGCGGGGGACATCCATTATTTTCGCATCCTGCCGGCCGATTGGGGCAAGCGGCTTGACCTGGCCGCGGATTTTGGTCTGAACGTGATCCAGACCTACGTGCCGTGGAACGCGCATGAGCCAAAGCCCGGGCAATATTGCTTTGAGGGGCATTTAGACCTGGCCGCCTATCTGCAGGCCTGTGCCGACCGCGGCCTTTACGTGTTCCTGCGCCCCTCGCCCTACATCTGCTCGGAGTGGGATCTGGGCGGTCTGCCGGCCTGGCTGCTGCGCGACCGGGAAATGGTCATCCGCTCCTGTGATGCGGCTTATATGAAGGCTGTGCGGCGGTATTATGAAAAGCTTATTCCCGTTTTTCGCCCGTATCTTTCCACAAACGGTGGCCCGATCCTGGCTGTGGCGATCGAAAACGAGTACGGCAGCTACGGCAATGACCATGCCTATATTGACCAGCTTTCTCGGCTGATGCGTGAAAACGGCGTAGACGTGCCGCTCTACACCACCGATGGAGGTACCAGCGCGCACATCACCTTTGGTCGCCACGGCGATGACTTTATCGGCGTGAACTACCGCGCTACCCGCGGCAGCTCTGCCCATGCCGCTATGATAGCCGATAAAATGTCTGATTCGCCTTATTTTATCGGTGAATTCTGGGCAGGCCGCTCCATGCACTGGGGCGAGCCCTTCTACCACCGTGAGCCGGCTGACACCTCGGATGCATTTCGTGAGGCGCTGGAGCTTGGCGGCAACGTCTGCTTTTATATGTTCTCGGGCGGCAGCAACTTTGGCTTCATGGGTGGTGCCAACTACGGCGGCTCCTATTCGCCAAGACCGGGTACACCCGCCCCGCGTTACGTGCCGCACACCACCTCGTATGACGTGGATGCGCTGATCAGCGAGGAGGGTATTCCTACCGAGAAATTCTACCTCTGCCGTGACGAGCTGGATAAATACCTCGGCCGCCCCACGCGCCCGCATGAGCCGCCCGCAAGAGAAACGCAGGCCGTAACGGTCACGCTTGACAAGGCTGCCCCCCTGTTTGATAACCTGGATGCCTTGACCGGTCTTTATTCGGAGGGCGTTTTGCCCCGCCCGATGGAGGATTACGGCCAGAATTACGGCATGATCCTGTACACCCAGGAGCTGGATGGCTACGAGGGCAGCGCCCGCCCGCTGGAGCCGGAGGATATGCGTGACCGCGCCAGCATCTATACCGACGGCGAATATTTTGCCACCTATATGCGTGATCGCGGTGTCAAGACTGCCGGTGCGCCGGTTCAGAACGGCAAAGCGATCTATACCCCCAAGCCGCAGCCCACGCGCGTGGACGTGCTGGTAGAGAACACCGGCCGCGTGAATTACGGTCATCAGATGCCTACCGAGCGTAAGGGCATGACCGCCCTGACCTTCGGTATCAGGCTGTACGGCTGTGAGACGCGCACCCTGCCGCTGGACGATCTTTCCCGCCTTGCGTGGCAGAAGAATGAAGAGGCCGCTTTCGTGGAAAACAAGCCCGTGTTCTTACGCGGTGAGTTTGCCGCCCGTGAAAACGTAGACAGCTACGTGCATTTTGAAGGGTTCTCACACGGCTATATCTGGGTCAACGGCTTCTCGCTCGGCCGCTACGATTCCTGCGGCCCGCAGATGACGCTCTATCTGCCCGGCTCACTGCTGAAGGAAAGCGGCAATATCATCGAGGTGCTGGACGTGCTGCCCACGCAGCACGGGGCAAGCATTTCGCTTGTCGATCACCATATCCTGGAGGGTGACGCTTCAGAAATGGAATAACAACAAAAGGGACTGTCGCCTTTTGGCATAACCGCAAACAAAAAAGAATGAGTGGGATCGATTTCCCGCTCATTCTTCGCATATAAGGGAGACTTGTTTGCCCGCATCGTTTTTGAGACAGTCGCTTTTGCATATTCCACGCAAAATAAAAAAGTAAAGAATGCAATAGGAAAGCCGCTTTTTACTCTGTTATAATAAATTATACGATAAAAACTGTGAGGTATCGCTATGGGAATCATTAACCGCCATTTCATGCTGAAAAACGAGACAGGCCGCCGTTTGTATGAGAAATATGCAGAGGGGCAGCCCATCATTGACTATCACTGTCATCTGAGCCCAGAGCAGATCGCCAAGGACTATCGCTTCCAGAACGTGACCGAGCTGTTTCTCGGTGGCGACCATTACAAATGGCGCCAAATGCGTACCGCCGGTATTGATGAAAGCCTGATTACCGGAGACGGGGATCCGTATGAGAAATTCGAGGCCTACGCGGCTATGATGCCCGGGCTGATCGGCAACCCGCTCTATCACTGGACCGCGCTGGAGCTGAAGCGATATTTTGATATTGACGAGCCGCTGTGTAAGGAGAGCGCACGCCGCATTTACGATGCCTGCAACGAGAAGCTGAAGGATCCGGCCTTTTCTGCCCGTAACCTGATCCTGCGCTCGAACGTGCGCGTGCTCTGCACCACCGATGACCCCATCGACTGTCTGGCCTTCCACCGCCAGCTGCGCGAGGAGGGCTACCCCGTCAAGGTGCTGCCCACCTTCCGCCCTGATAAGGCGTTGGCTGTGGAAAAGGATAGCTTCCCGCTCTATATGAAGGCAGCCGGTGTGACCACCTACGAGGAGCTGCTTGCCTTCCTTTCGGCACGGATCGCCTTCTTTGCCGAGCGCGGCTGCCGCCTCTCCGACCACTCGCTTGAGCGCGTGGCCTTTGCAGTGGGTGACCCGCACGTTGCCTTTGATAAGGCTATGGCGGGCGTAGTGCCGACCGTTGAGGAGGCAGACGTCTTCCGCACGGCCGTCATGCTGCACCTGGGTGGTGAGTATAAGAAGCATAATTTTGCCATGCAGCTGCACATCGGTGCGCTGCGTAACAATAACACGCGCATGTTCCGCAAGCTGGGGGCGGATGCCGGCTTTGATTCGATCAACGATTTCCGCGTGGCCGAGGGGCTTTCCCGCCTGTTAGACAGCATGGATAGCGGTGCCGGGCTGCCCAAGACCATTCTCTATACCTTAAACCCCAAGGATAATTACGTCCTCGGTGCCATGATCGGCAACTTCCAGAGCAGCCCCGCCGGCAAGATGCAGTTCGGCTCCGGCTGGTGGTTCAACGATAATCGTGACGGCATGGAGGCACAGATGTGTGCGCTTGCCAACCTCGGCATGCTTTCGCAGTTTGTCGGCATGCTGACCGACTCGCGCAGCCTGGTCTCCTACCCGCGCCACGAATATTTCCGCCGCATCCTCTGCAACCTGCTCGGTAAGTGGGTAGAGGAGGGCGAATACCCGGATGATGAAGAGGCACTTGGCAAGATCATCACCGATATCTGCTACCGCAACGCAGAAAACTATTTTCAGTTCTGATCGATCGATATCTGTATTCGAAAGGAAGTGTTGCTATGAAAAACAGGGACATGACCGAGCACCTGCAGCAGCTGATCGACCGCGCAGCGGAGGGGGATACCGTTCTGCTTCCGTCCGGCACGGTATACGTTTCGCACCCGCTGATCGTCAGTGGGAAGAAGAACGTTAAGATCTGTGGCCAGGACACCCATTTTATGCATACGGGATACGATAGCAAGGTGCATGAGGCACAGGCGAGCTCTGGCCTTTTCGTAGTTGACCACTGTACGGGCGTTACGCTGGAAAACTTCTCGGTCGACTATGCCGACTACGTCAGTGTAGCCGGCACGGTCGAGGAGATCGACGCAGGGGAGGAGCCATCCTTCGTTTTGCGCCTTTACCCGGAATTTGCCGGCATGACCGGCGAGGAATATTACAGAGCCGGCATGAGCTTTGACCCGGACGGTGCGCCCAACTATCACTTCTCGGTCTGGGAGACTGATTTTTCCGTGAAAAAGATCGGCGCAGGGCTGCTCAAGATCTCCTGCCGGAACGTCGGGAACGTGAACAAGCTTTCGATCGGCGAGGCGGTCAACCTGCGTCTCTGCCTCAACGGGGCAGGCGTGGTCGTTCACGTAGCCTCGGGTGATACGCTCTTTAAGGATATCACCATCTACCAGGCCGTTTGCGGCTCGTTCTTCATCGGCCAGCGCAGCGGCAGCGTGACCTTTGACCACGTGGTCATCACCTTCCGGGATGGCACGCAGCAGCTGATGTCCTCGAATGCCGATGCCATTCATATCGCCGGCATGACGGGCAAGCTGACCGTTCTTAACTCGGTCTTTGACGGGCTGGGGGATGACGCGGTAAACGTGCATAGCCGCGCCGGCATCCTCACCGCAGCAGATGCCGCGGAAAGCACCGTGCATTTTGTAGACGGCTGGAGCAAGCAGCCGACCGAGCCTGCCTGGTCGCAGGCGGGGGATGCGGTTGAGTTTTATGACCCCAAGACCTTCCTGCCCAAGGGCACGGCCGTTGTGCGTGACTACACGGGCGACAGGCTGGTGCTGGATGCCCTGCCTGCCGGCGTGGCAGAGGGGGATGTGGTTGCCAATCTTGCCTACC
This sequence comes from Eubacteriales bacterium, assembly GCA_045543015.1. Taxonomy (GTDB): domain Bacteria; phylum Bacillota; class Clostridia; order Oscillospirales; family CAG-272; genus UBA1740. Next base: position 6,764 of record JAZQLY010000008.1, read on the forward strand.
TGCCCAGCGTGCATATTGCCAATTGCACGGTCACCCGCAACCGCGCCCGTGCGTTTCTCATTCAGACGCGGGACGTGGTGATCGAAAATTGCCGGATGGATCGCATCTCGCTCCCCGCCATCATCGTTGCCCCCGATATCAATTTCTGGTTTGAGGTCGGCCCGGCGCAAAACGTGGTCATGAGGAACAACAGCATACAAAAATGCGCCTTCATCGGTGACCCGGCCAATATGGGTGCCATCGTGGTCAAGGCCAGCCATGATGCCGGCTATGCCGATTACCCGGCAGGCGTGCACCGTGACATCCTGATCGAGAACAACGAGATCGACGATACGGCCAATTCTGCCATTTTCGTCTCGGCAACCAAGGGCCTGACCGTGCGGCACAACCGCATTGGCCGTTATGCCACCGTGAAAAACCACCCGACCTGCGAGCAGGCCGTCTGCTGCGTCAATTGCACCGAGGTGGTAACCGAAAATAACACCTGTGAGGGGTGACCTCCTTTTGGCGATTTTCGCATGGCTCGATCTGCTGTAACTTATAGAACTGTTTTGCGTTCTTTATAAAAAAGAGCCCCGCGCTACGGCGCGGGACTTCTTTTTATGGTTATGGGATCGGTGATCAGCCGAGGCCGGCTGTTAGCCTGATCAGCAGGTCGATATCGTCCGGCTGCACGGCGGCCTCGTTTGCCGCGCGATTGCGCCGGATCTCCCCGCACCGATCGCACTTGTGAATGATGATATAGCCCTTGCGCGGGTCGGTCTCCACGCGGATGGGGCGCAGGATCCCGCCGCAGTCATTTTGCCGGTCGCCGGGGTTGACATCCACGTGCAGAGAGCAGAGGCACTTGGGGCAATGATTGCGGGAGCTGTAGCCAAGCGGCTGCACGGCAAATCCGCAATTCTTGCAGACAAATCCGTCATCATTTTTTTGAAAGCGTTTGTTTTCCATGGCCGTGTTCCTTATACTTTCCTCGCTTTCCGCACATACTGTTTGGGAAAGGAGAGGAAACATGAAAAAATTGTATAGTTGCTTGGTTGCATGCTTTGCTGCCTTGCTGCTGGCTTTTCCGCTGCTTGGGATCAAGACGGCGGCTGCGTGCGGCGAGGGCATGCACATGTTAGAAAGTATTCTGCCAAACGAGCAGCAGCGGGAGGCTGGTAGCACCACTACCGCGCCGGATGCGACCGGCGGGCTGCCCTTTATGCCGGGTGAGGAAACAGAGCGCACAACAGACGGCGCAGGGCAGGGGCAACGCGCTGTGCATGCGGCAGACGAGGACATCTCGGTAGGGGCTGCCGTTCTGGTCGTAGGGCTTGCGCTGATCACGCTGATCGTGGCGGTGATCTACGTTTTTCGCGGGCGGGGCGAGCGGCCGTACCGGGAATGATTATTTCCCAACGCAAAACCGCTTGAAGATATCGGCAATGATCTCCTCATTGACCGCACGGCCGTCCAGATCGGCAAGGGCGGAGAGAGCAAGCTCCAGGTCGCTTGCTGCCGCATCAGCCGGGATGCCGGCGCGGAAGGCGGAAAGGGCGGCTTGCAGGCATTCCTGCGCACGCGAAAGGGTGGCATACTGCCGCGCCGAGGAGAGAATGGCCTCCTCCCCTACGCGCAAGGTCTCGTCGGTAAAGAGCTTTTCAACCAACGCACGCAGGCGGTCGATCCCCGCGCCGGTGACGGCCGAGATCGGCAAAACGTGCGGGAAGGCGGCAAATGCCGCCCGGTCGACCTTTTGCGGCAGGTCGCTTTTGTTGAGCAGGATGATGACCGTTTTTTCGCTGCCGGACAGGTCGGCAAGCAGGGCGGCGTCCTCCTCCGTTAAGGGAGAAGCGGCATCGAATACGGCCAGCAGCAGCTCGCCCTCCTCCATCCTTGCGCGGCTGCGTGAGACGCCGATCTGCTCTACGGGATCGTCTGTGTCGCGCAGGCCGGCCGTATCAAACAGGCGCAGCAGCACGCTGCCAAGCGGCACGTTGGTGGCCAGCACGTCACGCGTGGTGCCGGCGCGGTCGGTCACGATGGCAAGATCCTCGCCTGCCAGGTAGTTATACAGCGAGCTTTTGCCCACGTTGGGCGAGCCGCACAGCACGGTAGGGATCCCCTCGTTGATGGCACGGCCGGTGCGGTAGGTCTTACGCAGCGCGGTCATGCGTTCATCGATCTTTTCCAGGCAAGTGGCGGTCTCCTCATCGCTGAGGTCGCCAAGGTCCTCATCCGGGTAGTCGATCCGCGCGTAGAGAGAGCTGATCAGGGTCAGCAGGCGATCATGCAGATCCTGCAGCTCGCCGGCAAGCCTTGATCGGGCATCCGATGCGGCCAGGCGTATTTGCGCCGTGCTGCCGGCCTCTAACAGGCAGCCAATGGCCTCTGCCTCTGTCAGGGAAAGGCGGCCGGCAAGCAGCGCACGGCGGGTAAATTCCCCCGGCCCGGCCTGCTCGGCACCTGCGGCAAACAGGGCGGAGAGGACGGTCTTTGTCAGCAGGCTGCCGCCGTGGCAGCAGATCTCTACCGTGTCCTCACCCGTATAGGAATGCGGTGCGCGATACAGGGTAACGATCACGTCATCGATCGGCGCACCCTCAAAATACACGTCGCCGTAGGCGGCATACCGTGCAGAAAGGGCAGAAAGCGGCTTGCCGCTGCGCAGCTTGACGCAGCGTGCGGCAATCTCGATCGCCTGTGCGCCGGACACACGGATAAGCGCAACCCCACCCTTGCCGGGTGGGGTTGAAATGGCGGCAACGGTTGTGCCTATTTGATTCATATCAGTCCTCGGCCTTTTCGGCAGCCGCTTTTTTGTCGGTCAGGTAGATGACGACCTTGCGGTTGTTATCCGAGCCGATGGAGTTGGTAGAAACACCGGCAATGCCCTGAACCTCCGAGTGGATGATGCGGCGCTCGTAAGCGTTCATCGGCTCCAGCATGACGTTGCGCTTGTTGCGCAGAGCCTTGGCGGCCATGCGGCGTGCAAGGGCGCGCAGCGTTTCTTCTCTCTTGGCGCGGTAGCTGCCAATATCTACGGTCACATGGTCATGCAGGCGCTCACCGTTGATGTTCTTTTTCGAGCATGCCAGGTTGGAGAGGTACTGCAGGGCATCCAGCGTTTCACCGTGGTGGCCGATCAGCATGCCGGCATCCTCACCGTCAATGCAGATGCGTCTGCCGCCCTCGTCCTGGTGGTAGAGGGTTGCCGTGGCGTTGATGCCAAGGTTGGCAAGCAGGCGGTTAACGAAGTCAAAGGAGCGATCCTCGCCCTCGGCAGCATCGATCTTGGTCAAAACGATCTCGCTGTCAGGCTTCATTGCCTCACGCGGCTCGGTCGGCTCTGCCGGCGGAACGAACTCCTCAGTCTTTTTGCTATGCTTTCTCTCGTGGCGAACGGGTGCCTCATCCGGCAGCTCGACGGTGGCCTTTACCTTGGCAGGCTGCGCACCGATGCCTAAGAACCCTTTTTTGGGGAACTCCAAAACCTCGTATACGATATTATCGGAGGAAGATGCGCCAAGCAGCTCGGCAGCGCTGGCCTGTGCCTCCTGTACATCTTTACCGATGGCAATTACTTCTCTTTTCACGGTAGAGAATCCTTTCTGATGTCAAAATTATTCTTTATCTTTTTTCTGGGGGGCAGCCTCGATCACGCCGGACTTCTTGGCGGCGTTTTGCTTTTGCTGCGAGGCGGGCAGGGGAGCGGTCTCATAATCGTCATCATCAATATGATGGCGGGAGCGAACACGCGCACGCTGCGCGGCCGCCTGGCGGCTGATGGCCTTGGAGGCCTTCATTTCCTTTTCGTACTGGCGGATCTCCTCTTCGGTGAACGTAGGCATCGGCATGACCTTTGCCAAAATGACCGTCTGCAGCATGGAGAACACGTAGCCCATCAACCAGTAAAAGCCTACGGCACCGGGAACGGCAAAGGTGAAGAAGGCACTCATCAAGGGCATGGAGATCTCCATGATCTTGTTGGAGGCAGCTGCATCAGCCGTTTGGGCGGTGGGGGCGGGATTGAGCTTGCGCGTCAGCTTCATAGAGAGGTAGGCAAGCACAAAGGTCAGAATGGGGATCAGCAGAGGCCAGTTGAACAGGGCCGGCGTCTGACCCATATCGAACAGGCCGAAGAAGGAAAGGTCCGGATATTCGGCCGGTGCGCCGATATCGGACGGGAATTTGAAGCCGTTTTCGTTGATGATGCGGATCAGGGTGATCTGATCCTCCATCAAGCTGTCAAAATTCAAGCCCTCGTATTTGCCACCAAAGGCACCCTTGACCGAGTTGATCATAGCCGTTACCGTGTCGTTGCTGATATCCATCAGGAAGGTCAGCGGCTTGCGGATGATCTGGTAAAGACCCATGATGACGGGCAACTGCAAAAGCAGCGGCAGACAGCCGGAGAAGGGCGAGTAGCCTTCCCTCTGCTGCAGCTCCATGATCTCCTGCTGCATCTTCTGGCGAGATTCCGGATCCGTTAACCCCTCATACTTCTTTTCAATGATGGCAATGCGCGGACGCAGCTTGGCACCCTTGATCTGCAGCTTTTGCTGGTGGATGGTCATGGGGAGGAACAGGATACGGACGAGCAGGGCAAACAGGATCAGCGAAATGACGTAGCTGCCTGTAAACGAGTAGAACCACTGCATCGGATACTTGAATATTGATGCGATCCAATCAAACATAATTTACATCCATTTCAATTTTTCTCTTTGCTTCCCTTATCCATGTTGGTGATCGGTATGCGCTTTTGCTTCTTTTCCGGCACCGGGTCATGCCCCGGGCGGCCAAAGGGGTTGCAGCGCAGCAGGCGCCAGACGGTCAACGCAGTACCGACAAAAAAGCCACGTTTTTCATATGCCTCTATGGCATAGGCAGAACAGGTTGGGGTAAACCTGCAACATTTCGGTTTGATGGGGGAAACAAAACGGCGATAGAGCCGGATGAAGAAGATACAGATATGCTTCATGCGGCTAACATGTTCAGCTTGCGAAGGGCGTAACGCAGATCCTCTGCAAGCGCGGTCGATTTCATTTCGGTTGCGTGCTCACGCGCCGCAATGACGACCAAAAACCCCGTTTTGATGGGGCACTCCTGTGCCACCATGCGATAAGCCTCCCGCAGAATGCGCTTGGTGCGGTTGCGTACAACGGCGCCACCCAGCTTTTTGGTCACGGTCAGCCCGATCCGATTGACACGGATCCTTTGCGGGTGCGCACGGCGCAGCCGCTCTGCCATATAGTCCGGCAGGACGTATACGGCCAAATTGCGGGTCACAGCCCGCTTGCCCTTGGAATATGCCTTGGAATACAGATGATTTTCACAGATTGCTCTGAATTTCAATCCTTGACACCTGCCTCAAACCTGAATAAAGCAAAACCCCGATAAAGGCGCAACGCGTAATTTATCGGGAGTTTTCGGTATTGTCACTTCGCGTTGTGACGTTTTAAAAAGTCGTTCCCTCATCGATGGGGAAAGGGTGATCAATAGGTGAGCTGAGCTCTTCCCTTAGCGCGTCTTCTCTTGAGAACCTTGCGGCCGTTTGCGGTAGCCATTCTCTTGCGGAAGCCATGCTCCTTCTTTCTCTGGCGCTTCTTAGGCTGATATGTTCTTACCATAGCAGAGATCCCTCCTTCATTTTTATCGTAAGCTGAAATTGTTGCTGCGGGGTTCCCCGCCGCCTTGTGCAGCATATTCCCAATAAGGCACATGATATTATACCAAGTTTTTCACGGTTTGTCAATAGAAAAATGAAAAAAAACGCTCCCGCGGCAAAAAAATCTGCTGCGGGAACGTAGGTTTTAATAAAAACGGCTGCGGAAACGCCGGGAGAGAATATAGAAAACTGCCCAAAAGATCAGGGCGACCACGATCACGGCAGAAAGCACGTAGATCTCCGTGCAGGGGGCGCTGGTCAGCTTCAGATCCTCCCAGCGGCTGTTCGCATACGCCAGGGTCTCGTTGTCTAAATTCTCATAGATATAGGTGACAAATTCCGTATTGGTGGCGGTAAACATATCCATGGTCGGCTGCTTGCCCGGGTAATCGGCCGGGTCATAATCCTCGCCGGCCTCCTCCCGCCAGGCGGCGTATTCCTCCACCATGGCAAGCAGAGCCTCGTGGTCACTCTCGGGATACAGGATCGAGAGTGCCTCTGCACCGTAGCCATCCTCCTCGTCTGCCATGTCAGCCAGGTAATCCAGGTTCATGGTGACCTTCATATTCGGCCAGGAGTAGCCGACCCACTCGGCGTTGGCGATAATGGCGTCAAGCGTCTCGCCCTCCTCACCGCCGAGGATAAAGTTCATATACCGCTGTGCCTCGATCGGGTTCTTGGCACTCTTTGGTACGCACATGGCATCGTAGAAGAAGTTGGTGCCCTCCTTGGGATAGGCAAAGGCCAGATCCTCATTGACGTCTACCATGGTGAAATAGTCACCGGCGTAGTACGGGGCAAGCCAGGCTGCGCCGCTTTCCATCTTGTTGTAGATCTCGTCCATGACGTAGGCCTGCAGGTAATCCTTTTGTGCCTCCAGCAGCAGGTACGCCTCATCCCAACGGGCGGTGTCGCTCGTGTTTACGTACCTGTCTGGTATGGCACCGGCAACGCCGGAGAAAACGGCCGTTTCGTAGTTCAGAATGAACTGGGCAATGCCAAAGGCATCACGGCTGTTGTTGAAGGTCAGGATCTTGTCGGTCAGGTCGAGGCCGCCGGGAATCTCGTTCCACAGCACGCGCCAGCTCATATCGCCGTTTTCATCACGCAGGGCCTCGTCCAAGGCACCGTCATAGATCAGGCCAAGGTAGCCGTAGGTGTAGGGCACGCAGTAGGGGCGCGTTTCCAAGGCCTGAAAGCGCGGGTCTATCGTTTCCTCATAGGCGGAAATAATGTCAAAATCCAGCGGTATCAGCATGTCTTCCTTGATCAGACGCTCGATCATGTATTCAGACGGGATGATCAGATCGATCTTGGAGGAGCCGTTGCGCAGCTTGGCGTACATCTCCTCGTTGGAGGAAAAGACCGAATAAACGACCTCAATGCGCTCACCGTAGGTCTCGTAATACCAGTCCTCAAATTCGTGGTTGAGATGCACCTCGTCCTCACCGTTCTCCAGCGACATGTATTCGCCCCAGTTGTAGACGTAGAGCTTTTTGACAGGCTCTATGCCTGCACAGGAGGAAAGCACCCCCGGCAGCGTGACGAGCAGCAGCAAAAGTAAGAAACAGGAAAGAAATCTTTTCATACCTCACGCCCTCCCTTCGCCTTGCGCCCGCGGGCAGCGGCAAGATGGCGCTGCTCCTTCCGCTCTGCATGGCTTTGCAGCAGGTTGGACAGGATCAGCATCAGCAATACGCCTGCAAAGAGCAGGGTAGAGAGCGAGTAGATATCCGGCGTGACGGTACGCTTGGTCATACCAAAGATGTAGATGGGCAGCGTTTGAAAATCACCGTCCGTATTGAAATAGCTGATAACAAAATCGTCAAGCGACAGGGTAATGGCCATCACAAAGCCGGAAAGCACGCCGGGCAAAATAGCCGGCAGCTCTACCTTGAAGAAGGATTGCAGCGGCGTGCAGCCCAGGTCGAGCGCTGCCTCCGGGAGGAAGCGATCCATCTGGCGGATCTTGGGAACGACGGAAAGAATGACGTAGGGCAGGTTAAAGGTAACGTGGGCGATCAGCACCGTCCAGAAGCCGAAAATGCTTTCCATATTGAACAGCTTCATGGCAAAGGCGAAGAGCAGCGCCATGGAGATACCGGTTACGATATCCGGGTTCATCATGGGCATGTTGGAGATGGTGTTGACCGTGGACTTTACCCACCGCTTGCGCATTTTTTCAATGCCGACGGCGGCAGCCGTGCCGATCACGGTGGCGATCACGGCAGAGAGCAGGGCAAGGATCAGCGTGTTATACAGCACGTCCAGCACCTCTTCGCTCTGAAACAGCTCCTCATACCACTTCAGCGAAAAGCCGGTAAAATTGGAAAGGCTGTTTGCCTCGTTGAAGGAGAAAAGCACCATAATGATGAGCGGGGCGTACAGGAAGAGAAAGATCAGCCCCATGTAAATGCGGGAAAAGACCTTCATACCAGCACACCTCCATCCTCATCGCCAAAGCGATTCATCACCGCCAGGCAAATGATGATCAGCACCATCAACACGAGTGAGAGGGTAGCGCCCATGTGGTAATCGTAGTTGGACATGAATTGCCGCTCGATCGTGTCGCCGATCATCTCAAAGCGGCCGTTACCCATTTTTTGCGAGATGTAAAAGGTACTGACGGAGGGAACGAACACCATCGTAATACCCGAAATGATGCCAGAGACCGAAAGCGGGAACACCACGCGCAGCATGACCTGCCGCCCGTTGCAGCCAAGGTCAGAGGCCGCCTCTAAATAGCGGCTGTCGATCTTGCTCATGACGGTATAGATCGGCATAATCATATAGGGCAGGAAGTTGTAGACCATGCCCAGCACCACGGCGGCACCGGCGCCAAGCAGCTTGGCGTTCGGCAGCCCGATCGCGGTCAGAAGATTGTTGATCAGACCGTTCGTTTCCAAAATGTTCATCCAGGAATAGGTGCGGATAAGCAGGTTCATCCACATCGGCAGCATGACCAGCATGATCAGCATGCGCTGCGAGGAGACCTTGCACTTGGAAAGAAAGTAGGCAAGCGGATAGGCCAGCAGCAGGCAGATGGCCGTTGCTACGATGGCAAAGCAGATAGAGCGGAAGAAGACGGGCAGATAATTTTCCCCCGCCAGTGCGGTAATGTTTGACCAGGAGAAATAAAAATTGCCGTTTGCATCCTCCTCGGTCAGTGCGTAGTACAAAACAAAAATCAAAGGAGCTACGATAAACAGCACACTCCACACCATGTGCGGATAGGCTGCTGCTGTGCGCAAAAATGACCGTTTTTTGTTCATCTTTTCTTTTAATATCACCCTGCCCCGCAAGGGGGCTTCCTTCATTCTGATTATTCTTCCTCGGTCGCGTCCGGGTTGGAGATATCGTCCATCTCGTCGCTGAAGGAGCTGTAGTCACCAAACTGACCGGAAAATTCGGACTTGTTCATGACGTGAATGGCATCCGGCTCGATATACAGGCCGATCTGTGCCTCGGGGGCTACGTAGTCGGTGGTCTGTATCATCCATTTAAAGCCGCCAATATCGACAATGATCTCGTAATGCACACCCTTGAAGGTGACGGAGGTGACCGTGCCGCGCAGCATGCCGTCCTCAGGCTTCACCACGTCCACGTCCTCCGGGCGGACGACCACGTCAACCGGCTGGTTCTTTTCAAACCCGCCGTCAAGACAGGGGAATGTGTGGCCGGAAAAGGAGACCAGCTTGTCCTGCAGCATCACACCGTCAACGATGTTACTTTCGCCAATAAAGTCGGCAACGAAGGCGTTGACAGGCTCGTTATAAATATCGGTAGGAGAGCCGATCTGCTGAATGACACCGTTTTGCATGACCACCACGGTATCCGACATCGAGAGGGCCTCCTCCTGGTCGTGGGTGACGTAAATAAAGGTAATACCGGTCTGTGTCTGTATCTTCTTCAATTCATTCTGCATGTCCTTGCGCAGCTTCAGATCCAGTGCGGCAAGCGGCTCGTCCAGCAGCAGCACGCGCGGCTTGTTGATCAGCGCACGGGCAATGGCAACGCGCTGCTGCTGACCGCCCGAAAGCAGATTGACGTTTTTTCGCTCAAAGCCGGAAAGGGCTACCAGCTCCAGCATCTCCTTCACGCGGCGTGAGATCTCTGCCTCCGGCAGGCGGGAAAGCCGCAGGGCAAAGGCAATGTTCTCATACACGTTCAGATGCGGGAATAAGGCGTATTTCTGGAACACGGTATTGACATGACGCTTGTAGGGCGGCAGATCGTTGATCTTTGCCCCGTCAAAGATCACGTCCCCCTCATCCGGCGTTACAAAGCCGCCAATGATGCGCAGGGTCGTGGTCTTGCCGCAGCCGGAAGGGCCGAGCAGCGTAATAAATTCATGGTCGTGAATGTCCAGATCAATGTGGTCAAGAACGGTTTCGCCGTCATAGGATTTGGTGATCCCCTTCAGTTCAATCAGCTTGTTCATTTCTTGTGTGTTATCGCGCTCCTTTTTGTCTCGATTCAAACGGCTGAAAGGGCTACTTTCAGCAATTACATGCATTATAGCAAATAATGCAGAAAATTGCAATATATTTTGAAAATTTTTTGAATATTTGTGATTAGCCCTGTTCAGCCGAAGGAGCCGCCCGTTTTCTCCCGAAATCTCCCGTTTCCTCGCAAATCCTCAATAATCCTCTTGAAATGGCAGATATTGCTTCCCCTCGCACCACAAAAGAAAGATGGCCAGAAGGAACGGGTAGAGCCCGCTCCCGGCGGCAAAGGTCATAAAAAGCGCAAAAAAGTAAAAGATCAACCCAGCGGAAAGGGCAAGTGCCATGCAAATGGCGCGCCGCAGCCAAAACGGGCAGAGGAGGGAGAGCGCGGCAGACAGCATCCTTCCCCCGTCAAAGCCGCTGAGCGGGAGAAGATTGAAGAGCGCGGTAAACAGATTCAAGGCAAAGAAGCAGAAATTCGCATCCAGATCGGCTCCCATGCGCAGGGCCGGCAGCAGAGAGAGGCAGGCTGCCAGATTAAAAAGCGGCCCCGCCGCGCAGATCAGCAGCTCTTTTTGGGGGGAGAGTGTTTCCCCCGGCGTCAGCAGCAGGCCAAAGCGGCGGCCGGAAAAATGCGGCAGCGGCTCCCCGCAGGCAAAAAAAGCAAAAAGGTGCCCCGTTTCATGCAGGGCGGTGGCGGCCAGCATAAACAGGGCGTAGGCGGGCGGTTGGGTCAGCAGGATAAAGGCGCAAAAGAAAAGCGGCCATGCATAGGGCAGCACGGCTGTGGCGGCGCGGCGTAGCTGATAGCGGTTCATTTGCCCTGCTTCTCCCGGATATAGGCATCAGCCGCCGCCCGGATCGCCGCCTCACGCTCGGATAGGCTTCCCATGACCTCGGCCGCCTCCTCGTCAGAAAGACCGAGAAAAACGGAAACCGCCTCATTCTCCTCTACCCAATTGCGTAGGGCCAGCACCGCATCCGGCAGCTCCCCGGTCAGGCTGCCCTCCCCAACGGCAGAAAAATACCCGTAGGCACCCATGGCCAAAAAGAACACACAGGAAAGCAGCAAGGCCAATAAGAGCACCGTTGCCATACTGCCACGGTGCTCATAAACGTCCGTATTCCATTCGTGTGGTTTCATTCATATCCCCTCCTTTTTTATCAATGTATGCAGCAAAGGGACGGGTTATGAAGCAGACTGCTATAAAAATACGACCTCGGAGCGGGAGGAGACGGTGACGCGCTCGCCCCCCCCGCAGGGCAACGGTCAGACAGGCGTGCTCGTCTATGTCGATCACCCTGCCGCGCATATAGGTGTTACCCACCAGAACCTTGACGCGCTTGCCAAGGATCGTTGTGCGGGTGCGGTATTCCTGTAAAAAGCTTCTGTCGGTCTTCATCTGATCGTAAAGATTGAAGAATTCCAAGGCGATCGCCTCGCTCAGGCGGGTGGGGAGATCGCGCAGCTCGCCGTTAAACACACGGCTGATCACGTCACCAAGCTTGGGCGGGAAATGCTCACCCGAAAGGCAGAGGGACATACCGATCACGGCATATTCCAGCCCCCCCTCCGGTAGCAGGCGTGAGGAGGTTGTCATGGTGCAGATCTTTTCGCCGTCATGAATGAGATCGTTCACCCTGCGGATGCGGATGGGGTTGCCGGATACCTTTTCTATTGCGCGGGCTGCAGCCACGGCTGCAAGAGCGGAAAGCAGACCGGCCTCCTGCACCGGCATGGTAGGGCGCGTTAAAAGGGAAAGGAACAGGCCCCTGCCACCGCAATCGTCCAGCGGGCATTGCGGCAGCTCGCTGAACAGGACGTAGCCCTCCTCCTTGCCCTCTTGCGCGAGGGCCAGTATGGCGGCATTGCCGGCAAGCGGCGTAGTGCTTTCTTCTATGATGATCATTCTGCCGCTTTCGCAGCTCAGGACGTTCTTTTTTCCGGCACCTGTGCTTTGCATCACGCTTACCCCTTTCTTTTTTTGCAGTATTGGCAGGAAACGGGTGCCATCGACACCCGTTTCCTTAAAAAGTCTGAAAAATCAATATGCCTTGCCCCAAACGACCATGTGCTTGGCGGGCTTGCCGCAGCAAACGCAAACGTCGGAGAGCTTTTCCTCTGCCAGAGGGATGCAACGGCTGCCTACGCCGGTCTTTTCCTTGACCTCGTCCTCGCAGGCCTCCTCGCCGCACCACATGGCCTTGACAAGACCGTCACCGTTTGCTTCCAGCTTTTCTGTGATCTCGTCCATCGTCTTGCAGATATAGGTGCGCTTTTCGCGGTTGGCAAGCGCCTTTTCAAAAATGCCGCGGCGTACCTCCTCCAGCTTCTCGGCAACGGCGGCAGCAATGCCATCCAGCGAGTGGAAGGTCTTTTCACGGTTGTGGCGGGTCACCAGCACGCAGGAATTGTTCTCAATATCGCGCGGGCCGACCTCCAGGCGTACCGGCACGCCCTTCATCTCGTATTCGGCAAACTTCCAGCCGGGGCTGTTGTCGCTGTCATCCACCTTCACGCGCAGGCCGGCCGCCTTCAGCGCCTCGGCGATCTCGGCAGCCTTGGAAAGCACGCCCTCCTTGTGCTGCTGTACAGGGATGATCACGACCTGAATGGGCGCAACGGCCGGCGGCAGCACGAGGCCGTTATCGTCACCGTGCGTCATGATGATACCGCCGATCATGCGGGTGGTCACGCCCCAGGACGTCTGGTGGGGATAGGTGACCTTGTTCTCCTTGTCGGTGTAGGTGATATCAAAGGCGCGGGCAAAGCCGTCACCAAAATAGTGCGAGGTGCCTGCCTGCAGCGCCTTGCCGTCATGCATCAGCGCCTCAATGGCGTAGGTATCCTCGGCACCGGCAAACTTGTCGCTCGGCGTCTTCTTGCCGCGAATGACGGGAATGGCCAGATCCTGCTCATGGAAATCGGCATATACGTTCAGCATCTGCACCGTCTCGGCGATCGCCTCCTCGGCGGTGGCGTGCATGGTATGGCCCTCCTGCCACAGGAACTCACGGCTGCGCAGGAAGGGGCGGGTGGTCTTTTCCCAGCGTACAACGCTGCACCACTGGTTATACAGCTTGGGCAGGTCACGGTAGGAATGAATGATGTTGGCGTAATGCTCGCAGAACAGCGTCTCAGAGGTAGGGCGCACGCACATACGCTCGGTAAGCGGCTCACTGCCGCCGTGGGTGATCCAGGCAACCTCGGGCGCAAAGCCTGCAACGTGGTCCTTCTCCTTCTGCAAAAGCGATTCGGGAATGAACATCGGCATATAGACGTTCTCATGCCCCAGCTCCTTGAAGCGGGTGTCTAAGATCCTCTGGATATTCTCCCAGATCGCGTAGCCATATGGGCGAATGATCATGCAGCCCTTGACGCTGGAATAGTCGATCAGGTCTGCTTTTTTACAAATATCGGTGTACCACTGTGCAAAATCCACATCCATGGATGTGATCTGCTCTACCATCTTTTTTTCTGCCATGTTACGTTACCGGTCCTTCCTTCTCGGAAAATATTTCATATAATTATAGCGCATTCCGCGGCGATTGTCAAGGGTGATGGGGTGAAAAAAGAGGCTCATGGAGCCTCTTTTTATCATTTTTGGCGGTTATTCTTTGTTTTCATTCTCCTTTTGGGCGGCCATCTTGCGCTTACGCAGGATGCGGCGCACAAGGATCACACCGCAGGCAACAAGGGCAGCCAACAGAAGCAGAACGGGTGAATTGCCGATGAAGAAGACAGACAGCCCGCGGAAAAAGGCGCCCAGCGCATACAAGCTTTCGCTGAAGGTGTGGCCGATCTCCTGGCCAAAGGTCATGCGCTCGGTATCCTCGCTCACCCGCTTGACCTCATGCACCGTCATGTTCACCGTGCTGTAGGCGACCTGATCGTCATATACGCGCTTTTGCGCACGCAGCGAGGCCAGCTCGCCCTGTACGCCCTCCAGCTGCTTGCGGATGGCCAGCATATCCGAAATGCTCTCGGCCTTGGCCAGCATGGTCATGAGCGCGGTCTCCTCACTCTCCAGCACCTCGATGCGGCTTTCAATGGCGACGTAGGAGAGCGTGATATCGTCAATCGTTTCCTGGAAATGGGTAACGTGGCCGACCCCCTCTACCGCCTTGCAAAAGGCAGAAAGCTTGTCGGCGGGGATGCGGATGACCAGATTGGCCGTGCGCAGGATCGAGCTGTTGTAGCTGCCGTCACGGTAATGGGAGGAGGAAAAATAGCCGTTTGCCGCCAGTACCGCCTCCTCAAGCGAGGCAAGGGTCTTGTCATACTCCAGCGTTTCTATCGTCTCATGCACCGTTTTGATGATCACGCGGTTCTCGGGCAGGGAAATATCGCTGCTGCCGGGAGAGCTGTTTTCCTTGTCCTCGTAGTACTCGTCTGACGACGCCCCACCGGAATACGAGCCGTTATAATCACCCGGGCGACTGGTTGCGCCACTGCCGCAAGAGGCAAGGGTGAACAGGAGCAGAAGGGTAAGAGCAAGCGCAAGAAGACGTGCAGATAATGCTTTCATAGCAAGGATCCTTTCTTTTTTCGCAGATTTTGAAGCTTTTGGGAATAGGGCTTCACCCCATGAAAGCGGCAAAAAAGGGGATTGGTTGCGTTTTTTTGTATATTTTTTCTTCAGTATAGCACAAGGTGGGCAGGCATGTCAAGGGCGAAGTTCGTTTAAAAAGCACGAAAAAAGAAAATTTTGCAAAAACAGTTGCAATTTCATGCATAATCTGCTATAATAATAAAGTGTGAAATGCGAAAAATGAATTTTTTGTCATCGCATGATGCAAAATGGCTATCAAAGGAGCAATCATGAACTACCTGTCACTTACCACTGCTGAATTAAAGAAGGAACAAGAAAAGGCAGAGGCAGCATACCGCGCCTATTGTGCGCAGGGCCTCTCGCTTGATCTTTCCCGCGGCAAGCCCGCGGCAGATCAGCTGGCACTCTCCATGCCTATGCTGACTGAAAGCAATGAAGAATTTCGCGCTGCCGCCGGTACGGATTGCCGCAATTACGGCATCCTGGAGGGCCTGCCCGAGATGCGGCAGCTCTTTTCAGAGATCACCGGCATTCCCGCCGCCAACATTCTGGCCTGCGGCAATGCCAGCCTGAATCTGATGTATGATGCGGTCACCCGCGCCATGCTCTACGGTGTGGTCGGCTCCCCGCGCCCCTGGGGGAGAGAGGAGACGGTCAGGTTCCTTTGCCCCGTGCCGGGCTATGACCGCCACTTCCGCATTTGTGAGTCGCTTGGCATTGAGATGATCTCGGTAGAGATGGATGAAAACGGCCCGGATATGGACGCCGTTGAGGAGCTGGTCAAGGATCCCGCCGTCAAGGGCATCTGGTGCGTGCCGAAATACAGCAATCCGAGCGGCATCACCTATTCGGATGAGGTGGTCACCCGCCTCGCCCGCATGGAAACGGCAGCTCCCGACTTCCGTATCTTCTGGGATAACGCTTACGTGATCCATGATCTTTATAACGAAAGCGATCCGCTTGCCGATATCTTTGCGCTGTGCCGGCAGTATGGTCATGAGGACCGCGTGTTCTATTTCACCTCTACCTCCAAGGTCACCTTCCCCGGAGCCGGCGTGGCCATGATGGCAGCAAGTGAGGCGAACCTCAAGCAGATCTTGCCCATCCTCGGCACCCAGACCATCGGCTTTGATAAGCTGAACCAGCTGCGCCACGTGCGGTTCCTGAAAAATGCAGAGAATACCGCCAGCATCATGCGCGGCCATGCCGCCTGCATCCGCCCGAAGTTTGAGGCGATGCTTTCCATCCTCGAAAAGGAGCTTGGCGAGCTTGGCGTTGCCAAATGGACAAAGCCGAACGGCGGGTATTTTATCAGCCTGGATCTGCCAAACGGCTGCGCAAAGCGCGTATACGAGCTGGCCAAGGCCGCCGGCGTGACGTTGACAACGGCCGGTGCTACCTTCCCCTACGGGCGTGACCCGCATGACCGCAACCTGCGCCTTGCCCCGACCTTTGCCACGGTAGAGGAGATCTCGGCCGCCACGGCCGTGCTGACCTGCGCCATTCGCCTGGTCACCGCCGAAAAGCTGCTTGCCGACAGGGCGTAAAAAATATAAAAAAAGCAAAAGCGCCCACGGGCGCTTTTTCTTTTTCCTTGACAAATCCCTGCTTTTGGGGTAAAATAAAGAGAGAAAAAACACGGGGAGGCCGATCATGAACGAACAACAAGCCAAACAACGGATAGAGGAGCTGCGCGCACAGCTTACGCACCACGCCACCCTTTATTACGTCTATGACGCGCCGGAGATCTCGGACTACGAGTACGACGCGCTATACCGTGAGCTTGGCGATCTGGAAAAGGCCTATCCGCAGTTTGATAGTCCGGCGTCGCCTACCCGCCGCGTGGGCGGTGCGGTGCTGGATAAATTTGAAAAGGTCAGCCACCGTGTGCGGCTGGATAGCCTGGCCGACGTTTTCTCCCATGAGGAGCTTTCCGACTTTCTTGCCGGCGTTTCGGCACAGTTAGGGGGGGAGCCTGCTTACTCGGTCGAGCCGAAGATCGACGGGCTTTCCGTCTCCCTGATCTATGAGAACGGCCGCTTTGTGCGCGGTGCCACGCGCGGCGACGGTACGGTGGGCGAGGACGTGACCGAAAACCTGCGCACGGTCATGTCTATTCCGCTGGTATTGCCTGAGCCGCTGCCCTATCTTTGCGTGCGCGGCGAGGTCTATATGCCCAAAAGCGTATTTGCCAAGCTGAACGAGGAGCGTGAGGAGGAGGGGCAGCCCCTGTTTGCCAACCCGCGTAACGCGGCGGCAGGCTCGTTGCGCCAGCTTGATTCCCGCATCACGGCCTCGCGCCATCTGGATATTTTCGTGTTCAATTACCAGGAGGGTGACCTGTATATGGACGGTCACGCCCCCAAGACGCATAGCGAAACGCTGGATCGCCTGCACGCGCTTGGCTTTCGCGTGCTGCCGCACCGCGCCTGCCTTACGGAGAGGGAGGCTATTCTTTCTTACGTTGCCGAGCTGGGCGAAAAACGCCCCGGCTTTGCCTTTGATATGGACGGTGCCGTGGTCAAGATCGACAGCCTGGCCACCCGCCGCACGCTGGGGGAGGGGACCAATACGCCCAAATGGGCGGTAGCCTATAAATACCCCCCGGAGCAGCAGATCACGCAGCTGCTTGACATTGAGATCGCCGTTGGCCGCACCGGCGTGCTGACGCCGACCGCCTGCCTTGCCCCCGTGCGCCTGGCGGGCAGCACCGTCTCCCGCGCTACGCTGCACAATATTGATTTCATCCGTGAAAAGGACGTGCGCATTGGAGATCTCGTTGTCGTGCAAAAGGCGGGGGATATCATTCCCGAGATCGTTTCTGTCTGCCGCGATAAGCGCACAGGTGGGGAGCAGGTCTATGAGATGCCTGCCGTCTGTCCCTCCTGTGGTCACCCCGTCACGCGGGATGCAGACGGAGAGGGGGCTGCCGTCCGCTGCGAGAACCCGGCCTGCCCCGCGCAGCGCACGCGCGCCATTATCCATTTTGCCTCCAAGGATGCCATGGATATTGACGGCCTTGGCCCGCAGATCGTAGAGCTGTTGGTCAAGGAGGGGCTTGTTCAGGACGTCGCTGACCTGTATGCGCTGCAGGCAGAGCAGATCGCCGGCCTTGAGCGGATGGGTGAGCGATCAGCCGCCAATCTGATCGCCGCGATCGAAAGATCCAAGGAGGCAGGCCTTGAGCGGCTGCTCTTTGCCCTTGGCATTCGCCAGGTGGGGGCTGTGGCGGGCGAGGCGCTTGCCGCGCGCTTTGGCAGCATGCAAAATTGCTTGCAGGCGACGAAGGAGGATTTTGCCGCCGTCTCTGACATTGGCGAGATCACGGCGGAAAACCTGACTGCCTTTTTTGCCCGTGCGGACGTGCGTGTCCTGATCGACCGCCTGGCAGCGGCCGGCGTGAGGATGGAGGCGGCAGCCGCCCTGCCGCAGGATGACCGCTTTGCCGGCAAGACCTTCGTGCTGACAGGCACCCTGCCCACCATGACGCGGGACGAGGCCTCTGCCAAGATCAAGGCAGCAGGCGGCAAGACCGCCGGCTCGGTCTCCAAAAAGACCGACTACGTGTTGGCCGGCGAGGAGGCGGGCAGCAAGCTCACTCGCGCAAAAGAGCTTGGCGTGCCGGTCATTGATGAAGAGACCTTTTTAAAAATGCTGGAATAGGGGCTGTCGGATTTTGGCATAACCGCAAACAAAAAAGAATGAGTGGGATATTACATCCCGCTCATTCTTTGCCTATAGGGGAGACTTGTCTGCCCGCAGCGTTTTATGGTAGAAAACCTGCGGTTTTCTCCATTCTGCTCAAAATCCGATGAGCCCCTATGATCACCGCTCCTCTTGACGGCAGCCTTGATAGATCACGGTCTTTCCTTCTTCTACCGAGCGTGTCAGCCACACGTTACCGCCGATCACGCAATTGTCACCGATCACGGTCTTGCCGCCAAGAATGGTGGCGCCCGCGTAGATCACAACGTGGTTACCAATATCCGGGTGGCGCTTGATGCCCTTGACCGGGTTGCCGTTTTCATCCAGCTCAAAGCTCTTGGCGCCCAGGGAAGTCGGATCGTAGCCATGTCGTTCTGTGAGCCAAGGAGTTGAGGATTTAATTTGTCTTCCTAAGACCGCTTGGCCTCCGACTTAGATCACAACGTGGTTACCAATATCCGGGTGGCGCTTGATGCCCTTGACCGGGTTGCCGTTTTCATCCAGCTCAAAGCTCTTGGCGCCCAGGG
>JAZQLY010000009.1:0-26749 GCA_045543015.1 Eubacteriales bacterium
CCAAAAACACTTTTGCGGAACCTGGCGTTAATTAACGCCAGGCCCCGCAAAGTCTTAGGCTTTGTTTCTGCGCAAGATTCTTGGAACCTTGAATTGTTAAAATTTTCTTAATAGTGTTGCACTTCTATTGACAATTCACTGAACAAATTACGGAGTAAGGCGGTTCGGACCGCGGAAGAGGAACTGCACCTCTTTGATCGAAAGGCCGAGGAACAGCATGGTCAGACGGTCAATGCCCAGGCCAAAGCCGCCGTGCGGCGGGCAACCGTAACGGAAGAAGCGGAGATAGAACTCAACGTCCTGTGCAAGCCCCTTCTCCTCTGCCTGTGCCTTGAGGATCTCGTAGCGATGCTCACGCTGGGCGCCGGTGGTGATCTCTACCCCGCGCCAGATCAGGTCATAGCCCTGCGGCACGCCGTTTTCATCACGCATGTGATAGAAGGCGCGCTCCTTGGCATCATAATCGGTAACAAAGAGGAATTCGTGACCGTATTTCTCCTTTGCAAAGCGTGCGCAAAGGCGCTCTGCATCGGTCGTCAGATCGCCGTGCATGGACTCGGGAACAGAATAACCGTAGCGCTCCTCGAGCTCCTTATACAGATCCTTCAGCTTGATGATCGGGAACGGCTGGGTGGGAACGGTAACGGCATATTCCTCCCCGTACAGGCGAACGATCTCCTCGCCGTGTGCCTCCTTCACCTTGGCAAGGGCGTAGGTGAGAAGGTCCTCCTCCATCTTCATCACGTCATACATCGAGTCGATGTACGAGAACTCCAGATCAAAGCCGGAAAATTCGGTTGCGTGCTTATTGGTATAGGACTTCTCCGCACGGAAGACGGGGCCGGTTTCAAAAATACGTTCAAGACCGGCGGCCATCGCCATCTGCTTATAAAACTGGGGCGACTGTGCCAGGTATGCATTGGTATCAAAATACTTGACCTCAAACACGTCAGAGCCGGACTCGGAGGCGGCACCGATCAGCTTGGGGGTATGGATCTCGACAAATTTCTTATCCAGCAGGAATTCACGCATCGCGCTGACGAGAGTGGTCTGCACCTTCAGCATGAGCTGATTTTCCTCACGGCGGAGGTCGATCCAGCGGTAGTCCATGCGCGCCTCGATCTCCGAATCGTTCTGAATGGGAAGCGCCTCGGCAAGCGACTCAATGGTCATGCTCTCGGCCATCATTTCACGGCCGCCAAGACGAACGGAGGGGTTCTCCTTGACCGTACCAACAACCGAGATAACGGAATGCGGGGTCACGTTCACGATCTCCGGCAGCGTAGCCTTATCGACTGTTACCTGGATCTTACCGGTGGCATCACGCAGGACGACGAATGCGCCCCACTTCATTTGACGGATGGTGTCTACAAAGCCGCAGGCACGAGATACCTGATCGGCAGGCAGGTTGGCAATATAGGTTCTTTCCATAACATTGTCCTTTCTGTTTCCTTTTAACAGGTGTATTATACTATAAAACGGGAGATCTGTCAAGATTCTATCAGCGTTTTTTGTTTTGCCTCTGCCACCAGGCGGTCAAGGTAGGCTACCCACTTGACAGACAGGCGCGTATCCGGCTGCGGGAAGATGTAGTAAAGCTTATTATTGTGGTAGATATCAAAGTGCTTGCCAACGGTGGTGGGAAACGCCGTGATATCTGCCGTTTTGCGGGTAAAGGATATCCTCTCGCCAAAGACGGTACCGTCAAAGGAGAAGGTCTCTGCATCCATACGGACGTGGGCCGTTCCGGCTTGCTCATCCATATTCCCCTTTTCGTTTACCGCACCGATCACGGCATCGGTCTCCAGCACCTCCTTTGCGGGGTCTACCAGGTCAGACTGCCAATCATACCACGCAAGGATCGTATGGAAGGGTACGCCGTGTATACGATAACGCTGGTCCAGGCGGGCGTGCATACCGCAGGGACAGGTAATATCATCACCGGCGACCTGCAGGGTCAGCTCCTTTTGGCAGGACGGGCAGCGGTACAAAATACCGTCTATCCCCTCGGCCATGCCATCGCAGCGATACGGAACCCCGGCCATGGCGGCAGCATCGTCATGCGCGATGGCCCTTTGCATGCGATCTTCTATTTCCGCAAGCGAAAGAGCTTTGACCTGCTCTGCCGTCAGCAGTTTCTCTGCAACAATGCGGATAGAGCCGCGGCGGGGCTGCTTTGCCCATTTCGGGAAGGTGAGCGAGGCGCCGTTTGCGGTGACCGCATAGATATCAAAGCCCAGCTTTTTGGCAAGCGTGGCGCTGCCCTCTGTCAAGGCACCCGTGCGACCGTTGCAGGTCAAGCGCCCCTCCGGGAACAGGACGATGGTATTGCCCTCCTTGGCTGCCCGCATGATATTCATGATGGTGCCAACGTCCGGGCAGAACATTTTTTTGGTAATGACGTGTGCCAGGCGCAAAACCGGCCGCAGCTTGGGTGAGGCCATAAAATGCTCACTGATCACAAAGGTAGGGCGCGTAGGATACAGCGCAAGGCCGAGCAGCCAATGATCCTTGTTGGAGGTATGCGGCGCAATGACCAACGCAGGGCCTTTGATCTCTTTCAGTGCTGCGGTATCCAGCACCAGGCCGTAACGGCGGCGGTAGCGCGGATATAACAGGTGATAGACCAGCCAATACAGAAGCCGATTCGGCTTGCCGATTTTCTTTATTTTTTTCTTTGCCACACAAGCACCACCTTTCTATACATTATATTGTATCCCATTTGCCGGCAAATTGCAAGTGGCAAATAGAAAAAGCAGGGATTTTCCCCTGCTTTTTCTTGCAATTGATCAAAATTCCTTCAGTGATTCAGCAACCGGGTCGATCGCGGCCATCAGCGCGGGAAGAACACGGATGCGGAAGGAGAAGCTCGGCTCACGGAACTGCATATCCCCTGCCAGCCACGGGCCGCAGGAGTTGGAGCCGATGCCGCTTTGCTTATAGTCGATGATGACGGTGGTCTCACGCATGGGCTTCAGCTCGTAATCATGGCCGGTAGTGGTCAGCTGCTCCGGGGTGAAGTGCGAGGCGTTAAAGCATACGTTATCACCGAAGAAGAAGAGGCCTTGACCGGTATAGGTCGTCACGGCGGCATAGCGGCAGCCGTAGTGCGAGCCGTTTTCCTGCGGGCGGACGTAATGCTCAAAGTTCTCGTTCACGGTGGTACGGAACTCGGAGAGGCGGGCCGCCTGTCTCTTATCCACATAGCTTTCCATCGGGCCGTAGCCGAAGTAGGACATATTCTCATACCCCTCCGGCATGGTAAGGCGCAGACCAAAGCGCGGCAGGAAGGTCTTTTCATGCCACGGGTGCAGATTGACCGTATCGGGCGTGCCGGTCGTTACGTCACAGCCGATCACAACGCCGTTGCCGGGACGGAAGGTATAGGTGGTCTTTACCGTAAAGGTCACGCGCTTGGCACGGGCGCCCATTACGAGATGTGCGCCGATAACGACCTCTTCCTTTTCGCATTTTTCAACACTTACCGTGCGGCAGTCAACGATCTGACGGTCAAAGCCTTGGTTAAACCATTCGCCCTTGACATAGCGGTCATTATCGGTGGGGGCGCGCCATACGGTAGGCAGGATGGGGGCGCAGAGCAGCTCTGTTCCATTATCGGTGATCGAGGTGATAGCACCGGTCGCACGGTTGACCGTATACACCTTTTCATCATCCGTCACCGTATAGGCTGCGCCGCTTTCCTCCAGCAAGAGCGCGCCTGCCTTCTTCCCGGCCGCGACCGTCTCTCCCTCGCAAAGCACGAACTGCTCGGTTCCGATCTCGTAGCCGGCGGGGGCCCATTCGGTCACGTTCTTCTGGCGGAAGGAAAGGTTCAGCGTCACGATGCCGGCAGGCAGCTTGCCAAGTGCCAGATCAAAGCTCCTCTCCTCCTGTGCAGGGATGGCCAGATCGGTGATCTGTGCGGTCTTGACGGCCTTGCCGTTTACCTCTACCCAATAAACGAGGGCAAGATCGGAAAGCGATTTGACGTAGCGCAGGTTTTTGACGGTCAGCTTGCCGTCTGCATAGGTTGCACGAACGGGCTTGATCACGTTCTTCAGCTCTAAGAGGCCGGTGTGCGGGCGGCGGTCGGGATATACCAGACCGTCTACGCAGAAGTTACCGTCATTGGGGTGGTCGCCAAAGTCGCCACCGTAGGTATACCTGTGTCCGTCGATCTCATTACCGATATCGACAGAATGATCGGTAAACTCCCAAACGCAGCCGCCAAACAGCTCGTCATGGGCGTAGATGAGATCCCAGTATTCCTTCAGGTCACCGGGGCCGTTACCCATCGCGTGGCAATACTCGCAGAGGAAGAGGGGCTTGGTGATCTTAGGGTTGTTGACGTAGATATTCAGAATATGCTGGGGAGAGGGATACATGCGGCTTTCCATATCCATATAGGACTCATACAGGTCAAAGCGCTCCTGCAGCTCCGGATCATCGCTGCAAAGCGAAATTTGAGCGAAGTGGGATTCATCCTCCATATGCACGGGTCTTGTCGGGTCATTTTTATGGAAATACTCGGCCATCAGGCGGTGGTTTTTCCCCCAGCCGCTTTCGTTACCGACAGACCAGATGATCACGGCGGGGTGGTTCTTATCCCGCTGCAGCATACGGGCTGCACGGTCGATATATGCCTCTGTCCATTCATCACTATTGGTAGACAGCGGGTTAGGCTCCTTCTGATAGTCGCCCCATCCGTTACCGTGACACTCAATATCCGTCTCGTCACACATCAGGATGCCGTAGCGGTCGCAAAGGCCCGGGAAGCGCGGATCGTTCGGATAGTGGCTGGTGCGCACCATGTTGACGTTATGCCGCTTCATGATCATGATATCCTCGATCATGTGCTCAAGCGGCGTAGCATGGCCAAGCACGGGGTGGCTATCATGCCGGTTCACGCCCTTGGACTTGATCTTCTTACCGTTGAGGTAGAAGGCTTTGCCAAGCACCTCAAAGCGGCGAATGCCGAAGGGCAGATAAATGACCTCCTTCCCCGCCGTCAGCTCCATGGCGTAGAGCGTAGGCTCCTCGTCGCTCCAAAGCGAGGGCTGCTGGATATCGGCCAGCGTAACCGTCCCCTCACAGCCGACCTCTGCCTTCCCTTCCTCGATCACGCAGCCGCAGGGGGCAAGCAGACGGTAAGAAACGGTAAGCGGCGCGGTGTTTTTTAGATCAAAGGAGAACGAAGCCGCAGTAAAGTCCTCATTCGGAGTCGGATGCAGATAAATATCCGAGATGTGCGCCTGATCACGCGTGAGCAGATATACCTCGCGGAAGATGCCGGAGGCACGCCACATATCCTGGTCCTCCAAGTACGAGCCGTCACACCACTTCAGGACCAGCACCTTCACGGTGTTCTTGCCGGGACGCAGATACTCGGTCACCTTGATCTCGCTGGTCATATGGCTGACCTGGCTGTAGGCAGCAAACCGATCGTTGATGAAGAGATAGAAGCAACTGTCTACCCCCTCAAAGACCATGTAGGCATCCTTGCCTGCCACGGGGGTGTAGGTAAAATCACGGATGTAGAGGCCGCAGGGGTTCTCGGCGGGGACGTGCGGCTCATCCAACGGGAACGGATAATTGATGTTGGTATAGTTCGGCACGTCATAGCCGCGGCCAAGAGCCATTTGCCAGTTCATAGGAACGGGCAGCTTGTCCATGCCGGCACGGTCAAACCAATCGGCGGTGAAGTCCGGCACATCGGCAACCGAGGCATAATACTGAAAATCCCAAGTGCCGCAGAGCGACTTGAAGTAGGCGCTTTGTGCGCGGTTATCCGCCTTTGCCTTCTCGGCATTCTCGTAGGGGATAAAATAGGCACGCGGCTCCTCACAGCCGACGTGAAGCTTTTCAAGCGATTTGTGATAATCCGGAATGTTCAATGGCATAGCATTCTCCTTTTTTGCTGTAATTTTTGGGGCTGCTATTATCATTATATTGCAAAAAGCAAGGCTTGTCAATATCAAAAAAACAATCTTGCAAAAACATTTTTATTCTTTTTTAAAAAAGTAACAAAATTTTATTGACAAACAAAAACAAATGGTGTATAATGGTATTGATCTGAAATTTTGTTTCATTTTGGGAGGAGTGCACGGTGAACAGGACCTTACTGCAAGCGCAATCTTTATACGCCGACATGGGCAAGGCCGAGCGCCGCGTAGCCGACTGGCTTTTTTCCCACCCCGGCGAGGTGCTGCCCTACGCCATTCGCGAGCTGGCTACGGCTTGTGAGACGAGTGAAGCGACCATCGTTCGTTTTTCCCGCCGGCTTGGCTTCAACGGTTATCAGGATCTGAAGCTTTCACTTGCAAGTGAGGCAGAAAAAAAGATCATTGCCCCGTACATCACCAAGGATGACACCTGCTTTGACGTATTTGAAAAGATCTGCAACGATGCCTATCTCTCGCTTGAGCGGACGAAAAAAACGCTGTCCGCCGAGGGGATGGCCCGCGCGGCCGATGCGATCGCCACCGCCAACAAGGTAATCCTGATCGGCCTTGGCTCCTCTGCCTCGGTCGCCTCAGACGCCTCAGACAAGCTGCTGCGCGCCTGCTGCAACAGTGCCTCATACGGTGACACGCACATGCAAACGATCGCCGTTTCCCGTCTGTCACCGGGTGACGTGCTGATCGGCATTTCGCACTCCGGCTCCTCCAAGGATATTGTAGACGCCATGCGCATCGCCAAGGAGCGCGGCGTTACCACCGTATCCATTACCGCCAAGGAGAGATCCCCCATCACGCGGCAAAGTGATATCGTGCTGCTGACGGACACGGAGGAGGTACGTCATTCCTCGCTCGGCCTCAGCTCTCACCTTTCCCGCCTGCTGGTGCTGGATGCCCTGTGCTACCGCGTAGTATACAAGAATGAAGAAAAGGTCAGAGAGGCGATGCACGCCACCGAGACCTCTCTCCGTGCAAAGCGCGTCAATTGACAGTTCTATTTGATAAGGAGCATACATACATGAAAATTTTAGTTGTCAACGCCGGAAGCTCTTCGCTGAAATATCAGTTGTTTGACATGCCGGCAAAGGAGCCGCTTGCAAAGGGCCTTTGCTCCGACATCGGCGTGATGGAAAACGGCACCCCCAAGGTTGGCCGCATCAAGCATGCATACGGCAAAAACGAGCACAAGGAGGAGCTGGTGATCGAAAATCACGACGTGGCGCTTGCCCGCGTGCTTTCCCTGCTGACCGACCGTGAGCTTGGCGTGATCCAGAGCGTGGACGAGATCGCTGCCGTTGGTCACCGCTTTGCACACGGTGGCGAAAAGCTTCGCAAGTCCTCTGTGCTGGGCGAGGAGGAGATGGCTTACCTGCGCTCGATCGTTCCGATCAACCCACTGCACGGCCCCGGCTCTATTGCCGGCGTAGAGGCCTGCCGCAGGGTGATGCCGCGTGTGCCGCACGTTGGTGTGTTTGACACCGCCTTCCACGCCACCATTCCGGACTACGCATACATTTACCCCCTGCCCTACGCATGGTATGAGGATCACATGGTCCGCCGCTACGGCTTCCACGGCACCTCGCACCGTTACGTTTCCCTGCGTGCGGCAGAGCTGCTTGGTAAAAAGCCCGGAGAGCTGAAGACCATCGTGTGCCACTTGGGCAACGGCTCCTCTATTACCGCCGTAAGGAACGGCGAGGTGGTAGACACCACCATGGGCTTTACCCCGCAGGAGGGTGTGCCGATGGGCACACGCTCCGGCACCATTGACCCCACCATTGTGACCTATATGATGAAGCAGCTGAACGTCACCCCGGACGAGATGGACGATCTTTTGAACAAGCAGTCCGGCCTTCTCGGCGTTTCGGGCGTTTCCTCAAACTGCTATGACGTGATGCAGAATGATAGCTACCGCGCAAGGCTGGCCATTGACATTCTCATCCATTATATAAAGAAGATCATCGGCTCCTTCGTTGCAGAGATGAACGGCGTTGACGTGCTGGTATTTACCGCCGGCATTGGTGAAAATGACGTCATCATCCGCGATCGCATCTGCCGCGAGATGGACTATCTTGGCATTACGGTAGACGAAGCCAAGAACAAGGCCGTCGGCCGTGGTGGCGAGGGCGAGATCTCGAAGGACGGTGCGCCGGTGCGGGTCATGTCAATTCCCACCAACGAGGAATACATGATCGCCAAGGACACCATGACCTTCGTTTCATAAGTTTTCAAAAAAATAATATATAAATACCGAAAGGAAAAACATCATGACCGCATTTGAAATCAAAAAGGCCATCTGCGAGGTTGGCCACAAGCTGTACGCCAAGGGTTTTGTTGCCGCCAATGACGGTAACATCTCCGTTAAGGTCAGCGAAAACGAGTACTACTGCACCCCGACCGGTGTATCGAAGGGCGACCTGACCCCCGATATGATCATCAAGATCGATGGCACCGGCAAAAAGCTGGAGGGTAAGCTGAACCCCTCCTCCGAAATCAAGATGCACCTGCGCGTATACCGTGAACGCCCGGACGTGAATGCCGTTGTTCACGCGCACCCGCCCGTTGCGACCGCCTTTACGGTTGCAGGCATTCCGCTGGACCAGTACATCCTGCCTGAGGCAATTCTGACGATGGGCGCCGTTCCCACCTGCGAATACGGCACGCCCTCGACCATGGAGATCCCGGATTCCCTTGCCCCCTACATTCAGAACAACGATGCCTTCCTGCTGAAGAACCACGGTGCGCTGACGGTTGGCAACACGCTGAAAAAGGCCTTCTTCCTGATGGAGGAGGTTGAGTTCAATGCACAGATCTGCAAGCACGCGCGTGAGCTTGGCAACGTTGAGGAAATTCCCTGTGACCAGCTGGAAAAGCTGATGGATCTGCGCAAGAAGATGCAGATCCCCGGCCGCCACCCCGGCTGCAAGACCTGCAAAAATCTGGGCACCGAGGAGTGCCGCTGCAAGCACAACTCCGATAAGAAGACCTGCACCTGCGGCAGCCACGACGCGCCCGCTGCTGATGAGGATCTGGTAGCCGCTATCACCAAAAAGGTTCTTGCCGCTCTCGGTAAATAATCGGTCTGAAGCCGAGCTTACATAAGGAGAGAGACAATGGCTATCAATTGGAACGAGGCGATGATCGACGAGATCGTCAAGCAGATCGTCTCCGAGATCAAGCCTGAGACGACAGCCGCCACCAAGAACTTCGATGCCACGCAATATTGTGGCAGAAAATTCATTGGTGTCTATGACCGGATGGAGGATGCGATCGATGCTGCCTCTGCCGGCTACAAGGCGGTACGCGCCATGTCGGTTGCCGAGCGTGAGAAGCTGATCACCGTTATCCGCGAGATGACGAGAGAGGAAGCACCCATCATGGCCGCGCTTGGCGTGGCGGAAACCAAAATGGGCCGGGTGGACCACAAGACCGCCAAGCACATTCTGGTTGCCGACAAGACGCCCGGCACCGAGGATATTCAGCCGGCCGTGCGCACAGGCGACTTTGGCCTGACGCTGACGGAGCAAGCACCCTTTGGCGTGGTTGGTGCCATTACCCCTTCCACCAACCCCTCCGAAACGGTGATCTGCAACAGCATTGGCATGATCGCCGCCGGAAACGGCGTGGTATTCAACCCTCACCCGGGTGCAATTGCCACCTCAAATTACGCCGTTGACCTGATCAACCGCGCCTCGCAGCGCGCAGGCGGGCCCAAAACGCTGGTCGCATCAGTCGTCAAGCCAACGCTGGACACAGCCAAGATCATGCAAACGAACGCCGCCATTCGCCTGCTGGTATGCACGGGTGGCCCCGGCGTTGTCAAGGCGGTGCTTTCCTCCGGCAAAAAGGCGATCGGCGCCGGTGCGGGCAACCCGCCCGTCATCGTAGACGATACGGCGGACATCCGCAAGGCATCCAAGGACATCATCGACGGCTGCACCTTTGACAACAACCTGCCCTGCATTGCGGAGAAGGAGGTCTTTGCCTTTGCGAGCATTGCAGACGAGCTGATCGACGGTATGAAGGCGGCAGGCGCATACATGCTCTCTGACCAAGAGGCAGAGGCGCTTTCGGCCATCGTGATGCAGGATGTCAAGAACCCCAAAACGGGCATCACGCAAAAGGTCGTTTCCCGCGATTGCGTGGGGCGTGATGCAGCAGTGCTGCTTGCCAAGATCGGTGTCAAGGCACCGGCCGGTGTGCGCTGCCTGATCTACGAAACGAATTTTTCGCACATGTTCGTGCAGCATGAGCTGATGATGCCGATCTTGCCCATCGTTCGCGTACGCGATATTGATGAGGCGATCGAGCTGGCCGTCAAGGCCGAGCATGGCAATCGCCACACGGCACACATGCACTCCAAAAATATCGACCACCTGACGCGCTTTGCGCGTGCGGTAGAAACTACGATCTTTGTAAAGAACGCCCCCTCCTATGCCGGTATCGGCTTTGGCGGAGAGGGACACACCACCTTTACGATCGCCGGCCCGACCGGCGAGGGCATCACCTCGGCCAGAAGCTTTACGCGCCTGCGCCGCTGCGTGATGGCGGACAGCTTCCGCATTATTTAAACGAAAGGAAACACGGATCTATGGAATTGAATCCTTCACAGGTTGAAAGCATCGTGCGCCGCGTGCTTGGCGAAATGTCCGGCAAGGGCGGCACGAGTGCGGCAGCCGGCATCCCCAAAACTGCCAAGGTCGCCATGCTGACAGCCAACAAAAAGATCGAGGTGCGCGAATATCCCATCCCTGCCCTGCAGGATGATGACATTCTCGTACGCGTAGAGGGATGCGGCGTTTGCGGCACAGACGTGCATGAGTGGAAGGGTGACCCCTTCGGCCTGATCCCCGTCGTGCTGGGTCACGAGGGAACCGGCGAAATCATCGCGCTTGGCAAGAACGTAACATGCGATACCTCCGGCAAGCCGATCAAGGTCGGCGATAAGATCGTTACCTCGGTCATCTCCTGCGGCGAATGTCAGATCTGCCGCAACCACCCTGCCAACACCAACCTCTGCGACAAGCAGGGCGTGTTCGGTCTGATCGGGCATGACGATGCACAGCCGCTGAACGGCTGGTTTGCCACCCACCTGCTCATTCGTGCCAAGGGAGCAACCTACTTTGTTGTCAACGATCTGAATCTGAATGAGCGCATGCTGCTGGAGCTTGCGACCGTGTGCGTACACGCGCTCAAGCGTGCCAACGGCACCGGCCTCATCAACTTCAACACCAAGGCGCTGATCCAGGGCTGCGGCCCCGTTGGTCTGATGCAGGTTGCCGTTCTGCGTGCGGCCGGTATCAACCACATCATTGCCATTGATGGCAATGAGAAGCGTCTGGAGATGGCAAAGCGCCTGGGCGCTAAGACCACCATCAACTTCCGTGAGCTGGATACGCTGGACAAGCGCGTAGCAGCCGTCAAGGCCGTCTCTGACGGTATCGGCGCAGACTTCGCCTTCCAGTGCACGGGCGCACCGGCAGCGGCTGCTGACATCTACGCCTACATCCGCCGTGGCGGCGGGCTTTGCGAGATGGGCTTCTTCGTCAACAACGGCGAATACAGCGTCAACCCGCATTTCGCCATGTGTAACAAGGAGATCAACATCGTTGGCTCCTGGGATTACAGCGCAGATGATTATCCCACCTGCATGGCATTCTTGCGCCAGGCACGCGAGATGAAGATCCCGATCGAGGAGCTCATCACGCACTCCTTCCCGCTTGATCAGTTGAACGAAGCAATGGAAGTCAACGTAGCACAGCAGGGCATCAAGATCTGCTACCGCGCGGAATGAGGATAGGCGATGGCACTGGGAATGCTGGAGGTATACGGCTTCACAACGGCGATCGTTGTGGCAGACAAGGCGGCCAAGACCGCACCTGTCAAGGTCGTAGCAATTGATAAGAACAAACCGGCAAACGGCGATTCGGCAGAGGTACCGCTTGTGATGGTGGTAAAATTAGAGGGTGACGTCTCCTCGGTAGAGGCAGCCATGAGGGCCGGCCGCGAGGAAGCGCAAAGGCGCGGGCTTTTCATTACCGAAAGGCTGATCGCCCGTCAATCCCCCGAGATCGAATGGTTTGCAGAGCTGAATGCGCTCGGCAAGGACAAGCTGCGATAAGCGGCAACAATCAAACAAAAAATAAAAAAATTATATTTATAAGGAGACTACAATTATGATGGAAGCACTTGGTATGGTTGAGACCAGAGGTTTGGTAGCTGCAATTGAGGCAGCAGATGCAATGGTAAAGGCTGCAAACGTCGTTCTGATCGGCTCTGAGAAGATCGGCTCCGGCCTTGTTAGCGTGATGGTCCGCGGTGACGTTGGCGCCGTAAAGGCCGCTGTTGACGCTGGCTCTGCCGCTGCTGCATCTCTTGGCGAGGTGATCGCTACCCACGTTATTCCCCGCCCCCACGGTGATGTGGAAAAGCTTCTCCCCACGCTGAAATAAGGAAAGCGAGAGAGGCTGATGGATCAGGCAATCGCGTTACTTGAGGTCCAGGCAATGGTAGCAGCCATTGCAGGGCTGGATGCCATGACAAAGACGGCAGACGTGAAGCTCATTCACGTTGAAAAGCGTCTGGGCGGCAGACTTGTAACGGTTGTCGTTACGGGCTCTGTTTCGGCGGTCACGGCAGCGGCACAAGCCGGTGCTGCCGCCGCAGCAGAGGTCGGCAATGTAAAACTGTGCGAGGTAATTGCACGCCCGCATCCCGAGGTCATGAAGTTTCTGACAACGGGATAACAAAAACTGTTAATTAAAAAATCTTTAGGAGGATTTTTCAAATGGAAGCACTTGGTATGATTGAGACCAGAGGTCTGGTAGCCGCAATCGAGGCAGCAGATGCCATGGTAAAGGCTGCGAACGTGGTTCTGATCGGTTCTGAGAAGATCGGTTCCGGCCTCGTTAGCGTCATGGTTCGCGGTGATGTTGGTGCAGTAAAGGCTGCTGTTGACGCAGGCTCTGCTGCTGCCGCATCTCTTGGCGAGGTGATCGCTACCCACGTTATTCCCCGTCCCCATGCTGACGTGGAAAAGCTTCTGCCCTCGATTAAGTAAGAAAAACGAGGGTTTACCGACGTTCTCTTGCGGAGATAGGCTCCGCAAGAGAGCCTCGGCCCCCAGGTTGCAGCACGGTGAAGCAGCCTGCCGGGCTTGATATGCTCAAGAGAGCGCCAACCACCGATTTTACAAAAAGGATACGATATATGGAAATCAACAGTGCAACGATTGCCGAAATGGTCAAAAAAGTCATTTCGGAGATGAAGGATACGCCAAGCGCGAACAACGGAAGCGAGGTGCCAATTGGCGTTTCTAACCGCCATATCCACCTTTCGCATGAGGACGTGGAGCGGCTGTTTGGAGCGGGATACGCCTTGACCCCTATGAAGGAGCTTTCCCAGCCCGGGCAGTATGCCTGCAAGGAGACGCTCACCATCATCGGCCCTTCCCTGCGACCGATCGAAAACGTCCGTGTGCTCGGCCCGGAAAGAAAGCGATCCCAGGTGGAGATCTCCTGCACCGATTCCTATACCTTAAAGGTAAAGCCGCCGGTGCGTGAATCTGGCAACGTTGCCGGCTCCGCCCCCATCACCATCGTGGGGCCAAAGGGTGTTGTCACCTTAAAGGAGGGCTGCATCATTGCCAACCGCCACATCCATATGTCCCCGGCGGACGGTGCGCATTTTGGCGTGCAGGATGGCGACACGGTCACGGTAGATGCCGTTGGCACGCGGCGCACACGGTTTTATGACGTGCAGGTGCGCGTACACAAGGATTTTCGCTTGGAAATGCATATTGACACGGACGATGCCAATGCCGTTGGGCTTGGCAACGGCGCAACCGTTATTATCGTAAAGGAGTAACTGTTATGTTGAAGGGTATTGTCAGAGATAACATTGTATCAACGAGAAAGCAGGAGGCGCTCGTTGGCTCTAAATTTTTGGAGGTCCAGCTGGTTGAAAACGGCACGCTGACAGAAAAGTATATCATTGCCGTTGATTCGGTTGGTGCCGGCATTGGCGAGACCGTGCTGATCACCACCGGCAGCGGGGCGCGCCTTGCGCTGCACAACACCGCAGCCCCGACCGATGCCGTTATCGTTGGTATTGTAGATTAACAAAGGAAAAAACGCCCATGTCACTAAAAGAGACCCTGCAAGAGGCAGGCATCATTGGTGCGGGCGGCGCGGGCTTTCCCACCTATATGAAGCTGGCCGACGGGGCTGACACCCTGTTGATCAACGGTGTGGAGTGCGAGCCGCTGCTGTACACCGACTTTATATTGATGCGCGATAAAATGCCGCACGTTTTGCGCGGCATACACGCCGTTATCAAGGAATTGCATATCCCCCGCGCCCTGCTTTGCATGAAGGAGCACACGGCAGAGGCTCTTTCCCTCGCCGATGGCCAGGAGCTTGCCGACGGCATATTCGTCAAGCACGTGCCAAACGTTTACCCGATCGGTGACGAGATCAGCCTGATCTACGAGGCAACCGGCCGCGTGGTTCGCCCCGGCGCCCTGCCCATTACCAAGGGCGTGATCGTGATGAACGTAGAGACGGTCTACAATATTGCCGCAGCGGTATCCCACAAGGCACCCGTTACCGAAAAATGGCTGACGATCAGCGGCGCGACAGAAAAGCCGCTTGTAGTCCGCTGCCCGATCGGTACCCCCGTGCGTGAGCTACTGGAGACGTATGACATCGCGGTACCGCGTGACCACGTTGTCATAGACGGTGGCCCCTCCATGGGCAACATCATTCCGTGGCAGACGGCCGTTATCAAGAAAAACACCAAGGCGATTTTAATTCTGCCAAAGAATATCCCTGCTGTTTTGTCCAAGACGGCAGATGTCAAGGTTTCCGTAAACCGCTGTGCCTCAAACTGCTGCCAATGCACGCGCTGCACCGATATGTGCCCGCGCGGCCTGCTTGGCTATCCGCTTGAGCCGCACCGCATGGTGCGCAGCGTAACGACGGTAGCCGAGGTAACGCCGGAGATGGTCAAGGCGGCCACCCTTTGCTGTGGATGTGGTATTTGCGAGATCGCAGCCTGCTGCCAAGGAATATCCCCAAAAACGATCATTGCAGAGTTTAAAAAGATCCTTGCCAAAAATAAGCTCCGCTATACGGCAGACGAGGAGGTTACCCCCTCCCCCGACCGCGCCTACCGCCTGCTGCCCGCCTCACGCTGGAAGAGCCTGCTTGGCGTTTCCGCTTATGACAGAGAGGCAGCGTGGTGCGCAAAGCCGGCAAAGCCGTCCGCAGTCACCATTCTGCTGAACGCCCACATCGGCGCTCCCTCGCAGCCGATCGTCAGCGAGGGAATGACGGTAAAGATAGGCGACAAGATCGCAGAGGCGGCCAATGGGCTTTCTGTCCCGCAGCATGCCACCATAGACGGAAGAATAACCCTCGTAACGAACGATAAAATCATAATTGAGAGTGAATAACTATGTATCAAGCAGTTGGCATTATTGAATTAAAAAGCATTGCAAAGGGTATTGAGGCATGCGACAGCGCACTCAAAAGCGCAGGCATCCGCTTGATCTCTGCCCACCCCTCCTGCCCCGGAAAATACGAGATCATCATCACCGGCACGATCTCCAACGTGACTGCCTCTGCCGACGTGGTCAAGAACCGCTATGAAAGTGCCATTATTGATTCCTCTATCATGGGCCGCATTGACGAGCAGGTCATTTCTGCCCTGTTCGGCACGCAAAGCGGCGTGAAAAAGGGCTCTCTCGGCGTTATTGAGACCTACAGCGCCGCCTCTGCCATCAAGGCAGCGGATATTGCCGTTAAGACTGCCAAGGTCGAGATCTACGATCTGCGCGTTTCCCGCGGCATGGGCGGTAAGGGCATCGTTTTGGTGACCGGTGAGGTTGGCGACGTGACCGCCGCTGTAGAGGCGGGTGCCGCCTACGCGCAGTCGCTTGGCCATCTGAACGCTACCAGCGTGATCGCCGCGCCGCACGAAGAGCTTTGGGAGCAAATGTAACAGGGCTGCTTGAAAGGATACAGATCATGGAACAATTGCCTTTTGTGATAGAAAAGAGCGAACGCGTACAAAAATTGGTGGAGGCGTTATATACCGGCATGCCTGAAATTGAGGCAGACCGCGCGGTTCTTTTGACCGAGAGCTATCGTCAAACAGAGCATCTGCCGATGATTAAACGCCGTTCTGCTGCTTTTATGCATATCTTAAAGAACCTGCCCGTCGTTATTCACGAGCACGAGCTGATCGTTGGCTCTACCACGCGCAAGCCGCGCGGCTGCCAGGTCTTTCCCGAATACTCGTTTGAATGGCTGGAGGCAGAATTTGATACCGTAGCCACAAGAGAGGCCGACCCCTTTCTGATCTCCGAGGAGACGAAGGCGCAGCTGCGCAAGATCTTCCCCTACTGGAAAGGAAAGACCAATAACGATCTGGCCAGATCTCTGATGGACGAGGCCGCCTACCAGGCGTTTACCGGATCAAACATCTTTACCCCCGGCAACTATTTTTACAACGGCATTGGCCACGTGAACGTTGATTACGCCAAGGTGCTGCGCATCGGCTACGAGGGCATCAAAAAAGAAGCGCAGGAGGCCCTGCAGCGGTTAGACGTGGCAGATGCTGACTACAACGCCCGCCGCCTGTTTTTAGAGGCGGTAATGGAATCTTGCGATGCTGCCGTACTATATGCCGGCAGATATGCAGAATTGGCGAGAAAAGAGGCTGTGAACTGCGAAGATGCCACGCGCCGCGCTGAGCTGCTGCGCATTGCCGCGTGCTGCGCACAGGTTCCCGCCAAGGGGGCGCGCAGCTTTTACGAGGCTTGCCAATCCTTCTGGTTCGTCCAAAGCCTGCTCCAGACGGAATCCAACGGCCACTCCATTTCCCCCGGTCGCTTTGACCAATACATGTACCCGTATTAT
Organism: Eubacteriales bacterium; assembly: GCA_045543015.1. GTDB lineage: Bacteria > Bacillota > Clostridia > Oscillospirales > CAG-272 > UBA1740. The sequence goes on from JAZQLY010000009.1 coordinate 16,880, forward strand.
AAAAGAGATATCGAGGCCGGCGCACTCACAGCGGAAGAGGCACAAGAGCTGATCGACTGCATTTTTGTCAAGCTGAACGCGATCAACAAGGTGCGTGATGCTGCCTCTGCCGAGGGATTTGCCGGTTACGGCATGTTTCAGAACATGATCGTAGGCGGGCAAAACGAAGGCGGCACCGATGCCACCAACGATCTTTCGTATATGTGCATAGAGGCTGCTATGCACGTCAGACTTCCCCAGCCCTCGCTTTCTATCCGCGTGCATAACGGCTCCCCGCAGCCGCTGCTGATCAAGGCTGCCGCGCTGACGCGTACCGGCATGGGCATTCCCGCCTATTATAACGATGAGATCATCATTCCCGCCCTGGTCACGCGTGGCCTTACGATCGAGGAAGCGCGGAATTACTGCATTATCGGCTGCGTAGAACCGCAGATCGGCGGCAAAACGGATGGCTGGCATGATGCTGCATTCTTCAACATGTGCCGCCCCATGGAGCTCGTTTTCTCAAACGGCGAGGATAAAGGCAAGCAGATCGGCCCGCGCACAGGCGACGTGACCGAGATGAAGACCTTTGAAGAGTTTTTTGAGGCCTACAAGACACAGGAAGCTTACATGATCAAGCTGATGGCCAATGCCTGCAACGCCATTGACCAGGCGCACGCCATCCGTTGTCCCCTGCCCTTTGAATCCTGCATGGTCGATGATTGCATCGGCCGTGGTAAAAGCCTGCAGGAGGGTGGCGCTATTTACAACTTCACAGGCCCGCAGGGCTTTGGCATTGCCAACATGACCGATGCCCTGACCGCCGTGCGCGAGCTGGTGTTTGACAAAAAGCTGGTCAGCATGGCCGAGCTGCGTGATGCCCTGGCTGCCAATTTCGGCTACGGTCTTTCTGGTAAGGGAGCCGAGAGCATGACACAGCTGCTGGTAGAAAAGCTGGCTGAAAGTGGCGTTACGATCAATGAGCAGACCGTGCGCACGGTATACCGCGAGGTGACCGAGGCCGGCCGCTTCAGCGCGGCGGAAAAGGAGCGCTATGCCGCCATTCGCAGCATGATCGATGCTTGCCCGAAATACGGCAACGATCTGCCCGAGATCGATGCGCTGGCACGGGAGGTTGCTTATACCTACACCCGCGAGGTTGAAAAGTACAAAAACCCGCGTGGCGGCATATTCCAGGCCGGGCTTTACCCGGTTTCTGCCAACGTACCGCTTGGTGCGCAGACCGGCGCAACGCCGGACGGCCGCCTTGCCTGCACCCCGATCGCAGACGGCGTTGGCCCCGTTTCCGGCAAGGACGTATGCGGGCCGACGGCGGCAGCCAACTCGGTTGCCAAGCTCGACCACGCCATCGCCTCCAACGGTACGCTCTTTAACCAGAAATTCCACCCCTCTGCCCTGGCGGGGATGGAAGGGCTTACCAAATTCATCGCCCTGATACGCGCATTCTTTGACCAGAAGGGCATGCATATGCAGTTTAACGTGGTCACGCGTGAAACGCTGCTCGATGCACAGAACAACCCCGAAAAATACAAAACGCTGGTTGTCCGCGTGGCCGGCTACAGCGCCCTGTTTACCACACTTTCCCGCAGCCTGCAGGACGATATCATCAACCGTACCGAGCAAGGCTTCTGATCATCACCATGAAAGGAGAAACGCATGGATCGCAAAATTGCAGAGTTAACCAAAGGCAGAATATTTGATATTCAGCGTTTTTCCTTGCATGACGGCAAAGGCATCCGCACGATCGTATTCTTCAAGGGCTGCCCACTTCGCTGCAGATGGTGCTGCAACCCGGAGGGACAGGATTGGGAAGCGCACACCCTGCGCATGCCGGGCAAGCCGGATCGCACCGCCGGGCAGGACGTGACCGCCGGCGAGGTCATGCAAACGGTATTAAAGGACATGCCCTACTACGCCCGCAGCGGCGGCGGCCTTACCCTTTCAGGCGGTGAGGCGTTGGGGCAGCCGGATTTTGCATGCGCCCTGCTCTCTCTTGCCAAGGAAGCGGGCATCAACACCTGCATAGAGACCACCGGCTACGCCCCGCGCGAGGTGATCGATGCCGTGCTCCCTTATCTGGACGTTGTGCTGATGGATATCAAGCACATGTCCCCCCAAAAGCACCTGGCTTTTACCGGCAAGCCGAACGGTCAGATCCTGGAGAACGCCGCGTATATCGCAAAAAACGCCAAGGAGCTGATCATTCGCGTACCTGTCATTCCCACCTTTAACGATACGGCAGAGGAGATCGGTGCGATCGCCGGCTTTGCCAAAACGCTGCCCGGCGTCAAGCGCCTGCATCTCTTGCCCTACCACCGGTTAGGGCAGGACAAATATGCCGCACTGGGGCGGGAATATACCATGCAAGCCTTCTCTCCCCCCACGGACGAGAAGATGCGCTATCTTCTCTCGGTTGCTGAAGAAAGCGGCCTGCTTTGCCAAATAGGAGGTTAATATGGAATTACAAAACAACATGCGGATCGTGCAGGAGCTGGTGCCCGGCAAGCAGATCACGCTGAACCATATCATTGCAAACCCGGATCCCATCCTGTATCAGAAGCTGGGGCTTGACCCGAGGACCGATTACAGCAGATCGGCCATTGGGATCATGACGGTCAGCCCGGCGGAGACGGCAGTCATCACGGCGGATATCGCGCTAAAATCCTCCGGCGTGGAGATCGGCTTTGTAGATCGCTTTACCGGCACCCTGATCGTAACCGGCACCGTATCCGAGGTGGAGGCCGCGCTTTCGGCCATTACCGCCTATGTGCGTGACAAGCTGGGCTACGCCTGCTGCGACGTAACGCGCACCTGACCATGAAAAGGCTGATCCTCATTGGCCGCGTGGCAGCCGGCAAGACAACGCTGGCCCAGGCGTTGCGCGGCGAAGCCTTGCATTACGATAAGACGCAATATATCCACTACACCGACACGATCATCGACACCCCCGGCGAATATACCGAGCTGCGACAGCTGAGCGGCCCCTTGGCACTCTATGCCTACGAGGCGGATATCGTTGGCCTGGTGGCCGGGGCGGATGAGCCCTTTTCGATCTTCAGCCCTTGCATCACCTCGCTTGTCAACCGTGAGGTGATCGGCATTGTGACCGGCACAGACCGTGAGCATACAGACCCGGAGCGAGTTGCCTCCTGGCTGCGCCTGGCGGGGTGCAAACGGATCTTTTTTGTCAGCTCCTATACTGGGCAGGGTCTTGGTGACATATTAGACTATCTGAAGGAGGATACCGATGCGTAGCACAAGAGTAATCGCATTTGCCAACAACAAGGGTGGCAGCGGCAAATCTACTACCGCCTCCAACATTGGTGCGGCGCTGGCACTTTCAGGCAAGCGCGTGCTGATGATAGACGGGGATATGCAGATGAACCTGACGCTTTCCTTTATGGACGAGGAGCAGGCGCTGCAATACGCGCAAAGCGGAGAGAACCTTTACCACGTGATCAAGGATGGCAAGGACCTGTCTGACACGATCATCCCTACCGCGATCGAGTATCTTTCGCTGGTCCCCTCCTCCACGCTGATGAGCGGGATCGAATTTGACCTGTTTACCAAGTGGCAGCGGGAGTTCCTTTTGAAGAAAGCATTGGATGGGATCAAGGCTGCCGGAGAATATGACTACGTTTTGATCGATGCGCCGCCCACGCTTGGCGGCTGGGTGATGAACATTCTCTGCGCAGCAGATGACGTTGTGATTCCGGTAGAGGCCAGCCCTTGGGGCATTTTTGGCCTTGCCAACATGGTGGATTTTGTCAACGAGGTACAAAGGATCGCACCACAGGTCTCCATTCTCGGCATCACGATCACCAAAGCGGATGAGCGCAAAAAATATTTTAAGGAGACGGCAGCCGCGCTGAAGGAGCAAAACGCCTTTCCCGTTTTTGAAACGATCATCCATACAGACAGCGCCATCGAATGGGCGCAGGATCAATCCATGCCGGTGGTAACATGCAAAAGATCCAGCCGTAGTGCCAAGGAATATACAGAACTTACAAAGGAGATTGAAAAACATGCCCGTAGGAAAAAGCAGCATTGATCGCATCGCCAAGGCCACCAAAAAGCCAACCGAGGGAATTCGCAGCTTAGCACCGGAGGTGCCGGCCGGCGATCCGGCCAAGCCTGCGGCCCCGAAAAAGACCGCAAAAAAGCCGACCGCACAGGCAAAAAAGCCGGCAAGCACGGCAGAAAAAGCAGCAGCTGCTGCAAGGATCCCCACCGTTGCCATCGGGCAAGAGCTGCCTTTTTGGCTGCTCTGATCGCCCCATGCGATACGCACGATGAAAAAATTCGCCCTCTCTTACGAGAAGGCGGATTTTTTCTTGTTAGAATAGCACAAAAAAGCGTGGTTGCTTTTGTTTAAATCGCATATTGCATTCCGCCCGAAAACATGTTATAATGATACTGTAATCGAAATTTCCCCATACAGAAAGGAACACCACATGAAACGTATTCTTGCTTTGCTGCTTGCCGTCTTGATGCTGCTTGGCATGCTGGCCGGTTGTAACGCCCCCACTACCCCGGGCAACCCGGATGACACGCCCGACACACCGCCGGACCAGGGCGATCCCAAGCCGGACGACGATCCCACGCAGCCGACCGACGTGACGTACAAGGCAGATTTTAAGATCGTTGGCGCGGATGCCGAGGCGCTTACCGCCGCCCTGCAAAGCGCCGGCATCACGGTAGGCGGCGAGGATGCTGCCAAGGTGATCTACGCAGGCGAAAGCGAATCTCCCGTTACCGCCAGCGCGAAGGAAAAGGTAGCCTCCCGCGAGGCAAACTATAATGACTTTGCCATTATATGCAACGGCACCGACCTTGCCGTTTATGGCGGAAGCGCCTATGCGACCAAGCAGGCCATTGCCTATTTGGTAAGTAACTATGCAAAGGGCGGCGGTATTACCGTAGAAAAAGATCTTTCTTATCTTTCGCAGCCGGCCGTCATCTCCGTTACCGTTGGCAACCACAAGCTGCAGGAGCTGACCGTTGTAGCCGCCGCTCCCTCCGTGAGCGGGATCGCCGCTTCTATGGCGCAGCGATTGAGCATTCTGACCGGCTATGAGATCCCCCATTCTACCTCTCGCGCGCGCCGTGCCATTACCCTGGTAGCCGCGAACACGAAGAACGAGGATGCTTTTGATACCAACTATAAGGTAGAGGCAAGCGCGATCAGCAAAAATGACAGCGAGTTGAAGATCACCGCCCCCACACTTGCCTCTCTCTCCTACGCAACGCAGTCCTTTGCCGCTTCTCTGACGGATGGGACTACCTATGCCGACGGTTATGCCGAGGACGCAGCATTTGAGCTGGTGCATACGGATGCGACCAACACCTCTCTCTTCAAATACTGCGGCACCTGGCAGGCAAGCGACGAGAGCAATCCTACCACGATGGTCTCTTATTGGAGCGCCGCATACGTCGAGATCAATTTCACCGGCAACGCCATCACCCCTGTCTTTTCTAAGGAATCCACCTTCCGCATCAAGATGGACAATGCAGAGGAATACTCCAAGGTCTATACGGTAAACGGCCCCATTACCTTCTTTGCAGAGGGAGACGGTGAGCATACCCTGAAGATCTTTTATAATGACAGAACCAAGCACATCTATTTTGCCGGCGTGAGCGCATGCAAGGAGACCACCCTCTCGCGCACGCCTGACCGCGCGCACTATATCCAGTTTGTCGGCGACTCGATCTCCGACGGGCAGAACGCCTTTACGCAGAAGGTAGGCGACGTGCTGGGCTGGGACTTCTCTGTTGCTGCGCTGGGCGGCATCGCGCTGGAGACCAATTACGGATACTGGAGAAACAACAACGGCTTCACAAACGGGCAGATCACGCCCGGCAGCCTGGCAGACCGCTTCAAGAAGAACTTCGGCATTGATAACATCGGCATGGAGGATGCGTTCTTCAAGCTGGGATGTCCGAACACCGCCAATACTCCTGCGGCAGAGCTGGACTACTACGCCGAGAACTATTACACCGAGAAGATGGACTACAACTTTGAAGCCGGTTACACGCCGGATATCGTCTTTATCTTCCTGGGTACCAATGACGGGCTCAGCTCGATGAGTGACGAAGCGCGTTTTGTCAACACCTACGTGGATTTTGTGACCAAGATCTTAAATACCTACGGCGAGGATACGCAGATCTGCATATTGCAGGCACTGACGCACTCTTCCCTGCCGAACCGCGAGGATCACCCGCGCTACCAGATCATTCGCAGCGCGGCTGACACGCTCATGCTCACCTTCCCGGATAACGTGACCTTTATCGACCGTGATATCATTACCACCTGGAATGTTGAGATCGGCAGTGACAACACGCACCCCACAGGCAACGGCCACGACACCCTGACCGAAAAGCTGTCCGCTCTTTTGAAGGAATACTACAAATAAGCCAAAAAGAAAAGATGCCAACAAATGTTGGCATCTTTTCTTTATGACATGGAACCGAAAAATTCATCAAACACCGCAAGACGCGCCTCCATATAGGTCACGATCTGCGTCTGGTGATCAAGATCATTGCCCGGCACGCTGGGCCACGCCTCCCGCTCATAATCATAAAAGGCAGGGGGCACGCTTGCAAAAAATTCACGAAACCGATCCGTTACCGCCTCGGTGCTCATCGGCCCCTCACGCAATTGCCAATAGCGGGCAACGATCTCGTCCTGATAATTGTTGAACAGCTTTTTCCAAAGATTGTTGGAGGCATTGGGCGAAATGCTGCCATCCTCGCGGATGCGCGGCATCATATCATCCACCGCGTTGTAGGTCTTGCCATCCCAGAACATGCCGCAAACACCGTCCATATCGTACATCGAGGGGATCCACACCTTGCCGTCATACGTCGCCCACAGGATGTTCTTTGACGTATTGTCTCTTGCACAAATGAGATAGGTGAACAGCATGTTATCAATGGCGGCATCCACATCCAGATAATTGCCGATCCCCTGGCGGAAGGCTGCCCCATCCGTATTGTTTACAAAATCTATCAAGGCGTTAAAGCTGTCGGCCACCCATTTGGTATCGGTATCCTCGGTGGAGCAATATTCTAACTCCCAGCCGCCCGATACGTAATCGTATGGCACGTGCGTCTTCAGCGCAACGGAATCTGACCATATTTCCCCAAACAGCATGGCCTGTTGCAGGTGCGTATCATCATTATCCATACCAAACATCCACTCATCCTTGGGGATGTTCATGGTATATAGTCCGTGATACACGCCATTGACGTAAACGAGCACCGGGCGGCCGTCAATGGCGCCGCCGTTGGGCGCCAGCAGAAGATCCTCATTCGGATCGGTGCGGGAGGCAACCACGTCCCCGTACAATCTACCGCACACCACGTTGCGCGCCTGTGAAAAGTCAACGTAATTGGCCTTTAAGCAATATTTGCTTTCCTCTCCCCAGCCAAAGGGGTCGAACTTCAGCTTTTTCGTCATATACTTATTCGTATAAAAACGAATGGTGTAGTTCTTCTTGATGTATGAAGCAGAGGAGGCGCCCTGCACCTTGAGCGTTGCGGTGGCAGAAAAGTTCATTTCCTTGCTGGAATAAGTCACCTCAAACGCCTGCTCGTTCTCCTTGGTAACGTTATGCAAGTTGCCCTTGAGATAGATCACCGGCACGCCAAGCTCCTCTGGCGAGAGCGCGGGGATCGAGCGGTTCCACTCCTGCCCGCAGAGACGGCAGCGGTAAAGGCCAAGGCCTTCATGCATGATCGTTGGCTCCACTGTCACACCTACCGTTTCGATATCGTGAGATGGCGAGACGATCAAGCCGCAATGCACGCATTGCCGCGTGCGGCAAACGTCGTTAGGGGTGAAGGAATGGTTACCGAGTGTGGCATCCTCATCCACGTATTCATCCCCGCACATCGTGCAAGCATATTTGGTATAGCCGCCACATTGGCAGGTGGCTGCCACCTGCTCAAGCACGGCGTAATCATGGTCATCCTGTGCGCGTTGCAGCGTTTTGCAGGCGCGGCAGGTGCGCGTCTTGCAGGTAGCCTCCGTATCCCATGCATGGGCAGCGGGAAGCACCTCATCGCCGCGATAATGATCGCCGCAAGCGGTACAGGTGTATTCGATATAGCCGTCCGTTTTGCATGTTGGCTCTATCCGCGTCTCTTGATAATCATGCTGGCAGCAGGAAGAAAGAGAGAGGGCAAGAAAAAGCAGCAAAAGGAAAAGCAGTCCTGTGCGCCATTTATGCATAAAATACCTCCGTGGGGGCGTTTTTCTTTATTGTACCATAAACCGCCTATGCCGTCAAGCATTTTGATAATTTCTTCTATTTTGGGCTTGCAATTGCAGCCGTGCTATGATATAATAGCAACAAAAAAACGGAGGTATTCCCATGAAAGAGCCTTCCCTTTCCGCTGTGCGTGCCGGTTGCCGCATGGCGTTAGACCGTATTCGCAGCAAGCACACTAAGGAGTTTCCCGGTGCCAGCGGCACGGTGTTCCTCATTTCGGATACCTACCCCGGTGTGTGGATGGAACACACCTATGATGCCTTGGCCTGGGTCGGACTGGATGCAAGCGACCCGCAGATCGCCATTCGCCAAACGCGCCTGTTCTTGGACAGGCAGGCAGAGAATGGGCAATTTCCCTTTCGTTTTATTGACGTATCCAATCCCAGCTGGGGCGGAAATCCGCAGCCGCGGAATATGAATCACATGCAGGAGTGCGTCTCCTTTGCGCGTATGTGCCTTGCCGCGCACAAGCTGAACCCCGGCAGCACGGCGTATCTGAAGGAGGCATACGCAGCATGCTGCCGCCGCGATCAGTGGATGGTCGAGCACCGCATGCAGACCGGCCGCGGGCTGATCGAAATGTACTGTGGTTATGACGTCGGACATGATAACAGCGAACGCCTGCGCGGGATGAAATACAAGGGCTGGGTTGGCGAGGACGGCGGTTATATGCCGACCGATTGCCCCGTTGCCCCCATACTGGCCACCGACATGAACGCAAACTTCTACGGCAACCGCATTGCCTTAGCCGAAATGGCAGATTTTCTCGGCAAGCCAGCTGAGGCGGTCATGTGGCGCAAAAAGGCCAACGAGATCCGTGAGAAGATGTTTGAGCTGCTGTTTGACGAGGAAGATTGCTTCTTCTATGATATGGATAAGCACGGCAGACGTCGGCGCATCAAGAGCATCGCGATCACCAACGTGATCCTGGAGGACGTGTGCAGCCCAACCTTGGTAGACGAGATCTATGAGCGGCACCTTGCCAACCCGGCGGAATTTGCTACCCCCTACCCCTTCCCCTCTCTGGCTATGAATGACCCGCGCACCAAGCCGCACCTCCCCGGCAATGACTGGGGCTATTACTCGATGGGTCTGACCGCGTTACGCACGCTGTTATGGATGCCGCGTTACGGGCGCGAAAAGGAGATGCACGAGATGATGCGTGCCTGGCTGCGCAGCTGGACGAGCTGCATCGATACCATACCCTTCGGCCAGGAGCTTGATCCCTACGCCGGCACCCCGACGGATTGCAGCAGCTGGTACAGCGCAACCATGCTCTACTACCTGCACGCCGCCCGCGAGCTGGGAATATTTGATGAGTTTTGAGAACAAACAGAAGAACAGGAGTTGCCGTCGCGCTTTCGACTCCCTACATCCATTCAATAAATATCCCCCCGCGTAGCGGGTGGTATTTCATTTTCGGGCATAGCCCTAAACATTACTGGCTGCGCACAAGTGCGCTTTTAATTGGCCTGCCAGCCATGCAATTGTTACCAGCTACCCGTAAACGGGTTCATCACAATTCTCACACAAAATCGTTGCTTCCTTCTACACTATGCTGAAATCGTGTTGCAAAACTACACGATAACGCCTC
>JAZQLY010000010.1:0-17879 GCA_045543015.1 Eubacteriales bacterium
TGGCTTTTTGTCTCCCAATGATTTTTTGAAAAAAGTGTTGCACTTGGCTTGACAATCTGACGAGCCTGCCGCTGCGGCGGATTTGTTCACCGCTTAAGCGCTTTTGAACCACGCGACTATCGCGTGGTTTTCGTTTTACAAGAAAGCCAAAGGCAACAAAGCCTTTGGCGAGAATATGAGGTTTAATCAGCTCTGCGAGATTTACTTCAAAGAATATGCTCCCAACAAGTTGAAGCCTGTTACAGCGGAGCATTATATGTCCAATGTACGCAATCATATCGCTCCCGTGTTTGGAAATCGTAAACTAAAGGATATTACCACCTCGGACGTTTCCGCATTTCTCACAGGATTAACGTGCAAGCCCTTAACAGCTAAGAAGATTAAAATTGTATTTCACAGCATTTTGAAATACGCGGTCAGCCAAAAGTATATTGCTTCTAACCCTTGCGGTGGAGCGGTATGGAAAGAGATCACCGAACAAGAGTTTGGAGAGATTGAGAATGTACTGAATCTGCAACAGGCACAGAAACTAATGCAGATGCTTGAAGAATATTCCCCGTTCAACACCATTGTAAAGTTGCTGATGTTTACGGGTATGAGATCGGGCGAATGCCTTGGTTTACGTTGGGATTCCATCGACTTTGAGCGTAAGACGATCTTTATTGACAAGACGCTTTCTTACGCCAATAATATTTGGTTTTTGACCTCGCCCAAAACACAACGCAGCACACGCACGATTTCAATTGATGATAATGCAGTTGGATTACTGTTAAAGCACAAAGAGGAACAGGACAAGCAGAAAGCTATTGTAGGTGATGCTTGGCAACACCCCGAATTGGTATTCACAAGCTGTACCGGACATTGGTATGACCGTAGCCTTTTGAACACACAGTTCAGAAGATACATAGACAGGCACAAGGACGAACTTGGGCTTACCCACAATCTCACGATTCACGGTTTACGGCACACCAACGCCGCTTTGCTCCTATATGCAGGCGAGGACATAGAAAACATATCCGCTCACCTTGGTCACGCAAGTGCGGATATTACGTCGAGAGTGTACGCCCACATGTATGCGGAAGTCAAAGTCAGAATGGCAAAGACCGTTTCCAACGCTCTATTTGGAAACACTTAAAACACAATTCGTGGCAAATTCGTGGCAAACAGATAGAAAGAACCCCCGAAAACCCAGTGTTTTCGGGGGTATTTTGAGAAAATAATTATCTCTTGGAGTTTTAGCAATACCGTTTGATATCGTGAATATCGTGGAAATACGTGTGATATCGTGCATTTATCGTGTGTTTTCGTGCGATATCGTGAATATCATGAGTATCGTCGCATAAAGTGTTGCACCAAATTTGCACCAAAAATCAAACCAACGCTTAACGCCTATTCAGCTCGACAAATTGGAATTTATCGGATTATTTATTGCTAAACAAAAATTTTAGTTTTCCCTTCCAAAAACAATTCTTTTTACAATATTTAAGGCTTTTTCAAAAGGTCTTACCATTTTTTCGGAATAACGATTTACTAATAGTATAAATGGTTTTTCAATAATATACTGCCTCAATAAGTCTATCGCAGTACAAACAACATATACAATTGCAATCACGATAATTGAATAGGGAATTAAAAACATAGAACCTTGATATTGTGCGTTTTTGAACACGTCAAGCCAAAGTAAATTTCTAATAATAGCATTGTCATGAATGAGATACACGCCAAAAGTAGCCGATGCAACAATATTTATCCACTTGTTATGTCCCATATTCCACTTCTCGAATACCATAAATAATGATAATGCACTCAAAAATGTTAAAATTGAATTCTGGTTGTAAAATAATAAACTGTTTTTAGCCGCAAAGGGAATCTTTGTCCCTAATATTATAAGAGTGATACAGGATAAATATCTAAGTGCAGAAAACAACAACGAAAAACCTATATAACTTTTTGTAGTAAAGCGTGGGTTCAAACCGAATAATCTTACATAACCGGCAACACAATATAAGGTTACAAACCACACCAGACTATTACTTTGATAATTGGAAGTGGTGAACGTCGGAATAATACACCATAATATCAATTGAGTTATTATAAGAATTTGATATGTTTTTTTATCAAGTTTTTGGAGTAACATATTTATAAAAGGATGTATTAAATACAAAACAAAGTATGTACTCGCAAACCACCATGAACCGAAAGTTATAGGGAATATCGACTTGATACATGAAATTAATCCAAAATCGTGTACACCAATAATACAAAAAACAAAATAAATTGCTATTGAATATACAAACACTTGTCCCCAAAATTTCAAAATACGGTTTAGATTAAATACCTTCCCATTACTTGCAACCAAAAAATATCCAGAGATTAAAACAAAAATATCTACTCCTAAATTACCACCCATCTCGATAAAGTTCCACCACAATCGTGGAATAGATAAAAGGTTTCCAGCGAAAGAAAAACCTCCGTGTGTTGCAAAATGACATGATACTATCATTATCATAGCAATGATTCTAAGTAATTCTATCGAAGAATTACGAAATTTTAATTGCTTTTGATTTTGTAGCATATAGATTATATCCCCCATATCGTCTCATAAGATTTTGATGACTATTATATAGCTTTCACTTTTCGCCAAACTTAAGTTTATCTAACAAATGTATTATACCATAATTTTCACCGAAAGTCAACAGCCCGCCCGTGTCATCCTCAAGTGAAGTCGCCCCACGAGATTCTTCGCTGCTGACCTACGGTCAGCGACGCTCAAGAATGACAGTGTAGGGCGACGTAGCGAAGGCTCTCGGGCGTCAGCAAGCCACCGCTCTGTAAAATGCAAAAAACCCTGCCGAAGCAGAGCTTTTTGTATATCGAAATAATCGCCGTAAGACAGAAATTATCTCTTGGAGAACTGAGGTGCACGACGTGCAGCCTTCAGACCGTACTTCTTTCTTTCCTTCATACGAGGGTCACGAGTCAGGAAGCCGGCTGCCTTCAGAGCGGGCTTATTTGCCTCGTCTGCTACGAGCAGTGCGCGGGCTACGCCATGACGGATAGCACCTGCCTGGCCGGACAGACCGCCGCCCTTTACGTTGGCAACGATATCAAACTTACCCTCGTTACCGGTTACGCCGAAGGGCTGGTTAACGATCAGGTTCAGGGTCTCAAGACCAAAATACTCATCAATGCTCTTGCCATTGATGGTGATTGCGCCCGTGCCGGGATACAGACGAACGCGGGCAACAGACTTCTTTCTTCTGCCGGTGCCGTAGAAATACGGCTTTGCGCTAGTATACATCTTCTCTTTCTCCCTTCAATCAGTCGATCACGGTGGGCTGCTGAGCCTGCTGGTTGTGCGTTTCGCCTGCGTAAACCTTCAGGCGGGTGATAGCCTTGGCACCGAGCTTATTGTGGGGGAGCATACCCTTCACAGCGAGGTTCATTGCCAGCTCCGGCTTGGTTGCCATCAGCGTCTTGTACTGAACGGACTTCAGACCGCCGATGTAGCCGGAATGATGGTGGTAGTACTTCTGCTCCAGCTTCTTGCCGGTCAGAACTGCCTTTGCGGCGTTGATGATGATGACGTACTCACCACAGTCAACGTGGGGGGTGTACTCAGGTCTGTGCTTACCTGCAAGGATGGTAGCGGCTGCAACGGCAGTCTTGCCCAGGGGCTTGCCTGCTGCGTCGATCACATACCACTTGCGGGAAACAGTCTCTGCTTTTGCCATAAAAGTGGACATGGTTCTTTTTCCTCCAATTTTTTTCTGATGGGCGCAATACGCCCACCTCTCGTTTTGCGAACGGTGATATTTTACCATATCCCAATCAACTTGTCAAGGGGTTTTTGAAAGTTTTTTCAAAGAATTTAATTTAGCACAAACCAATCTCTCGTTTTCTCTTGTTTTCTCGTTTTTTCTCGCGTTTCCTCAAAAACGAGGATGCCAAAAAAATTTATGATTTTTTGTGCAACTTGCTGATTTTTTCAAAAAAATCACGCATCAAAGCCCTTTGCGCAGGTCAAGCGTGATGCTCACCTTCTCGGTCTGCAGCTGGCGCAGCTTGACGCCGGCCGACTTCAGCATGCGCTTGGAGATCAGCGTGCCGGGGGTGTTGGCATACTTGTCCGAGAGGTAGATGACCTCCTTGATGCCGGCCTGGATAATGGCCTTGGCACATTCGTTACACGGAAAGAGCGCAACGTACAGGCGCGTCCCCTCTACGTTTCGGCCACGGGCGTTCAGGATCGCGTTCAATTCGGCATGGACGACGTAGCCGTACTTGGTATCCTCTGTCTTTTCGGCACTGCGCGACCAAGGGTATTCATCATCCGAGCAGCCGTAAGGAAATCCGTTGTAGCCGGTGGAAACGATGCGGTTACCATCGTCTACGATGCAGGCACCTACCTGCGTATTGGGGTCCTTACTCCGCTCTGCTGCCAACAGGGCTACCCCCATAAAATATTCATCCCAGGTAATGTAGTCTTGTCTTTTCATTGCGTCTCCTTTTGGCGCAAGCGCCGTCTTATTGTACTATTCTATTATAATGCAGCCGGCTGTATATTGCAAGACTTTTTTACTTTTTTGTCTGTTTTTATAAATTGTTTATATCTCCCCTATTGACAAGATGCTGCTTTTATGATATAAATAAATGTAGATTTTCACGAAAGGAGGGCCGTGCATGAAGGTTTTACGGTCGATGCTGGCATCGGTCTGGCTTGCGGCGATCACCTATTCCATCCTGTTTATCATCGCCATTCCCGTGCTGTGCTTGACAGCGGGTAAGCACATCGCGCTGATGATCGTTTCTATTGTGATCATTGCACTTGGCCTCCCCTTTATCCCGTTGATATGGATCCAGTTTTCCAAGCTGATCTCCCTGCGCCGCGTGACTGCCGCCATTGAGGAGGACAACGTGTATGCGGTAGACGAGCTGGCTGCACGCCTGCACCTTTCCCGCCGCTGCGTATGCCGCCGCATTCGCCGCATTCTGCGCCGCCGCATCCTGCGGGAGTATTTCTTTGACGGGAATCTGATCCACCCGACCTACCGGTTGGGCGAAAAAAAGGAAGAGGAAAAAGAATAAGACCCGACGTGTGTCGGGTCTTATTCTTTTATCCTACCCCCTTGCGCGCTACCAGCTCGTCTGCCAGGCGCACAAAATCCTCGGTGGAAAGCCGCTCGCCGCGCACGGTCGGTGGGAAGCCGCAAGCGGTGACCGCCTCGTTCAGCAGTTCCTTGGAATACCCTTCCCCAAGCGCACCGAGCGCGTTGACCAGTGTTTTGCGGCGCATGCCGAACGCGGTGCGGATCACGCGGAGGAAGAAGGCCTCGTCCTTCGGCCGGTACGGCTTTTCACGGTACAGATCGATACGGATCACAGCAGAGCTGACCTTGGGGGCTGGCATAAAGCAGCCGGGAGACACGGTAAACAGCTTTTTGACCGTGCCGTAATAGCCGAGCACCGCCGTAATGGCGCCGTAATCAGATGCGCCTGGCTTGGCAGCCAGGCGGCTTGCTACCTCGTTTTGCACCATGACGGTGATAGAGGAAAAGGGCACGCCGCACTCCAGCAAGCGCATCAGGATCGGCGTGGTGATATAATAGGGCAGATTGGCGCAAACGGCGACCTCTCGCCCGCCGGCCTCCTCGGCGATCAGGGCGGGGAGGTCTACCTCCATCACGTCTGCATTGACCACACGGACGTGATCGTACTCGGCCAGCGTTTTTCCAAGCACGGGAATGAGACCGCGATCGATCTCAATGGCCAGCACACGCTCAAAATTCTCAGCCAGCTGCTGCGTCAGGCACCCGATTCCCGGCCCGATCTCCAGCACCAGTATATCCGAGCGGTCGGCACAGGAGGCGGCAATGCGCTCCGGCACGGACGGATCAATTAAAAAATTTTGGCCAAAATCCTTGCGGAAGTGGATCCCCTCCTCTTCCATCAGGCGGCGGACAACGGACGGACTACATAAATTCATAAAATCTGAAAAACCCTCTTGACAAATGTAAAAGTGTGTGATAAAATATTGACGTTCGCTGGTGTGGCTCAGTTGGTAGAGCAGCTGATTCGTAATCAGCAGGTCGCCGGTTCAAGTCCGGCCATCAGCTCCAAAAATCCTGCACGAAGGTGCGGGATTTTTATTTTTCCCCCAGAAGCATTCACCCACGTCACCAACATTATATCACAGATGCGATAGCTCGTCAATCCTTGATTTGACGGGCTTTTACTGTATTTCCGGCAAAAAGGAGGTGCCAACCCCGCGAAAAGCGAGGCCAAGCCAATCAGACACCGTAGCACCAATATCGGCAAAGGTCGTGCGCGTGCCGAGATCGACCGGGCGCACCTGCCGGCCATACACAAGCACGGGCGTATATTCCCGCGTGTGGTCGGTGGATTTGGCATACCCGGGGTCGCAGCCGTGGTCTGCCGTGATGATCAGAAGGTCCCCTTCCCGCATGGCGGCAAGCAAAGCAGGCAACGCGGCATCAAACGCGGAAAGCGCTGCGGCGTAGCCATCTATATCGCGGCGATGGCCGTACTGCGAATCAAAATCCACCAGGTTGACGAAGCAAAGGCCGGAAAAATCACGGCCTGCCTGACGAAGCAGCTCCTCCGTCCCCTCCGCATTGTTGTGCGTGTGGATCCCCTCGGTGACGCCGCTGCCGGCAAATATGTCTGATATTTTGCCAACGGCGATGCAGGCCTGCCCGGCCTCCTGCACGGCGTTCAGCAGCGTTTTTTGCGGCGGCTCTAACGAAAAGTCACGCCGGTTGGCCGTGCGGGTATACTGCCCGCCCTGCCCCACGAAGGGGCGGGCGATCACGCGGCCGACGGCATGCTGCCCCGTTAACAGGCGGCGGGCGGCACGGCAATACGCATAAAGCTGCTCGACCGGAACGACATCCTCGTGTGCGGCGATCTGAAAAACGCTGTCTGCCGAGGTGTAAACGATCAGATCACCGGTTTTGCCATGCGCTTCACCATAGTCACGAATGACGTCGGTACCGGAATAGGGGCGGTTGCAAAGCACGCCACGCCCCGTGGCGGCAGAAAATGCCGCGATCACCTCATCCGGAAATCCATTCGGATAGGTAGGCAACGGTTGCGGCGAATGGATGCCTGCGATCTCCCAATGGCCAATGGTGGTGTCCTTTCCCGCAGAGCGCTCTGCGGCGCGGCCGTAGGCGGCGACCGGTGCCTCCTTCTTTGGAAGGCAGGTGACACCGGCAATATTGCCAAGCCCCATGCGCAGCATATTGGGAACTTGCAAGGCAGGAGACGTGGCAACGGAGGCAAGTGTGTTTGCCCCGGCATCTCCGAATGCGGCTGCATCCGGCAGTTCCCCAATGCCAAAGCTATCTAATACGACCAAAAAGGCCCTTTTGTTATCTGCCATTATTTATCCTCATTATTCATAGCAACGGCGGTGCGAAGTGCGACCTCCATCATATCGGTAAAGCTGGTTTGCCGCTCAGCGGCGGGCAGGGATTCCCCCGTCAGAATATGATCGGAAACGGTGCAAACGGCCAGGGCGCGTTTGCCCGCCCGCGCGGCCGTCATATAGAGGGCGGCGGCCTCCATCTCTACCGCCAGGATGCCCATTTTGGCAAAGCTGCGCGCATCGTTTGCATCGTCCGAATAGAAGGTATCAGAGGAAAGCAGATTACCAACGTGGTAGCGTACCCCTTGCTTTTCTGCCTCGCGGATCGCGGCAGACAGCAGGGTATAATCGCAGATCGGGGCGTAATTTCCGGGCAGCTTGTACTGCGAGGCAAAATTTGAATTGGTTGAGGCACCCATGCCGAACACCAGATCCCGCACGGCAACCTTTTGGGATACGGCACCGGCCGAGCCGATGCGCATGATATTCTCTACCCCGAAGAAATTGTACAGCTCATAGCTGTAGATCCCGATAGAGGGCATGCCCATACCACTGGCCATGACCGAGACGGGCACGCCTTGATAGGTGCCGGTATAGCCCTGGATACCGCGGACGTTGTTGACCAGGTGAGCATCGGTCAAGAAGTTCTCCGCTACGAAGCGGGCGCGAAGCGGGTCGCCCGGCATAAGCACGGTCTTGGCAAAGTCGCCGGGGGTGGCATCAATATGCGGTGTTGGATACGGTTTCATGGCATTCTTCCTTTCTTTCATCCTGCTGCTTGGCAAGCGTTACCAGGCGGCTGGTGCCAAGGCGGTCTGCCCCCAGCGCCAGCATATTTTCAGCATCCTCAAACGAGGAGATGCCGCCGGCTGCCTTGATGAGCAGCCCGGGGGCGCGATTGGCGGCAAAAAGAGCAATATCGGCCGGGGTGGCACCGCCGTGCGAAAAGCCGGTGGAGGTTTTGATGTAATCTGCCCCGGCGGCAGCGACCACGCGGCACATGGTTGCCTTTTCTTCATCGGTCAGCAGGCAGGTCTCGATGATCACCTTGAGGATCCTTTCTCCGCAAGCCGCCTTAACGGCGCGGATCTCCTCCTCCAGCAAATCGGTCTTGCCTTCCTTTAACAGACCAACGTGGATGACCATATCGATCTCGTCTGCCCCGTCGGCAACGGCGGCAGCCGCCTCTGCCACCTTCACGGCGGGAACGGAATAGCCATTCGGGAAGCCGATCACGGTACAGATCGGCAGGCGGTTGCCAACGTAGGCCTTTGCCTGCCGCACATAGGCGGGCGGGATGCAGACCGAGGCGGTTTTATAGAGCATGCCGTCATCGCAAAGAGAACGGATATCTGCCCAGGTGGCATCCACCTTCAGGCAGGTGTGATCTACGCGCGAGAGGATCGCGCTGCGTCTTTCATTCGTCATAGGATCTTACCCCCTTTTATCTTCTCCATTATTGTAGCAAATTACAAAAGAAATGTCAAGAAAAGTGTTTTGGGAATTTGCAAAGCCGACATTGTTTTTTGCGATGGGATATGCTATAATGGAAAAAAATCCTTGCGGAGGTTTTTGATGAAGAAATTTTTAGAGACCTGCAAAAAAGAAGCCCCTTCTTACGGCTCTATCCCCTTCTGGAGCTGGAATGACCGCTTGGAGGAGGAGCTGCGCACCCAGATACGCCGTATGAAGGAGCTGGGCATGGGCGGCTTTTTTATGCATGCCCGCGGCGGGCTGGAGACAGAATACCTGAGTGACGAGTGGTTTGCCTGCATCAATGCCTGTATTGACGAGGCAAAGAAGCTGGGCATGGAGGCCTGGGCCTATGACGAAAACGGCTGGCCGAGCGGCTTTGCCGGTGGCATGCTGCTGAAGGACCCGCAAAATTGCATGGCGGGGCTGCAATGCCGCGAGGAGAAGGCCTACCCGTCCGACATGACCGACCTGATAGGCGTTTACATACTGGAGGGTGATCGCGCTGTGCGCTTGCACGGTGATCGGGCGGGCGCATCCACCTATTACGTCATTCGCCGCACGCGCTCCAATTCTTACGTTGACACCATGAATGCCGCAGTCACGGCAAAGTTCCTTGCCGAGACGCACGAGGAATACAGGAGAAAAATCGCGGCAGATGCTGTCACACGGTCGACAAGCACGATTCCCCTCCCCCGCACCTTTACCCTGTGTGAGCGGCCGCGCAACGCCCTGACGATCGACCGCTTTACCATCACACGGGAGGGTGAGGCAGCGCGAGAAGAGCAGCCGATCGAACAGATACGCGACGAGCTGCTGCGCGACCGCTACGCCGGCCGGCTGACGGTCTCTGCCACCGTAACGGTTGACGAGATGCCTGCCACGCTGACGCTGGCGACCGAGCTGCCGGCAGGCCATACCGTAACCGTGAATGGTCATGCCGTGCAGGTAGAGACCTGCCCGGGCTACGAAAAGGATCTGACGATCGCCAACATCCTCCCTTACGTCACGCAGGGAGAAAACACCCTTACCTACGAAATGAATTATTGGCAGCGGCAGGAGGTATATTACGCCCTGTACGAGGCGACCTCTGAGGCCCTGCGCAACTGCCTTTCCTTTGATAGCGAGATCGAATGTATATACCTGTTTGGCGATTTCACCGTCAAGACGGAGGGGCTATGGGACATTCTTTCCCCGGTTGCGCGGCGCTACCACGGAAAGTTTTCCATTGCTGCCCCGGCGCAAAGCATTGCGCTTGACAGCATGGAGCAAGCCGGCTTCCCCTTCTTTGCCGGTACGATCAAGGTGGAGACGAGTCTGACCTATCACCAAGGGGATGCAACGGTACTTTCGATCAACGGCCGCTACGCGACCTGCGGCGTGACGGTGAACGGCAAGGCAGCAGGCACGCTGCTGTTTGAGCATGAGATCGACCTGGCCGACTATCTGGTCGAGGGAGAAAATACGATTCAACTGGCATTGACCAACTCCTGCCGCAACCTGCTTGGACCGCACCACACGCATGACCCCGAGCCGTTTGGCGTAGGGCCTTTCACCTTCTCCTTTGAAAAGCAGTGGCGTGACGGCAGGTGTGACGCCTTTGTTCCTGCCTATGCCTTTGTGCGCTTTGGCATTGACAGATAAACGAAGATCCCCCGTGATCGTTGATCACGGGGGGGATCGCTTACTCTTTTGGTGCGGGCTTGGCTTTACCAAGCACGAAGGGAATGACGTCTGACTTCTCCAGCTGCAGAGAAAGCGAAAACTCATAATAAAGCATGATGGCGGCGCGGTGCGCAGCTGATTCTTCTGCGGCGGAAGGAGACTTGCGTGCGCCGAACACCGTTTTGACAACGCGGATCAGCTGCTCTCTATCCCCGGAGGCGAGGATATCCCGGCACAGCTTGCTGCGCATGCGGCCATCCTGCGGCCATTCAGTCGAAAGCGAAAAGGGTTCTGTCTGCTCTACCGTTTGATAGATCTCCTCTGGTTGCAGGAGGGTGCGCATCTCGCCCACCAGCTTTTCATTATCGGTGGGAATAAAGATACGGCTGTTTCCCTGCTCTGTCAGCGGGCGCAGTATGTAATAGCAACGGGGGCTGCCGGAAAAACTTTCCTCACGGATATCTTCAATGCGGCATACGCCGCTGCCACCGTAAACAACAAGCTCTCCAACCGTTCTCATAGTCAATTCCTCTGCTTTCATACATATGGAAAAAGCGGGTGCGGTGATGCCATTCACCTTCCCCGATTACGTATCTATTATACCATATTTTTTCCAAAAATGACATAGGCAAAATGCACAAATTTTAAAAAGTTTTATAGGTAATTATCACAGTTTGCATAGCAAAAAGCCGCAGCGGTTTTACCCGCTGCGGCTTGGTTATTTTAGTGGCGGTGGCGAATGAGGCCGAGAAGCTTTGCAACCTCCATGACCAGCAGAGGAACGAAGATCAAAACAACACCAACGAGGTACTGCTGCCAGGTGAGGTATACCAGATTGAAGATCGTCTGCACGCCGGGCACAAACAGCACGAATGCCATCAGCGCGACGGAGGCAAGTGCAGCAAGATTGAGGTTCTTATTGGTAAAGGGCCCGATCTTGAAGATCGAATGCTCAGAACGCATATTATACGCCTGTACGATCTGGCAGAGTGCCAGCACCATGAAGGCCAGCGTTTGACCGCCCATCAGATTCTGCGCATGCGCCTCATCCAACAGGACACGGTTGAACATATCGGCAAGCGGCAGACCGGTACCTACCCAGAAGGCGATCAGCGTCAGAACGGCGAACATCACGCCCTGAATGGCAACGCGGACACCGAGGCCGTTTGCAAAAATGCCTTCGTTCTTGGGCTTCGGCTTGCGATCCATCACGTCCTTCTCTACCGCCTCCATACCAAGCGCGATGGCCGGCAGAGAGTCGGTGACGAGGTTGATCCACAAAAGCTGCATGGAAAGCAGGGGCGAGATGTGCCATGCCAGCATTGCAAAGAACACCGTAAATACCTCACCAATGTTGGTGCTGTGCAGGAAGCCGACAACCTTTTTGATGTTGGCATAGATGCCACGGCCTTCCTGTACGGCATCAACGATGGTAGCAAAGTTATCATCGGTCAGCGTCATGTCGGCGGCACCCTTGGCTACGTCCGTACCGGTAATACCCATAGCACAGCCGATATCAGCCGCCTTCAGGGCGGGGGCATCGTTGACGCCGTCGCCGGTCATGGAAACGACCTGATCCTTGCGCTGCCATGCCTTGACGATGCGGATCTTGTTTTCAGGCGAAACGCGGGCGTATACCGAGATATCGGTAACCGAGGCATCCAGCTCCTCCTCGCTCATCGCATCCAGCTCTGCACCGGTAATGGCACGGTCGCCGGGCTGAAGGATGCCAAGCTCCTTGGCGATGGCAGAGGCAGTAACAACGTGGTCACCTGTGATCATGACCGGCTTAATACCGGCGCGGCGGCAAACGGCAACGGCCGCCTTTGCCTCAGGCCGCGGCGGGTCGATCATGCCGACCAGACCGTAGAAGGTCAGGCCGTTTTCAAGATTCTCGGGCGTGAGCTCGGCGGGGATCTCATCGATCACCTTATAGCCGATGGCCAGCACACGCAGGGCAGACGAGCTCATTTCGTCATTGGCGCGACGGGCCGATTCCAGATCGCCCGCTACGCAGCGGGACATCATTACGTCAAACGCGCCCTTCACGATCACGACGTTTTTACCGTCAATGCGGTTGATCGTGGTCATGAGCTTACGATCAGAGTCAAACGGGATCTCGCCAAGGCGAGGCGCCTCGGCATTCAGCGCATCCTTGGGCATGCCGTTTTTGTGGGCTGCCAGGACGATGGCCGTTTCGGTGGGGTCACCAATGTGGTGCTCACCGCTTTCATCAAAGGTAACAGAGCCATCACAGCAGAGCGTGCCGTAACGCAGCAGCTCACGAACGGCGGGTGAATTCTCGGTGCCGATCTCCTCAGACAAGTTGCCCTCATCCAGGTAGGCACGCACCAGCGTCATGCGGTTCTGCGTCAGCGTGCCGGTCTTATCCGAGCAGATGACCGAGGCGCCGCCCAGCGTTTCTACGGCGGGCAGACGGCGAATGATGGCGTTTTTCTTAACCATACGCTGTACGCCGATGGAAAGCACGATGGTCACGATGGCCGGCAGGCCCTCGGGAATGGCAGATACGGCAAGCGATACGGCCGTCATAAACAGGTGCAGCGGCTCCAGATCGTTCAACAAGCCGACAACAAAGATGATCACGCAAGCGGTGATGGCCATGATACCCAGGTAGGTACCCAGCTTTGCCAGCTTTTTCTGCAGGGGGGTCTGCCCTTCCTCTTCATTATCCAGAAGATTGGCGATCTTACCCATTTCGGTGCTCATGCCGGTGCCGGTAACAACGGCCGTTGCGGTACCGTAGGTCACGCTGCAGCCGGAGAATACCATGTTGGTACGGTCACCGATGGGAGCATCCACCTTCACCTCTGCGCGGGCATCCTTCTCCGAGGGGACGGATTCACCGGTCAGTGCCGATTCCTCACTCTTGAGACTAACGCTGTGCAAAAGACGTGCATCAGCCGGGATGAAGTCACCTGCCTCCAGGCGGATGATATCACCAGGAACAAGCTCGGCTGCGTCTACGACCATTTCTTTTCCGTCACGGATAACGCGGGCATGGGGGGCAGAGAGGTTTTTCAGCGCATCCAGCGCTTTTTCTGCCTTGCTTTCCTGCATCACGCCCATCACGGCGTTGATGATAACGATCAGCAGAATCAGACCCGGCTCAAACAGCTCGCCCCAGTTTTGCTCGTAAATGATAACGCCGAGAGAAACGATGGCGGCTGCGATCAGGATCAAGATCATGACGTCCTTAAACTGATCAAAGAAGCGCTGCAGGGTGGTCTTCTTTTTCTTTTCACGCAGACGGTTTTCGCCAAAGGCTGCTTGCTTTTCGGCAACCTGTTGCGCAGTAAGGCCGACTGCAGGATCGGTGCCAAGCTCCTTTAACACGCGCTCGGCAGGTTCGTTGTGGTAGTGCACGGTACATTTCTCCTTTCATCATAAGCGTGCATAGTGGTACAAAAAAAGACTTTTACCACACAGTGTGCGGTAAAAGTCTCGTTCATCCAAAGATCTGCGCACCCGGGCATAGAAGCCGATTGACGGATGTGCAACGGGTAAAAACCCGGAACTACTCCCTTTGTACAGGAACATTTTACCACATTCACCGGTATATGTCAATAGCACAGCTCTTTTTTTACAAAAACTTCAAAAATTGCCCCGCGGGATACACGGGGCAAATTGGATAACTTACGCGCGATCAACAGAGCCGAAGAGCTCCATCTTCTCCTTGACGGTAGCGCGAATAGCCTCTACGCCGGGGGCGAGCAGCTTTCTGGGGTCAAAGCCCTTGCCGGCAAGATCCTTGCCTGCCTCAATATAGGAACGGGTAGCAGCAGCAAAAGCAAGCTGGCACTCGGTGTTTACGTTGATCTTGGAAACGCCGAGGGAGATCGCCTTTTTGATCATATCAGCAGGGATACCGGTACCACCGTGGAGAACCAGGGGCATCATGCCAACCTTCTCAGAAACGGCAGCAAGCGTATCAAAGGAAAGGCCGGGCCAATTTTCGGGGTACTTACCGTGGATGTTACCGATACCGGCAGCCAGCATGGTCACGCCAAGATCGGCGATCATCTTGCACTCGTTGGGGTCAGCGCACTCGCCGGCGCCAACAACGCCATCCTCTTCACCGCCGATGGCACCAACCTCAGCCTCCAGAGAAATGCCCTTCTCTTCAGCCAGCTTGACCAGCTCCTTGGTCTTCTCGATGTTCTCCTCGATCGGGTAGTGAGAACCGTCAAACATGATAGAGGAGAAGCCTGCCTCGATGCATGCCAGCGCGCCCTCATAGGTACCGTGGTCCAGGTGCAGCGCAACGGGAACGGTGATCTTGAGAGACTCTACCATATTGCTGACCATAGCAGCAACGGTCTTGAAGCCGCACATATACTTGGCAGCACCCTCGGATACACCGAGGATAACGGGAGAGCGCAGCTCCTCTGCGGTGAGCAGGATCGCCTTGGTCCATTCCAGGTTGTTGATGTTGAACTGGCCGACGGCGTAATGGCCTTCTCTTGCAGCCTTCAACATTTCTTTTGCAGATACTAACATTTGTTGCCTCCGTAATTTTATTTTTATCTACACTATTATATACCTTTTTTCCGAAAATTGCAATAGAAAGAAAGAAAAAGCAGAAAATTTCTTATTTTTAGTTCCGGAGTCTGCAAAAAAACGAGCAGCATGCGCGAAATCCTCATCTTTTTGCGCACAATCCCTATTTACAAAGCGATTTTTTTGCGTTATACTAAAGAAAAAACACCGGAGGTATTACCTATGCTTCGCAAAGAACATCCGAATCCGCAATACAAGCGCGCTGCATGGCGCAATCTGAACGGCACCTGGGAGTTTGAATTTGACTTTGGCGCCAGCGGCAGGGATCGCCGTATGTATGAGAACGGCAGCTTCACGAAAACGATCGAGGTTCCCTTCTGCCCGGAGTCTGCTCTTTCCGGCATTGGCTACACTGATTTTATACCGGCAGTCTGGTACCGCCGCTCCTTTGAACTGTCGGAGAAGGAGCTCTCCGGCCGCGTGCTGCTGCATTTTGGCGCGGTTGACTATCTTTCTTACATTTATATTAACGGCAAGCTTGCCGGCAAGCACAAGGGCGGCTACTCCTCCTTTGCCCTGGATATTACCGACCTCTGCCACGCGGGTGACAATACCGTCGTCGTATGCGCGGAGGACAACTCGCGCGACCGCATGATCCCCAGCGGCAAGCAGAGCACGCAGTTCCACTCTGCCGGCTGCCACTACACCCGCACCACCGGCATCTGGCAGACGGTGTGGCTGGAATTTGTGCCGAACGAGCACATCACCAGCTTCCGCCTTTATCCCGATGCGCAGAACGGCAGTCTGCGCGTAGAGGTAAAGACGGCGGGCACCGGTCTTCTGAAGGCGGAGGCCTTCTACGAGGGCAAGCCGGTCGGTGCGGCCCAAAAGACCGTGGTGGGTGACACCTGCGGGCTGGAGATCGCCCTGACCGAGACGCACCTGTGGGAGGTTGGCCACGGCCGCCTGTACGATCTGGTGCTGACCTTTGGCGAGGACCGTGTGGAAAGCTATTTCGGCCTGCGCGATATCCGTTACGCAGACCGCAGATTCTATCTCAACGGCAAGTCCGTATTCCAAAGACTGGTGCTGGACCAGGGCTTCTACCCGGACGGCATTTACACCGCACCGAGTGAGGAGGCGCTGATCAAGGATATTGAGCTTTCGATGGCGGTCGGCTTTAACGGCGCCCGTCTGCATGAAAAGGTATTTGAGCCGCTCTTCCTCTATCACGCAGACCGCCTTGGCTATCTGGTATGGGGTGAGTATCCCAACTGGGGGTTGGATCACTCCTATGCCGAATGCATCTACGCCATCCTGCCCGAGTGGCTGGAGGAGATGGAGCGCGACTTCAACCATCCCGCCCTTGTAGGATGGTGCCCCTTCAACGAGACCTGGGACCAGAACGGCAGAAAGCAGGTTGACGAGGCGCTTGCCCTGGTCTACCAGGCCACGAAGGCTGCTGACCCCACCCGCCCCTGCATTGACACCAGCGGCAATTACCACGTAGTGACCGACGTTTATGACGTGCATGACTACGAGCAGGGCCCTGCCAAGTTTGCCGAGCATTTTGCCGACTATAATGAGTTTGGCACCATGTCCAACGGCATCGGCAAGCGCCAGCACTACAGCGGGAAGGAGCCCTTCTTTGTCAGCGAGTACGGCGGCATCCGCTGGTCGGATGACATCTCCGGCTGGGGCTACGGTAACGCCCCCAAGACCGAGGAGGAATTCAAGGCCCGCTTCAAGAGCCTGACCGACGTGCTGCTGGATGATGACCGCATCTTTGCGCTTTGCTACACGCAGCTTTATGACGTGGAGCAGGAGCAGAACGGCCTGTACACCTATGACCGCCGCCCGAAGTTTGAGAACATGCGCGACCTGTACGATGCCATGGCAAGAAAGGCCGCCATCGAGGACTGATAATGAAAATTGAGTTTTTCGGCACCAGCCACGGCGTTCCCTCCCCTACCCGGTACTGCAATTGCATCCTGCTGGAAAGCGGAGAATGCCGCTATCTGTTTGACGTTGGCGCACCGGCTGCCGATCTGATGACGCGAAAGGGCTACCCCTTCTCGTCACTCAAGGCCGTTTTCGTCACACACCTGCACGGTGACCATATCGGCGGTCTGCCAAGCCTGCTGGACCTTTCCAACTGGTATTATAAGGACAGCGCCTATCGCGTTCTGCTGCCCGAGGAAAGCGGTGTCAAGCTGCTGGAGCAGTATATTGCCACCACGGCCGCCATGCCGCTGCGAAAGGAGCTTTCGCTTTCCACGTTTGAGGCAGGCGAGATCTACCGGGATGCGCAGATCACCGTAACCGCTGTGAAGACCGCGCATACCGCCAATATGCTTTCCTACGGATTTTTGGTGGAGTGCGAGGGCAAACGCATCTATTTTTCCGGCGACATGGCACACGATCTGCACGATTTCCCCGTTTTTCTGTACGAAACGGAGGTCGATCTGCTGATCACCGAGCTTGCGCACTTCCCGATCGACGCGCTGTTTGAGCGGCTGAAAAAATGCAAGGCAAAGCACGTCTGCCTCAACCACGTTTACCCGGTAGAAAAGATCGGGCAAGCCCTGCCCCGTGCAGGAGAGCTTGACGCAGCGCTTTCCGCCGCGCAGGATGACGATGTGATCCTGCTGTGACGCACCGCCATGATGCCATCCATTTTCCAAATCATAATAAATATCCCCCCGCGTAGCGGGGGGTATTTCATTTTCGGGCATAGCCCTAAACATTACTGGCTGCGCACAAGTGCGCTTTTAATTGGCCTGCCAGCCATGCAATTGTTACTTACTACCCATAAATGGGTCCCGTGGGT
>JAZQLY010000011.1:0-30520 GCA_045543015.1 Eubacteriales bacterium
TCATCCTGAGCGGAGTGCCTTCACAAGATCCCGCCCTGAAGGGCGCTTTCGCGTAGCCGCGAAAGTTCGACTACGGGCTGCGCCCTTCGCTCAGGATGACAGGTGAAGGCACGCAGTCGAACCCCGCAGGGGTGCCACCGGCAGGTGGCAGGATCTTGGGGGCAAGGCAGCCAATCAGCCCCCCTTGCGGCAAGCCCTATCCTTTATCCCTAATCGTTTTTGAAGGGGAACAAGGCAAAAACAATTGATAATTGTTTTTGCCGCGGATTAACGAAAATAAGGAGTGGACAGAGACGAGCCAGCGAGGCGATAGGCCATGACTATATTTTCGGAAGGTAGAAAGCTTTTTTCAAAAAGTTTTCACAAACCCTCGCTTTTTAAATTTTCAAAAAAATTTGCATTTTCCCAATCTTTCGTGTATAATATAAAAGAGATGCGCTGTTCCATCCCGGCGCACGGGCCGCGGCCATGCCGCGCCCCCCTTTGTTCGTACATCACGCCCGCGCTCGGCGAAAGGACGTTTGTTCGCCACAGCCTCCCGGCGTTTCATCCCTCTTGGGGCGCTTTCTGTCAAGATCAGCACCCGGAAGACCCAAGGGGAGAAGTATGCCCTTTTTTCCGGGTGTTTTTTCACACATGGAGCAAGAAAAAACCAAACAGCCGGGCAAAAAGCCCGGCGCCAAGCGCCCCTTTTACCATCGTCCCAAGCAGGAAAAGGTCAACGCGCAAGCAGAAACCACCCCCACCGCCGCTGCCCAGCCGCCCAAGCAGAAGGAAAAGCCGCAAAAGCAGCAAAAATCGCAAAAGCAGCAGAAGCAGAGCCAGGCAAAAAAGCCGCACACGGCCGCGCAAAGCCAGGCACCGGCCGAGAAAAAGCCGCCAAGGCAAAAGGAAAAGCCCGTCCGCGTTCCCAAGCGCGGCACGCAGCCCTCGGCACGCAGCAGCCGCGCAGAGGGGCAGGACAAGCTGCAAAACGCTGTAATTGTCAACCAAACTTATAAAAAAGAGAGACAATCAAGGCCCAAGGCCGCCAAAAAGCCGACCGGCAAGCTGCGCATCATTCCGCTGGGCGGCCTGATGGAGATCGGCAAGAACATGACCGCCATCGAATACGAGAACGATATCATCGTCGTCGATTGCGGCTTTGCCTTCCCGGACGAGGAGATGCTGGGCGTTGATTACGTCATCCCGGATATCTCGTATTTAGAGAAAAACAAGGACCGTGTGCGCGGTATTCTGATCACGCACGGGCATGAGGATCACATTGGCGCCATCCCCTACGTTTTGCGTGCGATCAACCCGCCCATTTACAGCACCCGTCTGGCGCTGGGCATCATTCGCAACAAGCTGGCCGAGCATAAGCTGCCCGAAAAGCCGCGCCTGTTGACGGTCGAGGCAGGGGATATCATTCAGCTTGGCTCGTTCGTTTGCGAGTTCATTCACGTCAACCATTCGATCGCCGACGCCTGTGCGCTGGCCATCCGCACGCCGCTTGGCGTGATCTTCCACTCCGGCGACTTCAAGCTGGACGTCACGCCCATTGACGGCAACATGATGGATCTGGTGCGCATCGGCCAGATCGGCAACGAGGGCGTTTTGCTGATGCTGGCAGAGTCCACGAATGCAGAGCGGCCGGGCTTTTCGCCCTCTGAGCGCAAGGTCGGCGGCTCGCTTGAGCAGATCTTCCGCGAGAATGCGGACAACCGCCTGGTGATCGCCACCTTCTCCTCCAACGTGCATCGCGTGCAGGAGATCATTGACTGCTGGGTCAAGTTTGGCCGCCGGGTGGCGGGGCGTGGCCGCTCGATGGAAAACGTCATCGGCGCGGCGAAGGAGCTGGGCTATATGAGCATGCCGGAGGGCACACTGATCGATCCCGGCGAGCTGAAGCGCTTCCGCCCCGGGCAGATCACGCTGATCACCACGGGCAGCCAGGGCGAGCCGATGAGCGCGCTCTACCGCATGGCCTTTGGCTCGCACGAGCGCATCAAGCTGACGCCGAGCGACACGGTGGTGCTTTCCTCCAGCGCGATCCCCGGCAACGAGCTGCTGGTCAATCGCATCATCAACGCGCTGATCGAGGGCGGCATCAAGGTGGTCAGTGATGCGACCACGGCCAACGTGCATGCCTCCGGCCACGCCTGTGCCGAGGAGCTGAAGCTGCTGCACGCGCTGGTCAAGCCACGCTATTTTATGCCGATCCACGGTGAGATGCGGCATCTGCATGCGCACCGCGAGATCGCAGAATATATGGGCATGTCGCCCGATCGCATCTTTGTTGGTGAGATCGGCCGCGTGCTGGAGATCGATGCAGAGGGCGCGCGTTGGAACGGCAGCGTGCCGGCCGGCGAGGTGCTGGTAGACGGCGCCGGCGTTGGCGACGTTGGCGCGATCGTGCTGCGTGACCGCCGCCTGCTCTCACAGGACGGTCTGATCGTGGTGGTTGCCACGGTGGCCCTGCGGGAAAAGGAGATCCTTTCCGGGCCGGACATCGTCTCGCGCGGATTCGTGTACGTGCGCGAGTCGGAGGAGATGATGGAGGCCGCCCGCAAGCTGGCGGTGGAGAGCCTGCGCCGCTCGCTTGACCGTGGCTGCAGCGACTGGACGATGCTGAAGAACACCTTAAAGGACGATCTTTCCAAGTTCTTCTTCCGGATGACCAAGCGCAGCCCGATGATCCTGCCGATCGTAATGGACGTGTGAGGACGGCCTTCCTCTGTAAGAGGCGGTGCCTCGACGGCCCGCCTGGTGCTCTGTAACCAAAGACTCCCTCCCGGAGGGAGGCTTCTAATAGCCGGCCGCTGCGCTACCCCATAGCGGGAGCCTAAAACCCCGCCTCCTCGTGTCATCCTGAGGGAGCGTAGCGACGGAAGGATCTTTTCCTTTCAAGATCCTTCGCCGGAGGCTCAGGATGACAATGCCGGGTGTTATTCACAACGGTACGGGCCGTTTTGGGAATGGGTTAAAAAGGGCGGCGCCCGCTGCGGCGGGATGTCGGGAGGAGCAAGCCCCTCCCCTACCGCCGCCGACCGCGTGATGCGGCCCCGCCGTCCGTTAACGATTTGTTCACATATATCATCCATATATTTCCACTATAGACGTAAAAATGCCGCGTTTTTGCCGTTTTTTCGCAAAAATGCCCGCAGAAAGGACAAAAATATGCTTTATTTTGAAACCATGTCCGTGCAGCCGATGCTGCAGCTCAACCAATTGCATACCACCGTAGCCCGGCTGCCGGGAGACCTTGCCCGCCGCGCCCTGCGCCCGGCAGGGCAGCAGGATCAGGCGCAGCGCACCGGTGCCTACGTTTTGCTGGAACGAATGATCAAAAAGTACACCGACCGCTTCAAAAGCGGCATTGGCAGCATCGTCAAGCCCGAATTTACCAGCTTTTTTGATGCAGACAGCCCCTTGACCGCCCTGCACTACGATGCCTACGGCAAGCCCTACTTCGCCGGGCATGAAAACGCCACGCTCAGCATCTCCCATGCGGGCTACCTGGTTGGCTGCGCCCTGGTGCTGGAGGAGGACGGCAAGACCGCCTCGCAGGTCGGCATTGACGTGCAGAACGTCGACTATGACGTTGAGCGTGCCACCCGCATTGCCGAACGCTACTTCAGCGACGGTGAAAAGCTCGCGCTTGCCCCCTACGCGGTCGATGCGAACGATTATTGCCGCATGTTTACCCGTATTTGGACGAGAAAAGAAGCCTATCTCAAGTATTTGGGCATCGGAATGGCCGAAATCGGCAATTCTGACACCGCAAACCCCAACCTCCCCTGCCAATTTGAGGAGACCGAGCAGCGTCTGACCTACGTAGACAAGAGCGGAAAGAAGCGCGAGGAGCTGTATTACATCACGGTCTGCATCGACCGCGCGTAAAGAGCACCGAGGGGGCGCAGGACGGCGCGGCATCCGCGCGTCAGACAAAGCCCCCAGCCAGGAAGGACAAGCACCCCCGCAAGCAAAAAACAAGCATCCTGACAGGCAAAACAAGCATTTGCGCGGCGCAAAACGAGCAGCCTAACAAGCAAAACGAGCATTTGCGCGGCGCAAAACGAGCAGCCTAACAAGCAAAACGAGCAGATCGCGCAAAATCAACGCCCATACAACAGAAAAAAGCCCCGCATGCGCCAAAAAAACGGCGTTTGCGGGGCTTTTTGATCGAAAATACAAAATTTGATGCAAAGACTACGCCATGCCGTAGGGGCCGGCCTCCTGGACGGCCCGATTTCGGGGATACAACCGCAGCACGGCGGCCTGTTTTTGGAACGCAACCGCAACACGGCGGCCTGTTCCGAGCATTTTCAACCGTGACATACAAAAAAACATGTCAAGCCGCAATTGCACCGTAGGGGAGGGGTCTCCCCTCCCGCCGAAAGATTGCATTGCATCAGCGCGGAACACCGAGGACGTCGTCCCCTACGGCCGCGGATCACGCTGCGCCGCAGGAGATTGTTTCACGTGAAACATGCCGTTTTTCGCACATTCCGCCCTCCCGCGTCCACGCCGCCCCCCCTTGTTTCACGTGAAGCATGCATTTTCACGCAAAAACCGCGCAAAAGCGGGAGGCGAAACGCCTCCCCTACGGGGGTTGGCCGTGCATTGTCACGTCTTGCGCGGATTGTTTCACGTGAAACATGCCATCTTTCGCGCATTCCGCCCTCCCGCGCCCGTACCGTCGCCTTTGTTTCACGTGAAACATGCATTTTCACGCAAAAACCGTGCTAAAGCGGGAGGCGAAACGCCTCCCCTACGGGACTTGGTTGCGCATTGTCGTTTTTGCGCGGATTGTTTCACGTGAAACATGCATTTTCACGCAAAACCGTGCAAAAGCGGAAGGCGAAACGCCTCCCCTACGGGGTTTGGCCGTGCATCGTCACGTCTTGCGCGGATTGTTTCACGTGAAACATGCCATCTTTCGCGCATTCCGCCCCTCCCGCGTCCACGCTGCCCCCCCTTGTTTCACGTGAAACATGCAAAAATTCTTCCGTTTTACGTTTATTTACACTCTTTTCATTGACAAGGCACGTTCCCTATGGTATAATAGAAGAAAAACCGTCAAAAGACGCTTGAATCAGCAAAAATGGAGGTCAACATGGGAAAGATTTTGGCTTTTGCCAACCAAAAAGGCGGGGTAGGCAAGACCACCTCGGCCGTCAACGTGGCCGCCGCGCTCGGAAAACGCGGCAAAAAGACGCTTTTGGTAGACCTTGACCCGCAGGGCAACACCACCAGCGGCGTTGGAATTACCAAAAAGGGCATCAAAAGCTCCTCGTATGACATTCTGATCGGCAACGCGACCGCCCGCGAGGCCATTGTGGAGACAGAATACAACCTTTTATCCGTTATTCCCGCCACCATGGCGCTGGCAGGCGCGGAATTTGAGCTTGGAGAGATCGAACACCGCGAAAATTGCCTCAAAAACGCCCTGGCAGAGGTGCTGGATGACTACGATTACATCATTGTCGACTGTCCGCCTGCCCTCAGCCACCTCACCATCAACGCGCTGACGGCCGCGAACGGCCTGGTGATCCCCATGCAGTGCGAGTTTTACGCACTGGAGGGCCTTTCGCAGCTCATGCTCACCGTCAAACGCGTGCGCCAGCTCTATAATCCGCAATTGGAGATCACGGGCATCCTTTTGACCATGTACAACGGCCGTCTGATCCTTTCCGGGCAGGTCGTGGCAGAATTAAAGAAGTATTACGCCGAAAAGATCTTCAAAACCACCATTTCCCGCAGCGTAAAGCTGTCAGAAGCACCCGGTTTTGGCAAGCCTATCTGCTATTACGACCCGTTTGGCAAGGGTGCAGCCGAATATAACGAGGTCGCCAAGGAACTAACACTACGAATTTAACAGATCAAAGGAGATTTTTGACCATGGCAAAGAAATTATCCGGCCTCGGCAGAGGCATTGACGCGATTTTTCTGGAAAATACGATGGAAAGCAGCGAGGAAAAGAACGGCGGCGTGATGAAGATCCGCGTTTCGCAGATGGAACCCAAGGATAACCAGCCCCGCAAGCACTTTGATACCGAGGCTTTGGCGCAATTGGCCGATTCTATTGCTGCGCACGGCGTTTTGCAGCCCATTCTGGTGCGTGAGATCGCCGGTGACCGCTATCAGATCATCGCCGGCGAGCGCCGTTGGCGTGCCTCCAAGATGGCCGGCCTCAACGAGGTACCCGTTGTTCTGCTTGATTCGACCGAGCAAGAGGCCGCACAGATCGCTCTGATCGAAAATATCCAGCGCGAAGACCTCAATCCGCTGGAAGAAGCGGCTGCATACCGGTCCTTGGCCGAGGAATACCACCTCACGCAGGAGGAGATCTCCCGCCAGATCGGCAAAAGCCGCTCTGCCATTGCCAATGCCGTCCGTTTGCTGGATCTCCCGGCCTCGGTACACCCGCTGCTTGCCTCCGGCGAACTGAGCGCCGGTCACGCCCGCGCCCTGCTTGGTCTGCGCGTGGTAGAGGACATCGAGGCGCTTGCCGCCCTCATCGTGGAGCGCGGTCTTTCCGTCCGCGTGACCGAGGACGAGGTAAAGCGCTGGAACCGCCGCCGCGAGCTGGAGGAGCAGGAGCAGCTCACGCCGCCCGAGGAAGAGAAGCCCGCTGTGGTCAACTACGCCAAGGATCTTGAAAATCGCATCATGGCCAGCCTTGGCCGCCGCGTAAAGCTGGACACCAAGCGCGGAAAATCCTGCATCTCCTTCTACTACGAGGACAACGAAGACCTCGAAAACTTCCTCCGCAGCGTCGTTGGCGACACGTTTTTTGACGAAACCGTCTAAAAATCCCTGTTTTTCGTGAAAAACACAGAAATAATTACCATTTATTTCCATTTTGGAGCATCTGATGGCAGAAATCTATAATTTTTTTGGCGACATCTGGGATTATCTGCGTGAGACCTATTTCAGCATTGATTTTGGCGAATATCGCAATTTTGACATCAGTGGCTACGGCACCACGCTGGCGCAGATCATGCTTGGCGTCATCATTGGCATTTCTCTGGCGGCCATCGTCACGTTTTTTGAGCAGCGATACCTCGGTTCGCCCGTTCACGCTCTGCTGGC
This sequence comes from Eubacteriales bacterium, assembly GCA_045543015.1. Taxonomy (GTDB): domain Bacteria; phylum Bacillota; class Clostridia; order Oscillospirales; family CAG-272; genus UBA1740. The sequence continues at coordinate 7,078 of JAZQLY010000011.1, forward strand.
GGCAGGGGCAAACGACGAGGAAAGCGCCAAAACGCTTGCCGAGCTGGGCTGCAGGCAAGGCTTTCTCATCAAGCGGGCCTTGCGCCGGCGGGATTCCACCCTGCGAAAGTTCATTCGCTATGTGGGAGAGCCGGAGGACGAGGCGCTTTTTGATGAAGAGGATGCGCGGCAGCGCAAAAAACCGCTCATTTTGACCGAAATGATCGATTTTTCGACTACGCGCTTCTATATTCCGCCTGCGCTGCGTGACCGCGCCGCCATCCGCTACAAGACCAAGGGCAACGGCCTGCGTGCCATGATCCTGACTATTCTGATCTGCATCGTGGGCGGGGGGCTCTTATTGCGCCTGTTGCCGGCCCTGTTCCGCATGGCGGATAACATGATCTCCTGGATCAACGGCTAAAAAACAGGCAAAAAACGGCACAAAGTAAGGAAAATAGCATGAAAAAGGTACAGATCTATACCGACGGGGCCTGCAAGGGCAACCCCGGCTACGGCGGCTGGGCCACGATCCTGGTCTACGCCGGCCACGAGCGCGTGATCTCGGGCGGGGAACGTGTGACCACCAACAACCGCATGGAGCTGATCGCCGCGATCGAGGGACTGCGCGCGCTGCGCGAGCCGTGCGAGGTCGAGCTTTACTCGGACAGCCGCTACCTGGTCGATGCCGTCAACTGCGGCTGGCTGGATGGCTGGCGGGCGGCCGGCTGGCGGCGGGGCAAGGAGGAACTGAAAAACCCGGACCTGTGGCAGGAGCTTGACCGGCTGTTGCACGCGCACACGGTCAGCATGATCTGGGTCAAGGGGCATGATGGGCACCCGTACAACGAGCGATGCGACGCCATCGCCACCGAGAATGCCGCCGTCTATCTCCGCTACGAGAAGCCGGAGGACGAGAAATAAGAGACAACAAAAAGACCGCTTGAAAAGCGGTCTTTTTTGTGATTTTGATAATATAGTTCAACAAAAAAAGGGGGGTGGCGGGGGAGTCTTGGGGTGCTTTTTATAAAAAGCACCCCAAACCCCGCAAAAATTTTTAGGGATCAGGGTAAGGCTTGCCGCAAGGGGGGGCTGATTGGCTGCCTTGCCCCCAAGATCCTGCCACCTGCCGGTGGCACCCCTGCGGGGTTCGACTGCGTGCCTTCACCTGTCATCCTGAGCGAAGGGCGCAGCCCGTAGCCGAACTTTCGCGGTTACGCGAAAGCGCCCTTCAGGGCGGGATCTTGTGAAGGCACTCCGCTCAGGATGACAAAAAGGGGGCAAGGCGCATGCCGCCCGCAAGAGGTCTTGCTGACGGTTACGCCGGCTCTTTCTCTGTGTCCGCCTTGTTCGGTGCAACGCCAAGACCCGGTGAAACGGAGGATTGACGGGATAGACCCGGCTCTCTGAACAGCTTTACCGCTCCCTTCCGAAAATATAGTCGTGGCCTATCGACTCGCCGGCTCGTCTCTGTCCACTCCTTATTTTCGTTAATCCGCGGCAAAAACAATTATCAATTGTTTTTGCCTTGTTCCCCCATTCGCCCTGGCGAATTGGCACCGGGGGTAGCATAAGCCTCCCCCTGCGGGGGAGGTGTCACGGCTTGCCGTGACGGAGAGGGCCCTCTCAGTCACCTACGGTGACAGCTCTCCCAAAGGGAGAGCCTATTCACAGCCGGCCGCTGCGCTACCCACAGTAGAAGGCAAGGAGCTTGCGCCACACGTCAAAAAGGCCTGGTTTTGCATTGTATTATATTATCGTTTCTCGTGATATATCCTTTAATAAAAGGTTTTTGCATTGTCCTCACGAAAGATCAGCAGGAGGGAGAAAAAAACGTGGCGTGGGCGGCCGGGCATGCTGAAAAAGGGGGCGGCAAACCGCCGCAGGAGTGCGCAAGCATCCGCAAAGGGCCTCGCGGCCGGCGCGAATGGCCGTTCAAACCGCCCCCGCGCGGGAAAAACGCCCCACGATACCGCCAAAACGCCCCATCGCACCCGTTTTTCCCGCAAAACGGCCGTCAGAACGCCCGCTGCGCGGCCGGCGTGAGACGGCAATACCGATCGATACACGGGCGATGCTCCGCCCGTTCGTGGCAGGTGCGGGCTACTTTTCCCCCGCAAATTTATTGTATTATATTATCACGTTCGCAAGAACATCCTTATTTTACTTCGTTTTTCATTGTACAGCGTCAAGTGGCAGCCTGGAGAGCGATCGCGGGCGGCGGCGGGGGCAGACGGGTGCTGCAGGCAAGAAAAGCAGCCGCCTGCCCGCGCCTGGCAGCGCGGGCGGGGGATCTGGCTGAAAACAGCGGCAAAATGGTGCAAAACGAGCCAAAAGTGGTGGAAAATAGCAGCAAAATGGCGGGAAGGAGGCCTCCGGCCGCCCCCGCGGGCGTGGAAAGCGCCCGAAAAAGCGGTGCCAAGCGTCTCCCCGCGCTGCAAAAGGAGGGAGGGCAGCCGCGCAGCGGCCCTCCTTGCGGCGTAGTTTGGAGTACAACAAGAAAACGTGCAAGCAAGGCATTTTTCATGAGATATGATAATATAATACAATGAATGATCTCCCTTTTCGCGGTGCGGTAGGTGCAAAAAGCCCCCTCCGGGGGGGCTGCTATCGCCCGGGTGCTGCGCTACCCGGGAGGGGTAGCCTATCGTTACAGAACACCGGGGCGGGCCGCATACGCCTTGCCCCTTTTGTGTCATCCTGAGCGGAGTGCCTTCACAAGATCCCGCCCGGAAGGGCGCTTTCGCGTAGCCGCGAAAGTTCGACTACGGGCTGCGCCCTTCGCTCAGGATGACAGGTGAAGGCACGTAGTCGAACCCCGCAGGGGTGCCACCGGCAGGTGGCAGGATCTTGCGAGGGGGGCTTCGCTCAGAATGACACCCTGCGGGTGTCGCCGCCTGGGTGTTCTGTAACCATAGGCTCCCTTGTGTAAAGGGAGCTCCCGACGAAGTCGGGTGAGGGATTGTTTTCATGAAACACAGATCTTTTACAATCCCTCCGTCAGCCTGCGGCTGCCACCTCCCACACCCAAGGGCTCCCGAAATGGGTTTTGCGCAGCAAAAGCCGTTTTGGGAATGGGTTAAACAAGGGAGGCTTCTACCCGCCGGGGTGTTCTGTTTCTTAGGCGACCCCCGGTTCGGCTGCGCCCCCTCGCTGTCATCCTGAGCGGAGTGCCTTCACAAGATCCCGCCCGGAAGGGCGCTTTCGCGTAGCCGCGAAAGTTCGACTACGGGCTGCGCCCTTCGCTCAGGATGACAGGTGAAGGCACGCAGTCGAACCCCGCAGGGGTGCCACCGGCAGGTGGCAGGATCTTGCGAGGGGGGCTCCGCTCAGAATGACACCCCGCGGGTGTCGCCGCCTGGGTGTTCTGTCATCATAATGCGGGCCGTCCGGGACGTCGGCCCCTACGGCGGTAGACCGCATTCCCACGGGAAACCTTCCGCCCCCGCCCGGGGGCTTTTTTCTTTTTTTTGAAAAAATGCGAAAAATTTTCTAAAATTCGTAAAATGTCCGAATTTTCCGAATTTGTTACGGTATAATAGGCATGTCAGACGGAAGGAGGCAGCAGATTGGCGACCAAAAGGGAAAAAGAATACGAAGAAGCAGCAGCGCAGCGCGGCGGCGCGGGGCGGGGGAACGAGGCATCTGACACAGATCCCGCCCCGGGCAAGCCGAAAAGGCCGGCCGGGGGAGAGGCCTCCGGCGCGGCAGACGTGGACAAGCCGGCCGGGGGAGAGGCCCTCGGTGGGGCAGACGTGGACAAGCCGGCCGGGGGAGAGGCCCCCGGCGCGGCAGACGTGGACAGGCCGGCCGGGGGAGAGGCCCCCGGCGGGGCAGACGTGGACAAGCCGGCCGGGGGAGAGGCCCCCGGCGGGGCAGACGTGGACAAGCCGGCCGGGGGAGAGGCACCTGGCCAAAAGCAGAGAAACGGAAAACAGGCAACCGAGCCGGGTGGGGAAAAGTCCACTGCAAAAGGCAAGGCAGCCGAGCCGGGTGGGGAAAAGTCCACTGCAAAAGGCAAGGCAACCGAGCCGGGTGGTGGTGGGAAACCAACTGCCAGCGGCACCGAAAAAGAGCCGGGCAAGTCTCCCGGCGGCCAAACGCGAGCATTAGAAAAAATATGGAGCCGGAGAATGGCCCTGATCGGATTGAAACGGATCTACGAGACCGCGCTGGAAGGCGCGCGCATCGAGATCCGCGACGAGGACGGCGCCCTCGTAGAGGTGAAGTTCAATCCGTCGGCGGCCAACGCGGCCACGAAGGCGATCGAAGCCGCTAACAAAATGCTCGGGTACGCCGCGCCGGAGGAGGAGAAGGCAGGCGCCAGCCTGTTTTCGGTCGAGCTGGGAGAGGCGGAGGACTTTGCCGAATGAGCACCCTACGCTTTCCCACCCCCTTCGCCCAGCAAAAGGAGTTTCTCTGCGCGCGGGAGCGGTTCGTCGCCTACGGCGGCAGCCGTGGCGGGGGCAAGTCCTTCGCCGTGCGGATGAAGGCGGCGCTTGCCGCCCTGCGGTATGCGGGCATCCGCATCCTCATCCTGCGCCGCTCCTACCCGGAGCTGTATGAAAACCACATCAAGGAGCTGCGCCGCATGCTGCACGGCGTGGCAGAATATCGGGATACCGATAAATCCCTCTCTTTCCCGAACGGCTCGCTCATCAAATTCGGCTACTGCGATGCGGATGCAGATGCCGAGCGCTACCAGGGGCAGGAATACGATCTGATCTTCATGGACGAGGCCACCCACTTTACCGAGTACCAGTTTTCCTGCCTGACGGCCTGCCTGCGCGGCGCAAACGATTTTCCCCACCGCTTTTACTTGACCTGCAACCCCGGCGGCGTTGGCCATGCCTGGGTCAAGCGGCTGTTTATCGACCGCGATCACCGCCCGGGCGAGCGGCCGGAGGACTATCGCTTTATCCGCTCCTCGGTCTATGACAACCACCCCCTGCTCGAGAAGGACCCCTCCTATCTCTCGCGGCTGGAGGGGTTGCCACCCGAGATGCGGCGTGCGTGGCTGGAGGGGGACTGGGACCTGCTTGCAGGCCAGTTCTTCTCCGAGTTCCGGCGTGATACGCACGTCGTTCCGCCGCACGAGCTGCCCGCCGGGGTAAAGATCTACCGCGCCTTTGACTACGGCCTGGATATGCTGGCCTGCCTGTGGTTTGCCGTAGACGGGCAAGGGCAGGTCACCGTCTTCCGCGAGCTGGCTGTGCCGGGGCTGATCGTCTCGGCCGCGGCGCGCGCCATCGTCGAGCATTCGCCCGAGGAGGTGAGCGCTACCCTCGCCCCGCCCGACCTCTGGAACCGCCAGAAGGACACCGGGCGCAGCATGTGGGAGCTGTTTGAGGCCGGTGGCGTGCGCCTCACACGGGCAGACCCCAACCGCATCCAGGGCTGGATGCAGGTCAAGGAGGCGCTTGCCCTGCGTGATCGCCCGGACGGGGGGCGCAGGCCCCGCCTGGTGATCTTTGACACCTGCCGAGAGCTGATCCGCTGTCTGACCTCGCTACGGCATGACCCGCATACCCCGGGTGATTGTGCGAGCGAGCCGCATGAGCTGACCCACCTGCCCGATGCGCTGCGCTATTTTCTGCGCAGCCGCGTTCCCCCTGCGCGGGCAGAGCGGCAGCAAGCAGTAGAAAGCCCCCTTGCCGTTTATTACGCACGGCGACGCGGGCAAGAAAGGAAAGGAAGATTTAACTGATGAACACGAAAGAGCTCTTTTTTCGGGCAGGCGAACGCTGCCCGATGGAGCAGGGCGAGTTCCTTGGCTTTCTCGGTGATTGCGTGCGTGCGCTGCTTGCGCGTTACCCCACCGCCCTGCTGGCGCAGGAGGGGGATGGCAGCATAGAGCCGCCCAAAACGCTGGAGGAGCAAAGCGGCCTTCACCCCCTGTACGAGGGGGCGCTGCTTGCCGGCGTGATCGCCGGCAAAAGCGGCAAGGAGGAGGACCGCACCGCCTTTTTGACAGAGGCAGAGCATGCCTACCGCGCCCGCTGGCGGCAGGCCGCCCGCGGCAAGCGGCTGCGGCAAAGGGGGTGGTGACCGTGTATACCTCGCAAGTCCGCATCAAGGACTTTCTGGACGAGCTGATCGCCGATATGGGCCTGTACCAGGAGCGCGACCGCGCCTTTTATCGTGACCGCATGAACGAGGCACTCAGCTTTTTGTATAAGGCGGTCATCCGCTGGCAGGCAGAGGGAGAGGGCGTGCCGCAAAGCGGCCGTCTTTCCTGTGCGGCCATCACCTCCTCCTTTGGCACGGCCATGCAGGAAGCCGACGTGCTGGCCGTCTTTCGCGGCAGCCGCCAGCTGCGCTACCTGCCGCCCGCAGATCTGCCCGCTGCCGAGGGCATGGAGGGCTTTTACACGGTAACGAACGATATGATCCTGCTCTCGGACGGGAAAAACGACCGCCTGCGCGTGATCTACCTCGTCGGCCCCATCCGCTACCAGGAGGGGAGCGAAAGCACCGTGATCCCCCTGCCGGATGAATTTATCCCCATGCTGGCCGCCCGCGTGCGCGGCGAGGCCTACCGCCTGGCAGGCGAGGACGAGCTGGCCGCCAAGTGGCTTGCCGTCTACAACGCCGGCCTTGCCGATCTTTACGATTACCTGGCCGTGCGGCAAAAGGGGAGATAAGCCATGCTCGGTATGCAAAAAACGATAGAGCGCCTGGTGCGCGAGCTGGAGGCCGAGCGGGTGGAGAACGCCCGCTTCCGCCGCATGATGGAGGACCTGCTCTACAATTTAGAGGAGGAGAATATGCCCTCCGTCGGCACCCGCCTGCAGCGGGACGAGCAGAGCATCGGCCTATTGGTAGAGGACGGGCGCGTGCGCGGCGGCGTGCTGGTAGAGGCCATCAACGGTGCCACCACCGTCAAGATCGACGCCGACAAGATCGACCTGGACGGCAAGCTGGTGGTGGACGCCATCAACGGTGCCACCGCCGTCAGCATTGATGCCGATAAGATCGACCTCAACGGTGCCGTGACGGCCAACGACAATTTCAAGATCCATAAGGACGGCAGCGTTTCCTGCCGTGCGCTCTCGCTCACGGGCGGCGAGATCTGCCTGCCCGACCCGGGAGACGGCTCTGCCGTTTTGCGGGTAGAGACCGAGGATGCCGCCGGCGGCGTGACGGTCTTTGCCGATCATATCGCCTTTGACGGCAGCTTTACCGAGGACTGGCAGCAGCAGGCTGACCTGAGCCTGGAGCAGCTGATGCTGACAAACGAAGCCGGTGACGGCACCGGCGCCACCATCCACATGGGCGGCTATTACCGCCCCGGCAGCCTGCGCCTGACGCGCAAGGATGTTCCCGCTGGCGGGCTGGCAGGTGAAGAAGATGAGGCCATTTACACCGCCAGGGGAATCACCCTGCCCTTTTTACGGGCGCACCCGGTTGCCAAAACGGCAGGCATGCTGCCGCTGTACGTGGATGAAAATGGAAAGATCTGCGCCGTGACCGGCGGATAAGGAGGAGCTATGAACCAAGAAGAAAAAAAGAAAAAGCAAGAGGAAGAGGAGGCCCGCGCCGCCGAACAGGCGGCAGAGGAGGCCGCCACCCCGGCGGAGGAGCCGGCCGAGGAGCCGGCCGAACCGGCCGAGGAGCCGACCGTCCCGGCTGCAGAGGTAGCCGAGGAGCCGACCGAGCCGACCGAGCCGACCGAGCCGGCCGAGGAACAGACCGAGGAGCCGGCCGCCGGAGAGGGCGAGCTGCTTTCGGCCCCGGCCTACCGCGCCTTCCGCGCGTTTTTATCCGCCCTGACGGAGGAGGATAAGCAAACGCTGCAGGCCGTGCTTGCCCGTCTTTCCGGCCTGGCCGAGGCGCAGGCGGCAGAGGCTGCCCGCGCCGAGCGGGAAAGGGCCATTGCCGCGCTGGAGGCGCGGGAGGGGCTGCGCGATATCCGCGCCCGCCTGCCGCAGCTGGAGGGGCTGATCGCCCGCCTACCCTGGCTGCAGGCCCTGCCGCTCTCCGAGCGGCTGACCGTTGCCTGCTACCTGGACCGCGGGATGCAGCAGCATACCCAAACGGCAGAGGAAAAGCTGCAGGCCGTGCTGGCAGACGGGGAGCTTATGCGCGCCCTGGCTGCGCACGGGGCAAGCCTGCGTGCCGCACACGGCAGCATGATCCCGCCGGTGGCCACCGGCGGCCGTGCGCCTGCCCTGGTCAAAAAGCCACCCGCTGACCTTTCGGAGGCAAAGCGGGAGGCAAAGCGCTTCTTGCGCGCAAAGTAAGGCCGGCAGGCAGGGAAGCATGCCCTGCCGCCAGACCAACCATATTTGATAAGAAAAAGGAGAAAAAAAGAACATGTCTCAGATTTTAACCAATATCGAAGGAATTTTGAAGGACAAGTACCAGCCTGCCCTTGCCAACCTGATCAACATTGAGCCCTCGCCCTTTCTGGAGATGATCCGCAAGGAGCCGCTGCAGAACAACAAGGTGCGCCTGGCCGCGCCCATTGGCCTCAACGGCGGCTTTGGCTTTGGTGAGGAGGGGGCAGCCACGCCCGCCTCGGCCGAGCAGCGCTACCTGGATTTTGAGCTGAAGGCCGTGGATATGTACGTCGATATGCAGATCTCCAACAAGACGGTGGTGCTTGGCTCGACCAACGCCGGCTCGATGATCAACGCGCTGGATGCGGAGATCAAGGGCTCCTACGCCGCCGCCAAGTGGAACCTTGGCCGCGCCCTGTTTGGCGATGGCAGCGGCATTCTCTGCCACTTCACCGCCAATGGCGAAACGGTCTCGGAGCTGACCGTAGACAGCACGGACAAGCTCATGGAGGGCATCCTGGTCGACGTCTACTACGGTGACAGCGAAAACAGCACCTCTGCCATTTCCGGCCTGCGCATCATCTCGGTCGACCACAAGAACAAGACCATCCAGTTCAAGGAGACCGGCATCTACCTGGAAAGAGACGGCTTCCTGACCGTGCAGAACAGCTACAACCGTGAGATCACCGGCCTTGGCGCCATCTTTGGCGACGACAAGAATCTCTACGGCGTTTCCCGTGCAGAGAACCCCTGCCTCTTCCCGCAGAGCTACTCGCTTGACGGCAAGATCAACGATATCGCCCTCTATCGCGGCATTCGTGATGCCAAGAAGTATCGCGGTGCCAAGATCAACCTCATCATGATGGGCGACCAAGCCTTTGAGGCCTACCAGGAGTACATGGATAACCACACCACCCACCTCGTAGACAAGCACAAGTTCGTTGGCGGCTCTACCGGCTACTCCATTCTCGTGGGTGACCAGGAGGTCATCATCGTCAACGAGAGCATGGTGCCGGCAAACGAGGCCTGGGGCGTGGATACCGATAGCTTTATCCTGCAGCAGACCCCGTGGGAGTTCCTCTCCAACCAGGGCAGCATCTTCTCGCTCATGGCAAACAGCTCGGTCTACCGTGCGCTGCTGGCCTCTTACGGCAACCTCATCTGCTCCAACCCCGGCGGCTGCGTGAAGTTTACCGACTGCGGCGTGACCGCCTGACCGGCTTAACGGTGGGAGGGGCCGCCCGGCGGCCCTCCCGCCCCCGGCAGACGCCGCCAAAAGAAAGGGGAAAAAACCATGACGATAGAGCAACTTGCCATGCTGGTTGGCATGCTGGCGGCGTTATGCTCGGTGGTAACGCCGCTCATCCGCTTAAACGGTCTGCTCTCCCGCCTCAATGCGCTGCTTGACGGCCTGCAGGCGCGCACGCTGCGCTGTGAGGCGCGGCTGGACGAGCTGGAGGCACGCCTCTCCCACGGGGAGGCAGAGCTGGCCACGGTGCGCGAATCGGTCTTTCACGCGCACCACCGATTAGATGAACTGTAAAAAAAGGAGGACGTATCATGCAAAACGTGATGTTACCCATATTCCTTGGCCTTTGCGCGGTCGGCCTGGCGGTCTCTGCCGTGCTGGTTGCCCGCCGTGGCCTTTCTACCCGTGCCAAGCGCATCCTGCTTGGCCTGGTGGCAGAGGCGGAGTGCTATTTCGGCAGCGGCACCGGCGAGATCAAGCTCTCTGCCGTGCTTGGCCGCCTGTACGAGACCATGCCCGCCCTGCTGCAGATCCTCTTTAAGCCGGAGACGGTTGCCGGCTGGATCGAGGACGCCGTTTGCGCCCTGCGCCACTACCTGAGTGAGGAAACGGCATGAGCTTGACAGAACAGCTGCGCCGCCTGCTTGGCCGTGGCGGCGCAAGAAACCGATATAAGGGCAAGGACACCGTGCTTGCCCGCAACGCCGAGGGAGAGGCGCAGCGCGAGAGCGAGATCCTTTCCTTCCTTGCGGAGGAATACCGCCGCCGCCGGAACGAGCGGCAGCCGCTTGAGCGCCAGTGGGCGCTGAATGCCGACTTCTTTGCCGGCCGCCAGAATTGCGCCATCAACCCGGAGAGTGGGGAGATCCAGCAATGCCCGCCGGTGCACGGCTATGAGGAGCAGGGGGTCTACAACCGTATTGCCCCGCTGATCGAGACCCGCCTTGCCTCCCTCCGCTCGCTCTCCTACGATATGACCGTGCGCCCGCGCACGAACGAGGCAGAGGACTGCGAAAAGAGCGAGATCGCCACCTCGCTTCTGCGCTACGCGCAGGAGGCGGGTGATTTTTCCGGCAAAAAGGACCGCCTGCTGCTGGACTGTGAGCTGTACGGCACCGCCTTTCTCTATTCCTGCTGGCGGCAGGAGGAGGGGGCAGAGCAGGGGCAGGGGCAGCTCGCCTACGAGGTCGTCTCCCCCTATTCGGTATTCCCGGAGTCGCTTTACCTGCCGGAGGTAGAGGAGCAGGGCAGCATTCTGCTTGCAGAGGTGCTGCGCGTGGAGGAGATAGAGGCCGCCTACGGCGTGCGCGTGCCGGGCGGAGATGCGGACGTGTACGCCCTGCAGCCCATAGAGGGCGGCAGCAGCTACGGCCAATTTTCCACCGCGCTCTCGCACGTCGGCAAAAGTGCCAATGGCTGCGCCACCCTGCTGACCTATCTGGAGAAGCCGGGCGTGCGTGAAAAGAACGGCCGCATGATCGTGGCGGCCGGTGGCCGGCTGCTGTGGTACAGCGACCTGCCCTATGACGAGATCCCGCTGGTCGCGCTCAAGTGTAAGGATGGGGCGGGGCAGTTCTTTGGCCGCTCGGTCATTCCGGAGCTGATCCCGCTGCAGCGCGCCTACAACGGCGTCAAGAACAAGATCCACGATTACGTCCGCGCCGTGGCGGCCAATCCGCTGCTGGTGCCGGAGGGCTCGATCACCGATATCGACGATCTCTCTGCCCGTGGCCTGCCGCCCGGTGAGATCGTGGAATACAATGCCGAGCGGGGCAGGCCGGAGCCGCTTTCGCCCGCGCCGCTGCCGGCAGAGCTGCGGCATGAATGTGACCAGCTGGCCACCGACATGGAGTACGTGGCCGGCGTCTCCCAGCTGATGATGCTGGGCAAAACGCCAAACGGCGTTACCTCCGGCACGGCCATTGCCAACCTGCGGCAGATCGATAGCACCCGCCTGGCCCTGACCGGCGAGAACCTGCGCCGCGCGGTGCGCCGCCTGGCCGCCGTCTGGCTGCGGCTGTACAAGCGGTATACCAGCGGCTACGGCACGCTGCAGATCGCGGGCGGCAACGCCGCCGCCGGGGTGCTGGCCTTCTGTGCCGAGGATCTCAATTCCTTTGACGTGGAGTTTGATGCCGAGAACGAGCTGCTGGTCAGCCCGGATGAGCAGCGGCAGAGCTTTCTTGCCGCGCTGAACGCGGGCCTGTTGTTTGATGAAAACGGCCGCCTGCCCCGCGCCGTCAAGAGCCGCGCCCGCCGCCTGATGCAGCTGGGCCGCGCCTTTGACCGGGCTGATACGGACGAGCTGCAGATGCAGGTGGCCGAGCGGGAGAACGCCGCCATGGCCAGCGGGGAAAGGGCACCCCTTTCCCCCTTTGACGATCACGAGCTGCATGCCGACGTGCATCGCCGCTTTCTCCTGCAGGCACGCTTTGCCTATCTGAAAAAGACACACCCCGCCCGCGCCCGCGCGATCGAGGAGCATCTCTTCTCGCACCTGGCGGCGGGGCAGAGAGAGGGGGGGACGGCGCATGGCCAGAAGAATGGGTGAAGCACCCCTGCCGCGCGCACGGCGCATGGCGGCCGTCCGCCTCTCCGGTCTTCGCGGCTTAGACCTGCGCCCCTGCCGTGAGGCGGGCGCCATGGCAGAGGGCGAGGGGGTAGACCCGCGCCTGCTGCCGGCCGTTGTCAGCATGCGCGCCCCCTTTTGCCGCTTTACGGGCGCAGCAGGGATCACGCTGGGGATGGAAAAGATCGGGGAAAGCCTGTTCCGCGTCTACCTCTCGGGTGCTGACCTGTATTTGGAGCGGCACCGCGCCGACGGCAGCGTCAGCCGCATCTCCTTTGCGGCAGAAGATACCGAGACGCCGCGCACGCTGCTTGCCTTTCACCTGTATTCTGACCCGGCAGACCCGCTTACGGGCGAGTACCGCCGCCTTGGCATCCTGCTGCCGGACCGCCTGGTCTTTGAGCCGGAGGCCGCTACCCTGGCACTCACGCCCCTTGCGGGGGAGGGCGAGATGCCTGCGCTCACGCACGGCTGCGTGCATCTTTCCCGCCTGTTTGGCGCGGCGGGCGATCGCCTGTTTGCCTCTGCCTACAACGACCCGCGCAACTGGCAGCTCGATACGGCAAACGAGATGAACCCCGCCGGCGCCTGGGCGGCCGCGGTGCAGTCCAACACACGCGCGGATGCCAATTTCACCGCGCTGACCGTGTACGGCGGCCACGTTCTGGCCTTTAAGCAGAATTTCTGCCACGTGCTGAACAACAACAAAAACCCCTTCCGCACGGCCGATCTCATGCCCTACGGCACGCGGGACGGCCGCACCCTTGCCGAGGTGGGTGGCAAGCTCTTTTTCGTCTCGGACGAGGGCGTTTGCCGCTACAATGGAGATGCCGTTTCGCTCATCAGCGAGCCGCTGGGCGAGGTGGATATGACCGGCGCACGCGCCGCAGGCGCGGGGGGCCTCTACTGGCTCTACCTGCCGGAGAAGGGGCGCGTGTACGTCTACGCCGAGGAAACGCAGGCCTGGAGTGCGCTGCCCTATTTTACCGAGTCCGCCATCAACGCGATGTGCGGCAGCGAGGACGGCTGCTACCTGGTTGAGAGAAGCGGCAGGATCTACCTGGCCGAGGCCGGCGGGTACGGTGCCTTTTCGCTCACCACGGGCAGCCTGCTGCAGGAGGCGCTTGGCCGTGCCGCCCGGCTGGAGCTTGCGGTCACCGGGGCGGGGGATTCCTCTCTCCTCGTCTCCTATATCGATACGAGCGGGCGCATCACGCCGCTTGCGCAGCATACCGGCCGGGGCATGACGCAATGGGTGAGGAGCCGCGTCTTCACCCCCGCCGATTACGGCGGCAGCCTGCAGATCAGCGGCTATGGACAGGTCACGGTGCATGATATTTGTCTGCGCGTGGCCGAAAGCGGCGAGACATAACGAAGAAAGGGAAGAAACACATGATCAAGGAATGGAACAAGAAAATGGAAAAGCTGCTTGCCGGCGTCAAGCCCAAGGAAAAGGAGCCGCAGCGCAACTTTTTGACCGATAGCGGCTACATGCCGGAAAACGATCTGCTGCCCGGCCTGGGCGGCGGCAGCCTGCCGGAGGAGCAGCGCACGGACAAGAGCGATACGCGCACCGATAACGCGCTGAACCTGGCCCTGCAGCAGCTTTCTGACCGCATAGGGGCAGACAGGGCAGAGCAAAGCGCGGCAGAAAAGGCCGGCCTTGCGGCCATGGGCGACCGCCTGACCGCCGCAGACGCGCTGCGCGACAGCGCGCAGGAAAAGGGGAACGCCCTCTTTGATGCGCTGATGGCCTTTGCGGGCAAGCAGGATGCCCGCTACGAGTCGCTTGTTGGCCAGATCAGCGAAAAGGGCTACCGTGATTTTGCCGGCGTAGCGGATATCCTTTCCGACTATGCCGACGCGGGTGACCGCGCCGCCGGGCAGGCGGCCGCCACGGCCGCCATTGAAAACAACGGCAACCCGGATTCCTACGCCGCCGCACAGGCGGCGCGCAAGCGGCTGGACTTTACCGAGGCGGGCAACGCCGCCGCCCTGGATTACTACAACGGCCAGCTTGACCGCTGGCTTTCCGCCCTGCAGGCGGCGGGGAGCGATGCAAGCGACCTCTACGCCCTGATGCAGAAAAACGTAGACGGCACGCACGATGCCGCCAGCGCAGAGGGCGAGATCGGAGAGAGCATCTTTTCCTCGCTTGCCGACCTGCAGGGCGTGCAGGAGCAGGCAGATGCCGATCGCTTCTCCGCGCTGCTTTCGCATTACGAAAAGGTCCGGGGCGAGAGCAAGACTGACAAGGAGAGCGCCGGCACGGGCGAGACGGCCCCCGCTCCCTCGCCGATGGAGATCGACCGCGAGTATGACGCCCTGGTCAAGGGGGAGGGTGGGGATACCGCTCTCACCTCCCGCGAGGCGCTTATCGAGCTGTGGAAAAAGTACCCCTCCATGCACGAGTACCTGCTCAAGAAATACGAGGGCCTGCTCAACCCCTCGTATCAATTCGGGGGATAAGACCGCCGCCCACTTATAAAAAACGCTCCCCCCGCGAAATGCGGGGGGAGCGCTTGCTTTTCAAACGAAACGGATATCCTTCAGCGGGTAGTGATTGCGGTCTTAAAAAAGGCTATCAAAAAATCCATAACGCCTTGCGAAGCCTGTATCGTAGCGATCATCAATTCATCGGTATCAACCTCAGAAAAGTTGATATCGTATCCGTAGTGGCGAATCAGCTGTGTAAAATAAACGCGCTGGGTTCTGCCGTTCCCTTCACGAAAGGGGTGAATGTGATTGACATCGTGATAAAACTCTGCAATGCGGGTTGCAAATTGCTCAAACAACAGTCCGTCTAAATATTTGTTGGGAATTTTTGAAAAGCATTTTGTTGCAACGGCTTCGATCGAGGCAGCGGCGAGAAAATTCGTCCGTTTTTTAGAAATATCAGCTGTTCTGATTTTTCCTGCCCAGTCATACAGGTCGCAAAACAAAAACGCATGGATGCTTTTGAAATGCTCAAAATCAAAATTTCCGGGGATGGGATTGGTTTCAAGCAAGGCGGCTTTGGCAAAGGTGATCTGCGCTTCCACGGCAGAGAGCTTTTTCTCATCTTTTATACCAAGCTTGTTGACAAGGCACGGCGTTCCCTCATAGCAAAGATCGGTAGAGGCATGCAAGCTATACGCCATAAGATTCTTTTCCCTCGGTAATACAGTGCAGATACTCCTCAAAGGAGATCTCTTCTCTCAAAAGCTTCATGCAGAGATCCTTGCAGGATTCAGAAACGGATAAGCCTTCCATATTGATCGAGGACTCTGCATTGTTGATCGCTTTTTGCAGCGCACGGTTGTTCATAGAAAGCCCCCCTTTTTTATTTATCGCTACTATTTTACCACAAGGATGGAAGAAATACAATGCATTTTGGAGAATTCAAGGCAACGATCACTCAAAATCCACCACGTTGCACCAGGAGAGCAGAAATTCGCGCTCGTGCGCGTTGCCCTTGACCGACTGCGAGGCTGCCACGATCGGCATCCACTTCTGCACGTACTGGCGGGCGGTATCGCTCTTTTGGCAATATACGTCCAGGTAGCGCTTACCAAGCGCCTCCTTGCCCTCCAGGCAGAAGAGCAGGTAGGTCCGCGCGGCATCGGCTGCGCCGTTGCCCTGCGTGGCGTGCGCCCAGTCCACGATAAAGGGCGTGCCATCCTCCCGGATGATGATATTGCTCGGGTTAAAATCCCCGTGGCAGAGCTTGCTGTGCCGCTTCATGCCCTCCAGGCGCGCGTGCAGCTCGTAGCGGGTGGTGGCATCCAGCGTGGTCTGCGAGATCTTATCCCGCATCTTATCCCGCAGCTTGGAAAGGCGCGGGCTGGTCTTCTTCAGCACCGAAAGCTGCAGGTCAACGAACAGGGAGAGGTATTCCTCCTCCCGTGCCGGGTCCTCTGCCATCAGGGCGGCAAGCGTCTTCCCGGGAATATAGTCGGATACGATGGCCCACTTGCCGTCGATCATCATGACCTCACGCACGCGGGGAATGTTCAGCCCCGTCTCCTCAATGCGCGCCTGGTTGGTCGCCTCGTTCAGTATGTCGGCCTTGCTGTAGCCCTCGTCAAACAGCTTGATGCAGTTGTCCCCGTCCCGGTAGACGGTCTTGCCGCGGCTGCGGGCGATCACGGTTTCTAATTTCATGGCGTTTCCTCCTTACTGTGCGGCATCCGGCAGCGCTTTTTCTGCAAAATGCGTGCCGTAGTAGGCGCAAAGATACATATCTCTTATCTCGCTCATCAGCGGGTAGCGCGGGTTGGCACCCGTGCACTGGTCGTCAAATGCCTGCTCCACCATCTCGTCCAGCGTGGAAAGGAAGGCCTCCTCATCCGGCACGTAGTCGCGGATGGTGGCGTGAATGCCCACAGCCTTCTTCAGCTCGTCGATCGCGCGGATCAGGTTCTCTACCTTCTTTTCCTCGCTCTTGCCGCCAAGGCCGAGTGCATCCGCGATCTCGGCATAGCGGGCGCGGGTGTGCGGGTGGCCGTACTGCGAGAAGGTGCCCATCTTGGCCGGCACCTCGGATGCATTGAAGCGGATCACCTCGCCGATCAGCAGCGCGTTGGCCACGCCGTGCGGCAGGTGGTGGAAGGCGCCCAGCTTGTGCGCCATCGAGTGGCAGACGCCAAGAAAGGCGTTGGCAAAGGCCATGCCCGCCATGGTGGCGGCGTTTGCCATCTTTTCACGCGCCTCTACGTCGGTCTGCCCGTTCTCGTAGGCGCGGGGGAGGTACTTGAACACCGTCTGCAGCGAGCGGATGGCCAGGCCGTCCGTATAATCGGTCGCCAGCATCGAGGCGTAGGCCTCTACCGCGTGCGTCACCGCATCAATGCCGGAGGCAGCCGTCAGGCCGCGGGGGGCAGACATGTGGAAATCGGTATCGATGATGGCCATATCGGGCAGCAGCTCGTAGTCGGCCAGCGGGTATTTCACGCCGCTCTTTTCATCGGTGATCACGGCAAAGGGCGTGACCTCCGAGCCGGTGCCGGCCGAGGTGGGAATGGCAATGAAGTAAGCCTTCTCACCCATGCGGGGGAAGGTGTAGGTGCGCTTGCGGATGTCCATAAAGCGCATGGCCATATCCTGGAAGTCGACCTCCGGATGCTCGTACAGCACCCACATGATCTTGGCTGCATCCATGGCCGAGCCGCCGCCCAGGGCAATGATCACGTCCGGGGCAAAGGCACGCATGGCAGACGCGCCCGCCTTGGCGCAGGCCAGCGTCGGGTCAGGCTCCACCTCAAAGAAGCAGGTGTGCGTGATGCCCATTTCGTCCAGCTTGTCGGTCACGGGCTTGGCGTAGCCGTTCTTGTAGAGGAAGCTGTCGGTCACGAGAAAGGCCTTCTTCTTGCAAAGCACGGTGCGCAGCTCATCCAGCGCCACCGAGAGGCATCCCTTCTTGATATAGATCTTTTCAGGTGCGCGGAACCAGAGCATGTTCTCTCTCCTTTCGGCAACGGTCTTGATGTTTAAGAGGTGCTTGACACCCACGTTCTCGGATATGCTGTTGCCGCCCCAGGAGCCGCACCCAAGGGTGAGCGAGGGGGCAAGGCTGAAGTTGTAGATATCGCCGATGCCGGCCTGTGCCGAGGGGGAATTGACCACGATACGGCAGGCCTTCATCTTGGCGGCAAAGGCGGCAAGCGTCTCTCTCGCCGTCACTTCGTTTAGGTGGATCGAGGCCGTGTGGCCGTAGCCGCCGTCCTCCACCAGGCGCTCGGCTTTCCCGAAGGCATCGTCAAGATCCTTGGCACGGTACATGGCCAGCACGGGGGAGAGCTTTTCGTGCGCAAACTCCTCCGAGAGGTCGGTGCTCTCCACCTCGCCGATCAGGATCTTGGTGCCCTCCGGCACCGTCACCCCGGCAAGGGCGGCAATGGTAGCGGCAGACTGGCCCACGATGCGGGCGTTCAGCGCGCCGTTGATGATGATGGTCCTTCTGACCTTCTCTAATTCCTCCCCCTGCAGGAAGTAGCAGCCGCGTGCGGCAAACTCGGCACGCACCGCGTCGTAGATGCCCTGCGGCACGATGACAGACTGCTCCGAGGCGCAGATCATGCCGTTATCAAAGGTCTTGGAGTGGATGATGGAGCTGACGGCGTGCAGGATGTCGGCACTCTCGTCGATCACGGCCGGCACGTTGCCGGCACCCACGCCCAGGGCGGGCTTGCCGGAGGAATAGGCCGCCTTGACCATGCCGGGGCCGCCGGTGGCCAGGGTGATGTCAGCCTCCTTCATGACCATGTTGGTCATCTCCAGGCTGGGCTGGTCGATCCAGCGGATGATGCCCGCCGGTGCGCCGGCGGCCACGGCCGCCTCCAGCACCACGCGCGCGGCCGCAATGGTCGAGCCCTTGGCACGCGGGTGGGGGGAGATGATGATGCCGTTGCGCGTTTTCAGCGCCAGCAGCGTCTTGAAGATGGCCGTTGAGGTCGGGTTGGTGGTGGGAATGACCGCCGCCACCACGCCGATCGGCTCGGCGATCCTCTGAATACCGGCCGCGCGATCCTCCTCGATCACGCCGCAGGTCTTGGTATCGCGGTATTTGTTGTAGATAAACTCGGCAGCATAGTGGTTTTTGATGACCTTATCCTCCACCACGCCCATGCCGGTCTCCTCTATGGCAAGCTTGGCCAGGGCAATGCGCTGCCGGTTGGCGGCGGTAGCAGCCGCCAGAAAAATGCGGTCTACCTCCTCCTGCGTGTAGGTGGCAAAGCGACGCTGCGCGGCACGCACCTCGGCCAGCGCGCGGGCAAGGCTCTCGGTGCTGTCCACCGTCTGATATACCGTGCTTTCCATATTTGTTCTCCTTGTATCGTGGAGGCAAGCCTCCATGGTATGTGTTCGGATGGGAGAGGGGCAGCCCCGCCTTTTTCCCGGCGTGCGCCTTCCTCTCTTTGTGCTTGTTAATATTTTAACAATTCCGTTATATATATTATATCACGTTATGGCGAAAAATGCAACATAAAATTTTTTGATAGCGGGTACGCGCTGGGGTGATGGCGGGAGGGGTTGCGAATTGGCACGGGGATGTTGCATTGGTATTGGTGCAGGACACCTGGAAGTTACATTTGCATTGGTGCGGGAGGGGAAACCCCTCCCCTACGGTGGTAAATCGCATCCCTACGGTAGGGGAGGGGTTTCCCCTCCCGCGCGGGTGTTCTGTAATTTTTGCCTTCCCCAGCGGGGGAAGGTGGCACGGAGCGTAGCGGAGTGACGGATGAGGTGTTTTCCTGCAAGAACTCCTCATCCACCGCTGCGGCGGTCCCCCTTCTCCCACAGGAGAAGGCAGGGGTTGTTGGCGGACTGTCCCCCCCGCCTCCGCCCACCGCTCCGGGTGTTCTGTAACCATAGGCTCCCTCCGGGAGGTAGTGGAGCGAAGCGGAACGGCGCGAGCGCAATGAATGACATGCCGGGGGCATGTCAGAACGCGAGCGTGACCGAGCCGCAGCGAGACGCTGGCACGGAGCGCAGCGGAGTGACTGAGGGAGTAACGGGTAGTATCAATAAGCAAATAGAAAATTTCTATTCCTGCTTTGTTTCGTAAAACAATCAAACGATAAAACAAATACTTATCAGAAAACTTTTACTTAAGAATATTCTTTTTCTTTTTGTAATCTCTCCTACCCGGTACTCCTTCCGTCATTTTGCCAAGGCAAAATGCCACCTCCCTCCCGGAGGGAGGCTTCTAATAGCCGGCCGCTGCGCTACCTCCCTGGGGGAGGCTTTTATCCCGCTCCCGGCGGCAAGATTCCACCGCTGCCCGCGGTGCCCTCCGGGTTCGGCTGCGCTCCCCCTCGCTGTCATCCTGAGTGGAGGGCGTAGCCCGTAACCGAACCCCGCAGGGGTGCCACCGCAAGGTGGCAGGATCTTGCGAGGGGGGCTCCGCTCAGAATGACACCCTGCGGGTGTCGCCGCCCGGGATGCTCCGTACCCGTGTGCCGAGCCGCTGTTTCTTTCCCCGCCCGCGAAAAAGGGGCGAAGAGAATGCTCTCTTCGCCCCTTTTTCTATCGTTTTCGCCTTGTGCCGGGCTTATTTTTCTAACAAGAACACCTGCTGAAGCAGCGGCTGTGCGCCGGTCACGGGGTCACGCTCCATGACCATCACGTCCTTCATGTATTCGTTCCAGCGGGCCACCACCGGGCTTGCATCCTGCACGCGGCCTGCTTCCAGCACGCTGTCGCACTCGTAATAGCCAAACAGCTCCTCCCCCACGCACCAGATGGTATAATTGCGGATGCCCGCCTCGCGCAGCACAGCCTTCATCTCCGGCCAGATCTCATCGTGGCGGCGGACGTATTCCTCTTTCTTTCCCGGCAACAGGGTTGCCTTCCATGCGTAGCGTTCCATTTTCGTTCTCCTTTTTTACGGTGCCTGGAAGGACAGGATCTCGGTCAGCAGGTCGGCGTAGCGGGCGCGCATCTCGGCCTGCCCCTCGCCGTTCCAGGCCTGGTTCATCACGCCCGCACGGCGCACGCAGAGAATGGTATCTTCCGGCATATCCTGCAGCGTGCTGAAATACCGGCCAAAGGCCGTATCCTTCAGCATCACGCCGTAGCCCTCCAAATTCGTGCCGGCGGGGATGAGGCTCTCATCCACGTAGTGTGACAGCTCGTCTACCAGATCGTTCTCCCGCAGGTACCAGTAGATCGAGGGATCCAGCAGGCAAAGCGACATCTCGCCCGTCATGATATCCGCATCCAGCAGGTCGCGGTTGTCCTTTAAGAGATTGGAGCTGACGTAGATCTTCTCCTCGTCCGGCTTTTTCTCGTTCTCGGCACGCAGCTGCTCCAGCTGCTCCTGGCTCAGAAGAAACAGGGGGGTGTAGGCCACGTTCTTCTGCCCGTCCCCGTCATAATCGTCGATCATGCTGCCAAAGGCCTCGTGCACGCCGCCAATGGCGGTTGCCCCGTCGCAGGCAAACCAGGGGCCGGCGTACAGAACATCCACGTCATAGCTGTTGCGCGTGGCGCACTGCCGCAGGCAGACGATGCCCACCACCAGCAAAAAGGCGGTCACCAGAATAGCGAATTTGTGGTGGAACCAGGTGTGCTTGCACCAGCCAAGAAAGCCCGGCTCCCGCGCGATGACCAGCTCGCTGCCGTCCCCCTCCCGGATGCCCGGCTCAAAATGGGCAAGCCGCTTGGCCGCAAGGCTCTCCTCTATCTCCTCGCCGTCCTGCGGCTTGTTGTCTCTCTCGTTGTTCATGGAATACTCCTTCCTGTGAATTACACCACCAGTATACCATGAGAGTCTGAATTTATCAATACGTTTTTATGAATTTTTCCGCTTTTTCTTGACTTTGCGCCGGTGGTGGCATATAATATAAAAAAATGCAAAAACTGAGACAAATTATGGAGATTTTGGCATGATCATCGAGCGAAAGGCGCCCTTTGCGCGGGAAACCGAAAAGCTGAATTTGCACATTTCAGATATTGCCTACGCCTATTTGGACCGCGATTGGAACAACAAGAATGCCCGCGCCGCCTACACGCGCATCTATTACGTCCAGCGCGGGCGGGGGGAGATCGCCTACGGCGAGCGGCGCGTGGCCCTGCTTTCGGGCAATATTTATATCATTCCTGCAGGCTTGGATTTTTCGTACAGCTGCGAGGATTCGCTCGAAAAGCTCTATTGCCACGTCAACCTCTTTTGCTACAACCGTGCCGATCTGCTTGCCGACCTGCATGAGTGCGTGGTGCTCTCCGACCGCAAGCGGGAGATCGACCGCGCCGTTGCCTGCTGGCGGGCAGGGGACGTGCAGAGCGCCCTGCAGCTGAAGGAGATGATCCTGCACACGGCGACCGAGGCCGTGATGCAGGGGGGCAGCCACCACCAGGAGGTGCGCACCTACAGCCCGCTCATCCGCGCGGCGGTCGCCTACGTGGAGAAGAACCTGCGTGCCGACCTGACTGCCACCCAGGTGGCCGCCGCCCTCTTCGTTTCCGAGAGCCGGCTGCAAAAGGCCTTCCGCGCCGAGATGGACACGACGCTTGGCAAATACGTCAGTGCGCGGGTGCTGACGGTGGCCGAGGAAAAGCTCCGCCTCTCCCGGCACACCATCTGCGAGATCAGCGATTCGCTCGGCTTTTGCGACCGGTTTTATTTTTCCCGCATGTTTACCGCCCGCTTTGGCATCTCGCCCGCCCGCTACCGCAAGAACGTGAGCCCGTAGCGGCCTACCTCCATAAGAAAGGAGACAGCCATGTCACAAGAAAAACGCGCCCTGGTCGCCATGAGCGGCGGGGTGGATTCTGCCGTTACGGCATACCTGATCAAGTCGCGCGGCTATGCCGCCCTTGGCGTGACCATGCGCCTGCAGGGCGGGGAAAACACCTGCTGCTCCCGGCAGGATATCGAGGATGCCTCGCGCATTGCCGCCTCGCTCGGTATGGCGCACGAGGTCTGCGACCTCTCGCCCCTGTTTGAGGAAAAGGTCATTCGGCCCTTTATCGAGGCCTACGAGACCGGGCGCACGCCCAACCCCTGCGTGGCCTGCAACCGCCACCTGAAGTTTGCCGCGCTCTACGCGCACGGCCGGGCGCGGGGCTATGACGTGATCGCCACCGGGCATTACGCCCGCATCCGCTATGATGAAAAAAGCGGCCGCTATCTGCTGCTGCGCGCCGTAGACGAAAGCAAGGACCAGAGCTACGTTCTCTATAACCTCACCCAGGACCAGCTGGCGCACACCTGCTTTCCCCTGGGTGAGATGACCAAGGCTGAGGTGCGGCGCATGGCCGCTGCGCTCGGCTTCCCGAATGCCGAAAAGCGGGACAGCCAGGATATCTGCTTCGTGCCGGAGGGTGACTACGCCGCCTTTATCGAGGCCTACACGGGCAAGACATACCCGCCCGGCGACTTTGTGACGCTTGACGGGCGCGTGCTTGGCCGCCACCGCGGCATCATCCGCTATACGGTGGGCAAGCGTAAGGGGCTGGGGCTTTCGCTGCCCGCGCCGCTTTACGTCTGCGGCCTGGATCTGCAGGAAAACCGCGTGCTGCTGGGCGAGGAGAGGGATCTGTATACCAAAACGCTCTACGCGCGGGATCTCAATCTCATCACCGCCGCGCGGTGGGACGAGCCGCAGCGGCTGACCGCCCGCGTGCGCTACCGGCAGAAGGAGCAGCCCGCCACCGTCACGCTGGTGGGCGAGGACCTGCTGCGCGTGGAGTTTGACGAGCCGCAGCGTGCCGTCACGCGCGGCCAGTCGGTCGTGCTGTACGATGGAGACGTGGTTGCCGGCGGCGGCGTGATCGCCGACGGCTGATAGAAGCCTCCCCTTGGGCGGCGACACCCGCAGGGTGTCATTCTGAGCGGAGCCCCCCTCGCAAGATCCTGCCACCTACCGGTGGCACCCCTAC
>JAZQLY010000012.1:0-32715 GCA_045543015.1 Eubacteriales bacterium
TTTTCCACCCCGATAGACGTATCTACATACGTCGAGGGTGGAAAACGGAGATAGTAAACAAAAATTTAAATAGAAATGGAGAAAACCGTAGGTTTTCCACATTAAAACGGTGCAGGTAGTAAAACCTGCCTATAAATATAGAAAGTGTGGGAGGTTTTTCTCCCACACTCTTTTTGTTTACGTTTATGCCAAAAGATGCGCGTCCCTGATCAATCGTCGCAAACGGGGAGCTCGGTCTCGATCTCGGCGTTGCCAACGTGCCGCACGATCACGCGCGGGCTCACGCCCTCGGCTGCGGTCACGGTGTTGCCGCGGAAGACGGCATGCTCGATATTATCAAGAATGGCCACCGCATCGGTCACCATGTGGAACTTGTTATCCAGCACCTTGATCTCGCGGTTGAAGTACTTCCCTTCCTCGGTCGCCTTACGCGGCACACAGTCCACAATGGCGCGGCCCCAGCCGCCGTGCTTGCAGGCATCAAAGGTATTGTTGCGGATGGTCACGTCCTGTACCCCGCCCGACTCGTACCAGTAATCCCCGTTCGATTCAAACAGGATGGCGCTGCCGCTGGCGTGAAAATAGCAATCCTCGATCACGGTCTTGCCGCGGGTGGCGATCAGCATACCGCGGGCGCGGTTGTTGCGCACGATGTTGCCACGGAAGATGAGATCGGCTGCGCGGGTCAGGCTCTCCACGTCATCCCCGACCAGGATATCCTCGGTGCTTTCGTTAAGCACCAGGCGAACGAGGTCGGCATTGACGTATTCGACCTCCTTGATGCTCTTTTCGGTGTACGGGATCAGCGAATCCGGCTTCAGAATCTGAATACGGTCGCCCGCACGGTAGATGCGGATGCCCTTTGCCTGGCTATGTACCTCATTGACGAAGAGCTCACTCTCGGTCTTATCCACGATCCGCGTATACATGCCGTGGATGTTCAGGGCATCGTCCAGCTGGCCCTCAAAGGTAGAGTTTTCTACCGTGACGAGGCCGGTGCAGTTGACGAAGTGCGTGCCGTCTGCATTGGCGGTATAGTACTGGTCGCCGTGGCGCAGGACGTTAAAGCTGCGCAGGGTGATGTTCTCACAGGTCTGGGCCAGGAAGCCCATGCCGTAGCAGGAGTGGATGGTCACGTTCTCGCACAGGATATCGCTCGTATCCTCACAGAAGAAGCCGCAGCCGAGACGGCGCGCCGCGCTGAGAATGAGGATGTTGCCGATCGGCGGGTAACGCTTGACGCCGTGTACGCGGAGGATGTCGTTGCCCATATCCTCTACGCGGGCGTCCCCGATCCAGATGCCCAGGGTATTATCAGCCGTGCCGGTCTCGATCTCGCCGGTGTCACCCTTGTACTCGATATGCGTGAACATGGTGAAGAGGCACTCGTAATAGTCGGCAACCAGCTCACCCTTGCGGATGCGGAACTGCTCCTTGCCCTGCATTTTGAGCAGGTCAACGTAGCCGTCACCATGGCCGACCACCTTGGTCTGCATGAACAGGGTCTTCGGGTTTTCCATAATAACATTGCGCACGGTCACGCCCCTCGAGCGGATGAAGGCAAAGGGGGTGATCACGCCGGGGGTGATGAGGGTAGAGCCGGAGAAATCCAGCTCGATATCGGTCATGTCCTCGATCAGGGCGGCAATACGCTTGGGGCCGTTCCAGCCGTGGTTGGAGATGTTAAGGCTGCGCTCAAAGCAGCGGTCGGTGGTGACGGTGTAGGTGTCCTTATCAAAGACGATCCTTACACCGCTCTGACCGCGCAGGTCGGTCAGCAGACGATAAAGGTCATAGCCCGTGTCGCCCGATTTTTGATGGTCGCGGAAATAAATGGTCTTCATCATATCTCTCCTTATTTCAGCCCGATGTAGAAGGGGGTGACGGGCAAATTTTTCTCGTTCTGGATATTGGCGTGGGAATAATTGCGGCGGCCGTAGCCAACGGCAACGGCAGTCTCTCCTGCGGGAACGGTAAAGCAGACGGTGTTGCCCGCCAGCTTGCAGGAGACCTCGTAGCTCGTGCCATCCTCCCGGTATAAGAAGACCCCGGCAGGGACCTGGCCGGCCTTGGCCGACAGGCGCACGGCATCCTGGAAGGTGAGCGTAACCGTCTCCCCCTGCTTCACGCAGGTGGCAAGGGTGGGGCTGCGCCAGGCCTTTTCGACACCGTATTCGCCGTCAAGGGCGGCATCTGCCAGCCGTTCACCCATCTCCTGCTTGTGGGCGGGATGGATATTATCCGGCTCGCTGAGGTCATAGGAGATCACGGTGCGGCAGCCCTCCTCGCGCCCAAGCTCCTCCTGTGCGGTACGCACGGGCACCCAGGTCTCCTTCTCTGCCCCGTCCAGATTGCAGCCGGCGATCTGGACCAGGTAAAAGGGCAGCGCAGGGGTACGGAAGGCCTCGCGCCAGTCGGCCATCATGGCGTGGAAGAGGGCTTTATACCACTCCTTGCAATCCGGGTAATCGGCACGGCCGTTGCTCTCGCCCTGGTGCCAGATAACGCCGCGCAGGGCGTAGGGCGTGATGCGGGCAAGCATGCTCTCGCGCAGCACGGCGGGGCGGCGGTAATAGCCGGCCTCCTCCGCGCACGGAATGCTCGGCCCGCAATGGCGCAAAAAGTGGGAAACGCCGTTCTCCTTGACCAGGCCCTTGGCGTTGTAGGAGAGGCAGAACTCCCGCATGGCCGCCTGGTAGGCGGCATGCGCCTCCACCACGGCGGGGTCGCTCTTGGCGGGCAGTGCCGCATCATGCTCCAGCGCGCGGCGGGTGCGTGCATCAGCGGCCAGGTAACGCTCGCTCGTCCAGCATTCTACCGGGGTCGCGCCCCAGTTACAGGAAATAATGCCAACCGGCACGTGCAGCTCACGCCGCAGGCGGGCGGCAAAGAAATAGCCAATGGCGGTGAAGGAGGCAGCCGTCTCCTCGGTGCAGACCTGCCAGGGGGTGTCCTTTGCCTGCATCTCTTCAAAGTGGAAGCCCCAGGTCTCGCCCTCGTAGCAGGTGCGGCGGGGGACGGTAAAGAGGCGCAGATCCGGGTCTGCGCGCAGCGCGTCTGCCTCGTATTCGGTGCAGAACACGGGGTGCTCCATATTGGATTGGCCACCGGCCAGCCAGACCTCGCCGACTGCCACGTCTGAAAGGGTGAGGGCGTCTGCCCCGCAAACGAAGCGCAGCTCGCCGCGCGTGCCGGCCTGCATGGCGGGCAGCGTAGCCTCAAAGCGGCCACCCTTGACCGTGGCGGGAACCGAGTTGCCGGCAAAGCTGACGATAAGCGAGGGGCAATCACATTCGCCCCACACAGGTACGGGCCGCCCTGCCTGCAGCACGGCGTGATCGGTAAAGATAAAAGACGGTCTGATCATGATTTTTTCCTCTTTAGGTGAGAATGGGCTGCGGCGTTTTTCGCCGCACCGCTTCCCTTCTCAAGATTACGATTACTTTAGTCTCTCACCAGCAGCCCTGCCTTATCCATCCACACAAGCACGTGGGAGGCAAAGCCGTGGTTGCAGCTGGCGGTGGTGGAATCATTCTCCCACAGCGTGCCGGTCTTGTCTGCCATGTAGGCAAAATAGTCGGCAATGTCGCTGACCAGCCGGTCGAAAAGGCCGTAGCGGCAAAGCAGGTCAAGCCGCAGGTAGTTGCCAATAAAGGCGTTGGCCGGGGCAACCTGCGGGTAGGCGCCCGTTTCGCGGCGGTGGAAGCCAAATTCGGTAGAAAGGATCTGCCAGAGCGCCGGGTCGCTTTCCGGCGTGGCGGTATCGGTATAAAAGGCGTAATACTGGCAGGCCTCGGTGGTCTCTCCGCTTTGCACCAGCCGCCCCTCGGCATTATAGACCAGGTTGTCACAGAAGAAGCCGGAATCGGTCATCGCAAGGTGACGAATGGCCTCCCGCATCGCGCGGGCCTCTATGGCCAGCTCGCCGTCCCCGTACAGGCGTGCCATGGCATCCTTCATGGCGGCGTAGAGCATGTTGGTGGGGAAGTTGACGTCCTGCACAAGCGCATTGGCGCGGGACCACTCCACGAAGATCCAGCCGGGCAGCCTTTCAAGCAGCCCATCCCCGTTTTCATACCCGCGGAACCAGGCAAGCAGCGCGTACATCCTCTCGCGTGCGTCCTCGATCATATCGGCATCACCCGTGCGGCCGAGGTATTCCTCCAGCTCCAAAACGTACCACATGGCCCAGTTGGGGATATAGGCCTCGTTCCCGTAAGAATCCGAGGGGTAGCACATGGGCAGCATGCCGGGGGGGACCATCTCGTCAAATTTCTCCGGCAGCAGGAAGTTTTCAAGGAAGGTGCGCTCCAGGCGCGAGGCGCCCGTCAGCGTTTTTTCTACCCGCGCGGTGAAAAAGCTGTCACACAGCCAGCCGGCCCGCTCACGCGAGGGGCAGTCCATATAGATATCCGCCGCGTTGGCCGAAAAGCTCTCGACCGCCGCATCAAAGATCTTTTGCAGCGTTTCGTCATTCCCTGCCGGGCGCAGGTCGATGAGGCGGGCGGGGAAGCCGATCTTGAACATCTTCAGCCCACGCACGGTGCAGGAGCCACAGCGCACCACCAGGCGCAGGGCGCGCATGGTATACGGCTCACAGGTGTGGAGGTGATATTTGCCCCCCTCCATCTTATAATAGAAGATATTGCTGGTATCCATGCGGAAGGGGTCGATCTCGCCGCCCTCGCCAAAGAACTCGTCATAAAGCAAGAACAACTCACAGCCGTTCGGCGTTTCGACCGTGAAGTCCAGAATGCCGGTATAGTTGCGGCCCAGGTCGATATCCGCATACCCGTCCGGTGCCAGCGAAATGGCCTGTGCGGAGCGGCAGAAGAACTCGGCCGTGCGGGTGAAGCTCATTCGCCCCACCTCACGGTAGGAATGCACCTCCAGCTCCTCCTCCGGGAAGCCGTCTACCAGCCCACTCGCCACGCCGGTAATGGCGCGGTCGTGGAAATAGGTCTCTTTATCCGCATAGGAGACAGCGCCCTCGGCCACCTCGCCCTTCGGCAATACCACCGGGTATTCGCCGTACGGCTGGGTACGCACGAGAAAACGCTTTTCCTCCCCAAGGGCAAGAGAAACGCGCTGGCCGCCCTCCCCCAGCTCGTAAGCAAAGGCGCCGTTTTTCAAGGAATAATGCTCCACAAACGGCCGCTGGTAGGAATAGCGCTGCACGCGGCGCAGCCGCTCATTGACCTCGTAGGCGGTAAAGCCGCCCTCGTCTACGTCGGTATAGGCAATGATCCGCTCTCCGTCTGTCAGCTCTGCGCACAAAAAGGAGGGCTGCCTGAGGTTAGAAAAGGAGCGCGCGTAGTAGCCTGCCACACGGATAGAAAGGATCCCCTCTCCGTCTGTCAGATACTTGGTCAGCGCGATCTGGTCTACCCGGTAATAGCCGTGGGCGCAGCGGGCAGGGCCGTGAGCGATGAACTGGCCGTTGATGCTGACGGTAAAGGAGGCCGACCCCGCAAGCGAAAGCACGGGGTTCTCCAGATCGGCAGGCAGCGCAACGGTAAAGCAAAGATGGCGGTTCATCTCCCGCTCGGTGCCGCTCTCCCATACGGGTCTGGCACGGCGGAAGCTGTAGCTTTGTGATCTCATACCTATCTCCTTGGTTCTCCCTCCCCGAAAGGAGGGCAGACGAATCGATATTATCTTCTCTATTATACAGGAACAAAACAAAAAAGTAAAGGGGTGCGTGGAATTTTTATAAAAACCGGCCGTTTTTTCTCTTTTTCCCTGTTTTTTACAGCGCAAGGCCTTGCATCTATCCCGGTCTTATGATATAATATAATGATAATAAAGAAAAAACGGAGGATATCGGAAGGATGGCAAAATACAGAAGAGGCAGGATCAACGATGCGGTAGCCGAGGAGCTGGCCGTTTGCCTGCGTGAGCTGCGCGACCCGCGCTTGATCGACAATTTTGTCAGCATTACGCGGGCAGAGGTGGCGGCTGACCTGAAGGTGGCACGCATCTATTTCTCTGCCCTGGGAGACGCCAGGGAGGCAAAGGCAGCCCTTGTTGCCGCGCAGGGCAAGCTGCGCCACCACCTGGCCGTGACGCTGAACCTGCGCCTGACGCCCGAGCTGCTGTTTACGGCAGACGGCTCGATCGAGCATGGCGCCCATATTGCCCGCCTGCTTTCCGACATCCACGAGGCGGATGCCCGCCTGAAGCAGGAGACCGAGGCTGCCGGCCGGGAGGAGACCGCGGCGGCCGGCGAGGAGGAGAAGGATGGCTGATTTTCCTGCCCTTTCACTTGACGAGGTATGTGACCGCCTGCTGGCGGCCGAGCGGCCGACCGTGCTCTCCCACCTCCACCCGGATGGGGATACGATAGGCGCGGCTGCCGCGCTTTGCCGTATGCTGACCGCGCTTGGCAAGCGGGTTGCCTGGCGCTGCGCTGACCCGCTGCCAAAACGCCTTTCCTTTTTGTTTGAGGGGCTGGAGATGGCAACGGTAGAGGAAAACAAGGGCGGCACGGTGATCGCCGTAGACGTTGCCTCCCCCACCCAGCTGGGCACGCTGGCAGAGGAATATCTGCCGGGTGGCGTGGATCTGATGATCGACCACCACGAGGTGGGCTGTGCCTTTGCGCCCTCTTACATTTGCCCGCAGGCCTCTGCGGCGGGCGAGGTGATCTATCACCTTGGCGAGCGGCTGTGCGCGCGCGGCGCGCTGCCCGCCATCGGTGCCGACGTGGCAGCGGCCATTTATGCCGCGATCTCCTCGGATACCGGCTGCTTTAAGTATTCCAACGTCACGGCCGAGACGCACCGCGTGGCGGCTGCGCTGCACGCCACGGGCATACAGGCCGATAAGATCAACCATCTGCTGTATGACAGCCGCACGCCGGAGCAGCTGGCGGCGGAAAAGATCGCCCTCTCCCGTCTGACCGTCCACGCGGGCGGGCGCATTGGCGCCGTATGCCTGACGCTTGCGGACCGTGCCGGTCTTTCGGACGACGATTTTGAGACGGCAGTAGACATTCCGCGCTCAATGGCGGGGGTAGAGATCGCCCTGGTGGTGCGTGAGCTGCCCGGCGGCGTGAGCAAGGTCTCGCTCCGCTCGATGGAGGCAAACGTCAGCGCGGTGGCACAGGCATTTGGCGGCGGCGGCCACGTCCGTGCCGCCGGCTGCACCGTCAAGGGCTGCCCGGAGGACGTCCTGACGCTCCTCATGCCGACGCTGCTTGCAGCGCTGGGAAAATAACCGAAAACACCGCAGGGTGGGAGCAAGCTCCCACCCTGCGGTGTTTTTTCGTATTTTAGACAAAACGAAAAGCATATAGATCCGCATCCTTCATGGTCATACGGAAGCGCACCGGCTTGCCGGCAAGGGCCGAAAGCGGCGCTTCAAAATCACAGGGGCGGGCAAGCGAGTTGCCAAACAGGCGGCCTGTATCGTACCCCTTGATGGCGTTGCCCTGCTCATCCAGAATTTCTATACGCACAAAACCGACCGCAGACGTAGCGAAATTGATCTGCAGGTTCTCCCCCTCAAAGATAAAGGGCTTGGTGGTCAGGCTGCCGCCTGCAAAATCCGCACGGTAGGAGAAAAAGCCGTCACAGCGGATCGTGTACCGCTCAAAGGAGGCGGGCTTGTAGGCCGGGTAGAGGCCTACATAAAGTGAAAGCTCGTTCGGCTCGTATTCAAAATCCGAGGCGGTCTCTACCAGACCAACGGCAAAATAGCCATCGCCATACGCCCAGTTATCCGGACGCTCAAAGCCGGGGGTGTAGAAGGCCTCCTTAGTGCGGCAAAAATGCTCCCCATCGCGTGAGGTCATCAGCATGGCCTCGGTCACGGCGGTGCCAAGACGCTCCTCACACTTTCCCTCCAGCGCTCTTGTGCGGTTGCCGCCAAGGTCGGAAAGGTATTGGAAGTTATGCTTATCACCGGCGCGGTCGATATAGCGCGTAGGGATGGCGAGATACACGTCGGTCCCGGGATACTTCATCACGCCGTTGGTGTAGAGCTGGATCTCGTCCTTGTCCCCCTCTCCGTAGTCCAAGAGCTTTGGCTCTGTCCAGTTTTCCATATCCGTAGAATAGGAAACGCGCACGTCACGGACGTGGGGCTCGTTCTCAAAGGGGATCTTGTGTGCGGGGTCTGCATTGTGCAGACCGCGCAGGTACAGGGCGTAGCAGTCCTTTCGCTCGTCATAAAAGCAGATGTTGAGAGAGTCAAAGGCGCCCGCCGCCTTGACCAGGTCTACCTCATGGAAGTGGATGCCATCCGCGCTGACGTAATAGCGCAGGCGGCGCGGCCCCTCAGGCGGCACCTCGCCGGCAAAGGCCTTGTATTTTTCCTCAGGCGGGCAGCTTGGATTCTCATCCAGCACGATGGAGAAATTGTCAATGGCGTAGTTCTCGATCTGCATGATGATGTTGTTGTGCGTTGAGCCGTTAAACGCAAAGAGACCAAGATCGGGGCGGGTAAAGGTCTTTCCGTCCTCCGAGTAGGCTACGCACCAAACGCCGTGCGCAAAGTCGCTGCCGAAGCCATCCTTACGCTCCATGCCGCGGTAGTAGAAGCGATATTTTTCACCATCATGAAAAACCTTGGCATAGCAGCAGCAGGAGCCCTCCCAGGGCTGATTGCAATCCAGAATGCGGTTCCGACGGACGGGCTGGTGCATCTGCACGCGCACGCCGTCTGCCTGCTCGACGATGCTCATATCCCAGCAGACCTCTTTCGGAAGAGACGGGCCGTAATGCTTCATCATAAGACTCCTTTTAAAAGCGTTGAATAGGGTGACGGGAGCTGCTCCCGTCACCCTATGATATTGCCAAGGCCGCTGACGCGGCGCGGGCGGAAATTTGCCGCCCGAAATCGGGTTCGGATGATCCTCGTCACCCTATGGTAGCATATTCAGGAAAAAAATACAATTTCCGCGCAGGACATGCGCAAGCATTCATGTCCTTTCAGGAAAGGTGCTATTCCTGCTCTCCCTTATTCTACATACAGGATACGGTAGCCGTACGCGCCAAGCGGGAAGGTAAAGCCTACGTCCTCGCCCTTTTCCATATCCCGCACGCCCGACACGGGCTCGGGGATAGAGAGCGTAACCTCCTCAACGGGGGTGGCCGAGATATTGACGGCAAAGGCAAGCAGCTGCACCTTGCCGGACAGGGTGGTATAGCGGTAGTAGCTGACCTTGACCTTCTCATGCGTGCAGGTGACGCTGTTTTCCCAGTAGGGCAGCCATTCTGCCTGCGCGATCGGATAGCTGTCAAAGATGCGCCATACGCGGCTCATCAGCGACAGCGGATGGCCGATATCGTTGGGGCGCGGCAGAATGCCGTGCAGGATCGAGCAGGCCAGCGCCTGCTCAAAGGTCCAGAGCGGGCGGTTCTCGTAGGCGATGAACTCGACCGGCGCGCCGATGTTGCGGCCGATATACTCCGCGCGGAAGTAATCAAGGTTGAGATCGGCGTTCTGCCCCTTCATCAGGGCGAACTGCAGCGTCTCCCCGTACCAGTTCTGGTGGATGTAGGGGATGGCGGTGAAGTTGATAAAGCCGTAGCCGTGTACGTTGATCATGCCGCCGCGGGATTCAACCACGTCATACAGCCGCTTGAAGAGCGAGCGCACCGGGCGGATGGCATAGCGGCCGTGCACGCGCCCGGCACGGTCCACGCGGCCGCAGCCGTGGGCCTGGTTGGTGCAGCAGCGCAGGTGGTGCGTGCCGTCCAGGTACACGCCGTCGGTGTGGCATTCGTCCATGATCTTTTCCACGCCGGCAATAAAGATATCCTCGTACTCCGAGCCGTAGCAGACGATATAATCCCGCTGGAAGGGAACGCGCCACCAGCCGCCCTCGCTCTTTCCCTGCTCGTTTTTGAACAGGACGCGGTCCTTCATCCCGCTCCAGGCGGGCGACATGCTGGAAAACTCGTAGCCAAAGTAGGTCAGCACCTTGATGCCGCGCTTATGACATTCATCCGTGATGTAGCAGACCTGCTTTTTGGTAAATTCAGACAGGTTGAACCAGTTTTGCGATTTGTTCCACTTTTCGTGCAGGATGAGCGTGGTCACGCCCATTTCCTTGAGCTGATCAAAGCGACCGTCGGCCGCAAGAAAATCCATGTAGTTGCCCTTGATCTTGATGCCGCAATCCAGGTGGAAGGTGTTGCTGACGTACGGATTCTTCGGGAAGGGCTTGACCGGCGTGGCGTGGAAGCCGAAGTGGAAATCCAGCGGGCGATAGGTCAGCATGCCACGGGCAGGGTCAGAGTCCCACTCGGCCGGCTGGGAGTCCAGCAGGCGCAGGCGCAGGAGCAGCTGCTCCCCCTTTCGCACCAGCTCTATGGCCTTGTTCGGTTCTGCGGGCTGCCAGTAAAAATCCTCCTCCGAGAAGAAGCCAAGGCCGCGCTGCTCGTTGCCCAGCCACAAAAGTGCCTTATGCGGCAGAGAGACCGACCTCTCCGGCAGGCGGCCGCTGGTAGACATATCGTGCATGGGAAGCACGCTGCCATCCTCAACGTACATCGCGCTGTTGGGATACATATGGTAAAGGGGCATGGCCTCTGCCCGCAGGGGCAGCTCAAGCCACAGGCGGTCGAGCTTGAACAGGGTGGGCTTGGTTTCGGCAATGCCAAAGACCTGCGCCACCGTCTGCCCACGGGGCATGACCTTGCAATCGATCTCCATACAGCCGTCATAATCCACGGTATAGCAGAGATCCACGATAAACCGCTCAGACTGGCGTGCGCCGCAGATCGTGATCTGCGCATCGCTGCGCTCCTGCACGAAGCTCTCGCTCTCGTTATGCTCATAATCCTCATCCCAGACGGCGGGTGCGCCGTCCTCCACGGCCACGATGCGCATCGGGCCGGCAAGCAGCTCTACCCCCTGGGAGCGGATGGAGGAAAGAAAGCCGTTTTTGCCGATCGTATAATCACGGTCAATGACGTGTACGGTATGCGCCCCGCCCTCACTTTCGGCACGCACGGGGATAAAGGGTTGTGGGATCTTCATCTTTTTATCTCCTTTGACATGATCTGCCGGGCATCGCCCCCGGCGCTTTTGCTGGTATTATAGCCAATTTTCTTTGGCTTGTAAATAGCATTTCTTCCAAAAAAGATATCTTTATTTTATACGAAAGAGCCCAAGGGCGCCATGTCCTTGAGCTCTGTGATCCTATTAAAATTCTACCGTCAGCCCGTCATAGGTCACGCCGATGCCGTGCTTTTCCGCTTCGGCCACCATTTCCTCATGCGTGACGCCGCCGTTGTGGCTGAAGTGGTTGACGTAGACCTTCGTCTGCTTGTCGCACAGCCCCATCCCGGTCAGGCGGTCGATCACCTCCAGGTCTACGGAGAAGCCCATATGCCCGTGGCGATAATTTTCAAGCAGCATGCCGGTGCAATCAAGCGACAGCATATCAAAGCGCTGGCCGTAGCCCTGCAGATACTCCCAGGTCTCATCCGGGAAATAGCCCGTATCGTTGGCATAAAGCAGCCGCTTGCCTGCATGCTCGATGATATAGAAGACCGAGCCGGCGCTCGGATCGTGATCTGCCTTCAGCGGGATAAAGCGATACCCCTCTGCCTCAAAGGGCGCAAACGGTGCAATGAGATTGGCCTGCACGCGGTCGGGGTTGACGTTCTTCTCCATATACGAAATAGTCTGCTCGTAGCCCGGCTGCGTGAGATAGACCTGCAAAGGGATCTCCTCGATCTCGTTGCCAATGCCCTTGTTGCGGCACCAGAGGTCCCGCTCGTAGAGGTGGTCCATGTGGCTGTGGGTAAAGACGCAGGTGTGGATGCTTTTCAGATCTACCCCTTGATAGAGCATATGCATATAGGTATCTGCCGGGAAGTCGATCAGGATCTTATCGTCGAGCAAGGCCTGGCTCCTCGTCTTGATCTCCTTGCCGCGCACGGCAAGGGCGTTTTGACACACGCGGCAGTTACAAAACAGGCCGGGAATGCCCTCTGCTGCGGCGGTACCGAGAAATTTGATCTTCATAAGGCGACTCCTATTCACAATAAACGTTGGCCA
Organism: Eubacteriales bacterium; assembly: GCA_045543015.1. Classification (GTDB taxonomy): domain Bacteria; phylum Bacillota; class Clostridia; order Oscillospirales; family CAG-272; genus UBA1740. Next base: position 12,016 of record JAZQLY010000012.1, read on the forward strand.
TGGCATTGTCCAGATGTGCCAGGCGCTGGCGGATGAAATACCGCATCTGATAAATATTGTTCCGCTCGCCGCTGGCGGGGTCGGTCGGGTCAGGCAGACCCCAGACGGAGGCGTCTGCCGCATAATTCTCCTCACCTACGCTGTCGGTAAACTCCTCAAAGGCGGCAATGACGTTTGCCGTGCTGAGCGTGGTCTCCCGCAGCTCCTGGTAGCGGGCAAGGAACTGGTCAAAGAAGGCGTACATCACGCGCACCAGCAGCAGATTGTCCGTATACGCGCGATTCCAGGTCAGCACGGTGGGAACGCAGTTGTTCATATCGCCGTAAGAATAGAAGGACTGCCCGTTCCAATGCAGGCCGAAGGAGCAGTCTGCATCGTACAGCGAGGGGGCCCATTTCACCCCGTCGTAGGTCACGTAGACCGCGTTTTTATCCCAGTTATCCGGCCCGTACATCACAAAGCACATGATGGCGTAGTCCAGCGCCGCCTCTACGTCGATGTACATATGCGCATCCCGGCGGAAGGTGGCCGGATCGCTATCCCGCACGAAGCGGATGACGTTATTGAAGCTCTCGTTCAGCCAATCCATATCCGTACCCGTAGAGCAATACTCCACGTCCCAGTCCTCGGTATTATACAGATCGGTGGTGGCCCGGAACTTGTTGGTCGAGGCATGCATCTGCGCCGTGATGATGGCAGAATAGGGGTGCTTGTTTTCATCAATGCCGAACATCCATTTATCCTTCGGGATGTTCATGGTGTAGATGCCGTTGAACGCCCCGTTGACGTACATACGGATGGGGTAACCGTCCGTGCAGCCGCCGTTGGGCGCGGACTGCAGCTCGGCAAGGGTATCCTTACGGGACATGACCATATCGCCGAACAGGCGGCAGGAAACGATGTTGCGCGCGTGGGAGCGGTCGATATAGTTGGCCTTGATGGTGTATTTGGACTGCTCTCCCCAGCCGCCCCAGCCAAGGTCGAATTTCTGGCGGGTCGTGAGCGTTTCATCGGTGTAAAAGCGCACGTTGTAGTTCTTTTTGGGGAAGCCGGCAGCCGTAAAGCCCTGCACCTTCATCACCGCGGTAGTGGTGAAATTTGCCTCATAGGACTGGTAGGTCAGCGATACGGTGGCACCCACGGCAGCGGTGGACAGGCTGCCCTCCACGTACACCACCGGCATCAGCTGCAGGGGCGGGATGTCGGTCAGCACGCAGTCACCGCAGCCGGTGCAGTACGAGGCCTGCATGCCAACGGTGGTCTTGCCCGGCTCACGCACCGTGTGCGGCGGGGTGTAGGTATGGGTAGAGGTGGTAAAGCTATCCGTCCGCTCCTCCCCGCACAGGGTGCAGGTATGCACGGTGTAGCCCTCCGTATGGCAGGTGGGGGCTACCGTCTCGCTTTCAAAAAAGTGGACGTTATGATAAATATAATTCGCAAACAGAAAGAACGCCGCAACGAGAGAAACGGCCAAGAGGATCAGCCCGGGCAGGTATTCCCGTACAGGGCGCTGCCAGACCTTTTGATGCTTTGCATTCATAAAATGCCCTCCCAACAGATATACACGTTTATTCTACCACAGATCTGCGCATCCGTCAAGTACCGCGCCTATGGTGAATATGTAGAAAAAAAGATGTTTTTTTGTGGATTTTGCCCCATACCCGCCTTGCAAAGCGCCTTTTTTCATGTTATAATAAGAAAAAACAGATTTTTACCGTGAAAGGAAGATCGATATGGCCAATCAAGATACACTTTGCGTACAAGCGGGCTATGAGCCCAAGAGCGGCGAGCCGCGCGTTGTGCCGATCGTACAAAGCACCACCTACGCCTACGAGACCGCCGGCGAGCTGGCCGACCTCTTTGACCTGAAGGCAGACGGCTATTTCTACACCCGTCTGGCAAACCCCACCGTCTCTGCCATGGAGAGCAAGCTGTGCGCGCTGGATGGCGGCACCGCTGCCATTGCCTGCGCCAGCGGCATGAGCGCCACGCTGCTTGCCGTGCTGAACGTGTGCGGCGCGGGGGACAACATCGTCTCCTCCCGTGCGATCTACGGCGGCACCTACAACCTCTTTTCCATCACCCTGAAGAAATACGGCATTGAGTGCCGCTTCTTTGACCCGGATGACACGCAGGAGAACATTGACCGCCTGGTAGACGACAAGACCCGCGTCATCTTTGCCGAGACGCTGGCAAACCCCACCATCGTGGTGCTGGATTTTGACAAGATCGCAGCGGTGGCCAAAAAGCACAAGGTTCTGTTTATGGTAGACAACACGCTGGTTACCCCCGTGCTTTGCCGCCCCCTGGACTTTGGTGCCAACATCGTGCTCTACTCCTCCTCCAAGTATCTGGACGGCCATGCCGTTGCCCTTGGCGGTGTGATCGTAGACGGTGGCAATTTTGATTACAGCGCCACCGATCGCTACCCTGAATTTCTGGTGCCAGACGAGAGCTACCACGGGCTGGTATACGCCTCGCTTGGCAAAAACGCCTTTGGCGTGAAGTGCCGCGTGCAGATGATGCGCGACCTGGGCGCCATTATGAGCCCGGAAAACGCCTTCCTGACCAATCTGGGCATGGAGACGCTTTCGCTGCGGATGGAGCGGCATAGCGAGAATGCCAAAAAGGTAGCCGCTTTTCTCGCAAGCCACGAGAAGGTCGAGTGGGTCAAGCACCCCTCGCTGGAGAGTGACCCCTACTACGCGCTGGCCGGCAAGTATCTGCCGCGCGGCATGGGCGGTATGATGAGCTTTGGCGTCAAGGGCGGCAGCGAAAAGGCGGCAGCCTTTATGGAGGGGCTGAAGATGATCCGCATCGTGACCCACGTAGCAGACGTGCGCTCCTGCGTGCTGCACCCCGCCTCCACCACCCACCGCCAGCTTTCCTCGGCTGACCTGGCCGCCATCGGCATTGCCGATAACCTGATCCGTCTTTCGGTCGGCATTGAGAGCGCGGAGGACATTATTGCCGATATTGAAGCGGCACTGAATACGATTTAAGAGGTAAAAGCATGCCTATTATCATTCCCCAAGATATCCCCGCCTACGCGACGCTGGCAAACGAGAACATCTTTGTCATGCATGACGAGCGGGCTGCCACGCAGGACATCCGCCCGATCGAGATCGCCATTCTGAACCTGATGCCGACCAAGATCGAGACCGAGACGCAGCTGATCCGCCTGCTCTCCAACTCCCCCCTGCAGATCCGCGTGACGCTGATCGGCACCGAGAGCTATATCGGCAAAAACACGCCCCTGCAGCACCTGCAGCGCTTTTACAAGACCTTCAACGAGGTCAAGGACCAGCGCTTTGACGGCATGATCATTACCGGTGCGCCGGTAGAGCAGATGCCGTTTGAGGAGGTCAAATACTGGCCGGAGCTTTGTGAGATCATGGACTTTGCCAAGACCAACGTTCAAAGCACCATCTATATCTGCTGGGGTGCGCAGGCCGCGCTGCACTATTACTACGGGCTGAACAAGATCGGCCTGGAGAAAAAGCTGTTCGGCGTATTCCCCCACCGCAAGTATACCAATTTTGACCCGCTGCTGAAGGGGACGGATGAGGAATTTTTCATTCCCCACTCCCGCCACACCACCATCACGAACGAGGAGCTGGCAAAGGCAGAGGATCTCTTGATCCTGGCCGGCTCAGAGGAGATCGGTGCCTCGGTTGCCCGCTCGCGGGACGGGCGGCAGATCTATTTCATGGGCCACATGGAATATGACCGTGACACCCTGCGCAACGAGTACGAGCGTGACCTTGGCAAGGGCCTGCCCATCGACCCGCCGAAGAACTACTTCCGGGACGAGGCAAAAACGCTGGTGCTGCCGAACTGGATGTCAACGGCGAATATGATCTATTCCAACTGGCTGAACTATTACGTTTACCAGGTGACGCCGTTCAACAGAGATGAAATATAACAAAAAATGAGTGGGAGCTGCTTCCCACTCATTCTTTTTTTGAACGCGCCTCTGCGGCGAGAGACATGCCGGTCTGATACCCCACCGAGAAGGCGTGAAAGACGGCATCATTCTCCCGCTCCTCGTAGTAGCGAACCAGCTGCTCCAGCGAGGTGCGCTGCTCCGGCGTTAGCGTTTTAGCGAGGCGATTGACGTAATAATCCAATTTGGCGCACTGCTCTGCCTCGTTCAGGCTCGCCCGGTACAGCCGGGAGGCGCAGAGCTTCCCTTCCCATAGCTGCTTGGTATAGCTTTCCATGCGTTCTCTCCTTATCAATAAAAGATGCGCCAACCGTAGTCAGCGCACCGAAAAACGCAAACTCCGATTGTCGCGAAACAAATCGAACATAAAAGAGGACATTTCTGTCTACCCTATCACAGCCCGTGGAATTTGCGTTTTTTCCAAATTCTACAGCTGTGATAGGATGAACGAAAAAAGAGTATTATATACCCTATGCAGTAAAATACCCTGTGCTTATATTCGATTTGTTTCGCAGAACTATTATAGCATCCTTTTTTTCGTTTGTCAATTCTAAAAATAAATTTGTCCTTTGCCCCGATGAAAGATCCTTCGGTCGCTACGCTCCCTCAGGATGACACCTGTGGGCCGGATGGCTCCCGTTCACTGTCATCCTGAGCGTAAGCGAAGGATCTTTTTCCCCCGCTTGGGTGTTCTGTCTCTTTAGGCTTGGAGAACGGGAGGGGAGACCCCTCCCCTACAAGAAAACCGTGCTCGCCGCACCCCGCAAAAGCAAGAGGCCTCGACCGTGGTCGAGGCCTTTTGCTTTATCCGTTTTTGCTTTGCATCTGCGCCTGCAGGCTCTCAAACGAGAGGCCGTATTTATCGGCAATATCGCGGGCGTAGCTTTTGCCATCCGGCTTGCGGCGGTAGATGCGGAAGGAGCGCTTACCCTCCTCAATGCCGGCCACCAGCGTATCCAGCCGCACGCCGCCTGCCACGGCCACGCGGGCGTTGATCTCATCGATCCCCGCAGCCAGCTCATGCAGGTGGGTGGAGAAGATGCCGCGGCAGCGCGCCGCGCCAAAGCCGGCAAGGATCTCTGCGGCGATATAGGAGGCCTCATACGCCCCGGTAGAGGAAAGCGATTCGTCAAGCAAAACGAGCGAATGCTCGGTCATGCCGTCAAAGATCTCGCGCAGGCGGGCGCACTCCTCGCCCAGGCGACCCTTATCAATGGTATCCTCTGCCCCCTCCGGGAAGTGGGTAAAGATGCCGTCCACCGGGGAGAGGGAAAGCGAATCAGCCGGGGCGTACAGCCCAAGCTGGGCAAGGGCCTGTGCCTGCCCCAGGGCGCAGGTGATGACCGATTTGCCACCACGGTTTGGCCCGGTGAGGATATAGATGCGGCCGTTATCGTCAAAGAGGAGGTCGTTTTTCACGATCTCATCATCAATTCGCAGCGCCACCTCTGCATTGTAAAGCCCCTTGCCGTCAAACGCCTTTTCGCCCATGGGGCGAATTTCCGGCAGGCAGAGCGCACAGGAGCGTGCGGCAAGCGAGCGCATCAGAGAGGAGGCGCAGGTCACAAACTCGATCTCCGGCAGGATCTTGAGCAGGAAATCGGTATTTTCCAGCACGTATTCCCCCACGATCTTGCGCCAGCCGCGCACCGAGGAGCGGAACACGTCCGAAAGGGCGGCGTGGAAGGCGTAGGTCATGGCATCCCGGCGGTTCTCCGGCTGGCTCTTATCATAGGGCTGCAGCTGGGCGATGCAGGTAAAGCTATCGTTGCGGAAGCTCATGCGCAGGATCTTATCCAGCAGCTCGCCGGATTTGAACGGCTCTGCGTTCACCGAGACCACGCCGGCCGAGGCCGGGCGGAGGCGTGCATCCAGGTTCACGCCCACGGTGATGCTCTTCACCTCACGGATGCGGGAGGAGAGCTGTGCCAGGCCGCGATTCAGCTCCCGGTAGTATTCACTTTCCGACAGCTCACGGATGCGGTCGCACAGCGCGCGGAAGCCGCGGCTCTCTACCCGGTCGGCAAGCGGCAAAAGCCCCTTGGCCAGGCTATCGATGCAGCTGACGTAAGGCTCGATCTCGGTGATGCTGTAGAGATAGGATTCGCTGCCCGCGCCAAGGTCCTCATCCATGCGGCGAAGCTCTAAAATATCAAAGAGGACGGGAATGGCATCCCCCAGCACCTCACACAGGGCGGGGGTGCGCTGCATATCGGCAAAGATCTCTTGCCGGTAGGCGATGACGGCAGGGTCTGCCGTGAAAAAGGAGGAAAGCTCGCTCCCGCGCAGCGGCAGCAGCAGGTCAAGCCCCAGCTCCTCACACACGCGGGCGTCGATATGGGGCAGCCCCTCTTTTCTGGCGCCGCGTGCGGCGCTCTCTTCATCCGGGTACAGCAGGCTTAAAAACATACGGTTCCTCCTCACTCGGTTTCATAGCGATGCTCGGGGTTGATCTCGATCCCGTTCATGAGCTGGTAGGTCGAATTGGCCAGGCGGCGCACGGCGGTAGAGGAGGTATAGAAGGAGGTGACGGTATCGATCCCATCCCCGCTGACCGAGACCATGCAATGCCGCTCGGTATACGGATAGAAGCGGTAGGTCATTTCCCGCCCGTCCTCCAGGGTCAGGATAAAGGTCAGGATACAGGCCGCGTCATTCTTCATCAGGGCGGCGATCTCCTCCTCCGTCCAGCCGTCTGCGGCGATCTCCCCGCTGTAGCAGAGCTGCAGCAGCAGCAGGTAAACGTCACGGAACTGGGAGATATCCTCACAATAGCCCTGCTCGTTCAGCTCAAAGGGGTAGTTACGTCCCTTATACAGCCAACGGTAGCCGGAATGCAGCTCGGTAACCACCTGGCCGGCGGTGCCATCCCCCTCCAGACGGAAGAGGTAGTCCCCGTAGGAGGAAGAAAACTCCATCTTTGCCACGTTGTCGATCGAGACGGAGAACATCTTATCCATGATCCAATCAAAGAGCGAATATTCCAGGAAGGAAAGCTCCTCATACGCCACCTTGGCGATCATGTTATAGAACACCTCGCCATCCTCCCGGTAAGAGAGGCTGCCGACGGTATAGGTACGGTCCTCGGGCGAGAGCGGGGTGACGAAGAGCAGATTTTTGATATAGCTGCCGGCAATGGGATCCTCGTTCTCGTCATAGGTGATGTCATAGGGCATCTCGTAGTAGATGGTGTAGGCCACGTTTTCAAGCAGGCCACCCTCGGCAAAATCCAGGTCGGAGAGGCCGAGCTTGAGCACCTCTGTCCCCGTCAGGCCGGGCAGCTTTTGCATAGCAGCATCCACGGCCAGGTCGTCTGCCGTGTAGGCGGTAGAGGGGTGCAGCATGGTGTAGATGGTAGAGGCGTGGTACACGTCCCGCTCCGGCGCGGTGAGGTAGGTGAACATGACGAACGGGTCAAGCGTGCTTCCCTCTCCCAGCTCGGGCAGCTTTTCGCCGCCGCCGAACATGCCGTCTACGATGGAGCGGTCATGGAAGATCGAAAAATTGCGGATGTAGATATAGCCGTAGGTGGTATCTGCCTCAAAGGTCAGGCCGGGCTCTACGAAGTAGGAGAGGGGCGCCAGCACCGATTCCTCCAGGGTGGAATACAGCACGTACACGGCCTCTCGCCCGGCAAGGCGGGCGTAATAGTTCCCATCCGGCGATCTGGCACCGATGTAGACGGTATAGGTCTTACCGGCGGTGGTGGTCAGCTCGTAATAGGTGGGGTGCTGCGCCTCGCTTAAGCCGTAGCGGGCGTAGATCTCCTCTGCACCGGCAGAGAAATCCAGCTCGTCCAGGCGGCCAAGGCAAAGGGTGTAGCCCGCGTCTACCACCAGCTTGGAAAACTTTTCCTCATTATAGACGTTGACCGGGTGGCCCTTGATGATAAAATCAGCGGTATCACCATCCTGGTCCTTATCCTCGGTATCCTTTTCAAAGCAGTATTCCTCATACTGGCCGGTCTTTTCGTCATAGCGATTATAGACGTGGATCTCCTTCATATCTGCCCGCTCTACCCGCGGGAACATGGCGATCATACCGGTGATCAGGCCGGAGCCCTCGCCCGCCTGGGTGCTGGCGGTGGTAGAGGACACGTCCTCCCCGCCTTCTGCAAAGAAGGGGGTCAGAACGGTGAGGTACAGGACCAGCAGCATGACGAACACACACAGCAGAGAGAGCAACAGAATGCCGGTCTTATTCGGTTTTGGCGGTTTTCTCATGGTGTTCTCTCCTATCGGTTTTTACGGCGCAGGGTCACCGCGGCACAGGTAACAACCAGGGCAACGAAGGGCAAGAGGACCAGCACCACCGTCCAGACGATCGCCTCGCTTGCCTCGAGGGGACGGATGATGCGGATGACCTGCCGCTCGCTGACGCCGGTCTCGGGATTCTTGATCCAGATGACCTTGCCGTTTTCATCACGGCGCAGGACGGTATTTTCCTCTTGGTCATAGGTGGTGGTAAAGGCAAGACTGTCGTAATACTTGAACTCCAGCTCGTCCGCCACGCTGACGGTGGTGCGGGCAGAGCCGCGCAGCGCGCTTTGCAGCACCTCACGGTTGGCATACACGTTGTCGCCCATATAGGCGGCGGCGTGATAGAGGTCGGTGGCGCAAACGAACAGATTGGCGGTATAATGCACACTATCCTCAATGCGGGTCTCGCTCGTCATGGTCATGAGCGGGAAGGTCCCGGTCTTGACCGTGCTGTATTCCCGGTCTAACGCCTGGGCGGTCGCGGTGGTGGAAAAGAGCGTGGTGACCTTGCGCCCGGCGCTGTTGGCAGAGGAATAATCATCCTGCCACAGGATACGCAGGGGGGAGGCCTGCTCAAAGACCGTTTTCGGCGGGGAGGAGAGCGCGGTGATATCGGCATAGAGAGAGGCGGTGCCGTAGACGCCGCAAATGCGGGAGGGATCGCCCGACAGGGCGGCAGCACTATCCGAGAGGACGGTGTTTTCAAACAGGGTGCCGGCGCTATCCTTGACCGTAAAGCCAATGCCCCATTCGGCCAGAAATTCCTCTAAATTCGGCAGGGTGCCTGCAGCGGCATCCCGGAAGTAGAAGACGGTGCCGTACCGGTCAAGGAACCGGTCGATCTTGGTGATGGGGGAATTGTACTGCATGTCCTCCAGCCGGCCGGAGGCGTAGTCGCTCGTGGGGCCGTTGAGGATCAGGACCGCACATTCAGACGGGATATCCTCGGTCTCCAGGTCGATGGCCGTTACGCGGAAGCCCGCGTCACGAATGCAGTCAAAGAGATAGCCGCTCTCCTCATCCCCCTGCGTGGGCAGCACCTCGCCGTGCCCCACGGTAAAGCAGGCAAGCGGCAGGTCCTTGGCCGTCAGGGAGAGGATGGCCTCACACATCTTTTGCTCGCCATTGAAGCCCAGCACCTCGGTCTCATCATCCGAGGAGACGGTGAAAAAGCTATCCATGGCGTAAACGCGGTACTCGGTACCGCTGGTCACGATCACGTCGCTCCACTTGATGGTGGTGGCCGAGGTACGGCGGTAGGAGGCAACGGCCTCCGGGTGGCGCACCGCATCCACGGTCGAGACGTGAATATTGGGAACCTGCTTTTCCAGCTCGAGCGCCATGATATAGACGAGCGAGGCATTGTAGTTCTCGCGCAGGCGGTCATCCGGCGCGCAGAAGATAATATCTACGTCTGCCTGCATCTCGGCCGACTGCAGGATCTCTACCATGCGAGGGCGCAGGCTGAAGCGCCCCTCGGTGGTGGCGTCGATAAACAGGTTATTCTGCTGCGCCAGCGCGGTAAAGGCCAGGTTGGCGAAAAGCAGCGTAAGGATAAGCAGGGCCGACAGCAGCGTGCGCAGCAGGTCTTTTCTTATCCGTATGTGTTTTTTCCACATAACAGCTCCTCTTTGAAGATCAGTGATTTTTCCTGCGGCGCAGGAAAATGGCGCTGCCCACCAGAATGCATACGGGCAGCAGGATGGCGGTGACCGTGAAATACAGGTCTGCCTCTCCCATGGTCAGATTCTCAATGGCGGTGCGGTCTACCTGCAGGTTTTCAATACCGGCAGGCACGCGGGTCGCCCCCATTTCAGAAAGCAGGGCGTTTATGAGCGCCTTGTTGCCGTAGCCGGGGCCGTCTACGATCTGTGCGTCACACAGGTAGGGGCTGCCTGCCACCAGCAGGCGGCCGCCGCCCTCCTTCATTTCCGCCATGGCCAGCACGGGTGCGCGGCCCATGGCCGTCTCACTCCCGTCTGCCGCGATCAGCGTGGTGGAGGACGAGGTATACAGAATGGGATGCACCGTGGCAAGCGCACTTTCCCCAAGCGAAAGCGGGGTGGCAAGCGAGAGGACGGTGCGCCGGCCGCCCGCGGCGGCCGTAGCCGCAAGCGAGGCAGAAAGCCCGTCACCCGCGTAGCCGGTGATCAGCGAATAGCCGCCCGAGCCGGGCAAGGCGCTTTCACGGTCGATCAGCGTGCCGCCGGGCAGCGTGATGCCGTACTCGGCAAGGAAGGTCAGCAGGTGCGGCGGCTTGCCGTTTGGCAGCTTCATCTCCTCTGCATAGGTGGGAGAGAGCATGGCCAGCACGCGGCCGCCCTTTGCCAAGTATTCGGCAACGAAGGTCAGCTCTGCCTTTTCAACAGAGCCCTCTGCCGCCTTCTGGAAGTTGTAGATAGGGTCCGAGATCACCAGCATGCCGGCATCCTCCGGCACGCCGCGAACGGTAGAAAGGTCTAACCGCTCCACGCGATAGCCGGCATACACCAGCATGCGCTGCAGGGCGTAGGGAACCTCCTCCCCGTGGTTGGCGGTGAAGTAGGCGACCGGATGCTCCTTCGCGCTCACCCACAGGATATTGGCGATGAACACCTCTTCCCCGTTATAGGAGGTCACGTACTGATTGGCATCCAGCGTGTAGAAGTTGGACGGTGCGTTCAGCACGAACTCCCCGCCGTAGTCGATGATGACGGTGGAGGTGGCGATGGTATTCTCCTCCCCCTCCTTATTCACACGGTAGGCCGAAACGCGATCCGGCTCCAGCCACAGGTTGATAAAATCCACCTCGATCAGCTCCGGGTAGCGCTCCTCCAGCAGCATGGCCGTTCTGTAGACGTAGTCCAGCTGCTTGTGGGTCTTGATATTCTCCTCCAGGTCGCAAAAGCGGATCTTGACCTTGCTCTCGGAGGTATCGATACCGGAAAGCAGCTCGTCTGCCGCGCCGCCGATGGTAATTTCCGGCTCCTCTGTGGTGTAGAAATACCAGGTCAGCTTATTGGCAAAGCCGAGAATGATGAGGTTGACCAGGTAAAACAGCGCCAGCACCAGCGCGGTAAAGGCCGTCATACTGCCGGCGTGACGCGCGCTGCGCGAGCGGAAAAAGGCTTTGATCTTTTCCTTATTCATGCGCCCCTACCCCCGTCAGGCATAGCGGCGGCGGTCATACACGCGCACGGTAAGGAACAGGAACACGGCCGCAAGAGAGAGATAATATACAAGGGCTGCCACGTCAAAAATGCCGTTTGCAAAGTTCTGGAAGCGGGAAAAGACGGACAGACCGCTGAGCAGGAAGCGCAGCCAGGGCAGGCTGATGAGGCTGTTGGCAAAGCTGATGATCATCAGCAGCACCAGCACGGCCACCGTGATGACCGAGGCAGCCAGCTGGCTTTCGGTCAGCGAGGAGACGAAGATGCCGATGGCAAGGAAGGCCATGCCCACCAGAATGAGGGCCAGCAGGTTGCCAAGGATGACGGCGGTATTCGGCCTTGCATGCGTGTAGAGAATGATGAAATTCAGCGAGGAAAGCAGAATACAGCCAAAAAAGACGGTAAACGCGGCAAGGAACTTGGCCATGACCATACCGGTCAGCGAAACGGGGGCGGAGAGCAGCAGCTGCTCTGTCCGCATCTTGCGCTCCTCGCTCAGCGTTTTCATGGTGAGGAGGGGCAAAAGCACCACAAAGGCGACCAGCATGACGGTAAAATACAGCGTGGTATCGGCCGAAAGGGAATACAGCGTGGTGTAGCAGAACACCCCGGCACTGAGCGACAGAAAGATGGCCGCAAACACGTAGCCGATGGGGGTGGTGAAATAAGAGCGCATCTCGCGCTTGTAAATAGCCAGCATAGGTTTTTCCTCCCGTTTTATCTGCGCCGCTTGGTCGGCTTTTCGGTCGGCAGCTCGCCGCCCCGCTCAACCAGCTGCAGGAACACGTCCTCCAGATCGGTGCCTACCGGCTCCAGCCCGTAGACAGGCCACTTGCGCTCGGCCAGGGCAAAAAAGATCTCTGAACGCACGTCGGTGCCGGCAGCGCTCTCAAAGGTGAAGCTGCTGACCTCGCCGCGCTCACGGTCGATCTGCGCCTCTGCCCGCTGCACGCCGGGAATGCCGCGCAAAAGACCCAGCACCTCTTTTTCCGGCCCGGCGACCTTCAGCCGGTAGCGGCGGCTGTCACGGATCACGCGGGTCAGCTCCTCGGTCGGGCGGTCGGCTACGATGCGCCCCTCGCTGATGATCAGCAGGCGGTCGCAGATGGCCTGCACCTCCGGCAGGATGTGCGTGCTGAGAATGACCGTGTGCTTTTTGCCCAGCGTGCGCAGCAGATTGCGCACCTCAATGATCTGCTTGGGGTCAAGGCCTACGGTCGGCTCGTCAAATATCAGAACGGGCGGATTGCCGATCAGCGCCTGGGCAATGCCTACGCGCTGGCGGTAGCCCTTGGACAGGTTGCGGATCAGGCGGCGGCGCACGTCGGCGATCCGCACCACCTCGCATACCTCGGTGATATGCTCCTTTTTGGGCAGGGTGCAATGCTTGAGGTCGTATACGAAGCAAAGATACTCCTCCACCGTCATATCGGTGTACAGGGGCGGCTGCTCCGGCAGATAGCCGATCTGCCGCTTGGCCTCCGCCGGGTCCTTCAGAATGTCAGCCCCGTTGACGGTGACCGTTCCCTCGTTGGAGGAAAGGCAGCCGGTCAGAATATTCATGGTCGTGCTTTTACCAGCCCCGTTCGGGCCAAGGAAGCCAACGACCTCTCCCTCCTCAATGGAAAAGCTGACGTCACTCAACGCGTAATGCGTGCCGTAGCTTTTGACAAGATGCTCTACTTTGATCATAACAGATAGCGGGCATGCGCCCTTCCTTTACTGTTTTTTGGCGATGCGGCAAATGCGCAACATAAGAATTGTACCATATATATATAGACAAATTGTTAATAAACCGCCCCGCGCCCTGTTTTTTCTGTGAAAAGCGGGTGGAAGTTTTTGTCACGGCAGGGTGGGCGGGAGGGTGGGGGCAAGCTCTACCGTATCGCCCAGCGCCAGCGAATAGATCAGCACGCGGTCGGGCCGGCGGCCAAGCATGTGGCAGCAGGCCTCGGCATAATAGGCAAGCTGGTTGCCGTGGCGGGCCTGCAGCCTTTCTTCCGCCAGGCGGCGGTCACGCCGCTCGGCAGGCAGCAGGCGGTCGGTCTTATAGTCGATCAGCCACAGCTCGCCGTTCGGGCGGCAAAGCACCGCGTCCATCACGCCCTGCACCAGCACCGTCTCACCGGCAAGGGCCTCGCGGCGGGCCTCGTTTTTCGTCAGCACATCGGCCGGCAGGCGAACGTGAAAGCGCTGCTCCCGGTAGAGCTGCGCCCCGCTCTCGGTCATGGCGGCAAACAGGGGGGAACGGCAAAACGCCTTGATCTCCTCCAGCCGCACGAGGGCGGCATCCTCCTCCGTGATGAATTGCTGCTCGGTCAGGCGGGCAAGCTCTGCCTCCGCACCCTGCTCTGCCAGGCGGAAGAGATCACAGAATTGCATAAACAGGTGGGTAGCCGTGCCGGCGCGGGCGGCCACATCCTTTTGCGCGCCACCCATAAAGCGCGGCAGGGGAGCTGCCTTGCAAGCATCGCTTCCCTCCTCCGGCACGTCTGCCCCGGCCTCCTGCTCCCCGCGCGGCTGCGCGAGAGCAGGCACCGGCTCGTCCCCCTCGTCCAGCACGCCGGGATAAAGGCGGGAGACCGAGAGCTTGCTTGGCAGGTCGCCCAGGTAGCGATCGGGGTACGGATAGGCAAAGCGGGCAGAAAGAAGCGCCTCTACCTCCCCTACCTCGTCGTCGGTGAAGGCCGGCGTGGCCACGGCCGCATCGGCCGCGCCGGCAGCTTGCGTGCCGGCCGCTGCCGCCGGGAATAGCAGCTCGCAAAACGGCTCGTCCCGCAGGGTGGCCAGCACCATCTCGGCAAAGCTGCGGCAGGCGTATACCTCCTGCTTGCCAAGGCGGGCGCGTTCCCTCCCCTTTTCTAACCATTGCTCCGGCTCGCCGCGCAGGCTGCCGGTCAGGTAGAGCTTGCTGTACGGCCGCGTCATGGCCACGTACAGCACGCGCATCTCCTCCTCTAACTGCTTTTCACGGATGCGGGCGCTGATCGTATTGTAAACGGGATTTTTGATGCGGGCAAAGCCGCTTGCATCCCGCAGCTTGAGCGCACAGCCCATCTCCCGCTCAAAGAGCAGGGGGGCTTGGGCATCCTGCAGGTTAAAGCAGGAGCCGCACCCCACCACGAAGCAGACGGGAAATTCCAGCCCCTTGGATTGGTGCATGGTCATGATGCGCACGGTATCGGCGCGGCCGCTCTGCAGCCGCCCCTCCTCGATCGATTCATCCCGCTCGATGACCTCGTTGATATAGGCGATAAAGTTATACAGGCCGCGGAAGGAGGAGGCCTCAAAGCGGCGGGCATAATCGTACAGCAGCATCAGGTTTGCGCGCCGTGCATCGGGTGAGCCGCTTTTATCTGCCCCCGCAAGCGAGAGCAGGCCGGTCCTGCGGTACAGCTGCCGGATCAGACGGTCAACGGGCATGCCCTCGGCCATGCGGCGGAACTCTGCAAGCTCGGCAAGGAAGTATCTGCCCTTTTCAAAATCCGGGTGCGCTGCCATATAATCGACCAGCGCCTCGTACAGCGTGCTGCCGGTGCGGCCGCAGGCATCCGCCTCCTGCCGCAGGGCAGTCAGCTCGTCCGGGGTGAAGCTATAAAGCGGCGAATACAGCAGCCCGGCCAGGTAGATATCCCGGCGCGGATTGTCGATCACGTTCAGCAGGCTGACGGCAAGCAGGATCTCCGGGTTCAGGAAAAAGCCCTTGCCGCGCGGGCGGTCTACCCGCACGCCGCAGGCGGCCAGCGCGTTTGCAAACCGTTCTCCCACGCTGGCCTTGCGCACCAGAATGGCAATATCCCCCTCGGCAAGCCGCTGCCCGTCCGGCAGCCCGTCCTTCAAGAGCCGCCGAATCTCCTCGGCCACGTACAGGGCCTCGGCATCCGGCTTCTCCTCCTCGGGGGTCCCCTCTGCCCATTCCTCGTCCTCGGCGGGCTCTTCCTCCGCCGCTTCCCCGGCCCCGGCATCCTTTGGAAAGAGGGCCACGGTCACGCGCGGTGAGGCGGGCGCCTTCTCCCTGCCGGGGTGCAGGCTGTCGGTCCCGGTATCGTAGCCGATATGCTCCCCCACGCCCTGCATCAGACCGCCAAAGATCATGTTGACAAAATCCAGGATCGGCTTATCCGAGCGGAAGTTGGCAGAAAGCGTCAGCGTGGCGCTCTCGCTCTCGCCGGCCTCCTGCAGGCGGGGAAAGGCGCGGCGCGTGCGGGCAAAGATCTCCGGCTGCGCCCCGCGAAAGCCGTAAATGCTCTGCTTCACGTCGCCCACCATAAAGCGGCCGCGCGGGCCGGAAAGTGCCTCAAACAGCAGGTGCTGCACCTCGTTTACGTCCTGGTATTCATCCACGTACACGTAATCAAAGCGGGAGGCAAGCTCTGCGGCTAAGGGGGTCTTTTCCCCCCTTTCATCATACAAGAGGCGCAAAGCGCCATGCGAGATATCGTTAAAATCACACAGGCTGCGGCGGCGTTTTTCTGCCTCTATCCGCTCCCCGAACGCGATCATGAAGCGGGAGAGCAGCGCAACCTTATCGGTAAGGGCGGCAAGCATGGGCGTCCACTCCTCGGCCGTGTAGGCAAAAAAGCGGTCGCGGTGCTTGACCAGCGTATCAAAAAAGTCCTGGCGCATGAGCTGCGCGGCGGCAGCCTGCTCGCTCTTTTTGGCGGCGGGAATGGTGCCAAGCTTCGCCTTTTGAAAGCCGTACAGGAGATCCCGCAGGGCGGCATAATCCCCGCCCGCTGCCGCCCGGCGCAGCGCGCGCAGCTGCAGAAGGTCCTCCTCCATGGCGGGCAGATACTTCGCCGCCGCGATCTCATCGGCGGCAAGGGCGGCACAATGGCTCTCGTAACGGTCGATATAGCTGTCTGCCAGGTCGATCGTCGTCTCCACGATGTACGCCCCCCAGGGGGTGGCGGCAGGGGCCTGCCCTGTCGCTTCACGCAACGCCTCTGCCATATCGGCCAGACAACGGTAGGAGCGGGCAAAGCCCTGCGTGGTTGCCGCCAGGCGTAGGAGTATATCGCTCAGGCTCTTATCCCCGCGCGTGCCGGTCAGGCAATCGACCAGCGCCTCAAACTCCTCCCGCGTGCCAAGCGAGGGCAGGCCCTCGTAGGCATCCTCGATCAGGGTGCGCATCACGCTCTCGTTCAGCAGGCGCACCTCGGCGTTATCCGCAATGCGAAAGGCGGGCGAAAGACCGATGCGCGGTGCATACTCGCGCACCAGGTTCATGCAAAAGCTGTCTATGGTGGAGATCTGCGCACCCGGCAACAGCAGCAGCTGGCGCGAAAGGTGCCCGCGCAGCCCGCGGCCGGTGGCCAACGCCTCGCCCAGCGCGCGGGAGATCTTGTTTTTCAGGTCGGCCGCCGAGGCGCGCGTAAAGGTGACCACCAGCATGCGCGAGATCTCGCCCGGGTGATCCTCATCGATCAGCGTGCGGATGATGCGCTCGGTCAGCGTGGCCGTCTTGCCGGAGCCGGCCGCAGCCGATACCAGCAGCGTTTTATTCCGTTCAGAAACGGCAGACAATTGCTCCTCGGTCAGGTTGATTGCCATGTTTTGCTCTCCTCGTCAGATCAGAATTGGCGGATGGGGCGCACCGCGACCCCCTCCTCCTCCTCGCGCACCTCGCCTACGGCGAAAAAGCCACGGTCATCGAGCAGGCGCAGGCGGGTGCCGAGCGGATAGGTACAGCCGATCTTTTTAAGATAGATGGGCAGGCCGTTGTGCGCAAGACGTGCAAAGAAGGGCGGCAGCAGAACGGTCGCACAGTCGGCAAACAGCTCCTCCACCGGGATGATGGCGGAACGCCGCTCTGCCTCGCTCATCCCCTCCCATTCGGCAAGGGTGTGGGCGCGGCTGATGGGATACCCGGCCGCCTCCGTCCGGCAGAGGGCCTGCATGCAGCCGCCGCAGCCCAGGGCGCGGCCGATATCAGCGCACAGCGTGCGGATGTACGTCCCCTTGGAGCAGACCACGTCCAGGCGGTAGGTCCGTTCGGTCAGGGGGGTGACGGCAAGCGAAAATACGGTGATCGGGCGGGCCTCCCGCTCTACGGTCTTGCCCTCCCGTGCCAGCTCCATCAGCCGCCGCCCGCCTACGCGGATGGCAGAATACATGGGCGGCACCTGCATGACCTGCCCTACAAAGGAGGCGCACACCTCCCGCACGCGGGCTTCGTCCGGAATGGCGTCTGAGGTGGCAAGCACCCGGCCGGTCACGTCCTCGGTATCCGTCTCGGTTCCTAAGAGCAGCACGGCGCTGTAATGCTTGTCCCCGGTCAGGAGGAATTCGCTGGCCTTGACCGCGCGGCCAACCAGTACGGGCAAAACGCCCTCTGCCATCGGGTCCAGCGTGCCGGTGTGGCCGGCCTTGTCTGCCCCCAAGAGCCGCTTCAGCCGTGTGACCACGGTCTGGGAGGTCATTCCGTTTTCTTTATTTACCAGCGCAAGCCCGCTGAACGGCGCATGTTGTTCCATAGCCACCCCGTAGTTCTGTAATATAATATATTGTAACATTTTTTTGCCCCGCCGTCAAGACGGGGGCATCTTCTTTTCACAAATCTACATTTTTTCTTGACTTTCCCCTGCCTGCTGCATTATAATAGTAAAAAAACGAATGAGGGAGCCACTATGGAGATCGTTACCCTGACCCTTTCCCCTGCCTTTGACGTGCATTGCACGGCAGATGCGCTGGTGCTTGACCATGAGAATATTGCCACCGTGACCGACCGGGATGCAGGCGGCAAGGGGGTAAACATCTCCCGTGCGCTGCTTTCCTACGGGGTGAAAAGCCACGCCGTTATCGTGGCCGGTGAAGAAAATGGGGCGGCATTCCTTTCTGCCCTTGCGCAGGACGGCATAGAGGCCACGGCCATCTACACCCCCGGCCGCGTTCGCGAGAATATTACCGTGCATACGGAAAACGGCCGGGAAACGCGCCTGAGCTTTCAGGGCCTGCCGGCCCCCCTTGACCTGATGGACCGGGTGGCCGCGGTGACCGATCCCCTTTGCCCGGCGGGCAGCCTGCTGACCCTGACCGGCCGCGTGCCGGACGGCCTGCCGCTGCCGGCGGTGAAGGCATACGTCCGCGCCCTGCAGACGCGCGGCGTGCGCGTGGTGATCGACTCCCGCTCCTTTTCGCTCTCTGACCTGGTTGAGGTAAAGCCCTTTCTGATCAAGCCGAACGAGGAGGAGATCGCCGCCTATATGGGGCGGGCGATCTCCTCGGCGGCAGAGGCGATGGCCGCCGCACGCGCCCTGCACGGGGAGGGCATTGAAAACGTGATGATCAGCCTGGGCGGCGCGGGCGCCGTGCTTTGCTGCCCGGCGGGGGAATTTACCGCCGCCGCGCCGCAAATCAAGCCGCTTTCCACCATCGGCGCGGGGGACAGCGCGATCGGCGGCTTTCTTGCCGCCCTCTCGGCGGGCAAAAGCGCCCACGCCTGCCTGCAGACGGCCGTGGCCTTTGGCTCTGCCGCCTGCCTGACGCGCGGCACGCGCCCGCCGCAAAAGGCGGATATCCTGCGGCTTTTGCAGGAATAAAGAAAAAGCACTTATGCCAATGGCATAAGTGCTTTTTCGTGATTCGGGTATATTGCCGGAATACGGCCGCCCGGCGACCAAAGGACGGCGGTGTGCCGCCGTTCGATCTGCTTTTTCTCCGGCTTGGCCTTATCCGTTGTTGCGCTCTTTATCCAAGATCCGGCTCGGCAAAGAATTCTACCGTGGTGGTGGTCGTCGCATCCGACTCAAAGACCACGATCTCGTTCTCGCCCTCGCGCAGGAAGGGTGCGGGAACGTAAAGCGTTTTCTGCGGGCCGGCAGAATTGAAGTAACGGCCGATGTTTTTGCCGTTGATAAGCACAAAGCCCTTCTCAAAGCCGTCCAGGCGCAGGAAGGTATCCTTCGGCGCCCCCTCGATCGTCAGGCTGCCGCGCAGGAACACGGGCCCCTCGATGGCCGCATCGGCCGTGGGCTGATAAACAAGGCCGGAAAGCTCCTCCATCGGCAGCGGGTACATCTGCCAGCCGAAGTGGTGCTGCCCGCCAAAGCGAACGCCGTGAATACCCTTGCGGTCACGCAGCTTGGGCCCGTAGTTGACGCGGCCCATGTTCTCGACCAGGATCTCCAGCCGGCCGGTCTCGCCCACCTTCAGGGGCATCTTGACCGGCTGCTTGCCAATGCCTTCCTTATCCCAGCGCTCCCAGGTCGCCTTCTTTTCCCCGTTCACCCAGATCTGGGCGCGGTCATGCACGGAGGCGGCAACCATATCCCAATCGTTCTTGGGGCCTACGATCTCGGTGCGGTAGAAGACGTAGCCAAAGTCCTGGCCGATCTCCTCCATCCACTTCGGCTCTACCACCTTGCGGGGAGAAGAAATGTTATCCAGGTTGTCAAGCAGCATGGCGCTCTCGGTCAGGGTCAGTCTGCCGTAGGCAGCCTTCTCGGTCTCCTTGGCGGTCAGCGTGGGGGCCTTGCCATAGCGCTCCTCAAGGATCTCACGCAGGCGGTAGTAGGTCTCGGTACGGTCACCGGCCTCGGAAAGCGGGGCGTTATAATCGTAGCTGGTGATGGTGGGCTGGTAGGTACCGGGGTGGTTGGCACCGTTCCAGAAGGCAAAGTTGGTGCCGCCGTGGAACATGTAGAAGTTAAAGGAGGCGCCAAGCTCGGCAAATTCACGCACGCACTGCACGATCTCCTCAGCCGGGCGGACGTGGTGCGCCTCATGCCAGTGGTCAAACCAGCCGCTCCAGAACTCGCCGCACATCAGCGGGCGGTCAGGATACAGCTCGGTCATGATAGCCAGCTGGTTCTTGGGGGCAGAGCCGAAGTTGGCAACGGCCAGATGCTCCGGCAGCGTGCCGCCGCTGAGCATGGTATAGCTTGGGCCGTCTGAGGTGAAGAACAGGCAATCCATGCCGTTTTCCTTGTAAAGGTCAACGATGGCGCGCAGGTAGTCCTTATCGTCACCGTAGCTGCCGTACTCGTTCTCGATCTGCAGCATGAAGATGGGGCCACCCTTGGAGGCCAGATAGGGGCGAACGCGGCCAAGCAGCTCGTTATAGTAGGGGCGCAGCTTGGAAAGGAACTGCTCGTCATAGCAGCGCAGGGGCATGTTTTCATAGTTGAGCAGCCAGGAGGGCAGACCACCAAACTCCCACTCGGCGCAGATATACGGACCGGGACGGAGAATGACGTGCAGGCCGACCTTTGCCGCCTCTGCGATGTATGCGGCAACATCCAGGTTGCCGGAAAAATCAAATTCACCCTCACGACGCTCGTGCAGGTTCCAGCAGGTGTAGGTTTCTACGGTGTTGAAGCCGCACTCGCGCAGCTTCAGCAGGCGG
>JAZQLY010000013.1:0-10317 GCA_045543015.1 Eubacteriales bacterium
GTTTGTTTGTGGTATAATCTTTCATGAAGTGATTGAGTCCTTTCTGTTAGGTTTGAGTTGTGGTGACTTTATTTTAACAGAACTCAATCACTTTTTCTATTCTTTTTTGTTTTCGGTCTCACATCTATTGTAACACTACATTATTGTTCGCTCTATGTGATGAAACCTACTTGAAGATTTCTCGATTCTATGCTATAATATCAGCAGAAAAGCAAGTGGCTGTCCTTACACACCGCCACAACATCCACACAAACGGGGGTGCATTTCTAAAACAATTTCTAAAAATTTTTTAGAAATATTTTTAGAAATCGCTATGCTTTACGGCACAGGGATTTTTCGAGGTTCGAACAAAAAAGAGCCGAAAACCCTTGTAAATACTGGGGTTTCAGCTTCTTTTATCGTCTGTTATCATCGCGCAAAATCCGTCAATTTCCGACTGGTTATTGTGCCTTGAAAACCGTTTGGGAGCAATCCCACAAGGGTTCGAATCCCTTTCCCTCCGCCATTTAGCGGCTAAAAACCGCACAAATAGCCGCAAGGAACAACCTTGCGGCTTTACTATTTGTAGGAGATTTTATGTATTTAAGTATTGAATTTCAAGAAGAATATAAGCGTCTAGATCGCTTATGTAAAGATTATCTTTCAAGCAATGAGGGCGTATCCGAATACATAAGACAAATGGAATCAATGTTGTGGGTTAACCGCCGAAACGTATATACTTGGGAAGACGATTACAAACAGTTAAAGCATGTTCGTTGGTTGCGAAATCAACTTGCTCACGAAGTTGGTACTTTAGATTCCGGTCTCTGCACACTGGAGGATCTGAAATGGGTTAAGAGCTTTTATAATCGGATAATCAATGGGAATGATCCGTTTACCATTATTAGAAAAGCAAAAGAAGAACAAGCACATCGTGCTAAACAACAAGCGCAAGCGGCAAAACAAAACTCCGATAATCCTCTTAAGCAAACACCTCAAAAAACTTCGTTCTGGAATAGATTAATTGCGAACATCAAAGATTTTTTTGCGTAAAACAGACACAGCCCCACCGCACTGGTGAGGCTGTGTTTTGTCAAGCCTGATCTGATCATTTTCGGCTAAACGATCGAATCGGATTGGGCTTGATGTCAAACGGACTACCCCAAAACGGAATTGGACCGCTCGTGTAATCGGGTTCGCCCCCCCTTTTTGCTTGGAATTTTATCCGCTAATTTTGCCTTCTATCTCCAGGCGCAGGCGGTTTGCCATGGCGGCAGCCCGGTCCTGATCGGCCGCATTGACCGAAAGATAGATCTTCAATTTCGGCTCGGTTCCCGAGGGACGCACCGTAAGCGACGAGCCGCCTGCCAGCAGAAATTTGAGCACGTCTGCCTTTGGCAGCCCATCCAGCCCCTTTTGGTAATCCAGCACTCCTTCAACGGGTAGCCCGTCAAGCGTGTTTTGGCCCGCCCGCAGCCTTTCCATCACGCGGCGCATGCGGTCTGCGCCCTGCGCACCGTCAAAGGTGTAGGAATACAAGGCGCTTTGACAGTATCCGTACGCCTGATAGAGGTCATGGACGGCATCGACAAGCGTTTTGCCTTTTTGCCGGTGGTAGGCGGCCATTTCGCATATGAGCATGGCTGCCAGCACCCCGTCCTTGTCCCGCACGTAGTCGGATGTCAGGTAACCGCAGCTTTCCTCAAAGCCGAGAATAAAGTCCTTGGCTTTGCCTGCCTTTTCTAACTGCCCGACATATTCACCGATATATTTAAAGCCCGTCAGAACGTTGACGATGGAAACGCCGTATGCCTCTGCCAGGCGGCACGCAAGATCGGTGGTGACCACGGTTTTGACGGCAATGGGATGTGCCGGCATGCTGCCGTTTTCGGTCCGGCACCTGCATATAAAATCAAGCAGCAGAAGGCCGATCTCGTTGCCGGTCAGCAGATCGTATTCTCCGTCTGCCCGGCGGGCGCCAACGCCAACCCGGTCGCAATCCGGGTCGGTGGCGATCAGCAGATCGGCTGCCTGGTGCCGGGCGTAGGCAAGCCCCAGCTGCATTGCTTGCGGCAGCTCGGGGTTGGGGTAGGGACAGGTAGGAAAATTGCCGTCCGGCTCCTCCTGCTCCTTCACGACGGTCACGTCAGAGAAGCCGCATCTTGCCAGCACGTCCAGCACGGGGCGTCTCCCTGTTCCGTTGAGCGGGGTGTAGACGATCTTCAGCCTTGCATTCTCTGCATGGCTCAAGCCGGCCACCGAATTTTCCATGACGCGGGAGAGGTAGGATTCATACACGCTCCCGTCGATATAAGCGATCCGCCCGGCGGCCTGCGCCGCTGCAAAGCACGGCGCGGCCTTTTCTGCAAAATCCGCCTCCCGCGCGATGCAGGCAGAAATGGCGGCAGCCGCCTCCTCGGTAATCTGGCAGCCGTCTGCGCCGTATACCTTATACCCGTTGTATTCTGCCGGGTTGTGCGAGGCGGTCAGCATGATGCCCGCATCACAGCCAAGCGCCCGCACCGCGTAGGAGAGCATGGGGGTAGGGAGTAGCTCCTCCCATATCCATACAAAAATGCCCATGTCGGCCAAAATGGCGGCGGCATGCCTTGCAAAGGCGGCAGAGCCTTTGCGTGAATCGTAGCCAATGGCTACCTGCGGGCGACCGGGGCAGGAGGCAAGAAGATAACGGCCAAGCCCGCGTGTGGCCCGCCCAACGGTGTATTGGTTCATGCGGTTGGTGCCGGCCGCCATCACGCCGCGAAGACCGCCCGTGCCAAAGGAAAGATCCTTGAAAAACGCATCGTTGATCTGCTGCTCGCTCATGGCAAGCAGCTCTTTTTTGAGCGAGGCATCCGTGACCGATGAGAGCCACGTCTCGTATATGGCTCTTGCGTTTCTCATGCGAAGCGGCTCTCTGTGCAAAGCGCAAGCAGATCGTCTACGTGCGCGGTGGCCAGGCACTCTACCGTGTCAGAGGCACCGTAGTAGATCTTGACCTCGCCGTTCGGCTCCAGGATCATGCCGCCCGGAAAGATGACCTGCTGGCGGAAGCCGATCTCGGTCTCCACATCGGTCTCGGGGGCGATCAAGGGCTGGCGGCTCATGCCGATGATCTTGGTAGGATCCTCCAGATCCAGCAGCATAATGCCGGCACAATAACGCTTTTTCCAGGTCGCTTCCCAGCCGTTTTTGCCGCGCTCGGGATCTATGTCTACGGCGTGGAACAGTGTCAGCCAGCCCTTTTCGGTCTTGATGGGTGGGGCGGCCGGGCCGATCTTATCGTTCGCGTACGGCACGTCCTCTACGGCAAGCACCAGCTCGGTCTCCCCCCAGAATACCAGGTCGGGCGAGGTGGAAAGCCAAATATCAAAGCTGTCCTTGCCGCGTGAATACTTCGGGAATGGGCGCTCTAAGCGGACGTACTTGCCGTTGATCCTTTCGGGGAAGAGGACCATGTTCCGGTTATCGGGCGCGGAGGCGCTGATGATCGTGATCGTTTCAAACTTTTCATCGGTCCTTGCAATGCAGCCGCGCACGCCGTGGCGGGTGTCCATGGCCAGGCAGAGGTAGGGGACGTTGTCGATGACCGTGATGCGCGGGTCATACAGCCGCATCACCTCTTCTCCCGGCAAAAGATCGGCAGAGTCGAACATCGTTTTCTCTCTCACCTTCCAATGAACGCCGTCGGCACTGGTTGCAAAGCCGAGCGAGGTGCGGATGGGGATCTTGCGGAAGGTCTCCTCCGACGGGCCGTAGTCATTGCGGAAGACCATCACGTACTGTCCGTTGTATTTGGCCACGCCGGCGTTAAAGATCAGAGAGGCGTCGTAGGGGCAATCATCCTTGGTCAGGACCGGCTTTTCCAGCCGCTTGATGCAGGGGGCGCTGTACAGCGCAGGGGGGAGGATCTTCATGTTACTTCTCCTTCTGTTATATGGGATGCACCCATTATAGCAGTGGAAAAGAAGCATTGCGCGGCATTTTTTGCCGATTTTGACGCAAATATTGCATTTTTTGTTATTTTATATTATAATTATGAAAAAAGAGCGAAAAACTATTGCGTTTTTCGTCCATTTTGCGAGAGGGGAGGAAAGACCGTGTCCGAGATCGTCAAGACCTACCAGGAATATCCGTCGGTCAAGCGGTATGGCATCCGCTGTGGGATGAACGCACCGAGAGGGAGCTACCCGTTGCACCGGCACGATTATTTTGAATTTGAGATCATCCAAAGCGGCAGCCTTATGCATGAGCTGAACGGCGTGTGCGAGACGCTTGGCCTCGGGGATGCGGTAGCGCTTTCCCCCGGTGACGTGCATCGGTTTACGCCGCTTTCGCCCGTGCGCATCTGCAACGTCGGCATTTATTATAAGGATGCACCGGGTGAGGTGGAAAAGCTGCTTTCCGCGGTCAAGTTCCCCTTGCGCGGCACTTTTTCCGGGCAGGAGGCGGAGGCGCTCATCGGCCTGGCGGAAAAGACCGGGCAGGCCATTCTGGCGGGTGGGACGTATGAGCGCGAGACGGTGACAGCCTATACGGTGCTGTTTTTGACGCGCTTTTTCTCCGGGACGCAATGCCAGGCGGCGGAGGGGGTGGGGTATACCCACGTTGCACGGGCCATGGCGTTTATTGCCGCCAATTTTACAGCGGACATTTCGTTGAAGGTGGTAGCGGACAGCGTGTATCTGACCCCCTCCTATTTCAGCAAGCTGTTTGCGCGGATCAGCGGGAAAAGCTTTGTCCGTTACCTGACAGAGCAGCGGGTGGCGTATGCCGAGCAGCTGTTGGCCACCACAGACCGCAGCGTGACCGAGGTGGCGTTTGCTGCCGGCTTTGGCTCCTTTTCTGCCTTTTCACGCGCCTTTCACGCCTGCCGCGGTATGAAGCCGGGCGAGTTCCGCCGGCTTGCGCGCAGCGGGTAAGAAAAAAATGATGGCCATTTTTGCTTGCCCGATTGCAAAGGGAAAAGGCCTGTGCTATAATGAAGAAAAACGATCTGCAAGGAGAAAGACATGAAGCTTTCACCGATCTTTTCATCCCACATGGTCTTGCCCGCCCAAAAGCCGCTTTTCGTGTACGGTGAGGGGGAGGGGCGCATCTGTGCTTCGTTTGCCGGGCAAATGGCAAGCGTCACTGCTGAAAATGGCAGATTTCTGCTCAAGCTGCCGCCCCTGCCGTATGGCGGGCCGTATACCCTTTCCGTCTCGTGCGGGGAGGAGCGCGTTGCCTTTGACGATGTGTGGGTAGGCGAGGTCTACCTGTGTGCGGGGCAGTCCAATATGCAGTTCAAGCTGGGTGAGTCGGCTACGCCGGCTGCCGAGCGGGTAGGGGATGCCCGCATCCGCCTGTTTTCCACCAACCGGCTGGAGGGGGCGAGCGTTTTCACGCTGAGGACGGCTGGGTGGTCTGCACCGATGAAAACGCCGGCCACTTTACCGCCATCGGCTACCACGTGGCGCGTGCCGTTGCCGAAAAAAAGGATATTGCCGTTGGCCTGATCGCCTGTTACCAGGGCGCCTCGGTCATTGAAAGCTGGGTGCCGGCCGGCACCTACGAGGGCATGGGCATCCACATTCCGCTTTCCGAGAGGTACGGTGACCATACCTATGCCCCTTATCTTGCCTGGAACGGTGACGGCGTGCTGTATGAAAAGGCCCTTTCACAGGTCGCCCCCTACGCGCAGAGCGCGGTAATCTGGTACCAGGGGGAAAGCGACGTGACCGTGCCGGAGGCGCGCGTCTACGCAGACGAGCTTTGCGCCCTGATCCGCATCTGGCGGCGTGATTTTATGGATGAGGGGCTGCCCTTTATCGTGGTGCAGCTGGCCGATTTTGACGGCCGCCGCGGTGAGGGGTGGCGACTGGTGCAGGAGGCGCAAATGGCTGTGCCTGCTATGCTGCCGGGTGTTCAAACGGTGATCTCGCGTGACGTGTGCGAGACGGATAACATCCATCCGTCCACAAAAAAGCTGCTTGGCGAGCGCATTGCCGCCGCGCTGTGACCGATCGCTTGGATGGGGATCTCTATATAAAAGGTAAAGAATATATTGACATTTTCGCGCTGCTATGCTACAATGAAAATGTCAGGATCCCATGGTGATCATGACGAAACGGTTTTTTACTGAAAGGAGAATACGATGGCAAATTATTCAGGCAGAGCCTCTGCATTGAGCGAGCGGGATATGCATTTGCAGCGTTACCGTTCCTCTCGCTTTGATCTTTTGTTTATGATCCTTCTGACGCTGGTCAATCTGATCCTGGTGATTGCCGGCGGCAGCACCTATTTTCTGTTTTCTGCCTTTGTGCCGTATCAGATGGCG
Organism: Eubacteriales bacterium; assembly: GCA_045543015.1. Lineage (GTDB taxonomy): Bacteria > Bacillota > Clostridia > Oscillospirales > CAG-272 > UBA1740. The sequence goes on from JAZQLY010000013.1 coordinate 6,299, forward strand.
CTGATCGGCTACATCCTCTCGGGCATGATGCCGGATGATTTTTATGTAGGGGACTGGGCGGATACCCCCATCTTTGACAGCTCGCTCTTCTACGTTCTGTTTGCCGTTGCCCTGGTCATTTTGGCCGTTTATGCGTTGCTGTGGTATTTTTCCCGCAACGGGAAGGGTGGCTTTCTGGTGGCGGCGCTGGTGCTCTTTTCGATCGATACGGCTGCCATGTTTATGCTTGGTGGCATCAGCACCGATACGATCATTGACCTGGCGCTGCATGCCTGGGTGATCTACGATATTGCCCGCGGCGTACACGCCTGGCACAAGCTGCAGGCCCTGCCGGAGGAGGCACCCGCAGTAGCAGAGGGCGGAGAAGCACCCGCCGCCGGCCTTGGCGGCCAGGTGCCGGCCTATACCGGCCTCTTGCAGGAGATCTGGGCGGCGTATGAGTCAGGAGAAATGAAGGAGCGGCTTTCCGCCTCGGCCGAGGTGCTGTTCCTTGGCAGCAGGCATCAGCACGAGGGAGTAGACAGCCTGGTGGACGGCGTTCTTGCCCGCAACGGGCAGGAGATCGCCTTCGGGCTTGACGAGCAGTCGATCTCGCTCTTCGTTTCCTGTGGCACGAACAGCAAAAATCCGGAGCAGACGATCCCCCTGTCCGAGATCTATGATCTGGAGGATCTGTATAGCAAGATCATTGCCTACGTTTATCATAACTCTTGATACAAAAAGCGGCGTAATGCCGCTTTTTGCATATTCTACGAACGGTAAAAAAGTGAAAAATGTGATGGCTTTTTGCCGGGGCTTTTGCTATAATGGGCCTATCACAAAAAAGGAGAAGACCATGGAGACCATTCGTTTTGCCACCTTCAATATCGGTGATTTTTCCGGGCTTGGCTTCGCCCCCGGCTCTGCGGAGGGGAAGGGGATCATCCGCGCTACTATGGCGTCTGCCTCCGTCCAATTCTGGGGCTTGCAGGAAGACGTAGAATATTATAATAAGGATAATAAAGAGGGGCCGTATACGGCACTCTACGATGACTATTCCTGCTATGAAAGACGCGGTCACACCGCGTATAATTACAAGGCTTTTCTTTCTGATTACACGGTAAAAGATGTAGAACAGGTATATTATACGGGAGATATGAAGTTCCGCCACCCATGGTTCCTGCGTGGAACGGCTGAATTGGCTGGCAGACGCGTGTGCGTCATCAGTCTGCATTTTGATTGGTCGGATAAGGTAGTTCGGCGTGAGCAGATCCGGCAGGTGATCGCCTGCGCCGATCAGTACGAATATTGCATCATCCTTGGCGATTTTAACCCCAACGATTACGTCAATGACGGGCAGAAAAACAGCAGCGACTATCTGCACGGGGAGGAATGGCCGATCTTTGAGGCGGCCGGCTATACCCTGGCAAACGGCGGGGCGTTTGGGACGATCGATACCATTTTGGACGATCCGACGCCACCCTGCCCGTGTGACAACATCATCGTTTCGGCCAATATCAGGATCAGCCAGGTCGGGCGCGTGGCAGACGCGTGGATGAGCGATCACGCCATCTTGTGGGCAGACCTGACCTTTGAATAAGCGCAAGCAAAAGCACGCGGCAACCGGAATACCGGTTGCCGCTGCCTTTTGTTTAAAAAATGTTCAAAATCTTCTACAAAAAACGCGTAGGGTATTGACGAGCGGTACTGCTTGTGCTATAATTATATAATGAACATAGAATGTGTACAAAAAGGCGGCCTTGCCGAGGATGTGTGAAAACCCAATGAATGACCTTGTCTCGATCATCATGCCATCGTATAATACCGGTCGCTTCCTTGCGGAGGCTGTCGGCTCCGTTTTGGCGCAGACCTATTCTGCCTGGGAGCTGCTGATCGTGGACGATTGCTCGACGGACGATACCGATGCCGTTGCCGCCGGCTTTACCGACGGGCGCATCCGGTATTTCAAAAACGAGAAAAACAGCGGCGCCGCTTTTTCCCGCAACCGCGCTTTGCGTGAGGCGCGCGGGCGGTGGATCGCATTTTTAGACAGCGATGATCGCTGGGCGCCCGATAAGCTGGAAAAGCAGCTGGCATTCATGCAGGAAAACGGCTATGCCTTTTCCTATACGGGCTACAGCGAAATGGATGCAGACGGGCAGCCGCTTGGCCGGTCGCTGACCGGGCCGCGCAGGATCACGCGGCGGGGCATGTACCGCTACTGCTGGCCGGGGTGCCTGACGGTGATGTACGATGCAGGCGTGGTCGGCCTTTTGCAGATCGCCGATATCGAAAAAAATAACGACTACGCCATGTGGCTGCAGGTCTGCAAAAAGGCAGACTGCTATCTGCTGCGGGAGGAGCTGGCGCAATACCGCCGCGGCCGCGCCGGCTCGGTCAGCAGCCACGGCTACGGCAAGCTGATCAAGTGGCACTATCGCCTCTTCCGCCAGGCGGATGGGCGCGGGCCGCTGGCTGCAGCCTGCTTTACCGTCCGGAACCTGTTTTTCGGCGTTTGGAAAAAACTATTCTTCGTAAAGCGACATTGATTTTTTTGAATTTCAACTTTTGGGAGGCACTATGTACGCTCATTTTTTTAAACGTCTGTTCGATTTTCTGCTGTCACTCATGGCATTGCTGATCCTTTCACCGGTACTGTTGATTTTGATCGTTATTGGCGCAATTGCCATGCGGGGAAACCCTTTCTTTACACAACTGCGCCCGGGTAAGATCGACAAGAAAACGGGCAAGGAGAAAATCTTTCGGCTCGTAAAATTCAGAACGATGTCTAATGCGAAGGACAAGGACGGTAATTTGCTGCCGGATGATAAGCGTTTGAATAAGTATGGTCGAATGCTGCGTAGCACCTCTTTGGATGAACTGCCGGAATTGTTTAACATATTGGTGGGGCAGATGTCTATTGTAGGGGATGGATGTATAATAGTAACAACCAGGAAAAGCATTGATTTTTCGAGGGTTGTTACGGTCTAAGTCGGCTTAATTTGTCTAATTATGTAACGAGGTTGAGACATGAAATTAACAACCAAGAAAAGTTAATAGTGGCTCTTGATTGCTTATTTTGACCCAATCTGATAAGCGTACATAATTGGATGAAGGAGGTTTACTTAGCCGAGTTATGCAAGTCACGCTCGGCTATTCGTCGTAGATAGAGAAAAATTAGCGTACATGATTGGAGAAAAATAAGAATGGATATTAAGCCTTTTGAGAATAAAGTCTGGCTCGCCACGCCTTCAATGCATGGCGATGAAATGAAGTATGTAAAAGAAGCATATGACACTAACTGGATGTCCACGGTTGGCGCGAATATCAATGAAGTTGAACGTATCGCTGCTGAAAAAGCAGAGATGAAATATGCAGTTGGTCTGTCTTGTTGTACTGCTGCGCTTCATCTGGCAGTAAAGCACGCAGGCGAAACTCTTTATGGCAAACCTGCAATTAGTCATGGAGCTTTAGAGGGTAAGCGAGTATTCTGCTCCGACATGACTTTTGGTGCTACATTAAATCCTGTTGTTTATGAAGGCGGTATTCCCGTGTTCATTGACACGGAAGCAGAGTCTTGGAATATGGACCCTGTGGCACTTGAAAAAGCTTTTGAAATATATCCCGATGTGAAGCTCGTTGTTTCTGCGGAACTCTACGGTTTTCCCGGACGCATGGATTTGATTAAGAAAATCTGCGAGAAGCATGGTGCATTGCTTGTAGAAGATGCCGCCGAAGCTATGGGTGCAACGATCAACGGCAGACAGTGTGGTTCCTTTGGTGACTACTCTGCTATCAGCTACAACGGCAATAAAATCATTACCGGTTCTGCAGGCGGTTGTCTTTTGACGAATGATATTGAGGTTGCAAACAAGGCTCGCAAGTGGTCAACACAAGCAAGAGAAAATGCACCTTGGTATCAGCATGAGGAAGTTGGCTACAACTACCGTATGAGCAACGTTATTGCAGGTGTTGTGCGTGGTCAGTATCCGTATTTGGAGGAACATATCGCACAGAAAAAGGCAATCTACGAGCGTTAT
>JAZQLY010000014.1:0-2094 GCA_045543015.1 Eubacteriales bacterium
GATCCTCAAAGATCGAGCCAAGCTGCACACGGTTGACCGTGGGAACACGGCGGCGCGTGTGCGGGTCCTCTACGTATTCAATTCCCCAGCGGCAAAGCACCTGTGACCAGTATGCCTCTGCATCGGTCTCATCCTCTTTTGCCAAGGACTGATACAGCTTCATCGCACGGTCAAACAAATTGCTGCGGCGCAGGTCACACGCCTCGTTATATGTCGAACGGCGCCGTTCATCCTGGGTGGACGAAAAGGTCTGCTTGGTGCCGCAATACTGGCAAGTGGCAACCGTTGCCTTTTCATCCAGCGTGACGTTGCCGCCACACATTTTGCATTTTAATACTGCCATCGGTTGAATACCCTTTCAGATGTCCAAATAATCAATTCTCAATAAAAATGACCGGGCGAATGCCCTCCAGAATAGTAGTGGTAAAATTCATACTGTTTGAGCACATAGCGCAACCGGAATTCTGCACGCTTCCCACCGCCGTCACATACGCTGCAGAATAAATTTTGTTGCCAGTGAGGGAGCTGCTGAATTTCTGACCAGGATTGCGCAAGACCCAGCCGCTATAGCCGTCAGACGAGGTGTACACCTTGCCGGAGGCGTATTTCGTTGACTTTGCCATTCTATCTGTATCTAACGAAAAATACTCCTTTGCCTCCGCGATGCTGAGAATAAAAACGTGATCGATCGTATCATTGCCGCCGGTATCGCCAAATTCCGGATTCGGCTCGGTTACGATCTTGCGCGGCAAAATGCGCTCTCTCTCGCTTTCGGAGAACGCGTTATCATAAAAATCACCGTTCAACCATTGGCGCAGAACAGAATTTTCCCAGGTCGAGTAGCTGCCGTTGCTGTACCACTTCTGGTCTAACACGTATTTGCTGATGAGCAGCAGCCCCTCGTCGGTTTTATCCAGCACGATCCACTCTATATCCTCGCGCCCGTTGGCGTTGTTGTTATCCTGCTCGTACTCGCCAAAGGCGACGATATCGCCAACCGTTGCGTTTTGGATATCCGAAAGTGTAATTGCCGCCATGAATCCGCCAAAAAAGCAAAAAAACACATAGGCCCCCAAGCAGCTCAACAGGAGGAGCATGGCTTTTCTTTTTCTCGTAAGCGGCTTATGCTGGCCTCCGTTTTTCGGGTTCTTCCCCTCTATCACTCGGCCTTTGCTATCGGTAAAATTGCCTGTCAAAAGCAGGATCAGATCATAAATCGTACCAACAAACAGGAAGCCGAAGGTCAAAAGATGAAGTATGCCGGTTACGTGCCTTCCGGCATAAAATCTGTGCAGGCCGGTTATCCCCAGAAAGCCAAGGCAGCAAAGCAGCACCGCCGTCTTTTTTCTGTTTGCATTGGCAGCAGGGGCAGGCACGCTCTTCGTCTCTGCTTTCCTTTCCTCTTGCGTGATCGGCGTAGCGGAAGGGTCATAATTGGTTCTGTTCACCGCGGGCTCTTCCTTCGCATATGGAGAGCTGCGCAGCAGCTTTTCAATACCGTGAATGAGATCCTGCATAAAGCCCAGATTCTGCATATTCAGGGCCTGCAGGTAAGAAAGCTCGTCCGGCAGATCGTAGGCATCCATCCCGTAATAAGCAGGGATCAGCGTTTTATCGCTGCCGTTTTGCATCATACCAAGATAGCGCGACCACTCGTTTTTCACCCATACGGCCTCAAAATGCGCTTTGCACGTCCCCACCACCACCATCACGCGGGCAGACTGCAGGGCCGCAAAAATATACGGCTCATAATCCATACCCAGCTTGTCCTCTAACGTGATGCGGCTGAAAAATACGCGATAGCCTTCCTTGGTCAACAGGTGGTAGATCTCGTTGGCATATACGCTATCCCGCGTGCGGTTGCCGTTTTCATCCGTCTCCTTGTAGCAGATGAAAACGTCATACGGCTCCTCCTCCCGCGCTACCTTCAGAATGCGCTGCTGAATATGGTCAATGACGTGTGCTTCGTCCTCATACACGGTGCGCTGCATGAAATCGGCATATTGCAGAGCCTTTTGATAGTCGGGATCCTCAAAGATCGAGCCAAGCTGCACACGGTTGACCGTGGGAACACGGCGGCGCGTGTGCGGGTCC
>JAZQLY010000015.1:0-32344 GCA_045543015.1 Eubacteriales bacterium
GTGCTGGAGACCACCTTCCGTACCGAGACCGAGACCGACCTGTTTGGTGAGCAGGCTGTGCTTTGCGGCGGCGTTTGCGCCCTGATGCAGGCAGGCTTTGAGACCCTGGTGGAGGCCGGCTATGACCCGAGAAACGCTTACTTTGAATGCATTCACGAGATGAAGCTGATCGTTGACCTGATCTACCAGAGCGGCTTTGAGGGCATGCGCTACTCCATCTCCAACACCGCTCAATACGGTGACTACATCACCGGCCCGAAGATCATCACCGCCGAGACCAAGAAGGCAATGAAGAAGATCCTCTCCGACATTCAGGACGGCACCTTTGCCAAGGATTTCCTGCTTGATATGTCGGATGCCGGCGCCCAGGTACACTTCAACGCGATGCGCAAGATCGCTGCCGAGCACCCCTCCGAGGTCGTGGGCAAGGATATCCGCAAGCTGTACAGCTGGAGCGATGAGGATAAGCTGATCAACAACTGATCGAGGTATATACAATGATCAAGGATACAATCGTAGACGGGTTCCATAACGCCCCGCACCGCTCTCTTTACCACGCGCTGGGTCTGACGAAGGAGGAGCTTTCCCGCCCTCTGATCGGCATTGTCAGCTCGTATAACGAGATCGTACCGGGACACATGAACCTGGATAAGATCACCGATGCAGTCAAGCTTGGCGTTGCCATGGCGGGCGGTACGCCCATCATGTTCCCTGCCATTACGGTGTGTGACGGCATTGCCATGGGCCACGTGGGCATGAAGTATTCCCTCGTTACCCGTGACCTGATCGCCGACTCGACCGAGGCCATGGTCATGGCACACGGCTTTGACGGTCTGGTGATGATCCCCAACTGTGATAAAAACGTGCCCGGTCTGCTGATGGCTGCAGCACGTCTGAACATTCCCACCATTTTTGTCAGCGGCGGGCCGATGCTGGCCGGCCGCGTGGGTGGCGAAAAGCGCAGCCTTTCCAGTATGTTCGAGGCGGTCGGCGCTTACAATGCCGGCAAGATCGATGAGAAGAAGCTCTGCGAATTTGAAGAAAAGGTATGCCCCACCTGTGGCTCCTGCTCCGGCATGTACACCGCCAATTCGATGAACTGCCTGACCGAGGTCATGGGCATGGGCCTGTGCGGCAACGGCACCATTCCCGCTGCCTACTCTGCCCGCATTGAGCTGGCCAAGCACGCCGGCATGCAGGTGATGGAGCTGGTAAAGAAGAATATCCGCCCGCGCGATATCATGACGGCGGCGGCGATCCGCAACGCCATTACCGCCGATATGGCGCTTGGCTGCTCGACCAACAGCATGCTGCACCTGCCGGCCATTGCCAACGAGTGCGGCGTGGAATTTGACCTGGAGGAGGTCAACCGCATCAGCGAGCAGACGCCCAACCTCTGCCATCTGGCACCCGCCGGCCCGACCTATATGGAGGACCTGTGTGAGGCGGGCGGCGTATACGCCGTCTTGAAGGAGATCGCCGCGCTCGGCCTGCTGGATACCAACGTGATGACCTGCACGGGCAAGACGCTGGGCGAGAACATCGCCTCGGCCGTCAACCGTGACACGAGCGTGATCCGCACCCCGGACAATGCTTACAGCAAAACGGGCGGCATTGCCGTGCTGAAGGGCAACCTGGCCCCGGACGGCTGCGTGGTCAAGCGCAGCGCCGTAGCGCCGGAGATGCTGGTGCACGAGGGGCCTGCCAAGGTATATGAGAGCGAGGAAGAGGCCATTGCCGCCATTTACGCCGGCAAGATCGTCAAGGGTGACGTGGTGGTCATCCGCTACGAGGGGCCAAGCGGCGGCCCCGGCATGCGAGAAATGCTCTCGCCCACCTCGGCCATTGCGGGCATGGGGCTGGATAAGGACGTTGCCCTGATCACGGACGGCCGCTTCTCGGGTGCCACCCGCGGTGCCTCGATCGGCCACGTCTCGCCTGAGGCAGTCAGCGGCGGCCCGATCGCCTACGTCAAGGATGGCGACATCATTTCGATCAACATTCCCGCCTATACCATTGAGCTGAAGGTCTCGGACGAGGAGCTTGCCAAGCGCCGCGCCGAAATGCCCATCAAGCGCAAGGAGAATATCACCGGCTACCTCAAGCGGTATGCCGCCCAGGTATCCTCTGCCGATAAGGGCGCGATCATCAACCGTTAAGGAGATTTATTCGTTATGGCAATGACGATGACACAAAAGATCCTTGCCGACCACGCCGGCCTTGCCAGCGTGGAGGCAGGACAGCTGATCCTGGTCAATATTGACCGGGTGCTGGGCAACGATATTACCTCGCCCGTCGCCATCCGCGAGTTTGAGCGGATCGGCGCGAAAGAGGTCTATGACCGTGACCGTGTGACCATGGTCATGGATCATTTTGCCCCGAATAAGGACATTAAGGCGGCCGTACAATGCAAGATGTGCCGCGATTTCTGTGAAGAAAAGCAGGTCACCCACTTCTATGACGTTGGCCGCATGGGCATTGAGCATGCCCTGCTGCCTGAAAAGGGCCTGGTGGTACCGGGCGACGTGGTGATCGGCGCTGACTCACACACCTGTACCTACGGTGCGCTGGGCGCCTTCTCTACCGGCGTTGGCTCTACCGACATGGCCTGCGGCATGGCCACAGGCAAGGCCTGGTTCAAGGTGCCGGGTGCCATCAAATTCGTGCTGAAGGGCAAGCTGAACCGCTACGTTTCCGGCAAGGACGTGATCTTACACATCATTGGCAAGATCGGCGTTGACGGTGCGCTGTACCGCTCGATGGAGTTTGTTGGCGAGGGCGTTGCCGCCCTTTCGATCTACGACCGGCTGACCATCTGCAACATGGCCATTGAGGCCGGTGCCAAGAACGGCATTTTTGAGGTAGATGACGAGACGGTGAATTACGTCAAGGAGCGCTCTGACCGTGAGATCAAGCGTTACACGGCCGACCCTGATGCCGTATACGAGGAGACCTACGAGATCGATCTCTCCGAGATCCGCTCGACAGTCGCCTTCCCGCACCTGCCGGAGAACACCCGCACCTTTGACGAGATCGGTGACGTGAAGATCGACCAGGTGGTCATCGGCTCCTGCACCAACGGCCACTATAAGGACCTTGAGGAAGCGGCCATGATCATCAAGGGGCATAAGGTGGCAAAGAACGTGCGTGCCATCATCATCCCCGCTACGCAGGATATTTACTTAAAGGCGATGGAAAACGGCCTGCTGAAGATCTTTATTGAGGCCGGCTGCGTGGTCTCCACGCCTACCTGTGGCCCCTGCCTTGGCGGCTACATGGGTATTCTGGCCGCCGGCGAGCGTGCCGTGGCCACCACCAACCGCAACTTTATCGGCCGTATGGGTGACGTAACGAGTGAGGTCTACCTCGCCAGCCCGGCCGTAGCCGCTGCCAGCGCCATCGCCGGCCGCATTGCAGACCCGAACGAGATCGGAAAGGAGTGATCACGATATGAAATTTACTGGCAACGTCATCAAATACGGTGACAACGTGGATACCGACGTTATCATTCCCGCACGTTATCTCAACACCATTGATAAAAAGGAGCTTGCCTCGCACTGTATGGAGGACCTTGACCGCGACTTTGTGAAAAAGGTGCAGCCGGGTGACATTATGGTGGCAGGCAACAACTTTGGCTGCGGCTCCTCGCGTGAGCATGCACCCATTGCCATTAAGGAGAGCGGCATTTCTCTGGTCATTGCCAAGAGCTTTGCGCGCATCTTCTACCGCAACGCCATCAACATCGGCCTGGCGATCTTAGAATGCCCGGAGGCTGCAGAGGCGATTGAAAACGGCAACGTGGTAGAGGCAGATATGGATGCGGGCATCCTGTACGACCGCACCGCCGGCAAGCAGTACAAGACGCAGCCCTTCCCCGCTTTTATTCAAAAAATCATCGAAAACGGCGGTCTGGTAGAATCCATCCGCCGCGGCGATATTGGCTAAAAGGATAAATGCTATGACTTACAAGATCGGTTTATTACGCGGCGACGGCATCGGCCCCGAGATCGTGGACAGCGCGGTCAGGGTGTTAGAGGCGATTGCCGAAAAATACGGCCACAAATTTGAATTTACCCCGTACCTGATCGGCGGTGCGGCGCTGGATGCCTGCGGCGTTCCGCTGCCCGAGGAGACGGTAAAGGGCTGCCTTGCAAGCGACAGCGTGCTGCTTGGTGCCGTTGGCGGTCCGAAGTGGGATACGCTGCCCGGCAACATGCGCCCGGAGAAGGCGCTGCTTGGCATTCGTGCAGCCATGGAGCTGTTTACCAACCTGCGCCCGGCCAAGCTCTACCCCGCGCTGAAGGGGGATTGCCCGCTGCGCGAGGATATCGTGGCAAACGGCTTTGATATCATGATCGTGCGGGAGCTGACCGGCGGCATCTATTTTGGTGAGCGCGGCATGCGTGAGGGCAAATATGGCGAAGAGGCATACGACACCGAATGCTACAGCCGCATGGAGATCGAGCGGATCGCCAAGGTGGCCTTTGAGACTGCCCGTAAGCGGAGCAAAAAGCTGACCAGCATTGACAAGGCCAACGTGCTGGATACCTCCCGCCTGTGGCGCAAGATCGTGCATGAGATGGCAGAGAGCTATCCGGACGTAGAATGTCTTGATATGCTGGTAGACAACCCCGCCATGCAGCTGGTGCGCAACCCCGCGCAGTTTGACGTGATCGTCACCTCAAACATGTTTGGCGACATCCTGTCGGACGAGGCCTCGCAGATCACCGGCTCGATCGGTATGCTGCCCTCCGCCTCGCTTGGCAACACCACGCGCGGCCTGTACGAGCCGATACACGGCTCGGCGCCCGATATTGCGGGCAAGAACCTGGCAAACCCCATTGCCACCATTCTTTCGGCCGCTATGATGCTGCTCTATTCCTTTAACCTGACGAAAGAATCCGATGCCATTGTCAGCGCGGTCGACCGCGTGCTGAACGCCGGCTACCGCACGGCAGACATTGCCCACGGCGGCGAGGCACTTGGCACGGTGGAGATGACCGATAAGATCATCGATATGCTTTGATGCCATGACGACCATACAACAGATCTACAGCAAGCTTTGCCGCTTTGCGGTGTTCACCGGCGCACTCAAAAAGCCGCTGCTTTCTCACTTTATGGAATACTGCGCTGCCCCCGCCGGCTCGGACAGGCAGCTGCGCGCATACGGCGCATTCGTTTCCGAGATCTATGCCGGCGGTGCCGACCTGACCGACTGCGTGCGGCGCATCGTATTTGAGGACGAGAACGTCTACGTCAAGACGATCGGCAATATGGCGCGCGTCAACCCGCATATCGCGCTTTGCGCGGCAAACGAGCTGACCACGCTTTCGCAGCTCGCCTCGCTGACGGCGGCAGATTTTGCGGCCGACCTCGGCGGTACGGAATTTCTGCCGGCCTTCTCCTCCTCCCCCGTTGACCTACGCACCGAATATGAGGAGCGCACGGCCGCCATCGGCCGCCACGGCTACGGCATTTTTGCGGCAAACGGCATGTTCTCGGTCGATGAGGACGGCAGCATCCAGCCGATCGCCAGCGCTGACCGTATCTCGCTTGACCGCTTTATCGGCTACCGCGAGGAGCGCGGGCGCGTGATCGACAATACCGTGATGTTTTTGGAGGGTCGCCCCGCTGCCAACATCCTGCTCTACGGCGATGCAGGCACGGGCAAATCCTCTACCGTCAAGGCGGTGGCCAACGCGTATTTCGACCGCGGCCTGCGCCTGATCGAGATCCGCAAGAACCAGCTGCTGCTGTTGCCGAAGGTGATGGGCGAGATCGCCGACAACCCGCTGAAATTCATCATTTTCATTGATGATCTTTCCTTTAACCAGAATGACGATACCTTCAGCATGCTGAAGGCGACCTTAGAGGGCTCTGCCAGTGCGCGGGCAAAGAATGCGGTGATCTATGCCACCAGCAACCGCCGCCACATCGTGAAGGAGACCTTTGCCGACCGTGAGGGCAACGATATTCACCGCAACGATACGGTGCAGGAGAACCTCTCCCTTTCCGAGCGGTTTGGGCTGACCGTCCTCTTTGCCAAGCCGGAAAAGAAGCTGTACCTGGAGATCATTCACGAGCTGGCCGAGCGCCACGGCATTCAGCGCGAGAGCGGAGAGCTGGAGCGCGAGGCCGAGGCATTTGCCCTTAAGCGCGGCTACCGCTCTGCGCGGTGCGCCGAGCAATTTATTGAAAGTTTACTGTAAGAAGGAAGCAACGATGCTGACACTTGATAACGTATACCGTGCAGGCTACGTGCTGAAAAGCGTAGTCCGCCAGACAGACGTGCTGCCCGCCCCCAAGCTGAACCCGGAGGCAGAGCTGTATTTAAAGACAGAAAATCTGCAGATCACCGGTTCCTTTAAGGTGCGCGGCTCGTACTACAAAATGTCCCGCCTTTCGGCTGAGGAAAAGGCGCGCGGCGTGATCGCCTGCTCGGCAGGGAACCATGCGCAGGGCGTTGCCCTCTCGGCACAGAAAAACGGCATCAAGGCCGTCATCTGCCTGCCGGACGGTGCGCCGATCTCCAAGGTGGAGGCCACCAAGAGCTACGGGGCCGAGGTCTGCTTGGTCGAGGGCGTGTATGACGATGCCTACCGCCGCGCGCTGGAGCTGCGTGACGAAAAGGGCTACACCTTTATTCACCCGTTCAATGACGAGGACGTCATTGCCGGCCAGGGCACCATCGCCTTGGAGCTGGCAGAGCAGATCCCCGATCTGGATGCGGTCATCGTCCCCGTTGGCGGTGGCGGCCTGATCTCGGGCATTGCCTTTACCATCAAATCACTGAACCCCAACGTCAAGGTGTACGGCGTGCAGGCGGCAGGGGCGCCCTCGATGCGCAATTCCCTGCGTGACGGCAGGATCGAAACGCTGACCGGCGTTTCTACCATTGCAGACGGCATTGCCGTCAAGCAGCCGGGCGACCTGACCTATGAGATCTGTCAGAAATACGTAGACGAGATCGTCACCGTGACCGATGACGAGATCGCGGCGGCCATCCTGGCGCTGATGGAGCAGCACAAGCTGGTTACCGAGGGTGCCGGTGCCGTTTCGGTCGCGGCAGCCATGTTCAATAAGGTCGATATTCGCGGCAAGAAGGCTGTCTGCCTGCTCTCGGGCGGTAATATTGACGTGACCATTCTCTCCCGCGTGATCAGCCGCGGCCTTCTGATGTCTGGCCGCACCTGCCAGCTGATGATCGAGCTGGTGGACAAGCCCGGTCAGCTGAAAAACGTTTCCCGCATCATTGCCGATCTTGGCGGCAACGTGATCTCGGTGCACCACGAGCGTGCAAACGAAGGCTCGGACGTCAACGGCTGCTACCTGCGCATCGTGCTGGAGACGAGAAACGAAGCACACATTCAAGAGATCAAGCAAGGTCTCACCGATTTCGGCTTTAAGCTGTTATAAGGAGAAACACGATGAAAAAGATCGCAACCGACAAAGCCCCCGGTGCCATTGGCCCCTATTCGCAGGCGGTGGTCTCGGGCTCGCTGGTATACACCTCCGGGCAGATCGCCATCGACCCGGCGACCGGCAACCTGGCAGGCACGGATATCGCCACCCAGACCGAGCAGGTGATGAAGAACCTGGGCGCAGTGCTGGCGGCAGCAGGCTCGTCCTACGAGAAGGCTGTCAAGACCACCTGCTTCCTCGCCGACATTGCCGATTTTGCCGCATTCAACGAGATCTACGGCCGCTACTTTGTAGGAAAGCCGGCACGCAGCTGCGTAGCCGCCAAGGCCCTGCCCAAGGGCGCCTTGGTTGAGGTAGAGGTCATTGCCGAGGTGGAGGCGTAAAAGCTATCATCATCAAAAAGGACGAGATTTTATCTCGTCCTTTTTGTTACCTCACCTTATCCGGCGTAACGGCAGCCTTTGTCTCCTTGATCTTGCGGGAAGAAAATTCGGGGGTCTTATTGTACATATAGGCGTAGAGGATATCCACGATGGTGATCTGCCCCTGGATATGCGGAAAATCGGTATCGATATATTTATTGGAATCTCGCACCGTGGTACAGATGCTGATATCCGCCATGGCCGAGAGGGGCGAATTTTCAAAATCGCAGATGGCGATCACGGTTGCCTTGTTCTGCTGCGCGATACGGGCGATCTCCAACACGCTTTTGGTGCGGCCGGAGGAGGAAATGGCAAACAGGATGCTCCCCTTCCCCATTTGCGCTACCTTCATTTTGGCGAGAATGATATCCTTTTCAAACGAACAGACGTTTTTGAGGCGAAAGAATTTGGTATAGGCATACTGCGCCGTGACGGCCGAGGTGCCAAGACCGAAAAAATGAATCTGCTCGGCCTTTTTCATCTGCTCGATCACCCGCTCGATCTCGCTTTCCTTCAACAGCCGCGGCAGGCTGCTGACCACGCTGGCCGTATACTCGCAGATCCGCTCGCTGATCTCGGCAAAGGTAACAGGCACGTCTGATTCAATAGAAAAGGCAAGATCTTCTGCCGCCTGCACCTGCCGGGCGGCGGGGAACAGCTTTTTAAATTCACGGAAGCCGGATAGCCCCAGCTTTTTGAAAAACCGACAAACCGAGGCGTAGCTGGTGTGCGTTTTTTCTGCCAGCTCCCACACGGTCAAGCGGTCGATCTGCTCCGGGTGGGCAAGCAGATAGGCGGCGATCATGCCGTCTGCCGTCCCCGTTCGCCCGCGCAGTGCATCCATCCGCACCAGATACAGCATATTGTTTGGCATTGTGTAGTCCCCCTTTTTTATCTCTTTGGGCTATTTTACCGTGTTTGATATCAAAAGTCAATAGTATATCATTCTTTTTTGTAAATATTTGAAATTTTGATATTGAAGAATATCAAAAAAACGAGTACAATAAGGATAGGACGATCAACAGGAGGGCTGTTTTATGGCAAGCAAAGAGGTCTGTATCTCACACGGTATTCTTTTTGAATGCTTTGAAAAGGTAAGAAAGAATTTTTACGAGCGGATCGACGAGCGCAAGCACGCCGCCGTTTATGCGGGAATATTTGATGAATCCTATGCCGAGCCGGAGTTTACCGGCAAATTTTTAGATATCTGCGCCTATTATTATGAGAGCGAGGGGGACGAGCGTGCGCTGCAAAAGGGCATGGCGGTGGTAGAAAGCATCCGCGCAAATCAGCGTGAGGACGGCTACCTTGGCTGTCTTGCCCCGGGCAAGGAGCTCCTTGCCTTCTCCTTCTGGAATCACGGCTTTACCCTGTACGGCCTGACACGGATGTACGAGGCCACGGGAGACGAGAGCATTCTGTCCCTTGCCAAGAAGGCAGCCGACTTCATTCTGACCGTATACGCTGACCCCTCCGCGCCCGATATTTTAGAGGCGGGCAACATGGGCAGCCAGAATATCTCTTGCCTGTATGCACTTGGCCGTATGTATTGCCTAACAGAGGATGAGCGATATCTGCAGTTTATTGCGCGGGTGCTCGCCTATTGCGAAACGACCGATATGCCCCTGCTCTCCTTTGGCAGCATTTTTGATCTGCGCTCCAAAAAGGGGATCGAGATGCTGGTGGTCTACCTGGGCATTCTGCAATACGGCCGTCTGGCCGGAGACGGGCGCGCCGTTGACGCAGCCCGCCGCTACTGGCAAGAGATATGGGAGAGCCAGATCCGCAATACCGGCAACGGCACGATCCGTGAAAAATGGACGGAGGGCGGCAATGCCGCGCGTCTGATGCCGACCGAGGCAAAGCCGAACGAGACCTGCGTGGCCGTCGGTTGGACGGAGTTTTCCCTCGCGCTCTTTCATGCCGATAAACGGCCGGTTTATCTGGATGCGGTGGAAAAAACCGTATTTAACCACATGATCGGCTCGCTGGAAAAGAGCGGTCGCGACCTCGCCTACTACCAGGGCAACTACGGAAAAAAGATCTACCGCACCGATGACGGCGCCTACCAGTGCTGCCGTTACCGCGGCTTCACGCTCTTCTCCTACCTCAAGGAGTATTTGTACCATTATGAGAACGACTGTCTGATCCCGCTGGTATACTGCCCGTCGGTCTTTGAGGCAGACGGCCTGACTGTCAAGCAGGAGACTGCCTACCCGGTGAGCGGCAGAGTCAGCTTTGCGGTGAGCAACCAAGAAAACGCAAAGCAGCTCAAGCTTCGCATTCCGGCCTGGTGCCGGGAATGGCAGCTTTCTGGCGGCACCGGCAGCATAACGGACGACGGCTTTTTGACCGTCGCGCTGCCGCAGGGGAACTATACCGTATGCCTGGATATGACCATGCCGCTTGTAAAGGAAAGGCATGAAATAGAAGGCAAGCCCTATCTTTCCTACACCTACGGCCCGCTTCTGCTGGCGGCCGACACGCACTACGGCTGTGATCTCTGGCGTGCAATAGATGCAAGCGCGATGCCAAATGCGCTGGAGGCCGGCAGCACCTCGCTCGTCCACTTCCTCTGCGACGGCGTACACCTCGTAGACTTTGCTTCCGCAGGTGGAAACGATCCGCAAAATGACGAGTACACGGTATTTATCCCTATGAAATGATGCTTCGATATAAAAGGGTGGAGAACGCTTATCGTTCTCCACCCTTTTATATTCAAATTGCCAGAGCGCCGCTTTCCAGCTCGGCCACGATGGCGGCAATGGCGTGCTCATCGTTCGAGACGGTGATGCGGTCTGCCGCCGCCTTGGCGGCGGGGCAGGCATTGGCCACCGCATAGCCGACACCGGCGGCACGAAGCATAGAAATGTCATTATCATAGTCCCCGGCGGCAACGGTGCGGGCGGGCGAGATGCCCAGGTGGGCAGCCAGCCGCGGCAGTACGGCACCCTTGTTGATGCCCTTGGGCAGAATTTCAAACAATGTCTGCTCCGAGCGGATAAAATCAAAATCCGAGGCCAGCGGGTGGGCGGCAAGCAGCGCCTGCAGGCGTTGCATCTCCTCTTCCCTCTCCACACCAAAAACGATCTTGGCGACCGGCTCACGGATATCCTCATAAGCACCGGGAAGATAGGGAACGCCGGTTGCCGCGCGGAACTCCTCCATCACCCTGTTCTCCTGGCAGAAGAAGATACGCCCAAAGCAGTTGACCTGCACGCCGATCGTTGGCATGGCTTGGCCTGCATAAGCGGTAAGCTGCATGATCTCGCGCGGGGCCTCATGCGTCCATACGTATTGCTGCGTGCGGTGGTCAAAGATACCGCCGCCGTTGATACAGCCAAACGGCGCGTTGGGCTGCACCATCTCATAAATGCCCGAAACGAAGAAGGGCATACGGCCGGTCACAAAGGTGAAATAGCCGCCCTCCCGCTTAAAATGCTCGATCGCCTCTAA
Source organism: Eubacteriales bacterium (assembly GCA_045543015.1). Lineage (GTDB taxonomy): Bacteria > Bacillota > Clostridia > Oscillospirales > CAG-272 > UBA1740. Next base: position 11,301 of record JAZQLY010000015.1, read on the forward strand.
ATTCTCGCGCGAAACAGTCCTGTCCCCGCGCAGCAGCGTACCGTCAAGATCCGTACAAAGTAAAATGCCTTCCAGTCTTCCCATCGATCCTCTGTCCTATTGCATAAATTTACCTTGATAGTATAACACAACCAAACAAAAAAAGCAAGTTTTTCGGGCGAGATAAATTTACCGCAAGCGCGTGATTGATTTTTTACGCCGTTTGTGCTAAAATGTAGAAAAAAAGGAGAAACGGATATGAAAAAACGAATAACATCCTTCCTGTTACTGATCGGGCTGCTGCTTGGCACCGCGCTGCTTGGCGGCTGCGGCGCCGCCCCTGGCATTGCCGAGGCGGTCATCAACGGCAAGGGGGAATTGGTGCTGCTGTATACAGACGGCAGCCGCAAAAATCTTGGCACCGTGGTAGGCAAGGACGGCGAGCCCGGTGAGCCCGGTGAAAAAGGTGAGCGAGGCGAGCAGGGCGAAAAGGGAGAGACCGGTGATAAGGGGGAGAAGGGCGAAAACGGAAAAGACGGTACCCTGATCATCAGCGGTGAGGGCGAGGACCTTCGCGTGGCGGCAGCCAAGGGGCTGTGCAGCGCAGTGAGCATTGTATGCGGCTTTCAAAAAACCGTGCAGCCCTCTATCGGTGGTATTCCCATTCCCGGCTACGGCAGCACGGTCACAAGCTACACCTCCTCCGGCGCGGGCGTGATCTACCGGCTGGATGAAGAACGCGGGGATGCCTTCATCATCACCAATTACCACGTGGTTTATGATAAGGACAGCAACGCCAAAAACGGCATCAGCGAGGATATTTCGCTCTACCTGTACGGCGCAGAGCTGGCAGGTAAGGAGATCAAGGCGACCTACATCGGCGGCTCTCTGCATTACGATATTGCCGTACTGCACGTTGAAGACAGTGCGCTGCTGCGCACCTCTGCCGCGCGCGCGGCAGACCTGGCGGATTCTGACCGGATCTCGGTGGGGGAGACGGTCATGGCCATCGGCAACCCCAAAAGCGCGGGAACGGCCGTTTCTACCGGCATCGTCAGCGTGGATTCTGAGCATATTTCTATGACGGCGGCAGACAACAGCACCACCGTCTCCTCCCGCGTGATGAGAATTGATGCCGCCGTAAACTCCGGCAACAGCGGTGGCGGCCTGTTCAACGCCAAGGGCGAGCTGATCGGTATCGTGAATGCCAAGATCATCAGCAGCGACGTAGAGAACATCGGCTACGCCATTCCCTCCTCGATCGTGCGCGCGGTGGCCGACAATATCATTGACCATTGCTACGGAACCGATCATATGACCGTGCAGCGCTGCATGCTGGGCATTACCGTTTTAACGACCGATGCCTGTGCAGAATACGATACCGAGACCGGTCTGCTTTCCCGCCGCGAGACGGTTGCCGTTTATGACGTGACGGCCGGCGGCCCGGCAGACGGCATTCTGCAAAAGGATGACGTGCTTCTTTCCGTTTCCTGTAACGGGGTGACAAAGGAGATCACCCGCCAGCACCACGTCATTGATTTTATCCTGCAGGCGCGGGTGGGTGACACCATTACGCTGCAGGTGCTGCGGGGCGGCGAAAGCCTTTCCCTTTCTATACAAGCGAACGAGGAATGCTTTGTATCGTATTGATAAGCAAAAGCACCCTCGCGCCTGCAAATAGGCGCGAGGGTGCTTTTATCATGATTGCTTTTTAAATTGTCTGACCATGGAAATGTAGTCTGCCCAAACGGTTAAAAATCCCAAAAGCCAGGCAAGCGGCGTGCAAAAGCACATGATGATGTAGCCCGTTTGCCCATCCAGCGGCGTGGCCGACAAGGCGCCGCTCATCAACAGCAGCACCACAGCAGAAAGCCCCGCGCGGCCAAGGATCTCGGTAAAGCCGGAGACCATGCACCAAAAGGTGCGGCCAACCGATTGCAGAATACTTTTATAAATGACAAGCGGCACCAGAACAAAGGAGAGGACCGTATTGATCAGGATATAATAATAGGCGTTATCGATCACGGCCTGCTCCACCTGCCCGGCCAGCAAGGAAACGAGCAGCCTGCCAAAGGGCAGCATGATCAAGGAAGCGATGACGCACCACACCCAGCTCATCAGCAGCGTTTTTCGCCCACCGTCGATCACGCGGTCATAGCGGCAAGCACCGTAGTTCTGCGCCGCAAATACGGCAACGGACGAGCCAAACGAAAGGACCGGCTGCGTAACAAAGCTTTCCAGCTTGGCGCCCGTGGTTTGCGAGGTAACGTACAGGGTACCCATGCCGTTGGTGACGAACTGCATCACCACAGAGCCAACAGAAAGAACCATATTCAAAAACGCCATGGGAACGCCAACGTGCAGCAGCACGCGGTCCAGCGCGCGGTCGGCTTGAAAGTGGCTGGCGGCAATATGCAGGCGCGGCTGCTTTTTGATGATATAAACGATGCACAGCAGGCCGGAAAGCAGCTGTGCCAGCACCGTGGCCAGGCCGGCGCCGTCTGTATCCATCCCGCATATGGCGATCAGCACAAAGTCCAGCACGATATTGATCACGCAGGCAATGACCAAAAAATACAACGGCGTTTTGGAGTCCCCCAGCGCGCGGATCATATTGGAGAGCAGGTTGAACAGCGCGGTTGCCACAAGCCCGGCAAAGATCCAAACGATATACCCGTACGAACGGTCAATAATATCGTCCGGCGTTCGCATAAATTGGAGGATCGGGCGGGCAAACAGGGTGCAGACCACGGCCAGCAGAATAGAGATGATGGCAGAGAGCTTGGCGGCGGCGGCAAAGCTGCGCTTTACCCCTGCCTCATCCTTTGCGCCGAAGTAGCGTGCCGTCACGGTAGAAAAACCGATGGTCAATGCCTGTATGGCGCCGCTGGCAAACCACACGAGGCTGCCGGTTGCCCCTACCGCCGCATAAGCATCTGCCCCCAGCGTGCGGCCAACGATGACCATATCGGCCACGTTATAAAACTGCTGAAACAGGTTGCCGATGAGAAACGGAATAGAAAACAAAAATATTTGCCGAAAGGGGGATCCCTTTGTCAGATCTGTCGTCATGATTTCCTCCGTTATTGGTTCAAAAGTTCAAGGTGACTGCCCCTGCTGTCAGCGAGGACGAAAGAATGCCTTTGCTCTCTGTACAGGGTGCTGTGAAGGCGAGTCCCACATCCATCCGGACACTTCAGTCTCTCTGCCCGGCGGCAATTATAATTGTAATCCAACGCCCCTGCTTTGTCAAGGGGGAATATCAAAAAAAGCCTTGATTTCTCAAGGCTTTTTTATCGTTATTTCATCAGCGTCTCCATCAGGTAATCGGCATATTCGCGGCAGGTGGCACCGTCGCGGTCGCCGGTCACCACCACGCGCCGCTCACTCTCGGAGCAGACGTTCAGCGCAGCGGTCAGCTTTTCGCTCTCTGCCATCAGGCCGATGTGCGAAAGCAGCATGCAGGCGGCACGCAAAATGCTTTCTGGGCTGGCGTATTCGCCGATCCCCTCCTCGATCATACGGGGGGCAGAGCCGTGAATGGCCTCAAACATCGCATACTGGTCACCCATGTTTGCGCTGCCGGCCGTGCCAACACCGCCCTGGATCTGCGCTGCCTCGTCGGTGATGATGTCACCGTACAGATTGGGCAGCAAAAAGACCTGGAAGCGGGAGCGGATCTTCTCGTTGACGAGGTTGGCCGTCATGATGTCGATATACCAATCCTCGGCCGTGATCTCGGGGTAGTCCTTGGCAACCTCGTGGCAGATGGCAGAAAAGCTGCCGTCTGTCTTTTTCATGATATTGGCCTTGGTCACGATGGCCACGCTCGTCTTGCCGTTGTTACGCGCATATTCAAAGGCGGCGCGGGCAATGCGGCGGGTGCCTGCTACGGTCGTAACCTTAAAATCCATGGCAAGGCGGCCGGCGATCTCAATGCCGCGGCTGCCAAGCACGTATTCCCCCTCCGTATTCTCACGGAAGAAGGCCCAGTCGATCCCCTCTGCCGGTACGGAGACGGGGCGCACGTTGGCGTACAGGTCAAGCTCTCGCCGCATGGCGACGTTGGCACTCTCCATCGTGCCACCCTTGGGGGTGGTGGTGGGGCCCTTGAGCAGCACGTCACAGGTGCGGATGGCGGCCAGCGTATCGGCAGGAATGGCCTGGCCGGTGGCCAGACGGTTTTCGATCGTCAGCCCCTCGATATCCACCATTTCTACCCGGCCGCTTGCCATATGGGGGGCAAGCAGCATGGCCAGCACGCGGCGTGCCTCTTTCATGATGATCGGGCCAATGCCGTCACCATCCACCATGCCGATGCGGATCTTTGCCATGCTCTTATAATCCTTTGGCGGGGGAGCCTTCTCCATTTCGCCCGTGCGGGCGATCTGCTCTGTCAGCAGGGCGCGGAAATCGGCAACTGCCTTTTCGATCTGTTCGGTCATCATATCGCTTTCCTCCTTATGCACGGTCAGGGTTTTCCTTGGTGTAGGCAAGCAGACCGCCGCACTTCAGAATCGCGGCCTGCCGCTCGGTAAACGCGCAGGTAAGCGGAATGCGCGCACCGTTCGTTTCATCCAGCAGCAGCATCTGCCCGCTTGCAAGACCGGCATGCACGCCTTCGATACGCAGGCGGTCGCCCTGCGCCAGCTTCTCATAATCGTCGGCATTGGCAAAGGTCAGGGGCATGATGCCGGCATTGATCAGGTTGGCGGCATGAATGCGCGAAAAGCTCTTGGCTACCACGGCACGGATGCCAAGGTAGAGCGGCACCAGCGCCGCATGCTCACGCGAGGAGCCCTGGCCATAGTTCCCGCCACCAACAACGATGCCCTCGCCTGCGGCCTTGGCGCGTGCGGCAAAGCTTTCGTCACACACGGCAAAGCAGAACTGCGACAGGTACGGGATGTTGGAGCGGTACGGCAGGATCTTGGCACCGGCGGGCATGATGTGGTCGGTGGTGATGTTATCCCCCACCTTCAGCACCAGCTCGGCCGCCAGGCTATCCTGCTGCGGGCGGGCATCCGGGAATTTTTTGATATTCGGGCCACGCAGCACCTCGACCTCGCCTGCCTTTTCCACCGGGGCGGGAGGCAGGATGGCGCTATCGTCAATGCGGAATTTCTCCGGCATGGTCACGCGCGGCATGTCGCCAAGCAGGCGCGGGTCAGTGATCTCGCCGGTCAGGGCGGCTGCCACCGCACACTCGGGCGAGACGAGATAGACCTTCGCATCCTTGGTGCCACTGCGACCCTCAAAATTGCGGTTGAAGGTACGCAGGCTCACGCCGCCGGAATTGGGCGAGAAGCCCATGCCAATGCAGGGGCCGCAGGCGCACTCCAGCACGCGGGCACCGGCTGCCAGCATATCGGTCAGCGCCCCGCACTCGGAAAGCATGGCAAGCACCTGCTTGGAGCCGGGCGAGATAGACAGACTGACGGAGGGCGAGATGGTCTTGCCCTTAAGAAGAGCAGCCACCTTGAGCATATCAAAGAGCGAGGAATTGGTGCAGGAGCCGATGCAGACCTGGTCTACCTTCGTCCCCTTCAGCGAGGAAACGGGTACCACGTTATCCGGCATGTGCGGACAGGCGATCAGCGGCTCAAGCGCCGAAAGATCGATATCGATCACGCGGTCATACACCGCATCCGGGTCCGAGGACAGGGGGGTATAGACCTCTTCTCTACCCTCGGCGGCCAAAAAGGCGCGGGTGACCTCATCCGCCGGGAAGATGGAGGTGGTGGCGCCCAGCTCGGCACCCATATTGGTGATGGTGGCACGCTCCGGCACCGAGAGGCAGTCAATACCCTCGCCGCCCCATTCCACGATCGAGCCAACGCCGCCCTTGACAGAGAGGATGCGCAATGCCTCCAGGCTGACGTCCTTGGCAGTAACGAAATCGCGCAGCTTGCCGTGCAGGTTGATCTTGATCATGTTGGGCATGGTGATGTGGTAGGCACCGCCGCCCATGGCAACGGCCACGTCCATACCGCCCGCACCAAAGGCCAGCATACCAATGCCACCGCCCGTGGGCGTATGGCTGTCTGAGCCGATCAGGGTCTTGCCCGGTGCGCCAAATCTCTCCAGATGCACCTGGTGGCAGATGCCGTTGCCGGGGCGGGAGAAATAAATACCGTATTTTTCGGCAACCGATTGGATATAGCGGTGATCGTCTGCATTCTCAAAGCCGGATTGCAGCGTATTGTGATCAATGTAGGCCACGCTGCGCTCGGTGCGCACGCGGTCAATGCCCATGGATTCCAGCTCGAGGTACGCCATGGTACCGGTAGCGTCCTGGGTAAGCGTTTGGTCAATGCGCAGCGCAATATCGCTGCCGCGCGTCATCTCCCCTTCTACAAGGTGTGCTTGAATGATTTTTTCTGCGATGGTAAGTCCCATGGTCTTAACCTTTCTTTACAATATGTTCCATTGCGTTTTTAACGTGCGCCGTCATGGCGGCATCTGCCGCTGCGGCATCCCCGGACATAATAGCCTGGTAGATCTCTCTATGCTCGCGCAGCGAGCTTTCTGCGCGGCTCTCGTTCTGTACCGATGCCTTGCGGAACTTTTGCACCTTTTTGTGCAGGGGCAGCAGGGTATCGTACAGCACGCCGCTGCCGCTCATGCGGTAGACCAGCTCGTGAAAGCGGCTGTCCATGAACTTGATGTGGTCGGCATCCCGTCTGCCAACGTAGTATTCCTGCAGCTCGATCGCCTCCAACAGCTCCTTGGCCTCCGGCGCGTCCGTCCTTTGGGCGGCGGCTGCGGCGGCCATGCCCTCTACCCGCAGGCGGATGGCATAAATATCGCGGATGTCCTTATCGGTCACACCAAGCACCAGAATGCCCTTGGAGGAAAGCTCTACGATGTGCTCCTGCTCCAGGCGGCGCAGCGCCTCCCGCACCGGGGTGCGGCTAACGCCAAGATCCTCTGTCAGGCGCAGCTCGGTCAGCAGCTCGCCCGGCTGGTATTTGCCACCCAAGATCTCTCCCTCCAGCCGCTCAAAGACCTGGTCGGCAAGGGATATGGTTTTATGCTGTTCCATCCTCAAACTCCTTTCTTACACCCCACCAAGCTCGCAGATCTTTTCTGCCAGCTCCCCGGGGGAAAGTGCCGTCTGGCGACCGCCGACGTACTCGGCATCGATCCATTCCTTCAAGCGTACAACAAGATCGTCATGCTTGCTGACCATCCGTTCGGGTGGCAGCTCATAATACTCATTGATCCAGTAGGCAATGCCGGCCAGGCCAGAGGCCTTGCCGATCATGACAGACGGCTTTTTGCCAAGGATCTTTTCGGTATCAAAGATGTTGTAGATCTCTTTATCCTTCAAAAGCCCATCTGCATGGATGCCGGCACGGGTCATGTTAAAGCTCTTGCCAACAAAGGGCGTCATAGGCGGCACCTGATAGCCGATCTCATTCTTGAAATAGTTGGCGATATCGGTAATGGCAGTGGTATCCATGCCGTCCAACGAGCCACGCAGCGAGGCGTATTCAAAGACCATTGCCTCCAGCGGGATGTTACCCGTCCGCTCACCGATGCCAAGCAGCGAGCAGTTGACGGCGCAAGCGCCGTACAGCCATGCGGTGGTGGCGTTGGCAACCGCCTTATAGAAATCGTTGTGGCCGTGCCACTCCAGCATCTCGCTCGGCACGTCCGAGTAGTGCTGCAGACCGTAAATAATGCCCGGCACGCTACGCGGCAGCGCAACCTCGGTATACGGAACGCCGTAGCCCATGGTATCGCAGGCGCGGATCTTGACGGGGATGCCCGCATCCTCGGACATGCGCGTCAGCTCGTTGACAAAGGGGACAACGAAGCCGTAAAAATCTGCACGGGTGATATCCTCCAGATGGCAGCGCGGCATGACCCCTGCCTCAAAGGCGTCGGCAACGGCGGCCAGATAGTGATTCATGCACTCTCTGCGCGTCATCTTCATTTTCTTGAAGATGTGATAGTCGCTGCAGGAAACGAGGATGCCCGTCTCACGGATGCCAAGATCGCGTACCAGCTTAAAGTCCTCCTTGCTGGCGCGGATCCAGGTCGTGATCTCCGGGAAGCGGAGACCAAGCTCCTGGCAGCGGGCAATGGCCTCCCGGTCCTTTTCACTGTATACGAAAAATTCTGTCTGCCGGATGATGCCGTACGGGCCGCCAAGGCGGGACATCAGCTTGTAAAGATCCACGATCTGCTGCACGCTGTACGGCTCTACCGACTGCTGCCCGTCACGGAAGGAGGTATCGGTGATCCAGATATCCTCGGGCATGCCGATCGGCACACGACGGTGGTTGAATGCCACGCGCGGTACGTCGGTGTACGGGTACACGTCCCGGTACAGATTTGGCTCCTCTACGTCCTGCAGAGAATACTTATAGCTTTTTTGCTCCAATAGATTGGTGCTTGGTGAAATCTCCAGCATTGCTTCTCTTTCCTTTCATGCTGTATGGATGTATACAATTATACGCCAATTCAAAGCGATTGTCAAGAGTTTTTCCCAAAAAGCCGTTACACACCTTGCCGAAAAATGACGGAATGACCGCCTTGCATTTCGGTCATTCTGCCGAAAAATGCATGTTCATGCAAAAAAGCGATATTTTATGCGTTTTACGTCTTGCTTTTTGGAGGGAAATGTGCTATAATAGGCACCGTTAAAAACAAAATATTGCTATGTGACGTATGCAGGAAAAGGGAAACCGCCGAAGGAGTAACGCTCTCAGGTGCCGCAAGGCAGGACTGTATACCGATAGCGCTCCGGAGAAATCCATATTCTTGGGTGCCGAAGGTGCAAGGCGCAGGCCAAAACTCTCAGGCAAAAGGACGGAGGTTCAACAAATGCGGTGGTATCAGGATGCCCCCGTTTGCTGTTTCTGTTTTCCGGGGTTAGGCGTTTTTTCGCTTAACTCTTTTTTGTTTTTTTCAAATATTTCATTTTTATAAGGAGAGCGCTATGGACGCAATCTTTCAAGTGTTAACGGATGCAGTGAATTTCGTTAACGACAACATCCTCTGGGGCATCCCCATGATCCTCATCATCCTTGGTGCGGGTATTTTTATGACCATCCGTACCAAATTCCTGCAGGTACGCCGCTTTGGCGTATCGGTCTCTACCACCATCGTACCGACCGTAAAGGAAATGGTACACGGGAAAAAGCACGCAAAGAACAAAAAGGAAAAGAGCATTTCGCAGTTTGAGGCCTTCTCCTCTGCTATTGCAGGCACCGTTGGTACGGGTAACATCGTCGGCGTTGCCGGTGCAATGCTCTCCGGTGGCCCCGGTGCCGTGTTCTGGATGTGGGTCTCTGCCTTCTTTGGCCTGGTGACCAACTACTCCGAGAACGTGCTTGGTCTTTACTACCGCAAAAAGGATAAAGAGGGCAACTTCTCCGGCGGCCCGATGTACTACATTGAAAACGGCCTGGGCTGGAAGCCCCTGGCCAAGGTCTTTGCCCTGTGCTGCACCCTGGCGGCTGTCGGCATGGGCATGGTGCAGGTCAACTCCATCTCCGGCACCGTACAATCGGCGATCACGACCGATCCGAATGTCAAGACTATCGTTGCCTGGATCGTCGGTATCGTCGTATTCGCCCTGACCGCCCTGATCGTCATTGGCGGTATTCAGCGTATTGGCAAGGTCGCTTCGATGATCGTTCCCTTCATGGTGCTCTTGTTCATCATCATGGCGCTGATCATTCTGTGCATCAACGTGACCGCCATCCCCGCTGCGTTTGCCATGATCTTTGAGAGCGCCTTCAGCTTCAAGGCGGTTGCCGGCGGCTTCCTTGGCTACACCATTATGATGGCCATGCGCTACGGCTTTGCCCGCGGCATCTTCTCCAACGAGGCAGGCCTTGGCTCCTCGGTCATCGCACACTCGGCCTCTGACACCAAGGAGCCTGTCAAGCAGGGTCTTTGGGGCATCTTTGAGGTGTTCCTTGATACCTTTGTGGTCTGCACGCTGACCGCCCTGACGCTCTTGACCACCGGTGCCTACGATTTTGCCAACTTCCTTGGCATTACGGCAGACAAGAACGAGGTCGCCATTTCTGCCTTTGCCGGCAACTTCGGCACGTTTGGTACGGTCGTGTTTGCCACCATTCTCCCCCTGTTTGCCTTCACCACGGTGCTTGCCTGGTCCTACTACGGCGAAAAGGCGGCCGAATACCTCTTTGGCAGTAAAAAGGGCGGTCTGGCCTTCAAGATCGTGTACGTGCTGCTGCTGATCGTGGGTGCCGTTACCAGCTCTGCCTTCGTATGGGCGCTGGACGATATGTTCAACGCGATGATGGCCATCCCCAACCTGATCGGCGTGATCGGCCTCTCGGGTGTGGTTGTCAAGGTCTCGAAGAACTATTTTGACAGGCGCGCCGGCAAGGACGTAGAGCCGATGCTCTCTGCCTACCCGGAGCTGAACGAGGTGTTCAAGAAGGAGATCGCAGAAAAAGCAGAAAACGATTAAAAAGAACGAAGAGCGTTGGCACAGCCAACGCTCTTCGTTTTTTATTTTCTGGCCTCCAGATAGGCGGCATACATGGCATCCTTCTCAGCCTCGGTATAGCGCTTCATGGGGAAGACGCAGTTGCCAACCGCATAGCCCTGCTTTTCTAAAACCACCTTTGTAAAGGGTATGGTGGCGTAATGCTTCAGCACGTCTACCACACGGTTGATGCGGCACTGCTGCTCCCATGCCTCGGCCATATTGCCATTTTTGAAGGCGTTGTACACGCCAAGGGCAGCATCCAGCTGGATGTTGTAGGTGGTGCCGATGGCACCGTCTGCCCCGGCAGAAAGGCCGGAGAGCATCATTTCATCAGGCCCGTTGATCACGTTCATCTCGCCGTGCGTCATATCCTTCAAGGAGGCCAGCTGATAGAAGTTCGGGCTGGTCCACTTGATGGCGGTCACGTTGTCGATCCCAAAGACGCGGGCAGCAAAGGCAGCCGTCATCGGGAAGCCGGCAGCGGGGTTGTAATAGATCATCAGCGGCAAGGAGGTCGCCTCTGCCAGCTTTTGGTAGTAGTTGAACACATCGTCCTCGTCGTACTGAAAAAAGATGGGCGGGATGGCCGAGATCATATCTGCCCCGCAGGTCTCTGCCTGCTTGGCAAGGGCTACGGCCTCGGCAAAATCAGCAGAGGCGATATGTACGATGCAGGGCGCACGGCCACCGATCGCTTTGACGGCCTCTGCCGCCAGCTCCTCACGCACCTCACGGCGCAGGGCAATCCCCTCGCCGGTAGCGCCGCCAACGTAAAAGCCGTTGGCACCGCCGGCCAGCTGATCGTTGATCAGCTGATGAAGCACGGGAACGTTGATCGTTTCATCCTCACAGAGAGGGGTTACGAGTGCGGGTAAAATACCTTCGATTTTTTTCATTCTACTATTCTCCACTTCTGTTGCATGATCATACAAGGCTCGGTCTCTTTGAAGTGACCGTAAAATACGGTCAGCAGGCTTCCATCCTGCAGCTCGATCGTACAGGGGTAGCCAACGTCATCGTTGGGCGCCGCATTCCACAGAACATGCTCTGTCTCCCACGTTTCACCCATATCGCGGCTGAGCATAACGTGGATACCGTACGGCCCCTTGCGTACACCGTAGGTGCTGACCAAAACGCCCGAGGAATGCAAAAACAGGTGTGCCGGCGAGCCATCGTGATCGCCCAGCACCTGCTCCGGCTGCGACCAGGTATAGCCACCATCCTTTGACACCGTTTGATAAACCGTAAAGACACGGCCGGGGCCCCAGCCCTGCACGCGGATGTGGCAGATAATATTCCCATTCGGCAGCTCGATGGCGTGCGGCTCGCACATCAGAACGGGCTTCCCCCGCTCCTCACGGTCAATGGCGGGAATGCAGCCGAGAATACGCGCCTCGCCACTCGCCGGGTCGATCTCATAGGCAGCAATGCGGTCATCCGGCAGAATCTCACAGCCCGGGCTATGGGTTCTACCCACCCACAGCAGCTTGCCGCTTTTTAACAGGCACGGGCCATGCGGCGAGGAAATCGGCAATTTATGAAGCTTACGCTCCCAGGTGGTGCCACCGTCGCGGCTGAAGCGGTAGAGCGAGCCAATATAGGTTGCCTCCTCCTCGTCGGTCACCGTATCCAGATAGGCATGGGAATAGGCCTTATCGGCGCAGGAATTCCCTCGCTGAAAATGGCGGGTATTGTTGAACGTGGTGATCACAACGCCCTTTTCACCAAAGGCGGTAATGCCCGCATCACGGTCGTCCAGCGGCGTGTCGATCACGACGGCCGGACGGGTATATGTCTCCCCCTCGTCCTCGCTATACGCAATGACAACTTTCCCAAAGGGACATACGTGTTGGCATCGAAAGCCGGAGGCAACCACGGCGAGCTTGCCGTTTTGCAGCCGGTCAACCGAGGGCCAGGCAAAATAACTGTGCTTACTATCCGGATTGTCGATGACGATCTTCGGGGAATCAATTTTCTCAATTTTCATAAAACACCTTTACTTTCTGCCCGTTTTGGTTTATAATACAGGCAAGTGGTTTTCTGCTTTTATCATAGCACAAAGGAAAACCCCATTACAATAGCCGTAAAAGACAAATCTGAAATTTTATGTCCTTTGAGGAAATATATGGTTAACTTATTCCATAAAGAAATGACGATCAATTTAGAGGAGCAGCACAACAAGCTGCTGGTCAACCGGGGCTTTTTTTCCTTTCGCACCAACCCCTCTCCTCTGCACAGCCACTATTATGCCGAGCTGCACCTTTTTGCGCGCGGCGGCGGCGTGTATACCACGCCTGAAAAAGAGTATACCGTGCACGCAGGTGAGCTGCTGGTCTTCCCTGCCGGGGTATACCATGCCTGTCGCTCGATAGAGCCGGAGGCGGAGCATATTGATTTTCAAATCACGGACACGGTGGAAGGGATCGTACATAAGCAGCTGCCAAGCGGTATTACCCCCGCCCTGTTTGCCGAGATCAAGCGACTGGGAGAGAACAGAACGAGCGAGCGGCTGCGCGCCTATCTTTCCCTGCTCTGTGCAGAGGCAAAGGGGGACGCGGGAGACGAGCCGCTGACCGTCATTGAAGACCGCGCCTTTTTGATCCATGAATACATGACGCGCAACTACAACCGCGATATTACCCTTTCAGACATAGCCAGATTTCTGTGCCTTTCCGAAAAGCAGACCGGGCGGCTGATCCACCAGTACACAGGGCTACACTTTAAGGATGCGCTGACGCGCTACCGCATGGAGGCGGCGGGGCAGCTGATCGCTGCCAACAACCACACGCTTTCGGAGGTGGCAGAGCTGGTCGGTTACCATTCCTACAGCGGATTTTGGAAGGCCTATAACGCATTTGGAAAAAAATAAAACGAGCGGAGACAGCATGCTGTCTCCGCTCTCTTTTTATGGAATTTGAAATGCAATCACTCAGTTGCCCATAGCAGCCTGGTACATTGCCTGTACCTGGTCATAGCTTGCAGCATCTGCATACAGGTTGACCATATCAAAGGTTGCACTCGAGTAGTTCTGCAGGGTTGCAGTAGCAGCATTGTCAGCACCGGAGCCGTAGTCGGCACCCACGTATACCGTGTTGGGGCCGTGATCCTTGATCGTACCGGCAACCTTATAGCTGCCCATGCGCTGGCCGTTGACGTACAGATGTGCGATGTACCCATCATAGGTTACCACGATGTGCATCTCTTCACCCAACGTCACGGGGCAGGTTATAGTCTTGTAGCTGCCGCCGGCATGGAATTCGAAATACAGCTTTTCACGAATAGACGTATTCGAGTGGCCAGACGGGATGTACAAGAGACCGAAGCCGCCGCCGTTCTGGTTGGCAAACAGCGCGTTGGCAGCAGTCTTGCTGTACTCGCTGTCAATGGTGACCACCATCTCCAGCGTCATGGTCTTCAGCAGCTGTGCATATTCCTCATCACCCATCTTGTAGCCAAATGCATCACCGGTCATGGTCGCCTTGCCGTCCGCGATCACAGGATTGCCTCTCTGTGCGGCCTCGTGACCGTAGGTATCTGCATAGGAGCCGTCAAAGTCGAGCTTCAGAAGCTGGTCAAGCGAGGCAAGCTTCTCATTCCCCGTTGCCTTGGCATACATGGCCTTTGCCTCCTCAGCCGTTACGCCCTCGGCATACAGATGAACGTCCTTGATCGAGCAGTATGCAGGGCACTGGTAGCTGCCCCAGCCATCGGTATCGCCACCAACGAGCAGGTAGTGCGGGTTGGTGTGGTTGGCATGCTTGATGCTGCCAACAAAGGGCGTTGCCTTGGCAAGCTTGCCGTCTACGTACAGCGACAGATAACCGCCGCCGATGGTAGCGACTACGTGCATCTCGTCCTTCAGCTCTACCGCTACCTCTGCTGCTACCGTGGCAGTATCGGTATAGGAGATGAATTGCAGGACAGACTTTTCGCCGTACTGGTGAATGTAGTTCAAGCCGAAGCCGCCCGACTGCACGTTGGAGATGAGTGCATCGTAGCCCCAGGTCAGAGAGCTTGCTTCCTTGACGTAATCATTGATCGTCAGCACCGCCTCCAGCGTCAGCGTATCATCCATGGCCACCTTATCGGAGGCCGTGAGCGTGTACTGGTATGCGCTGTTGCCAGCAAAGGTAGCCGTACCGTTTGCAAGCGTAGGCGTACCGATGGTTTTCAGGGTGTGGCCCTTGCGGTCATCGGCAATACCGTCACCGTAATCAACGGTAAGCAGCTCGGTGAGGTATTCTCTCGGGTCAGAGGATTCCTCGGTCTTGAACGTGGTGATCAGCGACGTGGAGGATTTACCAAAGATACTGTCCGCACGCATGTAGACCTTATATTCGGTATTGGGCTTCAAGCCGGAAACGTCAAAGCTCATGGTCGAGTTTTCGCGGCTTGCGCGGTAATACTCAGAAAGCTTTTTCTGCGTAAAGGCCACGTTACCGTCCATATCGGTCACGATGATGCCGTAATACTCTACTGCATTGTCCGAAACGGCATCGTTGATGGTGGCAAGCGGCGTGGTGACCGTTGCCGTGGTGGTAGTGATCTTATCCACCGTCAGCTGGGCGTTTGCTGCAAATTCCGGCGCCTTTGCCTGCAGCACGCGGTCAGCCAGCTTGTAGGTGAAGTTCTCCTTCGAGCGCAGGATAGCGGGAATATCGATGCGCCACTTCTGGCCGATGGTCTCCTGCGTGCCAAAGTCATAACGCTCTGCGTAGATGACGTTGGTATCGCTGATGGTCAGGATCAGGCCCTGGTTTGCCTCATACGCGTAAGAGGCGGGAGAGGTGTAGCCCGCGCTGTATACCCACCACCACTTGGAGCCGGAGGTAGGCAGCTGAATGTTGGTAAAGTTTTTCTGCTGGATCATGGCCGGATCCTGAAGCGCGTAGTGCGTGTGGCCGGTCATCCAGACGATCTGCGGGCAATTGTCGATCAAGGCACGCGTTTCCTCCGAGAGGGACATCTTGGAGGTACCCTTGATCTCGCCGTAGCCGATGTGGTTATAGATCAGGATCGGCTTGGTGGGATCCTCGGCGAGTGCCTTTTGCACCTCCTGCACGAGGAATGCCTCGGTCGTGGCACCGTAGGTAGCACCGCCGCCGCGCATGGAAAGGCCGATCAGATAGGTACCGTCGGAAAGGCGCAGCGAATGGTCCATACCGTCCTCGCTGACGGTGTAGGCAGAGCCGGTATGATAGTTATCCGTAAGGTACTTATTGAATGCGTAGAAGGCCCAATCGATAGCGGTCTGGGAGGGCTTATCGGTATACGAGCCCTTCGTACCCTCAGAGCCGTCTACGACCGAGAATTCATGGTTGCCCATTGCAAAGCTGAGCTGAATGCTCTCGGGCAGGCCTGCCTCAGTCACGATCCGATTGAACTCATCGTATTCAGAGTTGATGCCCAGGTTGGTCATATCACCGGGGAATGCAATAACGTCGATCGGGGTCGTTTCATTCCACTTTTTGATCTGCGCCAGCTGCGAGGTCAGCTTGCCGCTTGCGTTGGTGGTGGTCTCGCCGATGTGCGAGTCACTGAGGAACACCAGGCGGGTAACGATCTCACCGTCATCGGTGGGAGAGACCATTTCCTTGTAATTCAAGGCAGCCTTGCCGACCGTGCGGATGGCGGTCAGCATATCTGCCTGATCCGCATCGGCAGTACGGGCAGCATAGGTCTCTACGCTGTAGGTCAGCTTGGAGCTGACGAGCGTGCCGTCTGCTGCGTGCAGGGTGATCTGGTAATCGGTCGCAAACTCGGCAAACGGAATGGAAACGATCGCCTTGAGGTTGGTACCGTCGGTCTTATCACCGCGCAGAGAAACGGTTGCGTTCGTCTTTTTGCCGTTGATGGCCAGGTACAGGTCATCCCAGTCTGCACGGGGTGCGCTTGTAGCATCCATCAGCAGCTTCAGCTTCAGGGTATCCTCCAGCAGCACCGTTGCACCGCTGAAAATGTAGGCGTTCTTATCCGTCTGGGCTACGTTATCAACGGCGGCATCCAGGGTAAAGGATACGCTGCCATCCAGCTCGGCCGTGGCCAGGGCATCGGTCTTGTAGCCAAAGTGCATCTGTGCGGCTGCGCCGTATTGCACGGTTGCCAGCGCCAGGTCACGGATGCCGGTATCGGTGGTCGCGTTGTACAGCGCCTTCATATAAGAGGCAACCGAGATGCTACCAGAGCCCAGCGTCAGCGTTTCGGTTGTGCCGCCCGGCTTCTTGACGTCGGCCGTCAGGGCGTAATCGACCGTCTCGGTCATTTGCTTGGCCATGATATTCGAGACCTTGGCGGTCAGCTTGCCATCCGTTACGGCAGGGGTACCGATCACGATCCCCTCGCCGCCGCCGGAAAGCGACAGATCAAGCGTTTCGGCCATCAGGTAAGGCTTGTTCTCGTTCGGCACGAAGGAGGCAGTATTGGCATCTGCCGAGAAGTTGAGCGCAAGGGAGGAACCGAGCGCAGCAGAGGCGGAGAAATTGGTCACGAAAATATCGGTATAGTTCACCGTGGGGAGCAGCACGTTGGCAGCACCCTGCCAGATGCTGACACCGGTTGCGCTGTAGGTGATCAGGAAATCAACCTGCGAGCCCTGCTGCACAAAGAACTTCTCGTCTGCCAGGGCCTCATTCATCTCATCCGTCATGTCGGCCAGCGCGGGGTCGGGCGCGGCGCTGGTTGCCAGCTTATAATCGGAGGGGACGGTATACGGCTTATACCAATTATTATAATCGGTAGCGGCACCGCTGGCGGTAGGCCATACCATCACGCCGTCTACGAAAATGGCAAAGCGCAGGTTGTTATAACCGGCAGCCGTCATTTCCCAGCCGATGGCACAGCGTCTGAACGCATCAAAGGAGGCCTGCAGGTAGCCTGCATGCTCTGCCGTATAGCGGAAGCCGGCAGCGGCGCGGTGACCGCCGTTGCTCTGGACGGCGATGGAATAGTCCTCACCCCAGCCGGCCCCCAGGCCGTAAATGAAGGCAGCAGGAGAGGAGCCGGCAGAGCCGTAGTCCTGCTTGCTGGTGAAGAAGGCGTCCTTCGTGGAATCAGACTTCGTATAATAGGTAGCAGCCAAGCCGTTTTCGCTGTTTGCGATGGCGGCCATGTTATCGTATACGATCATCTCCCAGTTGCCGGGGTAGCTGACCTCAGGGTCGGTATCGCTCACGGCACCGGTGATCGGCTTTTGACCAGCATCCAGAGGCTTTGCCGGCCCATACGCGTAGGGAAACGTATAAACGATATCCTCCGAGAGGGTATTGACCTGCGTATAGGCAACGTTCGGATTACAGTCTACGATACGGGTATTGGAATAACCAAAGTAGAAGCGGATCGTATCGCCTGCCTCTACGCTGACGTTGCTGAGGGCAGCACCGACCGATACGTTGGTATGGGCCGAAAGGGCTGCCGCATTGCCGGCAGAGACCTTATACCAGCCTGCATCGGCAAAGCCGGTGGTGACCATACTCTGGCCTGCGATGGCGTTCGGCCAGATCACCTGATCGTTCTTGGTAATAACAACGTAGGTGGTTGCATCGATCGGCTTATCGTCTGCCGGTCCATCTGCGCGGAAGGTAACCTTATCCAGGTTCACGCTTACAGTGCCGGAGGCAAGGGCCGTCCAGGAAAGGCCAAGCACGCGGTTGGCGTTCTTGGAAAGAACCATGGCGTTACCGCCACCGCCCGCCCGATAATAGGCAGAGCCGTCACCCCACGCGCTCGTGCCCTTCTCAAATACCAGGCCGGGGCTGGGTGCATATTCAAAAGCCCAGAAGGTGCCGTCTCTGTACGCGCCGGCCGTCCAGCCGTTACGCAGAGCAAGAATGTTGTTGGTGGTATTAAGCTCTGCAATGATGGGCGAATTGCCGGGCGTATTAAAGCCCATAGCGGAGGACTTCATATACGGATAGAAGGTCAGATCCTCCGAAATGTACACGCCGTTATAGGCAGAGGCATCGATCACGGTGCCGTCCAGCTTCATCACGTACCAGCCAAGCACGTCGCTCGGCTTGATGCCATGAGAAAGCAGGGTATCGTCCGTCGGATACTCAATGGCGGCAATGCCGGGGCCGGCCATCACGTCCTCCTTGATAACGGTACCGGTGTAGCCGTATCCACGCTTATCGCCCAGACGGAAACGAATATAGATCGGATCCGAGGACGAGGAAGCGGAATCGGCCGCGGCTGCCGGCAGGACGGCGGTGGGCAGACAGAGCAGCACCATCACCAGCGCCAGCAAAAAGCAGGTAATTCTCTTTTTCATAACCATTCCTCACTTCATAAAAAGTGTATTTTCCCCACAAAAAAACACGAGGGATATTTTATTATACAGAAGTAGGAAAATTGCAAGTGAAATTCTATTTTTCGCCACATTTTACAAAACAAAATGCTGCTTTTTGAGCACATTGCACAAATAGCATGCCGCGCACGGAAAGCAAATAAAAAAAGAACGAAAAACGATTGACACACACGCTACATTTTGATACAATAATAAGAGAAGAAGGAGTGATTTCCCCTAATGAATGAGCAATGTAAAACCCACATGCCGCCGCAAAGCGGCAACCTGCCCGCGGCGCGGCGGGCCTATCACCGCGTGGGGCTGGGCATGACGATATTTATCATAGCACCACAGATCGTCAGCCTGTTTTTGGCGTTGGCAACGGCCATTGCGTTCCCCAATTTTTATCAAAGCCCGTGGTATATCTGGTTTAACCAGGTGCTTTGCCTATATATGCTGGCAGCCCCCCTTGCGCTGCTGATCATCGGCCTGCCGGCGCGGCAGGAAAAGCCGCTTCAAAAGCGCATGCCGTTTTGGCATTTGTTTATGTGCTTTGGCCTGATGCAGGCCGTTGCCATTGCCGGCTCGCTGATCAGCCAGATGTTCATGTCGCTCGTTTCTGCCCTTACGGGCGGTGAGCATACCTCGCCGCTTGACGAGGTCATGGCCGGCGCACCGTGGTGGATCCTCTTTTTGGTCGTAGGCATTCTTGGCCCGATCGTGGAGGAGGTGGTCTGCCGTGGCGCGGTCATGGACCGCCTGCTGCCGTACGGCGAAAAAAGCGCCATCTTCTTTTCCGCGCTGCTGTTTGGGCTGATGCACGGCAATTTTTATCAGTTGTTCTATGCCGTGGGGCTTGGCCTCATTCTTGGCTACGTCTACGCCCGCACGCGCCGCCTGCTCTACCCCTGTCTTTTGCACGTGGCCTTCAATTCTCTCAGCTGCCTGCTCTCCGTCTTTTATGACGCGCTGGGATCAGACGATCTTACCCTGCAGAACGGTACGCTGGAAGAGCAGATGGCCTGGCTTTCTGACAAGCTGGCACCGCTGCTTGGCGTTGGGCTTTGCACGGTGCTGATGTACGGCCTTGCCCTGTCCGGATTTATCCTGGCCCTCATCCATTACCGCCGTCTGCACTTTGCCCCCTGCCCCCTGCCGCTGACCAAGGAAGAGCGCACGGGCGCGTGGCTGGGCAATGCCGGCATGATCCTCTTTATTGTCACCTCTGCGTTATTGATGGGGTTGACATTGCTCGCGTTTTAAGACCGTTTGAAAGGAAAAAAAGACCATGTTATCCGAATCGATCAAAGCATGCATTGAAAAAGCGGCAACAGAGCTGCACACCGCCCCGATGCAGGATACCCCCATCGGCCCCGGCTTTCTTGCCCGTATTTTGAAGTTTTTGCACCTGGTACGCAGCGCCATGTACCCCAAGATCTTTGGCGGGGAGGAGGGTGTAAACTGCCAGGGCCACCTGCGCCGCGCAGCAGCAGAGCTTGAGGATCTGCTATCCGAAACGCTGAACGATGCCGCCGCGTGCGAGACCGTGCTTTGCCGGTTTTTAGAGGCCCTGCCCACCGTGCGCGAAATGCTGGATACCGACGTGCGCGCCGCCTATGAGGGCGACCCGGCAGCCCGCTCGGAGGAGGAGATCATGCTGGCCTACCCGGCCTTTGAGGCCATCAGCATCTACCGTCTGGCACACGTTCTGTACACGCTGGGCGTACCGCTGATCCCGCGTATGATGACCGAATACGCGCACAAAAACACCGGTATTGATATTCACCCCGGTGCTACCATCGGGCGGTATTTCTTTATTGACCACGGCACGGGCGTTGTTATTGGCGAGACCTGCCGCATTGGTGAGCACGTCAAGCTCTACCAGGGCGTTACCCTGGGCGCCAAGAGCTTTGAGCTGGATGAAATGGGCAATCCGGTAAAAAACATCAAGCGCCATCCCAACATCGGCAACCACGTGGTCATTTATGCCAACGCCACCATTTTGGGCGGCCAGACCACGGTGGGAGATCATTGTGTCATCGGCGCCTCCGTTTGGCTCACCAAAAGCGTTGAAAAAGGCAAAACTCTCTACTACACACCAAATTAAAAAAAGAGCACCAAAAGGTGCTCTTTTTGTTATACCTTTTTGTTCCTTTTTTGAAAAAAAGGAACCGAAAAAACTTTATAATAATAAAAAACAAATAAAAAAAGATAACCTTGGTTTTTCCTTGGTTATCTTTTTCTTTTATAAGTCTAAAATTTTCTTTGCTTACTTTCTTGTACCTTTTTCGAGAAAAAGGTACC
>JAZQLY010000016.1:0-27205 GCA_045543015.1 Eubacteriales bacterium
GTCTTGCCGGGCAGGATCTCTGCAGCCATAGCGGCAGAGTGGGTCATGCCGGAGCAGCCGATGGTCTCAACGAGGGCCTCCTCGATGATGCCGTTCTTGACGTTCAGGGAAAGCTTGCAGGCGCCCTGCTGGGGAGCACACCAGCCCACACCGTGGGTGTATGCGGAGATATCGGTGATCTCCTTTGCCTGTACCCATTTACCCTCTTCGGGAATGGGGGCGGGACCGTGGTTCGGGCCCTTTGCTACGACGCACATATTCTGCACTTCCGCAGAGTAGATGATGGAATCGTTCATGTTTCTATCTCCTTTATGTATTTTACGCGATGATCTCGCCCTCGACGGTGCCGAATGCAGCAGCAGCGTTGCACTCGTCGGTGTCGATATGCATAGCAGGGGCGAAGCTATCCTTTACGCGGATAACAACGTCGTCAAAGATGGTGGTACGGCCGGTGCCGGAAACCTTTACCTTCACGATCTGCTTATCCTGCACGCCGAATTCTGCAGCGGCAGCAGGGGTGAGGTGGATGTGACGCTTTGCTACGATCACGCCCTCCTTCATTTCGTAGGTGTTTTCGCCTACCTTCAGGGTAATGCCGGGGGTACCTGCGATATCACCGCTCTCACGCACGGGGGCAGTAATGCCGAGGGCGCGTGCATCGGTGAAGGAAACCTCAACCTGATCTTCAGGGCGGGTGGGACCGAGGATGCTCATCATCAGCGAGCCCTTAGGACCTACCACCTCTACCTTCTCGGCGCAGGCATACTGGCCGGGCTGGCTGAGATCCTTTTTCTTGGTCAGCTGATAGCCGGTGCCAAACAGCGCGTCTACAGCCGCCTGGGTCAGGTGCAGGTGTCTTGCGGATGTTTCAACGAGGACCTTGTTCATAATGTATCTCCTTGTTAAATTTTTTTCAACCGTTTTATTATAACACATTCTTTTCGTTTTGTAAATGAATATTTTGTAATATTCTCGGTAAAACTATAAAAAATTTTCAAAAAAGGGAGAAACGGCATGACGGAAGAACCAAGCAAGGCAAAAAACGCCCTTTCCGATGAGGAAAACAGTGGAGAAAACAGCTTTGACGAAATGATCAAAAGCGGCAGCACCTTTGCCGGCAACGAGGAGGAGAGCTTTTACTGCCTGACGATCATCGGGCAGATTGAGGGACACTACGTTCTCGACAACACGCAAAAGGCCACCAAATATGATCATCTGATCCCCCTACTGGTGGCGCTGGAGGAAAACGACAAGATCGACGGGGTGCTGATCGTTCTCAACACGATGGGGGGAGACGTTGAGGCAGGGCTGGCCATTGCCGAGCTGATCGCCTCTATGCGCAAGCCAACCGTGACGCTGGTGCTGGGCGGCGGCCATTCGATCGGCGTGCCGCTGGCGGTGGCCGGGCACACCTCGTTCATCGTGCCCAGCGCGACCATGACCATTCACCCCGTGCGTACCACCGGTCTTGTTCTTGGCGTGCCGCAGGCCTTTGATTACCTGCAACGGATGCAGGACAGGATCATTCGCTTCATCACCGACCATTCCCGCGTGGAGGAGGGCTACCTGCGTGCCATTATGACACGCACAGACCAGATGGCAAACGACATCGGCTCTGTTATCAATGGGCAGGAGGCGGTCAGCTGCGGCCTCATTGACCGCGTGGGCGGTCTGTCTGACGCGTTGGATCGCTTACGCCAAATGGCCAAAGAAAGTAAAAAACACAAAGATAAAGAGAAGGGATGCACTTGCAGCCAAGAGGAAAATGTGATACAATAAGCGTATCACATATCCCCGGAGGATGATCATATGCGTTTTTCCAATCTGCACACCCACTCTACGTTTTCGGATGGCAAGCACTCGCCCGAGGCGATCGTGCAAAGTGCCATAGAGAAGAATTTTATTTCCATCGGTTTTTCCGACCACAGCTACACCGCCTGTGACGAAAGCTACTGCATGCGCCCGGTGCAATACCCGGCCTACCATGCCGAGCTGCGCGCCCTGCGGGATAAGTACAAGGCAGAGATCGACGTGCTCATCGGCCTTGAATTGGATGCTTATTCCGTGGCAGACCGCGCCGATTACGATTATTTTATCGCATCGGTGCATTACTTATGTGCAGGGGGCGATTGTTACCCGATCGACCACACCCGCATCCAGCAGGAGGAATGCATTGCCCGCCTGTGCGGTGGCCGGCGTATTGAAATGGCCAAGCGGTACTACGATCTGGTAGCCGAGCACGTGATCAACTGCAAGCCGGATGTGATCGGCCATTTTGACGTGCTGACCAAATTCGGGCTGTTTGACGATGCGGGGGATGACTACCGCCGCGTAGCCATTGAG
Organism: Eubacteriales bacterium; assembly: GCA_045543015.1. Lineage (GTDB taxonomy): Bacteria > Bacillota > Clostridia > Oscillospirales > CAG-272 > UBA1740. The sequence goes on from JAZQLY010000016.1 coordinate 2,344, forward strand.
GCACTGGATTCCGCCATGAAGGTTTGCCCGGTGGTGGAGATGAACACGGGCGCCATCTCGCGCAAGGTACGCACGGTTCCCTACCCGCAGGATTTTCTTTTGCAGCGCGTGCTGGAGAACGGCGGCGAGGTCATCCTCTCGGCCGATTCACACGCAAAGGACACGCTGGACTGCTGCTTTGCAGAAAGCGTAGAAAGCCTGCGCAAGATGGGCTTTGACCACATTGTATACATGGATGCTGCCGGTCTGCACAGGCAGGAGATCTGACCATGGCGTGCAAAAGAACCGTTTCGGTGGTCGAGTTTGGCGCGAGGGGCGACGGGATACAGGACGATTTTCCTGCCATACAGGCCGCACTTGACAGCGGCGCAGCCGAGATCACCATTCCGATGGGGATCTACCGTATCAGCCGCACGCTGCTCGTCTCCTCCAACACCACCATCAGGGCTAACCGCCACGCCAAGCTGGTGCTGGTGGGTGAGCGCAAGCAGCGCGGAGACTTTCTCCTCTCCAACAAAAACGTAGCAGAGGGGGATCAAAGCATCTGCATCACGGGCGGCATATGGGACGGTAACAACCAAGCAGCCGAAAACGCCAAGCCGGATATTTTTGACAAAAACGGCTATTCGGGCGCGGTGTTGAATTTCGTAAACGTGGAGGGGCTCGTGCTGCGCGATATGGTGATCGCCAACTCGGTCACCTATTACGTGCGCATGGCGCATCTGCATCATTTTGAGATCGAGAATATTGATTTTGTGAGTGACAGCTTTGGCGTGAACCAGGATGGGCTGCACTTTGGCGGTGACGTCAAGCACGGCACCGTGCGCAACATACGCGCCCTTTCCTTTGGCCAAACCAATGACGATATGATCGCCCTGAACGCCGACGATAGCGTAGAGCGGGTGGAAAACCTCGACCTGCCGCGTGACGCGATTGAGGACATCACCTTTGAAAATATCTATACCGAGAACTGCCACACGATCATCCGCATGCTGAGTGTGACGGCGCCGATCAGAAACATTCACTTCAAGAACGTGTACGGCGGTTTTCGCTGCTATGCCATCAACCTGGACGGTGCGCGTTACTGCCGCACGCCGCTGTTTTGCGAGGAGGACCATCCCGCAGGCATCGGCTGCATAGAAGGCGTTGTATTGGAAAACTTCACCTGCCGCCCGATCAGCCACCTGCCTGCCGGCTTTGGCGGTACGGCAAGCAAGCCGCCCTGCGCGATCATGATGGAATCGCTTGCTGACCACCTTGTTCTGACCGGGTTCCGTATGATACGGGAAAGCGCCGAGGATGCCATCCCTGCCCTGCACGTAAAAAACGTCGTGCAGCAAACGGTCACGGCGGATGGAAAGTGCTACCGCCTGGAAAAAAAGCAGGATACGCTTTCGCTTGCCGATTTCACCGAGCTGGCGTTCTATCTTTCATAAAGGGACTGTCTCATAAACATACAGCATGCCTATGCGTTTTGCGCAGCAAAACGGGCGAGAAAGCCATTTCTCGCCCGTATTTTTATGATGCAGCAAGGGGCTCGGCGGATTTTGAAACGGAGAAAACCGCAGGTTTTCTACCATAAAACGCTGCGGGCAGACAAATCTCCCCTATATGCAAAAATGAGCGGGATGCAAGATCCCACTCATTTTTTGTTTGCGGTTATGCCGAAATGCGGCAGCCCCATTATTCGTAGATCGGGAAACGCTTGCAAAGCGCCAGCACCTCTGCGGTGACGCGCTCGCGGTTGCCCTCAAAATCCACGGCGATATCATGAATAAAGCCGGCGATCTGCTTCATCTCTGCCTCGCGGAAGCCACGGGTGGTCACCGCCGGCGTACCAAGACGGATGCCGCTGGTGATGAACGGGCTTTGCGGGTCATTAGGGATGGCATTCTTGTTGGCGGTGATATGCACCTCGTCAAGGCGGTGCTCCAGCTCCTTACCCGTAATGTTGAACGGGCGGAGGTCGAGCAGCATCAGGTGGTTATCCGTACCGCCGGATACCACGTTGAAGCCCAGACGCAGCAGCTCGTCACACAGCACCTTGGCGTTTTTAACGATATTCTGCTGGTATTCCACAAATTCCGGCTTCAGCGCCTCGCCAAAGGCAACGGCCTTGGCTGCGATAATATGCATCAAGGGACCGCCCTGCGTGCCGGGGAAGATGGCCTTATCGATCTGCTTGCCAAGTGCCTCACGGCAGAGGATCAAGCCGCCGCGCGGACCGCGCAGCGTTTTGTGCGTGGTGGTGGTCACCACCTCGGCATATGGAACCGGGCTGGGATGTACACCAGCGGCAACCAGACCGGCGATGTGCGCCATGTCTACCATCAGGTATGCACCCACCTCGTCTGCGATCTCGCGGCAGCGCGCAAAATCAATGGTGCGGGAATAGGCGCTGGCACCGACCACGATCAGCTTGGGCTTGCACTCCAGTGCCAGCTGCCGCATTTTATCATAGTCGATCCTGTGCGTTTCATCATCTACACCGTAGGGAACGATGTTGAAATACTTACCCGAAATGTTAACGGGCGAGCCATGTGAGAGATGGCCACCGTGGGCAAGGTTCATGCCCATGACGGTGTCACCGGGGGTCAGCAGGGCAAAGAAGACGGCAAGGTTGGCCGAGGCACCGCTGTGCGGCTGCACGTTGGCATACTCTGCCCCGAAGAGCTTCTTGGCGCGCTCACGGGCGATGTTCTCAACCACGTCTACGGCATAGCAGCCGCCGTAGTAACGGTGGGCGGGATACCCCTCCGCATATTTGTTAGTCAGCACCGAGCCGGCAGCGGTGAGAACGGCGGGGGAAACGATATTCTCGGAGGCGATCAGCTCGATCGTGGTCTGCTGGCGGGTAAGCTCCTCACGGCATGCCGCAGCAACCTCCTGGTCGAATTGTGCGAGGAAATCAAGTTCTTTCATGTTGCTTCTCCTGTCTGTAGTATATAGGCTCTGCCCTGTTATATTTAGTCAATAACCGACTCGTCCCAAGCGGCGGGCGGCTCGTAGCCGAGCAGGCGCACGGTGGTTGCCGCTACGTTCGAGAGGCCGAAGGTGCCCTTATCCTCTTTTACGGTATAACCATCCTTGGTGTAGTTGTCATAAATGATGAACGGAACGGGATTCAGCGTATGGCTGGTCTTGGCCTTGAAGCTGCCGTCCTTATTGGCCTTGGGCTCCTTGGTCTTCTTATCGATCTCATACATCTCGTCGGCGTTACCGTGGTCTGCGGTGATCAGCGCAACGCCGTGCAGGCGGTCAACCACGGCAAGGATGCGTGCCAGCTGCAGATCAAGCGCCTCCATCGAGCATTCGGTGGCCAGGAAATTGCCGGTATGGCCAACCATATCCCCGTTCGGGAAGTTCACACGCAGATACTTGTACTTGCCGCTCTCAAGGCACTCGATCAGGCGATCGGTGATCTCAGCACACTTCATCCACGGGCGCTGCTCAAAGGGTACGACGTCCGAGGGAACCTCGATATAGGTCTCTAACTCCTCCGAGAATTTGCCGCTGCGGTTACCGTTCCAGAAGTAGGTAACGTGGCCGTACTTCTGCGTTTCGGAAATAGCCAGCTGCGATACGCCGGTGGCACAGAGATATTCGCTCTGCGTTTCGGTGATCTCAGGCGGGTTGACCAGGTAGTGGGCGGGAATGTGCAGGTCGCCGTCATACTCCAGCATGCCGGCATACTGTACCTTCGGCACACGGCGGCGGTCAAAGGCGGTAAACTCCTCACCGCCGTCAAAGGCACGGGAGATCTCGATCGCGCGGTCACCGCGGAAGTTGTAGAAGATCACGCTGTCACCATCCTCAATGGTGCCAAGCGGCTTGCCGTTTTCTGCAATAATAAAGGGAGGCAGGTCCTGGTCGATAACGTGCAGCTCCTCACGGTAGGTGCGAACAGCCTCCTCGGCCGAGGCAAATTGTCTGCCCTCGCCCAGCACGTGCGTCTGCCAGCCACGGTCAACCATTGACCAATCGGCCTCGTAACGGTCCATCGTTACCTTCATGCGGCCGCCGCCGGAGGCGATCTTTACGTCAAAGCCGGGAGCGCGGAGCGTGTTCAAATATTCTTCAAAAGGCAGGATATAATCGAGGGCAGACGTCTCACCAACGTCACGGCCGTCGATCAGGATGTGGATGCGGGCACGCGCAACGCCCTCTTCCTTGGCGCGGGCCAGCATTGCCTTGAGGTGGTCGATGTGCGAATGGACGTTACCATCCGAGAACAGACCGATGAAGTGCAGCGTGCTGTTGTTTGCCTTAACGTTACCGATCAGGTTCTGCCAGGTCTCGGAGGCGAACATCTTGCCGCTTTCGATCGAGCTGCTGACCAGCTTGGCACCCTGTGCAAACACCTGGCCTGCACCAAGTGCGTTATGGCCGACCTCGGAGTTACCCATATCATCATCGCTCGGCAGACCGACGGCGGTGCCGTGTGCCTTCAGGGTGACCATAGGGTAATTGGCCATCAGGTAATCAAGGGTGGGCGTGTGTGCCGCAAATACGGCGTTGGCGGCGTTGTGCGGGGCAATGCCGACACCGTCCATCACGATGGTAACGAGCGGCCCCTCCACACCGGCAAACTTGGTAGATTTTTTCAATGCGTTGACCATGATTGTGTTTCCTCTTTATTTCTCTAAATTTTTATACGGTTTAATAATCGGCATCTGCCAGGTAGCGGTGCCCGTTTTCGGCAATGAAGCGTTTTCTCTCCGGCAGGTCATCCCCCATCAGCACCTCAAACATCCGGCAGGTCTCCTCTGCATCGGCCGGCATTACGGCGATCAGACGGCGGGTGGCGGGGTTCATGGTGGTCTGCCACATCATATCCGGCTGGTTTTCGCCAAGGCCCTTGGAGCGCTGCAGGGTGTATTTCGTTTTGCCAAGCTCCTCTATGATCTTTGCCTTCTCTGCCTCGTTGTATGCAAAATAGGTCTTATCCTTGGTAGTGATCTCAAACAGCGGAGATTCCGCAATAAAGACCTTCTTCTCTGCCAGCAGCGTGGGCAGCAGCCGGTAAAAGAGCGTAAGCAGCAGGGTGCGGATCTGGAAGCCATCCTCATCTGCATCGGTACAGATAATGATCTTGCTCCAGCGGAAGGCCTTCATATCAAAGGGCGGCATATCCGTCTTGACCTTTTCGTGCAGCTCAACGCCGCAGCCGATCACGCGCAAGAGGTCTACAATGATCTTGCTCTCAAAAATGCGGGGGTAGGTGCTCTTCATGCAGTTGAGCGTTTTACCGCGCACGGGGATGATCGCCTGGAACTCCGCATCCCGCCCCAGCTTACAGGAGGTAAGCGCCGAGTCACCCTCTACGATATAAAGCTCGCGCTCCTCCGGGTCCTTGGAGTGGCAGGAAACGAACTTCTCCACGCGGTTGGTCACGTCCATCGAGGCGGTCAGCTTTTTCTTCAGATTGATGCGCTCGTTCTCCGCGCGCTCACGGCTGCGCTTGTTCAGCAGCACCTGGTTGCCAATGGCCTCTGCCGCGTTGGGATTTTCAAGGAAGTAGATCTCAAGCTGCTGCTTGAGATAATCGGTCAGGGCGCGGGTAATGAAGACGTTGTTGATCGCCTTCTTCGTCTGGTTTTCATACGAGGTCTCGGTAGAGGCGCTGTTGATGATAATGACCAGACAATCCTCAACGTCCTGGAAGGCGATCTTGCTCTCATTCTTGGTATATTTTCCGGCAGAGCGGAGATATTTATCAATTTCAAAGGTAAAGGCGGTATGCACGGCCTTGGCCGGTGAGCCGCCCAGCTCCAGAAAGCTGGAGTTGTGGTAGTATTCTGCCAGGCTCATGTTTTTGGAGGTACAGAACACGATCTCGGCACGGAGCTTGTAATCCGGCTTGTCCTCACGGTCACGGCCGACAGCCTCCATCTTCCAGTCAACGGGCTGCGTCATCGAATCGCCGCCGGTCAGCTCTTCGATATAATCTGCAATGCCGTTTGCGTAGTAGTAGGCGGTCTCTTCAAATTTGCCGTCTTCCCCTTCCAGCTTCAGCACAAAGCGGACACCCGCGTTGACGATGGCCTGGCGGCGCATGGTGGAAATGAAAAACTCGTGCGGGATGCGGATATCGTTAAAGACCTTGATATCCGGCCGCCAATGCACGGTGGTACCGCTCTTGCGCTCGCCGCGGGCAATGGGGCGCTCCTCCAGATCGCTGACGGCGGAGCCGGCGGCAAAATGGATCTCGCTGACCTTGCCCTCCTTGAAGGATTGCACGTGCATAAATTCAGAGCTGTACTGCGTGGCACAGGCACCAAGGCCGTTGAGGCCGAGCGAATAATCGTAGGCGCCCTCGCCGCTGTTGTTGTTATATTTACCGCCGGCATACAGCTCGCAATAGATCAGCTCCCAGTTATAGCAGCCCTCTTTTTCGTTGTACCCCAGCGGTACGCCACGGCCGCAGTCCTCTACACGGATGGAGTGATCACGGTAAGCGGTAACGGTGATCTCCTCACCGTAGCCCGCGCGCGCCTCGTCAACCGCGTTGGCAAGAATTTCAAAAAAGGAGTGCTGGCAGCCCTCCAGCCCGTCCGATCCAAAGATAACGGCAGGGCGCAAGCGCACACGGTCAGCGCCTTTTAACTTGGTAATACTTTGGTCATTATACTCCGCGCGCTTACTTTTCGCCACGAACGGTTCCTCCCTTTACTGATCTTGCAGGCAATACGCCTTTCACAATGTATTATTTTACCACAAAAACTCGATTCTGTCAATATATTTATGCAAGGCATTATGATCAAATCTTCCGCACCGGTGCTATCCATCACAGCGCCTTCAGCATAGCAAGCAGCTCGCTGCCGTCCTCCATGGTGGTCTCCGGCTTGCGTTCTGCAGCCGCATGGTCGGCAGGCGTGGTCTCACCGCTGAACACGAGGACCGTATGCGCCCCTGCACGCAGGCCGCACTCGATATCGGTATAGATCCGGTCGCCTACCACCACCGTTTCATCCGGCGTGACGCCCGTGCGCTGCATGGCCAGCTGCGGCATCAGCGGCTCCGGCTTGCCGATCACCAAGGGACGCTTGCCGGTGGCCTGATACAGCATCTCGCACATGGCGCCGCAATCGGGCACAAAGCCGTATTCGGTGGGACAAACGGTATCGGGGTGGGTGGCGATATACAAAAGCTCCTTGGTTGAGAGCAGGCGTGAAACGTCATCCAGCTTGCGATAGGTCAGCTCGGTATCGTAGCCGGCAACGATGCCGGTAATACGGCCGTCATCTTCGTCGGTCACGTCAAGGCCCGCCTCGGCCAGCTGCGTAAGCAGCGAGCGCGTGCCGATCACGTAAAAATGCTCCTTTGGATGGTTGCGCAGCAAATAATCTGCCGTTGCCTGGGCAGAGGTGATAAAATCCTCCTCCCGCGCCTCAATACCAAGGCGGGCAAGCTTTTTGATATACCCATCCACACTTTTGGAGGAGTTGTTGGTCATAAACATATAGGTCTTGCCCTGCGCACGGATGGTGGCAAGCAGCTCCTTGGTAAACGGATAAAGCTGCTCTCCGAGATAAAGCGTGCCATCCATATCAAATAAAAACAAGCGTATGCGTTCGATCGGTAACATAGCAAACATCCTTTCTTGCACAGTCATTTTCCTTATTATAGCACAAATCCGCAAAAGAATCCAGCCTTTTTTTCAAGCGGAACAATATCGATCCTTTTTCCCGTAAAAAGCAGGAATATTTCGGCAGTTTTATCCTTGACAGACCGCACACGGAGTGCTATAATAGACGGGTATCAATAAATTATAGTGAGGCTTCTATGTCTACCATTCAAATTCTTCTCAGCATGGCACTTTGCCTGTTTATCGGTCTGATGATGACCCGCGTACTGAAACCGCTGAAGCTGCCGGACGTGACGGCATATCTGATCGGCGGCGTGCTGATCGGCACCTACTGCCTCGGCCACGTTGTGCTTGGCGGCTTTGCCTTTGGCTTTAACGAGGCCATTGCACCGGTTGGCGCATTTACCATTATTTCGGACGTTGCCCTGGGCTTCATTGCCTTTGATATCGGCAACGAGTTCCGCATGAAGGAGCTGCGCAAGACCGGCAAGCAGGCCGGCGTGATCGGCGTTTTTCAGGCGGTGGTGGCCACGCTGCTGGTGGATGCCGTGCTGATCGGCGTACATTTCCTCCTGCTCTCGGCCACAGGCACTGACTATCTCCCCCTGCCCGCCTGCATCATTCTCGGTGCGATCGCCTCTGCCACTGCACCGGCCGCTACGCTGATGGTCGTGCGCCAGTACAAGGCAAAGGGCCCGCTTACCGATATTCTGCTGCCCATCGTTGCACTGGATGATGCCGTAGGCCTGATCCTGTTTGCCGTCTCCTTTGGTGTGGCCAAGGCACTGCACGTCAGCGGCGGCTCGTTAGACTGGATCTCCGTGGTGGTAGAGCCGATGCTGGAGATCGTTCTTTCCCTGGTGCTCGGTGCCATTCTCGGCTTTATTCTTTCCTTCGTGGAGACCTTCTTCCATTCGCGCAGCAACCGTCTGACGCTGATGATCACCTTCGTTTTCCTGACCGTGGCACTGGCCAAGCTGCATTTTGACGTGGGTATCAGCATCCACTTCTCCTCGCTTCTGACCTGCATGATGCTGGGCACGGTGTTCTGCAACGTATGTAAGACGTCCGAGGAGATGATGGAAAGGACCGAGCGCTGGACAAAGCCGCTGTTTCTTCTCTTCTTCGTCATCAGCGGTGCAAGCCTGGATCTGAGCGTCTTCTCCAGGCCGATCTTCATTCTCATTGGTCTGCTCTACATCCTTGCCCGCTCTGCCGGCAAGTGCCTGGGCGCAACCGGCAGCGCAAAGCTGATGAAGTGTGATAAAAACATCGTCAAATACCTGGGCATCACCCTGCTCCCGCAGGCCGGCGTAGCGCTTGGCATGGTTAGCACGGTAGCCGCCGACGAGGTGTTTGGCAATACCGAGATCGGCAACACGGTGCGCTTTGTCATTCTCTTTGGCGTACTGATCTACGAGATCTTTGGCCCGATGATGACACGCTGGGCGCTGACCCGCGCAGGCGATATTCAAAGCAAGCCGGAAGGGCTTTCTGCACGGCGCGAGAACGCGCAATAACAAAAAAAGAATGAGCGGGATGCAAGATCCCACTCATTCTTTTTTTGTTTGCGGTTATGCCAAAATTTTACAGAGCAGCAAAGCGGCGCGCCCCACCGCCCATCAGATACGCCCGCAGCGCGACCGAAAGGCCAAGGAACAGGATCGAGAAGCCTACCGTCAAAGCAAAGGACGGGATACCGACAAGCGACAGGACCACCAAAGCAAGGAACAGAACGCCACACAGCAGCATCATGCCAAACATGGTCAGCGCGACGGCCAAGCCGTTTTTCACGGCGTAGACCTCGTTCACCCAATCCAGCTTGGGGAAAATGATATTCAGCGTGACACCCAAGAAGGCACAAAACACAGTTGCTGAAAACGGCAGAAGAAGAAGGCCGACCGTCTCCAGCACGCCACTCTGTACCGCCACCGCGCAAAGCACGGAGGAAAGAAGGAAGAAGGGCGCGCTTACCAAAATATGCGCATACGCCTTGGCAGCCAGCACCGTGCCACCCGAAACCGGCAGAGATTGTGCAAGCCAGACCGACTTGCCCTCCAAGGACACCGAGGGGGCGGAAATGATGACCATAGAGGTACAAAGGCAAAGCGCCCCGGCCGCCACAGCGGCCATATCGATCGGCAGGAGGGTAGAAAGCGTGGCCATGATCGTTTCACGGCTGACAAGGAAGTAGATCGAAAGACCAACGGCAAATAAAAGACCAAGGCCCTCGTTCATCATATAATTGGCGTTGCCAACGAAGTGGCTGATCTCCTTTTTAACAAGCGCCATGCGTGCGCTACCCTGCTTGACCGTCTTTTCACGGTAGGTATAGCGTGCGCCGCCACGGTTGGTCGTCAGCAGGCGGGTATAGGTACGCGAAAGGATGAGCAGCGTGAGGGCAAGCACGACCGCAAAGATGCCGGTATACAGTAAGCCGGCAAGCAGGTCACCGTATACGATCGCGCGGCCGCCAAGCATCCACAAGCCGAGATAGGGGGAGAGCGTGCTGACCATGCCGGAGATGTTTTCACCGATCTGCTCCATGCCGGAGGAAAGCGCCAACATGCCCACCATATACAGCGAAAGCGCCACCACCATAAAGACAAGAGAAAACACGTTTTTGCGCTTGATACGGGAGGTAATGAGCGAGACCAGCCAGCCAAGCAGGCAGGAGATGCACAACGCCACCACCGAGGTCATGAAATAGAAAAGGGCCGCAAAAAGCAGGGGCAGAAATCCGGGGTTCCCCAGCATGCCGAAGACGAGAATAGCCGGCAGGGCAACCACCGTGCCAAACGCCGTGTTGGTAATGAGCAGATACAGCATGCGGCTGATCAGGATCTTTACAGGTGAGAGCGGCATAGAGAGCAGCAGCTCGTTATCCCGCGCACGGTAAAGGGCAGACTGTGAGGTCAGAACCGAGCCAAAGATGCAGAACAGAAACGTCAGGCACCCGGTCAGGCCAAAGTAGAAGGAAAGATTGCCCCCCGTTTCAACCAAAGAAAGAAGCACGAGCAAAAACACGGGGAAAAACATGAACATGAAGCAGGCAGCCAAAAAGACGATCAGAAGAGCAAGCAGCACCAGCCCCAAAACCGAGGGTGCGCTCTTCTTTGTGCGCATGCTTTTTGAAAAGGAGGAAAGCATTTGCAAAAGCTGCAGCTTCAGCAAAAGGCCAAGCGTTTTCATCCCTGCCCTCCTTGTGCGCCGTTATCGGAAAGCTCCAGAAATACGCTTTCAAGCGAGTTGTTGCCGCGCACCTCGTCCATCCGGCCGGAGGCGATCAGCTTGCCACGCTGAATAATGGCAACCTTGTCGCACAGCTTTTCGGCTACCTCCAGCACGTGGGTGGAGAAGAAAATCGCACCGCCTGCATCGCAATGCTCCCGCATCATTCCCTTCAGAATGTGTGCGGCGCGGGGGTCAAGCCCGACAAACGGCTCATCCATAATGATCAAGCGCGGGCTGTGCAGCCACGCGGCGATAATGGCAAGCTTTTGCTTCATGCCGTGTGAATAGGCAGAAATGGGCGTGCCAAGATCCTTGGTCAGCTCAAAGCGGTCTGCATAGGTGCGGATGCGCTCTGCGCGCAGGTCGGCCGGCACGCCGTACACGTCGGCTACGAAGTGCAGATATTTGATACCGCTGAGGAAATCGTACAGATCCGGGTTATCCGGAATATAGGCCATGTCGCGCTTGCACGCAAGCGGCTCATCCTTCATAGAATGACCATTGACCGTCACGCTGCCTGCCTCGCACTGCAGAATGCCGCAGCAGGCCTTGATGGTGGTGGTCTTTCCCGCCCCGTTGTGGCCGATAAAGCCGTATATCTCACCGGGGGCAATGGTGAGAGAAAGATCGTCTACCGCCTTTTTCTCCCCATAGATCTTTGTCAGATGCTCAATTTTCAGCATAAAGCTTCCCTCTTTTGTTGTTTTTTTATCATTATAGCATTTTATTCTGCAAAAAGCAACCGAAAAATAGTTGACTTCTCATTTTCCTTTGTGATATAATAGAAAAAACGAAAGGAGACACCGCCATGGATTTCTTGAAGACACTTTGGCCCACCCCCTTTAAGGTAAAGGAAAAGAACCTCGTTTCTCTGCTCATCCAGTTGATCATCTTCTTGGTTATCTGCGCCGTTGTCGGTTGGCTGATCGCCATTCTGGCACACTTCCCCATCATCGGCATCGTGTTTGCACTGGTTGGCAGCTTGATGGAGATCTACAGCATCGTAGGCATTGTGCTATGCGTGCTGAAATTCCTCGGCGTCATTTCCTGAGCTACGAAAGGAACACAAAAAACGCCCCCAAAGGAGCGTTTTTTGTTGTTTTACGCATTACAGGCAGGGATAGCCGGCTTTTTCATGTGCATCAAGCAGCTCGTCACACATGGCAACGATCTCGTCCGTCGAGAGGGTTGCGGCGGTGTGCGGATCCATCATGGCAGCCTGGTAGACCTTCTGGCGGTCGCCGGTGACGGCAGCCTCGATGGTCAGCATCTGCGGATAGATATTGCTTGCGTTCATGGCGGCCAGCTGCAGCGGCAGTTCACCAATGTAGGTGGGGTGAATACCGGCGCGGTCAACCAGGCACGGCACCTCTACGCATGCCTCGTCCGGCAGGTTGGAGATGAGGCCGTGGTTGATCACGTTGCCGCCGATCTTATAGGGCGTATTGGTCACGATCGCTTCCATGATGCGGGAGGCGTACTCTCTTGAGCGGGTGTGCTCGACCTTGCCGCCGGCCATGATCTCTTCCTTCTGCTTTGCCCATGCGGCGATCTGATTCACGCAGCGGCGGGGATACTCATCCAGCGGGATATTGAACTTCTCGATCAGATCCTCGCGGCCGGGCTTGATGTAGAAGGCGTTATACTCCGAATTGTGCTCGCTGGACTCGGTGCAGTAGTAGCCGTGCTTATCGATATAGTCATAGCGCACCATATCGGTATGCTTCTCGTTTGCGTTCTTTTCCTTTGCGCGGCGGCGGATCTCGGGATACAGGTCGTTGCCGTCCTTATCACGGATGTCAAGCAGCCATGCCATGTGGTTGATACCGGCAATGGTCTCAAAGCGACCCTCCATCTTATCCTCCATGCCGAGCGCCTTCATAATGCCCTCAGAGCAGACCTGCACGCTATGGCAAAGGCCGATGGTCTTGACCTTGGTATATCTCTGCATAAAGCCGCTGATCATGGCCATGGGGTTGGTATAGTTGAGGAACCAGGCATCGGGGCAGACCTCCTCCATATCGGCGGCAAAGCCCTTGAGCACCTGGATGGTGCGCAGCGCACGCATGATACCGCCAATGCCCAGGGTATCGCCAATGGTCTGGCGCAGGCCGTACTTTTTAGGGATCTCAAAGTCGATGATGGTGCAGGGATCATAGAGGCCAACCTGAATGGCGTTTACTACGAAATCGGCACCGCGCAGAGCATCCTTGCGATTTTCAACGCCGAGGTACTTTTTGACCGTGGCGCGGCCCTCGTTGACGGTATTGTTCATGGCGGTGATGAGGATGTAGGACTCCTCCAGGCGGTCACCGTCAATGTCATAAAGTGCGATCTCCACATCGTGGAAGGAATCGCACAGCATGGTATCGCCCAGCACGTTTTTGGCGAACACGGTACTGCCCGCACCCATAAATGTAACTTTCATAATTCTCTCCTTACTTTTTGAGGATGCCTTGCGCATCGCTCTATTTGTTCTAATTATAGCAGAACGTTTTTAAAATTTCTATTGCAAAAAGTGCCTGATACATGTTATAATGTAACTACATGAAAGAGGTGAGCACATGGCAAAGCAGCAGGACTTTATTTTGGTTGACCGCGGGCTTTCCGACCTGAACCCCCTGACCATGGGAGCGCAGGCCTGCGAGCCGGGCTATCGCTTTGGCCCTACGGTGCGCCCCTACTACCTGTTACATTACGTAATGGCCGGGCGCGGGCGACTGATGATGGGCGGAAAGGAATACACGATCGAAGCGGGCGGCTACTTTCTTATCCGCCCAGGCGAGGCAGCGACCTACGAGGCCGACCGTGAGGAGCCCTGGCACTATTTCTGGATTCACTTTACCGGCAACCTGGCAGCAAGGCTGGATGCCCTGCCCTCTCCGGTCGGCAGGCTCTCCCGCGCCACGATGCAGGAGCTTTACCAGGCGGCCAAGACCGGCTTTGCCGGCTGGGAGGGAGCGCGGGAGGAATACGTGACGTCGGTTTTGCACCGCATCGTGGCCGAAATGCTGGTCAACCGCCCAAGCCACGCGCATTATGCGCGGCGGGCGCAGACCTACATCCGCACCATGTATATGCAGGACATTTCGGTAGAGAGCATTGCCGCAAGCCTGTCGCTCAACCGCCGCTATCTTTCCCGCCTGTTTAAGGAGCGGTACGGCATGACGATGCAGGACTATCTTGTCTCGGTACGGTTAGAGGCGGCAGCCAAGCTGCTCTCGGACGGCTATACCGTCAGCGAGAGCGCGCACCTGTGCGGCTACCGCGACCCGTTTAATTTTTCCAAAATGTTTCACCGCCATTATGGCACGTCGCCGCGCGAATATGCGGCAGAAAGAGGAGGTAAGGAATGAAGATATCCGTACTTGGCTGTGGCCGCTGGGGCTCGTTTATTACCTGGTATCTGGCCACGGGCGGCCATGACGTTACCGAATGGGGGCGCCCCGGCAGCCGTTCCTTGGCTGAATTGCAGGCAACGCGGCAAAACGAATACGTCCGTCTGCCGGATGGCGTTTGCTTGACCGACGATCTTGCCTCGGCCGTGCGCACGGCCGAGGTAATCATGATCTCGATCAAGTCACAGGGCCTGCGCGAGCTGGCTACGCAGATGGGCAACCTTGGCGCAAAAGAAAAGCCGATCGTGCTTTGCATGAAGGGGTTAGAGGAGGAGAGCGGTCTGCGTCTGAGCGAGATCATGCTCTCCTGCGGCTACGAAAAGGACCGGCTGGCGGTTTGGGTCGGCCCCGGGCATATTCAAGAATTTACAGCCGGACACCCGAACTGCATGCTGATAGACGGCTACAGCCGGGAGCTGGTCTGTAGCCTGGTTGACCGCCTGCGCAGCAATCTGATCCGTTTTTATTACGGCGACGATATCATTGGCAGCGAGATCGGCGCGGCGGCCAAGAACGTGATGGGCATTGTGGCCGGTGTACTGGATGGCAGCGGTCTTTCCTCGCTTAAGGGGCCGCTGATGGCACGCGGCGCGCGGGAGGTCGCCCGTCTGATCGCCGCCATGGGCGGTAACGAGCTTTCTGCCTACGGGCTATGCCATCTGGGTGATTATGAGACCACGCTCTTCTCCCCCTATTCCAACAACCGCCGCTTTGGCGAGGCGCTGGCAAGGGGCGAGCGGTTTGACAAGCTGGCCGAGGGCGTTTACACCGCCCGCGCCATGAAGCTGCTGGGCGAGCGATACTCGGTCGATCTTCCCATTACGCTGGCGGCCTACCGCGTGCTGTACGAGGGGTGTGACCCGCTACGGGAGCTTGCCGGTCTGTTTGAGAGAAAGACCGTACAGGAATTCTGGAAATAACAGGGCTGCGGGCAAACAAATTCCCCTATATGCAAAGAATGAGCGGGATGCAAAATCCCACTCATTCTTTTTTTGTTTGCGGTTATGCCGAAATACGACAGTCCCTTCGATCATACGTTAAAGCGGAAGAGAACGACGTCGCCGTCCTGCATGACGTATTCCTTACCCTCGGAGCGGAGAAGCCCCTTTTCCTTGACGGCAACCATGCTGCCCTCACGCGAGAGATCCTCCAAGGAGACGACCTCGGCGCGGATAAAGCCGCGCTCAAAATCCGAGTGGATCTTACCGGCCGCCTGCGGTGCGCGGGTGCCCTTGGTGATCGTCCATGCGCGGACCTCCTGCGGGCCGGCGGTGAGGTAGCTGATGAGTCCCAGCAGCGCGTAGCCGGCACGGATGAGCTTGTCAAGACCGCTCTCCTCAATACCAAGGTCGGCGAGGAACTCCTTCTTCTCCTCCCCCTCCATATCCGAAAGCTCAGCCTCTACCTGCGCACAAACGGCAATAATGCCGGACTTTTCGCTCTCTGCGTGCGCCTTGAGGGCGGCGTATCCTGCATTATCGGCAAGATCACCGGCGATGTCATTTTCATCGACGTTGGCAACGTAGATGACCGGCTTGAGCGTCAGAAGACGCGCCTCGGCCACCAGAACCTGCTCGTCTGCATCAAGGTCCAGGGTCCTGGCACAAAGCCCCTCCTCAAGGGTCTTGTAGATCTTTTCAAAGACCTCTACCTCGGCCGTGAGCGACTTATCGTTGCGCGCCAGCTTGCGAATACGGTCAAGGCGGCGTTCCACCACCTCCATATCCGCAAAGATCAGCTCCAGGTTGATGGTCTCTACGTCACGCAGCGGGTCGACCTTCCCGTCTACGTGGATGATATCATCATTCTCAAAGCAACGGACAACGTGCAGAATGGCATCTACCTCGCGAATGTTGCCAAGGAACTTGTTGCCAAGCCCCTCTCCCTTGGAGGCACCCTTGACAAGACCGGCGATGTCCACAAACTCCATCACGGCGGGGGTGTATTTTTCGGGGTTGTACATTTCTGCCAGACGATCCAGGCGCTTGTCCGGCACGGGAACGATGCCCACGTTCGGATCAATGGTGCAGAAGGGATAGTTGGCAGATGCCGCCCCGGCATTGGTCAACGCGTTAAACAATGTACTTTTGCCGACGTTCGGCAAACCGACGATACCAAGTTTCATACTCTTTCCTCTTGCCCGGCAGGGCGCTTTCTTCTTTTTACCCCACTATTATACTATAAATGAAGAAAAATAGCAAGGGGAAAAACGTACTTCTCGCATTTTTTGCGGCAAAAATGAGAAAATGCCGATGCGGCTTGCCCGCATCGGCATGTCTTTTGCGATCACAGCCAAGGACTACTGTGCTCTGTTGCCGGGTAGATCAAATAATCACCGTTATCATAAACAATCTGGTTGGCATACAGATAGACAAACTGCCCCGGTATCACAATGAAGGAGTCTCCCCCGTCCCCAAATCCGTAATAATCAAACAGGAGCGTATTGCCATCCTCGGTAAAGTAGTAGAAGCTGCCGGTAATTTCCGAGGAATTGGCGACAACGTCATACATCATAACGTACTCATCGCTGTACGCCTCATACAAAAGGTCGGTCGCCGCATCGGGCATTGCGACAAAGCCCGGCGCTTTTCCTAACGTAAGGGTGACCTTGACCTCCTGCTCTTCCCCATCCGGCGTAGTGACCTTGACCGTCACGGCATTCGTCTCCGCCTCCGGCTTTTCAGACGAAACGGTGACCGTTAACGTGCCAAGCGCGGCTTCCAGCATCGAGGCGGCAAAGGCATCATTCTTGCCGGCCGGCATACCGTCTGCCGTTACCTTGCCGTTGACCACGGAAGCGGTCACCGTGCCGTTTGCCAAACGCAGCTCGGCAGGGGCATCCGCAAGAAGTGCGCGCGGCGAAACGGTGAAATCCAAGTCCACGACCACGTCTGCCTGCAAGGCGTAATAGACCTCCACGGGGTTCCCCCACATCTCATCCTGCTTATATTGGTATTCGCTGCCAAAATTCTGGTTTTTCAGCTCGCAATCCATATCCACCGTCAGCGTCTCGATCTCCTCGTCGGCATAGGTCACGCTTGCGGCAAACGCAAGGTCGATCACGTCGGTTACTTTCATGTCAAGCTGTACGCCACTGAGGTTTTTACCGTCATCGGTCATGGTAATGGCATAGCTTACCTTGAAATCGATCTCGGCAGGTGCGCCGATCAGCGCATTGAACTCCTCGTTCGCATCGATCGAGACCGAATAGCCCACAACGCTTGCCCCCTTGGTCTCTATCGCGATCTTCAGCCCAAGGTTGTCGATCAGGCCGGGGAGCATGGTCTTGACGGCGGCCAGATCGCTCTCCATCGCTGTCCCCTCGGTCACAAAGCTGTCGATGGCCGCCTTGAAGAAGCTGGTAACGTAACTGTTTTGGATGATAAAGGTCGTACCGTCTACCGTCACGTCCTCCTCGGTGAGCAAGGGGAGAGACAGATCGACCGAGGCGAGGATCGCCTCCAGCTCCTCCATAGCCCCCTCGGGGATCTCCGTTTCTCCCAAAAGCGAGGAGAGCAGCATATAGTTTGCCTGCGCAAGGGTCTCTCCGCCCTGCTCCATGCACGAGATAAGAACCAGCGCATCCTCCAGCAGGGTCACATACATGTCAACCCCCTCGCCGGTAGCATAGACCGTTCCGTTTTTCAAGGAACAGGTCATATCAAGCGGCTGGCCCTCTACCCGCGTCTCTATGCGGACCTGCCCCTCCTGCTCCTTCAACTCTGCAAGCAGCGCCTCTACGCTCACGCCCTCGGCAAACACCTGCTCAAGCTCGACAGAGGAAAGATCCTGATCGTTGAATTCCTGCACAACACCGTTCACGGTAGCGATAAATTCTGCCGCCGTCATCGGCTTTACCTCCTCCTCGCCCGATGGTGCCGGCCCCGGACAACCAACAAAGCAAGAAAGGCACATGACCAGCGCAAGCAGCAAACAAATACTTTTTTTCATATGTTTCTCCTTTTGATGAAATCATCATAACAAATTCCCGTTGCGTATCAAAACGATGAAAGAAAACAAAAACCTCCTTTTTGTTTTTTATAATTATTATATCATGATTTTAAAAAATGTCAAGATATTTTCAAAAAAACTTGAAATGTGTTCCAAAACATGCTATAATCATAAAAAGCATATTGCAAAATTTTAAAAAATAACACAAAGGAAAACCACACATGAAAAAAATTGCCGCTTTATTTCTACTTGCTTGCTTGATGCTTGCGCTGCTGCCCGGCTGCAGCGCCGAAAAGCCGGACGTTTGGGACGGAAAAATCACATCGGTGGTATTATCGGTCATCTGCACATTAAAAACAGCGGCAAGATCGCAAACTGCGCTTCGTATTTATCGGTAGACGTCGATGCCGATACGTCCTTCCCCACTCGCAACGTCTTTGGCGCGTTTGGCTGCCTTGGCTGTGACACCTTGCCCAAGGAGCACGGCCTAGACGAAGGCATCTGGGATCTGCGAGATCCTTCAAGACCCGTGCTGAAATAAAAGGAAGCACACAGGCTTGCAAGCCTGTGTGCTTCCTTTTATTTCAGTTATTTCTGCAAGGATTCTCACTTGGCGTTTGAGAATTTTCCAAGCGCTTTGATGGCATCGTCAAAGTAATTACGGTTGAGGCTGTACATCACGCTTTTTCCTTGATAGCGCATATTCAGCAGCTTGAACCTTGACAAAATGGTAATATGGTGATAAGCCGTAGAGCCGGTAAAATCAAAGATCTTTTCTAAATCCTTGCACATAATTTCATCCCTCTCAAGCAGCAGCTCCAGAATGCGCACGCGGCTCTCATCGGAAAGTGCGCTGCCAAGCTCGCGCAGGTCTGCCTTCCCTCTCTTTTCCCTCGACAGCGGGAGGGCCCTTTGCCATTCGACCCCCAGCGCGAAAAGAAAGGCGTCATCAAAGGGGCGTGAGAAGATGTGCAAACGGTTGATCAGACAATAGGTAACATACACCGGCTGGTTGTCCTTGATATTTTCGCGGGCGCCCTCAAATTGCCCACACAGCTGCTCAAGAGAAAACTGATTGTGCGCTGCCAGGATCTTCTCATAGTTTTCTTGATAGTAGACCGCAAGCTGCACCTCCTTCGCCATCAGCTCACGAATGAGACATTGTATATACGGTGCAGGATCTACGAAAAATTCATACAGCCGGTTCTTCTCCTCGGCAGAATATTTGGTTGCCTTGATATGCGAAAAAAGCGTGGTCTGCGATCGCATACAGGCATCGATCTCCTCTTCCGTGTGATCGTGTAAGTAAAAGCCGATCATCCGGCGGATCAAGCGTTCCTGGTCACCCAGCTCGGCAATCAGAAATTGAAAGTCATACGTAGACAAAAAACCATTGCTGTACTTGCTGTAATATTGGGTGGTCATGAACGTGCGCCTGGTCTCGATAGCGTGAAAAAAGACGCACAGCTCGTCCGGGATATCGGAAAAACGGGCTAACAGGTCCTCGCAAAACTTTTTCGTCTCTGCCAGCTCTGCCTCGTCCTTTTCAAGAGAAGATTCCTCCACATAGCCTTGCATGTTGAATTTGATATAAAACAAAATTAGCAGGTCATACACATAGCCGGGGTTCTTTATCAGTTGAATATTGGACATAAGAAGCCCTCCTCACACATAACTACGGTTGTATTATATCACAAAAGTAAAATCATGTCAAATATTTTTCGTGACTTTTCAAACATGTTGAAAGATAGCCGTGCTTTTCCCTCCCCATTCCTATCTGCTTCGCGATTTTTTTACTTTCCTGCTTTTTGTTCATATTTTGTACACCAATTACGAAAAAAAAGGTGTATAATAGTTACATCATGAACTTCGTGAATAAAATATCAAAATTAACAAACGGAGGTTGTACAATGGATACGAAATTGCTGATCGTGGACGATGACCCGAATATTTGCGAGATGCTGCGCCTGCACCTGGAAAAGGAGGGCTACCAGGTCAAGACGGCCAATGACGGGGCCGAGGGTGTCAACTTCTTTAAGATCTATGAGCCGGATATCGTCCTGCTCGACATTATGATGCCCAAAAAGGACGGCTGGCAGGTATGCCGCGAGATCCGTGAGATCTCGCCGAAGCCGGTCATTATGATCACCGCCAAGGGCGAGGTGTTTGACAAGGTGCTGGGCCTGGAGCTGGGTGCCGACGATTTCATTGTAAAGCCCTTTGATATGAAGGAGCTTTCTGCCCGCATCAAGGCGGTGCTGCGCCGCTATAATGCGCACACCAGCCAGCAGGATGAAGAGGTCATTCGCTTTGAGAATATTGAGATCAGCCTGCAGAAATACGAGCTGAAGATCCGTGGCAAGGCGATCGACATTCCGCCCAAGGAGCTGGAGCTGCTGTACTTCCTTGCCTCCAACTGCAACCGTGTCTTCACCCGCGACCAGCTGCTGGACAAGGTGTGGGGCTTTGATTACTTAGGCGACTCCCGCACGGTGGACGTACACGTCAAGCGTCTGCGTGAGAAATTGGAAGGGGTATCGGACAAGTGGCTGCTCAAGACCGTTTGGGGCGTTGGCTACAAGTTTGATATTGTGCAATAAGATGGAACATAAAGAACTGGCACGCGACCTGTTTGTGGAGGGGTACAACTGTGCGCAGGCCGTATTCGTTGCCTTTTGTGACGTGACCGGCCTATCGCGTGACTACGCCCTGCGTCTCTCCTCCTCCTTTGGCGGGGGGATGGGCCGCTTGCGCGAGGTGTGCGGCGCGGTTTCCGGCATGTTTATGGTGGCGGGCATCCTTTACGGATACACATCCCCGACCGATGACGGGCAAAAAAAGGAGCATTACGCGCTGATCCAATCGCTTGCTGCCAAATTCAAGGAACGCACGCATGGCGACAGCATCATTTGCCGTGAGCTGCTTTGCGCACTTTCGGCCGAAAAGAAGGCCGCCTCTGACACCGCCAGCACCCCCACCCCACGCAACGATGAGTTTTACAAAGTGCGCCCCTGTCTGCGCTTTGTGGAATGCGCCGCCGAGATCCTCGACGAGCTGATCGCGGAAAAGGGGATATAAGCAAAAACGCCCCGTCACTGCGGGATAACAAAAAAACGCGCACGGCGGTGCGCGTTTTTTTGTTATCCCTTTTTAAGCAAAGGCTACGAAGGAAAGCCAGGAAAGGAAGAAAGAGACGAGGCAAATGGCCGTGCCAAACACAAAATCGGCAGGCATATGCCGCTTTAAATAGAGAGAGGCCCACAGCACCAGCGCATAGATCGCCACACCGGCGAAAATGCCGCCAAGGCCGAAAAAGTAACAGCAAAACACGATCGGCCCGCAAACGCTGCAAGCGTGGCCGCTTGCACGGATGTGCAGCAGCTTATTGACGCCAAGCAGCAAGAGGACCGAGAGCAGGTAGGTAGAAAACACCATGCGCAGCTCTGCCCGGCAACCGGCCACCAGCCCGTAGAAGAACGCCAGCACGTATCCCAAAACAGAAAAGTACATGGCAAGCGAGCGTTGCCCTTCTCTTCCCCGCTCACGCACAGAGGCGACCATGCCGGAAAGAGGATAGGCAAGGCTTGGCAGCAGGGCAAGCAGACAAAAGGCAACGACCGCATCCGCTACGTTGGCAAATACGCCGCTCTCTCCCACATACAAAAGAAGGATAAGAGCAGACACCATAACGGGCGGAATGCAGATCACACGAACGGTTTTGGCAAGAATGGCGCAGGGCTTCTTCATGGATTCTCTGATTACTTTCTTTCTCGATCTATTCTACGGCAAAGATGTACGGGTAGATCTCTTGCCCGCCATCAACAAAATAAACTTCCAGGTTGGGATACTGCTTTTCAAGATTGCCCTGCAGCAGCTCTGCCTCTGCACTTTCGGCATCCTTGCCGCAGAAAACGGTAAGCATGTATTTGCTGCCGCCTGCCAGCATATGGTCAAGCAGCTTGTGCGCAGTCTCGGCACACTTCTCGCAGGAGGCGATCATCTCCTTGCCCACAAAGCCGATGTAATCGCCCGCGTGGATGGTCACCCCGTTCAGCTCCGCATCCCGGATGGAGGGAGACACAAAGCCGGTCGTCACGCCGGCCATCGCAGCGGCGATGCTGTCCAGGATCTCATTCACGTCCTCAGCGGTGAAGTCCGCAGCCGAGAGAGCAACGTAACCGGCACCCACATCGCGGCTTTCCACCACGTGCACCGTAGCCTTATCATAAAGCTCTGCTGCCTGGCGGGCAGCCATCAGGATATTGCCATTATTCGGGAACACGAAGATGTGCTCTGCCGACACGGTAGCAAACGCATCCAAAAAGTCATTGGTGGAGGGATTCTGTGTCTGCCCGCCGTTTACGATAGCATCAGCCCCGAACTCACGGAACAGGTTCTCCATCCCCTCGCCGTTGCACACGGCAACAACGGCGCATTTTTTCCGCACCACGGGGGCAGCGGCAACGAAGGAGGAGGCAGGCAACTCCTGCTTTTCCTCATGCACGGTCTGCTCGCTATGCTGCACGGACATGTTCTCGATCTTGACGGTCAAGAACTCGCCAAAGCGGCGGCAATGTGCAAGCACCTTTTCGGGCGTTTTGGTATGCACGTGGATCTTGACGATGCTCTCCGTCTTGAAGGCGACCAGCGAATCACCCAGGCTCTCAAGATACGGAATGATCTCCTGCATATCAAAATTTTCAATATCTGCCACCTTGGCCGTCTGCAGCTGCAGCAAAAGCTCGGTGCAGTAGCCATAGGTCATTTCGCTATCCGGGCCAAAGGCCGTCAGATCGATCGTGGAGGCAGCCTTTGCCACAGGGGGCAATTCGGGAACGGCGATCTCCTCCCCGTTCAGGGCGCGGTTAAAGCCGTCGATGATATAGAACAGCCCTGCCCCGCCACTATCGACCACGCCGGCCTCACGCAGCACGTCAAGGATCTGCGGTGTGCGCTGCAGTGAGCGGTACATTTCGGTCACCAGGTCTTGGAAATAGCTGTTGACGGTGCTATCCTTCTGCAAGCGGCCGTTGGCATATTCCACCGCCTCACGCGCAACGGTAAGGATGGTCCCCTCTGTAGGCGTCATGACCGAGGCATAGGCCTGTTGCACGCCCTCGGTGAGTGCGCGACCAACGATGCTGGCGTTTGCCTTTTCACAGTTGGCAAGCCCCTTGGCCATGCCGGCAATGAACTGGGAAAGGATAACGCCGGAGTTACCGCGGGCGCCAAGCAGCATACCGCGGGAGAGGACGGCCGCCGTCTCTTGCAGGCTGGCCGTCTCATCCAGCTTATCCAGCGCGGCCACGCCACTCTCAATGGTCATGCACATATTATCGCCCGTATCCCCATCGGGAACCGGGAAAACGTTTAAATGATTGACCTCCTCGGCGTTGGTACGCAGCTCTGCCGCGCCGCCACGCGCCATGCGGGAAAGCAGCTCACCATCCAGATAACGGTCCTCTTTTTTCTCAGAGGGGATGGCGAACGCCGTTGCTTCATCAATATTATGCAGCATAAAATGCTCCTTTTTTCGGTTATATAGAAAAGCTTACCGCTCGGTGCCCAGGAAAAAGAGTGCAAGCGTACCGGGCCCGGAGTGAGAGCCGATAACGGTGCCCACGTCGGTGATATGGTCGGCCCCCTTGGCGCGGCCGGTCAAGGCCTGGATATCTGCAACCAGCGCCTCGGCATCTGCATAGCAATCTGCCTGGGAGATATAAATGACGCCGTTTTCCTTATCCTTGGCCAGGGCGGCATACCGCTCTGCCATGGCACGGATAGCGGCACGGCGGCCGCGCACCTTGTTCACGTTGGCCAAATGCCCGTCATTATCCACGTGCATGACCGGCTTGATGCCCAGCATGCCGCCCACAAAGGCAACGGCGGGGCTGATGCGCCCACCACGCTTGAGATAAACGAGATCGTCTACCGTGAACCAGTGGCACATGGAAAGGCGGTTTTCCTCAATATATGTTGCCGTCTCCTCAATCGTTTTGCCAGCATCTCTCATATCTACGGCAAAGCGGATCCACAGGCCAAGGCCGGCGGAGGCGGAAAGCGGATCTACGGCAAGGATCTTGCGGTCAGGATATTCCTCACGCAGCTGCTCTGCTGCCATGCGGCCAGCATTGAACGTGCTGCTGATGCCGGAGGAAAGACCGAGGTAAAGAACGTCTCTCCCCTGCTTCAATTCCTCTTCAAACAGCAGGCGAAAGGTCTCGCTGTTCACGGCAGAGGTCTTTGCCTGCCGCCCCTCACGCATGGCCTGATAAAACTCAGCCGTGGGCATTTCGTTGTTCAGATAAACGGTGTCTTCATCGGTAAACTTAAAAGAAAGACAAGCGCAACGGACGCCCCAATCGGCAAGCACATCCAGCGCGATATCACAGCCGGTGTCGGTAATGATAGAAAAAGCGCTCATATGTTTTTCTCCTTTATGTGTTTTGCAAAAACAATCCATCTTGTTTTGAAAACGAGATGACACATACAGTATACCACAACCGGGAGAATTTGTCAATAGCATCAGCGTTTTTTACCTTTTTCTACCCTGTAGTGTTACAATAGATGTGAGACCGAAAACAAAAAAGAATAGAAAAAGTGATTGAGTTCTGTTAAAATAAAGTCACCACAACTCAAACCTAACAGAAAGGACTCAATCACTTCATGAAAGATTATACCACAAACAAAC
>JAZQLY010000017.1:0-56246 GCA_045543015.1 Eubacteriales bacterium
GTTCGTAATTGCTGAACTAAGGCAAGAGTATCCGCTTAAAGATTTGTTAGAGCTTTCCGGGATAGCGAGAAGTACGTTCTATTACTATCTGAAGCAGAAGAATAAAGACAAATACGAAAGCGAAAAACAAGATATATTAGAGATCTACAATGCCAACAAAGGAAGATATGGTTACAGAAGAATTTATACTGTTTTGAAAGCAAAAGGTTACAAAATTAACCATAAAACAGTACTTAAACTGATGAAATCCCTTCATCTACGTGGTAAACAAAGCAAAAACGGCAAATACCATTCCTACAAAGGTGAAGTTGGCAAGGTAGCAGATAATCTGCTACACAGAGATTTTTATGCAGACAAGCCGTTTGAAAAGCTAACTACCGATGTTACGGAATTTAAGATCGGTGACGAAAAAGTGTATCTTTCTCCGGTGCTGGATATGTTCAACCGTGAAATTATATCTTACTCTATTTCAACAAGTCCTAACTTGCAGCAAGTTAGAGATATGTTAGATGGATTATTTGAGAAACTTCCTGCCGACGCACGACCGTTATTTCACTCTGACCAAGGTTGGCAATACCAGCATGCCGAATACCAAAGGCTTCTTGCCGAACACAACATTACACAAAGTATGTCTCGCAAAGGAAACTGCATGGACAACGGCATAATGGAAAACTTCTTTGGTAGGTTGAAAGTTGAAATGTTTTACGGCGAAAAATTTGAATCCCCTCGGGGATTCATTGAAAAGTTGGAAGAATACATACATTACTACAACAACGAAAGAATTTCTCTAAAACTAAAAGGAATGAGCCCAGTGCAATACCGAGCTCATTCGCAAACAACTTAATATTTAATTTTTGTCTAAACTTTTGGGTTCACTTCATGTCTCTCCTTCTTTTTATAGCTTGTTTTCATACCGCTCGGCGGTGATGATGCCGTCCTTCACCTGCAGGCGGCAGGCGCGTGCAGTGCGCTCCTCGCGGTAGCCGCTGCCATCCTTGGGGGCGTAATCACGCCCGTGGTAGATGGCGTAATACTCGCCCCGCCATTTGATCACGCTGTGGTGGCCGGTGCCCTCCTCAAACTCGTTTTTGATCAGCACCGGGGCAAAATGCCCGTCCTTTGTGTGTTTTTCAAGATCGAGCTTGGTCAGGTCGGTCTCGCCGGTCTTTGCCGCCGCATAGCCGATGTGGTAGGTGTCATCCTGGTAACAGCCGCCGCTGTACATCACGTACTGCCATTCCCCCTCCCGGAACCAAAAGGCACCCTCAATGGTGTGCCAGTTGCGTTCGGGCGTGCACTGCGGGGTAAACCACTCCTCGTCAAAGGTGGGAACGATCATCTCGCGCGGCTGGTTTGCGGGCGTGTAGGGGTCCAGCAGGCGGTCAATGCATACCCGTGTGCCAACGCGCTCACAAGCAAGATTATCCTGCGCAAACCATAAAAAGAGCCCGGCGTCGGTTTTTACGATATGAGAATCGATCGAAAAACGATCGTAAAGCCGCTTTTCGTCTGTAAAAGGCCCAAGCGGCGAGGTGGCACGCGCCACGTGCATATGCTCATTGCAGGCCTCGCCGTCAATGCTTCGATAGCAGGAAACGTACATGTAATAAATGCCCTCATGCTTGATGACCGAGGGTGCCCAAAAATCCCGTCCGTCTGCAAAGGCGGTCACCACGCCCTCGTAGTGCCACACGTCGGTCAGGTCGGTGGCGGAATAGGCCTCAACCCCCTCGCCACCGGTCACGTACAGATATAGCCTGCCGTCATCCTCAAAAATAAAGGGATCCGGCTGGGTTCTTCCACAAACGTCAAATTTCAGCTTCATTCTGCCTTCTCCATATTCTTCAGTAGAGTTTCCGCATATGCGGCAAAGCCTGCATCATTCGGATGCAGCTCCAGATCACCAAACAGCGCCTCATCGGGCGGTACAAGTGGCATGCCCTTGATCACGCGCACGGTGGGGTAGGGCTTACAGACCGTCTCGATCATATCGGCCAGCTCTGCAAACGTGCCAAAGGGCGGCACGGCTTCGTGATTCTTACGCCAGATGGGTGTGACGGCATAGATCGGCACGCCGGGGTACTGCTTGACCAGATTTTCAAAAAAACCGATAGCATTGGCAGTCAGCGTCGGGCGGTCAAGACCGCACCAATCGTTTGTACCGTAGGCAACCAAGATCATATCGGCATGTACGCCGCTTGGTGCCGCGCTCATGGCAGGGTCAAACCTTGCGCCGCCCAGGCTCTTGTTATGCAGCGCCATGCCCAGCGCATCGGCCACACGCATGGCGTAGGTGTTACGCGGATGTAGGGCATCATACCCCTGGGTGATCGAATCGCCGTAGGCGACCAGCGTTTTTTCACGCTTAACGGGAGTAACGTAGGTGGCCCCCACCACGGTCAGCTCAGAAAGCTCTGCTTGCACCGAATGCGGCAGCAGGATGCGTATCGTTTTTTCGCCCTCGCTGAGCGCCATCTCCTCAGAAAAGCTGCCTAAGGGGTATACGCCCCAGGCGTAGTTGCCAACGGCATCCTCATCCTTCAGGTTGGAAAAAGAGGCGATCAGTCTATCGTTTTCTAAAATATCAAAGGCATAGTAGCTTCGCACACCGCTTTTTTCGGTGTTGCGGCCGGCAATGCGCAGGGCGGTGCCGTCTGTCTGAAAGGTCAGCTGCACACCGGCAGGATAGTAGAGGTTTGGATTGTCGATCACGGCCGTCTCCTGCTCGGTAAAGCGCAGAAAGCGGGTATAGCCGTCTACCTCGATCACGTCAAAGGCACCTTGCGTGACCGCCTTGATTTGTTCTAAACAAAGTTGCATCGTTTTTTCCTCCGTTGGTTCGGTGGGGACTTGGTGGATGTGTTCATTCTATCATATTTTGTTGGTGAAATCAAGATCTGAATCCTAAATCACGCAGGCTCCTTTCGTCACGGCTTATGCCGTGCCACCTTTTCTCAGAGGAAGGCCTTCGCTGGTTCGACTCTGTCTACAGACCCGAAAAGCCCGAAATGCATCTACAAAATTCTGAAAAATAATGAAATCGTGCTTTGCACGATGAAATCCTCACTCCGTTCGGATGAAATCTTCAGCCTACGGCTTCAGATGAAATTAAATCCGCCGCCCCTATCCCGCGAAGCGGGATTTCATCGCGAAGCGATTTCATCCACCGCAGGTGGATTTCTCCCGCCATCGGCGGATTTAGTTGAAAAAAGCACTTGCTTACGCAAGTGCTTTTTTCTGCGATAAAGCGGATAAAAGGTGTCTAAACGAGGTAAAAACGAACAAAAGGTGTCCGCATTTCTATTTTTCTGCATCTCAACAAATTGGAATTCGATCAACGCGCTTCGGAAATCCATTTCTTCGCCCAAGCAAACAATGCTTCGGACATCGAATTGAAATCTACTATTCCGCCATTTTTCATGTTCAAAAAGGTGTCAACGATAACCCTTTCATCTGTTGAAACAACATCTCGCAATTCACTTTGATGTTTTACATATTTGCCTGTTTGCTTAAAGGCGATAGCCTGCACAACAAAAGAGGCAGATTTATATAATCCTTTCAAAATATCCTCGCTCTTTTCGTGGAGCATATTGTGAACGCATCCGTGATAAATATTGCAAGCACCGATTTTGATTGCTCTGTTAACGGCGGTTTCATCAACAACTGCCACCACCTCCTCAAGGCTTCCTTTGATTGGTGTAGTGTCGTGGTAAAACTGAAAAAGATCGGAAGGCTCCCAATCAAGAAGCTCGTTCTTTCCCGAAACAAAACCGCAAATCAGTTCTCTGTTGGGAAGGGTATCTAACATTGCATTGTATTTTTGAATGTCAGCAGCGGACAGTTGATCGAGTATAACGACAACGTCAATATCGCTTGTGTCACGAGCTTCGCCGCGACTGTAGCTGCCCTGCAATCCAACAAACCATACGCGCTCTCCAAAAGTATCGTTTAAGATCTTAAGAAATCTATTTATCCAGTCGTTGATATCGATCATTTTGCGTTCTCCTTTGCGGTATTAATCGAGGCAATCAGCATTCTGCGAATTGAGCCGCAATCGTGTATAATTGTTTTTGCAATATCTTCCGAAATAATATTTGCTTTTTGCGCAATCTCAATCCAATATTCCGTTTCGTAACACTCTTTAAGGGATATTTGCAATTTTGCGACGAAATCCGCCTTACTGTGTGCATATTTTGCTTCTCTGATGTTCGCTCCAATGCTGGTGCCACTACGTTCAAGCTGATTGGCTAAAGAATAATGCCCTTTAATGCCATCTGTCAAATTTAAAATTTTAACCGCAAATTCGGTTGACATATCTGCGAGCTTGTTTTCTGCCATAATCATCACATCTGTGTGTTTATTGTATCACAAGTGAAAGGAACAGTCAATGAAACCGCGCAGAGCGCGATGAAATCCGAGTAAGCTCGGATGAAATCTTCAGCCTGCGGCTTCAGATGAAATTAAATCCGCCGCCCCTATCCCGCGAAGCGGGATTTCATCGCAAAGCGATTTCATCCACCGCAGGTGGATTTCTCCCGCCATCGGCGGATTTAGTTGAAAAAAGCACTTGCTTACGCAAGTGCTTTTTTCTGGTGGGGGAAGATGGATTCGGACCATCGAAGTCAGTGACAACAGATTTACAGTCTGCCCCCTTTGGCCACTCGGGAATTCCCCCATATGAAAGTGAGAGCTCAGGCCGGTGAACTCTCAATGGAGCTGGTGAACGGAGTCGAACCATCAACCTGCTGATTACAAATCAGCTGCTCTGCCATTGAGCCACACCAGCATATCTGGCCTTCAACGAATGATATTATACCACGCCCTTTAGAAAATGTCAAGCCCTATTTTCAAAAAAATGAAAAAAACTTTTCGCCGGGAGCAGGGAAAGCCCCCGGCGAAAAAAGCGCTTTTAGGAAATAGAATATTTGTGCTCTACCTCGCTATTCAAAACGGCGCACACGTGCAGCGTATAGAGGAAGTAGATGCCGCACAGGGCAAATACGACCAGCCAAAACCAGCCGTACACCGGCAGGATCACACCGCCCATTACCTCGCCGGCACCGTCTGCTGCGCCCTGCTTATATCGTTCGGTAATGCGGCGCAGGAACACGTCTGCCGTGGTGGCAGCCGATGCTAGGGTACCAAGGGCGGCCATGATCACCGCCTTGCGGCAGAGAGCACGGTGCAGGGGAAGATGGGAGGAATAGTTGTGAACGTTATCGGCCCGGTAGCCGGTCTCCTCACGAATCAGCGCACACAGCATGTAGCAGATTGCCGCACAAAGGGCACCGACCAGCACCGTCTCTAAGACCGAGAAGGTGGAAAGAGAGTTGTACAGCCCATCTGCCTCTATAATGCGGCCAAGAGCCTCGTAGCTGTAGTTCATAAAAAAGATGTGGCGCATGCAGTAGGTAGCCACTGATGCCGGCAGCGCGAGACAGGCAGCCACCAGCGCAACGCTTGCCTCGCGCCTGACCAGTGGGCGCAGCAGTAGGGCCGCTATGCCTAGCAGCAGGATGCCAACGGCATCTGGCAGGTAATTGATGCCATCTAACACCGCATCGATCATAAAGAAGGAACCAAGCGAAAGACACCAGGTGGCATAACGCACGCGCTTCATCCGTTCGCCACCCCGCAGGGGTAGACTCTCCTCTCGCAGGTCACCCAGCAGCTTCTCAAGAGCTTCATCCCGCCGCAGCGCGCGGCAAAGCGGTATAAAGCCAATGAGAAAGCCAATGCCAAAGCCCAGCCCAATCACAAAGGCAAACAGCGTAAGCATAGGCCGGAAGGATGCGATATCCCGCCCGGTGGTGGTCACCGTGCCCAGCATATCGTAGCTGGAGAGCAGAGAAAACTCAGGCAGCACCGCTAAGATCAGCTTGGCGGGCAGGGCTATGTAGGCCGCCTGGCGTGCCCTGGCTAAGCAGGATGCCTGGCGGTACGAGGGGGTAGCTACGATCGAATCAATGCCGTATCGCTCGGCTAAATAATCCATACCGGCAAACAGCTCGCGCAGGAAGGGGAAAAGCCAGATCAGCTCTACCACCGTAAAGGAGAAGCATACCAGCGTAAACATCACGCGCTGCCGCTCGTCTCCGGCGGCAAAGGCGCTTACCCAAAGAAAAGAGGGAGCCTTTAAGGCGGTGATAAGCAATAGCTTCTTTGCCTGCTGGATGGCACTATCAAAATGCGGCACCAGCGGTGCCACGCCATGCAGGGCACCTATGATGCATAAGTAAGCGATAAAATCCGGCAGAACGTCCAACGTAGAGATAAAAGGGTTGGCGAGCAGAATGGCAGCTGCCAGCAAAAGCCCCGGCCGCAGAACGCGGGTGTGATGCTTCATGATTTGGTCCCCCCTTTGTCATTTTTGTGCTTTGCGCGGTATTTTTCCTCGCGCTTGCGATAGATATCGGCCAGCGCCTTCTTTTTTTCTTCCTGTGCCGCTTCCTCACGCTTGTCCATCTTTTCGTTCAGCTCGTCTAAAAAACCGATGCCGGTCTTTTTGCGCTTCATATCTAAGTCCTCCGGCATGCAGATCCACATATAGCAGGAATAGATCAGCATGGCGTTCAGCACCGTGGCGATCAGGCGGCAAAGCAGCACCGGCACAAAGGCGTGCACGGTGGCCGCAATAAACCAATCAGCCCCGATAGGCAGGGAAAAGAAGATATAGGCGAGATAGGCAATGGCGGAAAACACCAGGTTGCGCCGCGCGCGGTAGACCAGCTTGGGCAGCCCGGTCTCCTTGGCCAGCGCGCAGATGCCGCAAAGTAGCCGCCAGGTAAACAGCAGAAGCGCCACCGGCATCATGATCGAAAGCGGCGTGTTGATGGCATCAAACTGCGCCTGGCGCAAGAGGCTAAGCATTCGCAAAAGCTCTAACACGAACGAGCAGAGAGAAAGCAGCAGCGTAGGCCACAGAAGGAGGTAGGCCTCCTTCAGCGGGCGGTTAAAGCGGCTAAGCGACAGCATGCCGCGCAGCATCAGCACCACGGCGATCGGCATGGTGAGTGCGCTGTAGACCAAAAAGTTTAGGCTGACAACGTAGCCCAAGAATAAATAACCAAAGCCCATGGTCAAGCCTCGCTCTTGCCGGCGCCGCAGCAGCGCTTATAGCGCTTGCCGCTGCCACAGGGGCAGGGGGAATTGCGGCCGATCTGCACGCCGTTTGCGGTGCGCACCACCTTGCCGCGTGCCGGGGCATTCCCTTCGCCCGAGGTCTCTAAGGGATTGGCCGTCTGTACACGAACGACCTTTTCCTGCGGCACCACCGAAAGCAGGCGGCGCGCGGTGGTATCACGAATGTCGGCCACCATTTCCTCAAACATCTGCATACCGCCAATGCGGTATTCGTTGACCGGGTTGCGCTGGGCATAGGCATTGAGTGAGATAGAATCACGCAAGTCATCCATGGCATCGATGTGATCCATCCACTTCTCATCTACCGTGCGCAGCAGCACGGCACGCTCTACCTCGCGCATCTGCTCGGCACCAAAGAGCTCGTCCTTGCTTTGGTAGATCTCCAGCGCGCGAGCGATCAGCTCCTCGCGCATGGCGGCAATCTCCTTGTGCGAAAGGGCAGCAGCCTCCTCCTCGGTAAAGTGATAGGAATCCGGCCTGCAAAGCGTGCCCATAAAGTGCTGGCGAAGCTCGTCAAAGCTGCGCTCGTCATCGGTGATAAAGGTATCAAAGGCCGCGCCTACCGATTCGGTGATCATGCCGGTCAGCGTGTTGCGCAGGTCGGCATCGTTCAGCACCTCGCCGCGCTGCTTGTAGATAATGTTACGCTGCTGGTTCATCACGTCATCGTAGGTCAGCACGTTTTTGCGGCGGGTGAAGTTAATGTTTTCGATCTTCTTCTGCGCGCCCTCAATGGTGCGGGTGATCAGCCCCATCTCCAGCTGCAGATCGCCGTTTTTATCGTTATTGATCAGGGAAAGAACGCTGGAATTGGCAAACAGCCGCATCAGATCGTCCTCAAACGAGATATAGAACTTGGATTCACCCGGGTCGCCCTGGCGGCCGGCACGGCCGCGCAGCTGGTTATCAATGCGGCGGCTCTCATGTCGCTCGGTGCCCAGGATATACAGGCCACCCGCCGCGCGAACGCGGTCGGCATCTGGCGCGATCTCCTCGCGGCAGGCGCGCAACGTCTCGGCAAAGGCGCGGCGTGCCTGTAAAATCTCCTCGTCCTCTGTGGTGGCAGAGCTGATGGCAGCGGCGATCATCTCGGGGCTATAGCCCTCCTCGCTCATGCGCTGCTTGGCCATATATTCGGCGTTGCCGCCCAGCATGATGTCGGTACCACGGCCGGCCATGTTGGTGGCGATGGTAACCGCGCCCCATTTGCCCGCCTGGGCAACAATTTCCGCCTCGCGCTCGTGGAACTTGGCGTTCAGCACAACGTGCGGAATGCCCTCACGGCGCAAGAGGTGTGAAAGCTCCTCGGATTTATCAATGGCAACGGTGCCAACCAGCACGGGCTGGCCCTTTTCGTGGCAGGCGCGGATCTGCTCAACGATCGCCTTCAGCTTTGCCTCACGGCGGAAGAAGACGGCATCGTTCTGATCCTTGCGGATCATGGGCAGGTTGGTCGGCACCTCTACCACGTCAAGTGAGTAGATCTCGCGGAACTCCTGGTCCTCGGTCAACGCCGTACCCGTCATGCCCGAAAGCTTTTTGTACATGCGGAAATAGTTCTGGAAGGTGATGGAGGCCAGCGTGCGGTTTTCCGCCGCTACCTTGACGTGCTCCTTGGCCTCAATGGCCTGGTGCAGGCCGTCGGAGTAACGGCGCCCCGGCATCAGGCGGCCGGTAAAAGCGTCTACGATGATCACCTGGTCATCCTTTACCACATACTGCACGTCCCGCTTCATCAGACCGTAGGCACGAATGGCCAGGTTGATGTGATGCACGATGGTGGCATTTTCGGGGTCAGAGAGGTTTTCAAGGCCAAAATATTCCTCCACGCGGCGAACGCCGTTCTTGGTCAGGAAGGCGGAATGGCCCTTCTCGTCTACCACGTAGTCCTCCTCGTACTGGTCGTTTGCCTGCTTATCATCCGTTTCACGAATGACCTTGGCCTTCATCCGGCGGGCCAGCACGTCAGCCTTTTCATAAAAATCGGTCGATTTGGTGCTGTTGCCCGAAATGATCAGCGGGGTGCGCGCCTCGTCAATGAGGATAGAGTCCACCTCGTCCACAATGGCAAAAAAGTGGCCGCGCTGCATCATCTGCGAGCGGTAGATCACCATATTGTCACGCAGATAGTCAAAGCCGAACTCGTTGTTCGTGCCGTAGGTAATATCTGCCTGGTATGCAGCGCGCTTTTCCTCAGCCGGCTGGCGGGGAACGACCAGGCCGGTGGTCATGCCAAGAAAGCTGTATACGCGCCCCATCTCCTCACTGTCTCGACGGGCAAGATAGTCATTGACCGTTACAACATGTACGCCCTTGCCTGCCAGCGCGTTCAGATAGGCGGGTAGGGTGGCTACCAGCGTCTTACCCTCACCCGTTTTCATTTCGGCAATGCGACCCTGGTGCAGCAAAATACCGCCCAGCAGCTGAACGTGAAAGGGGCGCTTGCCCAGCACGCGGTGGTCTGCCTCCCGCACGGCGGCAAAGGCATCGGGCAGCAGCTCGTCCAGCGTCTCACCGGCGGCAAGGCGCGCGCGCAGCTCCTCTGTGGTGGCACGCAGCTCCTCGTCGGTCTTGGCGGCGTAGACCGGTGCAAGTGCCTCGATCCTCTCCGCGATCGGCTCTATCTTTTTGATCTGCCGTTGGCTGTATGTTCCAAACAGTTTTTCAGTCAATTTCATTCTTATAGACGGTATCTTTTGCGAGATACCCCTCCCATCTCGCTGTCGCGTTAGCGGCAGGACGTAATATATCTATTTTATTATACACGATAAAAAAGAGAATTACTATAAGAAATTGTAAAATTTTTCTCTTTTTTGCGCGGATGCTTGACGGCCGCCGTGCGAATGGTGTAAAATAAAGCATCAAACAGACGAAGGAACAGAATCATGCAAAAGATCAACATCGTTCTCTACCAGCCGGAGATCCCGCAGAATACCGGCAATATTGCCCGCACCTGCGCGGCCACGGGCGCGGCGCTTCATCTCATCCGCCCGCTTGGCTTTGTGATCAATGACCGCCACCTCAAGCGTGCGGGGCTGGACTATTGGGACAAGCTGGATATCACCTATTACGAGGATGCGGACGAGTTTTTTGCCAAGCACGGCGATAAGCCGCTCTATTGCTTCAGCACCAAGGCACCCCGCTCCTATACGGCCGTTGCGTACCCGGAGGAGGTCTTTCTCGTCTTCGGGCCGGAGAGCCGCGGCCTGCCGGAGGAGATCATCCGCCGCTACGGTGAAACGGCCGTGCGCATTCCCATGCGGCCAAACCTGCGCAGCCTGAACCTTTCCAATTCGGTGGCCGTTGCCGTATACGAGGTGCTGCGCCAGGCAGATTTTGCCGGCCTTTCGGAGATCGGCGCACCGACTACCTTTTCCTGGTAATTTTTCTTGCGTGCATATTTTCCCCAGCTTTGTGACAGGATAAAAAAACAAAAACACAAGTGCGGAGGGGGAAGCCATGAGCGAGATCATACAGCCCGTCCTACTGGGAGCAGATCTGAGCTGCTACAGCATGGCCCGGGCTTTTTTTGCTGCCTGCGGCAGGCCCT
Source organism: Eubacteriales bacterium (assembly GCA_045543015.1). Classification (GTDB taxonomy): domain Bacteria; phylum Bacillota; class Clostridia; order Oscillospirales; family CAG-272; genus UBA1740. Next base: position 10,694 of record JAZQLY010000017.1, read on the forward strand.
CTGTGGTATACGGACAGGCAGAGCTGGGGGCTGTGCGCTATTCCCGCTACGTGCGCTTTCATCGGGTGGAGGGGCTTGGCAGAAAAGAGGTGCTGCTGCCCCTTTTGCAGCAGCGTGCCGCCACCCGGCCACAGGGGATGAAGGAGATCCTTCTCCCCTGTACCGATGAATACGCCCGCCTGCTGATCGAGGAGAGCGAGCGGCTTTCCCGCTCCTATCTTCTCCCCCTGCCGCCGAAGGATGCCCTGCCGCTTTTTGATAAGGACCGGTTTTACGCGGCCTGCGAGCGGCATGGCGTCCCCTACCCGAAAACGATCACCCTCACCCATATGCCTACGCTTGCCGACGTTACGGCGGCGGGGGAGGAGCTGGGCTTTCCCTTTATTATCAAGCCCGCCCGCTCTGACTCGTATTGGCAGCACCCCTTTGCGGGAATGGAAAAGGTTTATCTTGTCCATAATAAGCATGCGGCAGAATGCGTGCTTTCTGAAATTTTTGCCTCCGGCTACCCGCAGCCCGTGCTGCTGCAGCGGTATATTCCGGGGGGAGATCGCGTAGGATACGTGCTGACGGTGTATATCGATCGCCAAGGCAAGACCGCCCTGCGCACCTGCGGGCGCGTGCTGCTGGAGGAGCGTACCCCGCGCGGAAAGGGAAATTACGCTGCGCTGGTCAGCGCCGCCATTCCCCCCGTGGCAGAGGCGCTTTGCCGCTTGCTTGCCTCGTTTTCCTACCGCGGCTTTGCGAATTTTGATCTGCGGCGGGATAGGCGGGACGGCCGCTTTTACGCCTTGGAGGTCAATTTGCGCCTGGGGCGCAGCAATTATTTTTTAACGGCCGGCGGGCAAAACCCCGCCGCCTGGATTCTGCGTGACCACCTGGGGCACGCCCCGCTTTTGCCAACCGATATGAAGGGGCTGTTCCTTTTTCGCACGGTGCCGTTTTCCACCGTTTGGCAATATACCGCCGGGCAGGAGGATGCCGCCCTTGCACGGGCGCTGCACCAAGCGGGGCGGGAGGCCTGCCCCCTTTATGACCGCGGGGATATGCTGCATGACGTGCGCCGTGCGCTGTACGTGGCCGTGCATATGCAGCGGGAAAAGCAGAAGTTTTCGCATTACGGGATACGCCGGCGTTAGCGGCCGGCAAAAGGAGGAAAGGCGCGTGAGGCTTGGTATACTTGGCGGCTGTGGGCCGGCGGCGGGGGCGTATTTTTATACGCGCCTGGTCGCCCTGACGGATGCCAGATGTGACGGAGACCACGTTGACGTGCTGCTCAGCGGCATTGCCTCCACCCCCGACCGCAGCAGCTATCTGTTGAACGGGGGCGGACACCCCGCCGCCGCGCTGGTCGCGGCCGCGGGGCAGCTGCAGGCGGGCGGCGCAGATCTGATCCTGCTTTTGTGCCACACGGCCCATGCGTTTCTTCCCGAGGTGCGGCAGGCCGTTACGGTGCCGGTGTTGGATATGGTCTCGCTTACCGTGGCGCACGCAGCAGCACGGGGGATAGACCGATTGGGCGTGCTTTGCACCGAGGGGACCTACCACGCCCGTCTTTATGACCGCGCAGCGGCCGCGCACGGCCTGCGCGTATGCTACCCGCAGGCATCAGCGCGTGCGGCCGTGCAGCAGCTGATCTACGGCTATTTAAAGCAGGGGCGCCTGGATGGCGGTGCAGCCGTCCGCACCGCCTGTGCCGATCTTGGTGCGCAGGGCTGCCCGGCCGTGGTGCTGGCGTGTACCGAGCTTTCGTTGCCCGGTGCGCTGCCGCAGGCAACGCTTTATTACCGCCGCCTGCGGCCGGTGGCGTTTCTGCCGCAGATGGTGATAGACCCATTGGAGATTCTTGCCCGCCGCGCGATCCTGCTGTGCGGCAAAAAGATCAAGGAGGAGAGGGATGCTGTTTCATTCCTTGCTTGGCGTATTACCCACGGTCAAAATGCCGGAAAACGGCACGGATGAGGATATTACGGCGCTGACGTGTGATTCGCGCCATGCGTGTGCTGGCGGGCTGTTTATCGCCCTGCGCGGGGCGGCGCATGATGGGCATGCGTATGCCCATGCGGCTTATGCACGCGGCTGCCGCGCTTTTTTGTGCGAATACCCGCCCCGCCTGCCGGCAGATGCCGCCGTTGCCTACGTGCCGGATTGCCGCCGTGCCATGGCCGCCCTGGCTGCCAAATTCTACGGTTACCCGGCCCGCCGCCTGACCATGATCGCCCTGACGGGTACAAAGGGAAAAACGACCACCGCATGGATGATCTGCCATCTCCTTTCTGCGGTGGGCGTTTCGGTCGGTTACATCGGTTCTGGTGGTATTCGGTATGGCGGGGTAGTGCTGCAAACAGAGAATACCACCCCCTCTGCCCTTGAATTGCACCGCGTTCTTGACGATATGTGTCGCGCCCATGTGCGCGTGGTGGTGTTGGAGGTCTCCTCCCAGGCGCTGATCTCCGATCGCGTAGCAGGGCTGGAGTTTTCTATCTGTATGTTTACCAACCTGGCACCCGATCACATCGGGGACGGGGAGCATCCGGACTTTGCCCATTACCGGGAGGCAAAGGCCAGGCTGTTCTCGGATTACGGCTGCCAGACCGTCATTCTGAACGCGGATGACCCGGCTGCCGCCTATATGCTGGCCGCTTCTACTGCCGGGCACGTTTATACCGTTTCTTGCAACCGTGCAGATGCCACTCTCTCGGCCTCCCGCATCCGGCTGGTCAGGCAGGAGGGGGTGTACGGCACCGCCTTTCTCTTGCGGGATGCCGGGGAGGGGGAGATCCCCGTTTCGCTCTCCCTGCCCGGGGAGTGCAACGTCAGCAACGCGCTGCTGGCACTTTGCGCTGCCCGTGTCTGCCTCGCTTCCTGCTTGCCGCTTGGCCCCTTACCCCTGCGCATGCTGGCGCCGCACCTGCAGGAGCTGCACATTCCCGGGCGGTTTGAGGTGGTCAAAACGGTTCAGCACGGGGTAGATTATCTGATCGACTATGCGCACAACGGGTACAGCCTGCGCGCCGCGCTTACGGCGCTGCGCGCCTATTCCCCCGCGCGGCTGGTCTGCCTGTTCGGCTCGGTTGGTGCGCGTACCTATTCCCGCCGTACCGAGCTTGGCCAGGCCGCGTGCCTGGCTGATCTTTGCATCGTCACAACAGACGATCCGGGCACCGAGCCACCCGAGGATACCATGCGCGAGATCTGCCGCGTGCTGGAGGAGGCGGGGAAGGAGTACGTTGCCATCCCGGACAGGGAAGCGGCTATCCGTTACGCGGTTGCGCATGCGCAGCCGGGGGATCTGGTGCTGCTGGCCGGTAAAGGGCATGAGACACACCAGCTGATCGGGGAGGAGCGGCAGCCCTTCTCGGAAAGAGCCATTCTGCTTGCGGCAACGCAAGAGGCCGTGGCGATCCTGTAAAAAGGGCGGCACACAGGAAATACCTGCGTGCCGCCTCTATTTTTTGATGAATTACATACCAAGACAGGCCGCGCCGATGATGCCGGCATCGTTGCCCAGCTCTGCGATCTTCAGCTCGGTCGCCTTTACTACGCCGCCGCCGTAGCTTTCAGTCAGCACCAGCGGGCGCAGGGGGGCAAGCAGATTTTCCTTCTCACCGGAAATGCCGCCGCCGATAACCAGGATCTCGGGCTGGAAGATGTTGATCAGGTTTCCGATACCGCATGCCAGATAGGAGATATAGGTATCTACTACCTCCTTGGCAGCAGCATCGCCCTCCCGGCTGAGGTCGAATGCGGTGCGGCCGCTGACCTTACCGTCCTTTGCTACGCGGGCGTGCATCCTGCTGTCAGGGCAGGCCTCCAGCTTTTCCTTGGTCATGCGGATAAGCGCGGTGGCAGAGCTGTATGCCTCCCAGCAGCCCTTTCTGCCGCAGGTGCAGGGGTAGCCGTCCTTTTTGATAACGATATGGCCAAGCTCGCCTGCTGCGCAGTTAAAGCCCATATAGACCTTGCCGTCAATAATGATACCGCCGCCCACGCCGGTGCCCAGCGTGATCATGACGGAATTCTTCGTGCCGCGTGCAGCGCCCGCCTTGGCCTCGCCCAGGGCGGCTGCGTTGGCATCGTTCTCCAGATAAACAGCCTTCAGCGGGATCTCCGCCATCAGCAGCTTGGCAAGCGGAAAATGTCTGAAATTGATATTGTTTGCATAAATGACCTCACCCGTCTCGCGGTCAACCACACCGGGGCTGGCGATGCCGGCGTAAGCAACCTCATCAAACGTGATGCCGGCCTCGTTTACCAGCTTGGTGCAAAGATCGGCCATGGCCTTCACGATCCCCTGGGGGTCATTTGCCGGGGTAGGGGTGCTGCCCTTGCATACCAGCTGATACTCCTCATTCATAATACCAATGGCAACGTTGGTGCCGCCAAGGTCAATACCGATATAATACATGGCGTGTCCTCCAAAAACATGTTTTAATATCACTATTATAATGGGAAAAATGGCAATTGTCAATTCATTGTCAAAAATATCTTTGCGGCTTTTATTTGCACAAACCGGCAAAAAATCGTACCTGCCGATAAAATGTGATCTTTTGCATGGTTTTACCCCCTGCCACACTGTTTTTTTGCTTTTTTTACACTTTTGTTTTTTTGTTTTTGATGCGCAAAACCGACCGTATCCGACAGGCGTTGTTGGGTAAAATAAAGAAAAAGAAAACAAGGGAGAGGGCATATACAGGATGGATCACGCGCTTTCGGAATACCTGTTTCATCAGGGAACGAATTTTCATGCTTACACCTATCTCGGCTGCCACGCCGAAAAAACAGATGAGGGGTGGTGTTATACCTTTCGCACCTGGGCGCCGAACGCGGCTGCGGTAGCGGTGATCGGTGATTTTACCGGTGCGTGGCAAGCACCGCACCCGCTTACAAGGGTGAGCGGGCAGGGGGTATGGGAGGGGCAGATCCTTTCTACCGAGAGCCTGAACGGTCAGAAATATAAGCTTTCCATTACAACAGCAGACGGGCGCACGCTCCTGAAGGGAGATCCGTATGCCTTCGCTTCAGAGGGCGGGAGCGGCGGTGCCTCTCTCGTTTGCCATGAGAGCGAATTTCTGTTCTCGGATGGCGAATGGCTTGAGCGGCGGCAGGCATACGCCCGCGGCGTTGAGGATGATATGCCGCAGCCCTTGAATATTTACGAGCTGCATGCCGGCTCCTTTATGCGCCACGGTGACGGCAGCCCGCTCTCCTACCGCGAGCTGGCAGATGCCTTGGTGCCTTACGTGAAGTATATGGGATACACGCACGTCGAATTTATGCCGCTGTGCGAATACCCCTACGATGCCTCCTGGGGCTACCAGATCTGCGCCTACTACGCCCCTACCGGGCGCTTTGGCACGCCGGATGATCTGCGCTATCTCGTCAACCGCTTGCATACGGCCGGCATTGGCGTGCTGCTGGATTGGGTGCCTGCCCATTTCCCCAAGGATGCATGGGGGCTTTACGAGTTTGACGGGCGCCCGCTTTACGAATACCAGGGGTATGACCGCATGGAGTCACGCGGGTGGGGCACGCGCTTTTTTGACGTGGGGAGGGAAGAGGTACAAAGCTTTTTGGTCTCCAACGCCCTGTACTGGCTGCGTGAATTTCATATTGACGGCCTGCGGGTAGACGCGGTGGCCGCCATGCTGTACCGTGATTATGACCGGAGCGAGGGAGAGTGGTTTCCCAATTCAAGCGGCGGACGTGAGAATTTAGAGGCCATTGCCTTTTTTCGCAAGCTCAACAGCGCCGTGGGGGAGGAGTTTCCCGAGGTGCTGATGATCGCGGAGGAGTCTACTGCCTTTCCAGGCGTTACCGCCCCGGTAGCCGAGGGGGGGCTTGGCTTCCGTCTGAAATGGAACATGGGCTTTGCAAACGATCTGTTTGATTATCTGCAAAGGGATCCGCTTTATCGGCGGTATCACCACGCCGCCCTTACCTTTCCCATGATGTATGCGTACAGCGAGCATTTCATTCTTCCCGTCTCGCATGACGAGGTGGTTTACGGAAAGGGGTCACTCTACCGCAAATGCTTTGGCAGCCATGAAGAAAAGCTGCATACCGTGCGGGCCGCCCTGACCTTTATCATGACCTTTCCCGGCAAGAAGATGCTGTTTATGGGCAGCGAGCTTGGGCAGCAGAACGAGTGGTATCATGAGGTGGGGATCGACCTGCACCTGCTTGCAAAGGAGGAGCATCGCGCCCTGCGCGATTTTACCGCCGCGCTGAACCATTTTTACCTCTCCCACCCCGCCCTGTGGGAGCGGGATTTTCAGCCGGACGGCTTTCGCTGGATAGACGTTGACCGTGCGGACGATAACATGGTTTCCTACCGCCGCCGCAGTGCGGGGGGTGAGGAGCTGCTGATCGCCGTCAGCTTCAGCGGCAGCGACCTGCCGGCGTACCGCATGCCTGTCCCGTCCGGCGGTGAATACGAGGTGCTATTCTTTTCCGGCGGTGCATGGCAGGGTGAGACGGTCATTTCCGCCACCCCCGTTGAGGCGGGGTATGCTTTGTCTCTGCCGCTGCCTGCGCGCAGCGCAGTCATTCTTGCGCGGTGCAAAAAGGGCATCTCTCTGACGGTGGGCGGCTGAGCTTGAATCAAAGGAGTTTAATCATGCAAGATCTGTATCCCTCCCCCGCTCGCGCGGCAGAGGCAGTGGGGAGACTTTCGTTTTTGGAAAACGGGCGCGACGTCGGCCTTCGCTTTTCCTTTTCGCCGCAATCACTTGTTGGCTTGCGCGTCAAGATCCCGCGCTTTCTCGGCACCTCCGCGGTGCATTTGCAGCTCCTGCGGGATGGGGAAGAGCAGCCTGCCGTATTTCCCCTGCGCCTGTGCGGGGGAGACGGGCGGTATGACGTGTATGCCGTGCTGCTGGATGCAGGCACCTTTGCTGAGGACCGGAGCTTGTTTTTCGGTAGCCTGACGGCAGAGGGCGCGTACGGAACGCTGCACATGGTGCGAGAGGCGGGTGCGCGGATCCGCTTTTCCTTGAAAAAGGAGGAAGAGGCTTGCTTTCCCCTTTTCTTTTGCGACCCCCGTCCCCAGCACCAGGCAGCGGGTGGCGCGATCTATGCCTTACCGATCCGTGAGCTTTCTCGTCTTGGCCGCCTTTTTCGCGGCGAGGACGCAGATATCGAGACCTTCTTTTTCCATTTGCGCACCCTGGGCGTGCGCATTCTGTGGCTGTGTCCACCGGCGGGAGAAGAGCAGGAGGGGGTGCGGTGGGATCCCTCCCAACTGCCGGCCTCTTTTTGCTCTTCTGCTGAAAAAAACGGCATCCTTCTCCTCTTTGACCTGATCTGCTGCAGCGGTGTGCGGGCGGGGGGCGACTTTGTATCCCAAGCGGAAAGTCTGCCCTTCACCGCACCGGGCGAGGGGGTGGATGACCGCCCCGGTTTTTGGAATATGCCTTCGCTTCCGGCAGGGGAGAGTCGCTCGATCGATGCTTATTTCTGCGGGCGGGATGGAATCGTCTCCTGCGCACGGCAGGCGGGGGCGGGCGGCTTTTTCGTCCGCATGGCCGATCGGTTTGGTGATGCACTTCTGCAGGCGATCAAGGAAAGCATGCCGGGCGGCGTTTTGCTTGGCGGTGTCAACGGGCCGCCCTTTCCCATCCTGTTCGGCGTGCGGCGGCGCTACCTGTTTGGTGGTTCGCTTGACGGCATTGGCGGCAATGCGCTGCGCCGGGCCGCGCTTGCCTATCTGGTGGAGGGGGAAACGGGGCCGCTTGCACGCTACCTGGGTGACTACCTGCCTGCCCTGCCGGCGCACGCTGCTGCGTGGCAGGCGAACCCACTTTCGCTTTACGGAGAGGGGGATTTCCTTTCTGCCGTGCAGGATGCCTACGGGCAAAGCGGCGGGCAGGATGGCAATCTGCCGCGCCTGCTTGCAGAGCTGGGACATTTGCTTGCCGGCACCCTACCGGGTATGCCGATGTATATAGCAGGGGAGGAAAACGGCCTGCCGTACCCACCTGCCCCGGGGGAGGCGGTTGGCGGGCAGCTTGCCTTCTTTTTACGCCTGGCGCAGCTGCGGCGGCGGGAAACGGTCTACCGTGACGGCGGCTTTCGCCTGCTACATCTCTCCTCTGAGCTGCTGGTCTACGCACGGGAGCGGGAGGGGGAGGCGCTGCTGACGGTGATCAACCGTTCCCCTGCGCGGCTGAGCATCCTGTCACCAGACGGCTTTTCGGTCATGTTTGGCGGGCGTGGACTCAAAACGGCCTTTGCCGTTCGCCCCTTTGGCGGTATCGTGATCAAGGTCGCCTGCTGGGAGGGGGAGGCATGCCGCCTGCACTTCACCCACGAGGCCGAAAAAAGCACCGAGGCCGCTGGCACGGTGACCACCGCGCTTTCTTGTCGCACCGCGCGGGTAAAATAACGGTAAAACCGCCCTTGCACACAGGCTTTGTGCACAAGGGCGGTTTTTTATGGCTGCCGGAGAATATCCGCCAGCACGGTGGCAAACCGGTCGACCTCTGCCACTGTGTTGAAATAGCAAAGGCTGGCGCGCACGGTGCCGTGCGGCATAGTGCCGATGGCGCTGTGCGAGAGCGGCGCACAGTGCAGGCCGCCCCGCACGCAGATGCCGCGGCTGTCTAACGCGGCGGTCAGCTCGTCAGGGGTGAGCGTACCGGCCCGAAGGGAGAGCACGCCGCCCGTTCCTCCGTAGTAAAGCTGCATCCCCTTAATTTCGTTCAGCCGCTCACATAGGCGTGCGGCAAGTGCGGTCTCGTGTGCGGCAACTGCCTCTATCCCGATCTTTTCTAAAAAGGCAAGCCCCGCGCCAAGGGCGAGAATGGCAGGGGTCGGCAGCGTTCCTGCCTCTAACCGCTCCGGCAGGGTGGGTGGCATGGTCGGCATGCGTGAGGCGCTGCCGCTGCCACCGCAAAGAAACTCGCGCAGGCCCTCTGCCTGCCGCAGCCAGGCAAACCCGCAGCCGGGAATGCCAAAAAGCCCCTTATGCCCCGGGGCGCAAACGGCATCAGCCTCCACGTCCTTGACAGAAAACGGAAGGTGACCGAGAGATTGCGAGGCATCGATAATAAAATAAATGCCCCGCTCACGGCATAGGCGGCCGATCTCCCGGATCGGTGCTACCGCACCGTCCACGTTTGAGACGTGGTTGCAGATCAGCATGCGCGTGTTGTCACGCAGCAGATCCTTGATGCTTTGCAGGACGTTGCTTTTGGTAGAAAATACGTCAAAATCCGCGATCCCATCCCGGGCCAGGCGGCATACCGGGCGGTAAACGGCGTTATGCTCCCGGTCGCTGATCAGCACGTGGTCGCCGCGCTGCACGCGCGTGTAGATCGCCATGTTCAGCGCCTCGGTCGCGCCCCGGCAAAAGACGATGTGCGTCGGATCCCCCGCGCCGATCAGGTCGGTAAGCGAGCAGCGCACGGCGTCTACCGCCTCTGCCGCCGCAAGGGACAGCGCGTGAGAAGAGCGGCCGGGGTTGCCCCCACATTCGAAAAGCGAGCGCATCACCGCCTCGGCAACGCCCGGCGGCTTTTTCCAGGTGGTGGCCGCATTGTCAAAATAGATCATCGTTACCGGCCCTTCTCCCCTCTCGACCATTGAAAGGCAATATCGTTTTCATGCAGGATGTGCATGGCCTGTTGCATGTCTGTTGCCCGCACGGCCAGGCCGTATGCGCAGCCGTTCTTTGTCGTGCTCGTTTGCTTGATCAGGCGGGCGGCGATGCGTGCCGCCTGCAGCAGCTTGCGTGCGCGTATGGCCAGGGTAACGGTGCCAATCGTAAGAATACATTCCTCCATGGCTGGCACTCCTTTCACGCATGAAGATTCATGCGCACTATCAGCATATGTGGCGGAATTGTGAATTGTTCGTGTAAAATCCACGCTTCAACTTGACAAGCGAGCCGCTTTCGTATAAAATAATAAAGAATGTTGAAATAACGGAGGAAATTTCAGTATGCATCTTTGTAAAAAGATCATTGCGCTCGTCCTGCTGCTTTCCTTGCTCCTTTGCACGCTTGGCTGCGGACAGGGGAACGGCGGCGTGACGGGTGATCAGGGCGGTAATAACGGCGGCGCGCAGGGAGATGGTGGCAGCGGAGACAACGGCGGCGGGAACAACGGGGGTGGCAGCGGCAACCAGCCGGAAAAGCTTGACCCGGTAGAGGTACTGCCCGGCTTTGATTATACCAGCGTTTTGCTTTCGCAGTACGTATCCTTTGGCGGCTGGGACCGCCGGGATATGCAGATCACGATCACCGAGATCGCTGCGGTGACGGAGGAGAACGTCAAGGCGGAATTCAACGGATATTTTAACGCACAGGGCAACGTGTTTTACCGTGCCGTGGCAGACCCCGATAAGGCGGTGGCAAACGGTGACGTTGTGTATATGTATTACACCGGTGTTACGATGACGGCGCTGCAGGCAGCCGTTTCTGCCGGCAAGATCCCGGACGTGCGCTGCACCGGCATGACCTATCAGCAGATCTTGGATCTGTCCCTCGGCTTTGATGGCGGTACCACCAACAGCCTGACGCCGCTGGAGATCGGCTCAAAGACCTATATCGACGGGTTTGAGAGCGGCCTGGTCGGCTATACCGTTGCCACGGCCGGCGAGGCAGACCCTGCCCGCCTGACGCTGACCTTCCCGCAGAATTACGGCAATGCCGATCTGGCAGGGCAGCAGGTCATCTTCTTCTGTAAGCTGGTCTACCTGGGTGATAAGGCTGCCGGTGCCTATACGGCGGATACCATCTCGGTCGAGATGGTCAATACGATCATGGGCAAAAAGGGCGAGGAGGCTTACACCAGCCTGGACGAATGCTTTGATCGTATTCGCACGGGGCTGGAAAAGCAGCGCAGCGTGGCCCTGCGCAACGCCAAGGGTGAGGCGATCTTCAAGCAGCTGTTAGAGCGTGCTATCATTCCCACCGTGCCGGATGAAATGCTGAATGCCTACGTGGATTCGGCCATTTCCTCCTACCTTAGCCAGTTTGTGGATATTTATAACAGCAACAAGGCGTATTACGAGTATTACTTCGGCTCGGCACTGCCGAGCGAGCAGGTAGTTGCCGCTTACCTTGGCTATAAAACGGAGGACTACCGGGAGAAGATGAAGACGGACGTGGCTCCCACCGTCAAGCAGGAAATGATCTTCTGGTACTATGTGCAGGAGGAAGGCATCACGCTGACCGACGAGGAGATGGCAGCCATGCGGGCAGAATATATCGACCTGTACGGCGCCTCGATCTTTGAAGGGATCGCCGACAGCATGATCCGTGAGCAATTCCTGCGTGACAAGTTTGTGGAGGATCAGATCGCTATCATGGAAGAGAAGGGGAACATTGCCTATACCCCCGCAACGGAAAAGTAAGGAGACGTTATGCTGAACTATGCTGAGATCTTATTAACCACCTATGCCGACCGGCGCGTGTCGCTGGAGGGGACAGACCGTGATTTCGTTTTTACCCTTTACAACCCGGAATGGGAGGGCGGCAATATCGTGATCACCTGCAAGGAGGGGGATCTTACCCTTTCGTTTGCTACCATGAACGAGCCGTTTGACGGGGATTTTGGTGAGCTGGTTGCCCTGGTTGACGAGCTGCTGCATGACGAGAGCATGATCTTTGAGGTCTATTCGCACGGGGAGGACGTGCTGGGCGGCAGCCGCGGCACGGACGAGATCGACATTGACCACTCTATCCCGCGCTTCGTGCGCAGCCTGTGCGAGGGCGACAAGGAAATGCTGGCAGAGCTGAAGGAGATCATTGCCAAGGGGCAGTGCTATTGCAAGCTGCGCGGCTGGCGCAAGGAGCGCAACCGCTCTATATGGCTTTCATAGAGGTGCGGGATGATCGGCTTACTTACCCGCCTGTTCGTGCGTGACCACCAAAACGTCGGTGACCCCGCCGTGCGCCTGCGCTACGGCACCATGGTCAGCGTGGTCTCTATTCTTTGTAATCTCTTTCTTTCGGCCGGGAAGTTCGTTTTCGGTCTGCTGCTCGGCTCTATCGCCCTGACGGCAGACGGTGTCAACAACCTCTCGGATGCCGGCTCGGCGCTCGTGTCGCTTGTCAGCTTTCGCATCGCTGCCAAGCCGGCCGACCGCGACCATCCCTTTGGCCACGCCCGCATTGAGTACGTGGCCTCCATGATCGTTTCCTTCCTCGTGCTGCTGGTCGGGGTAGAGCTGCTCTCCACCTCGGTGGATAAGATCTTCCACCCTGCACCGCCGGATGACCGGTACCTGGTGGCCTCGATCATCCTGCTTTCGGTCTCCATTCTGATCAAGCTGTGGATGGGGCTGCTCAACCGTAAGATCGGCAAAAAGATCGATTCTGCCGTCATGCGTGCCGCCGCCACCGACAGCCTGACCGACTGCGTTTCCACCGCCGCCGTGCTGGTCTCTACCGTGCTGTACGCTACGTTCGGCTGGGACTTCCTTGACGGGTGGTTCGGTCTGTTTGTGGCCGTTCTCATTCTGGTGGCCGGCTGCCGTATTCTGAATGAAACGAAAAATTCTATTTTAGGGGAAGGCCCCGTTTCGGAAACAGTGGATAGCATCCGCCGCATCGTGGCCGAGTACCCGGAGGCACTTGGCATCCACGATCTGATCGTGCATCATTACGGCCCGGGGCATACCATTGCCTCGCTGCACGTAGAGGTGGACGGCGCAAAGGATGCCTTTGAAACGCACGATTCGATCGATAACATCGAACGGCGCATCAACGATGAGCTGGGGATCCTGTGTACCATCCATACCGACCCGATCGTGGTGGGCGACCCGGAGGTGGATCGCTTGCACGTTGCCGTGGCCTCCATCGCCAAAGCCATTGACGGGGATCTGCAGGTGCATGATTTTCGCCTGGTGCGCGGCCAGACGCATTCGAACCTGATCTTTGATATTGCCACGCCCTTTGAGTGTGCGCTTTCGGATGAGGAGCTGAAGCGGGCCGTTACGGAAAAAATTCAAGAGCTTGATCCACATTATTGCACGGTCATCACCATCGACCGTGAATAATACAAAAAAACGCGCTGCGGCGCGTTTTTTTGCGTTCGTGCTTGACAACGGCATGCCCGTTCGGTATAATGAAAGCAAAGCGTGAAAGGAGATCTTTTTCATGGAATTTATTAAGGATAACGCGAAAGAGCCATGCAAGCCGATCTACTACCCCTATGACGGGAAATACGCCGAGGATATCCGCCTCTTCCAGGGCTGCCCCACCATTGCCGCAACGCCAAAGGGGCGAATTTATATGGCCTGGTACGCCGGCGGTGTTTGTGAGCCGCATATAGAAAACTTTGCCGAGCTTCGTTACAGCGATGACGGCGGCGAGACCTGGCAGCCGCTCTTCGTTCTTCCCAGCTCCAAGGAGCGTTGGGTGCACGCCCTTGACCCGCAGCTGTGGACGGCACCGGACGGCAGCCTGCACTATTACTGGGTGCAGAACAATACCCGCCCCGAGGGGGTAGGTGAACCTGGCTGGACCTCGCACGGCTGGGTATTTGACGATCCCCGCCATACCGAATGGCGCATGATCTGCAAGGCCCCGGATGACGCACACCCCGTGTTCAGCGAGCCGGAAATGCTGGACACCGGCTTTTTGCGCTGCAAGCCGCTTCTGACGAATACCGGCCGTATCCTCAACTTCAACTACGATCAGCTTTGTGACCGCTATGGGTACAGCATATCCGACGATGGCGGCAAGACCTATACCCGCCACTACGGCGCGAGAAAGGTGCCAACCCCCTTTGACGAAAGCATGGCCTACCAGATGCAGGACGGCACCATTCGCATGCTTGCCCGCACGTCGGTCGGCGGCGTTGCCGAGGCCTGCTCGCACGATGACGGCATGACGTGGGATGCCGAGGCAAAGGTGAACGGCCTGCTCAATCCCAACACCCGCCTGTACGTTGGTCGCACACCAAGCGGGCGCGTGCTGCTGGTCAATAATGACGATAACCGGAAACGGATCAATATGACCGTCTACCTCTCTGAGGATGACGGCAAGACCTGGCCGTACAAGCGTTGCATCGACGTGCGCAACCAGACCTCCTATCCCGACGTGGATTTTTATGACGGCAAGATCTACATCACCTACGATTGTGACCGCAACGTCAAGCGGGAGATCCTTTTACTGGTCTGCACCGAGGAGGAGATCATGGACGAAAGCAAGCCCCTGATCCCGCGCATCATCAGCAAGCCGAAAACCGCAAAATGATAACAGATCCGCCCGGCCGATACGGCCGGGCGGATCGCTTTGCTTTATTTAAACCAGGGGGTGATTCTTGTTCTGACGATCTCGTCAAAGATGTGGCAGTCATGCACGTCAGTGATCTCGTCCTCGCTCTCCCATGCCAGGCGGCGGCAGGCCTCGTCCAGCACGGCGGCCTTTTCCTTATCTCCCTCCGCTACGGCGATCACCTTTTCGGCAAACAGGCGGTAGATCGCGCCGTGCGGCAGCAGCAGCTGCCAGGAGGTGGCGCGGCAGGCATTTTCATTCGAAAGATGCGCCTTCACGGTTGGCACAAAGTCATCCACCGTCTTGATCAGCTCCTGCATCAAGGCGATCAGCTCCTCCCGTGTGCAGGCCTTGCGCCCACGGATGAAGGAGAGCGGGAAGCAACGTGAGAGGGTGGAGAAGTAGGTCTCCAGCTCCGTAACGGCATCCTCGCCAAAGGCGGCGGTATACAGCGTGCGGCGGATATCCTCCAGCGCTACGTTGTGGTTCCACAGCGTTTTGCCCATGGTAGTCATGGCAAGCGAGGTGGGGAAGGCGTTGCGCTGCAGCTGGCAGCTGACAAGGCCGCCAAGTCCCAGGGCATCAAAATTGCGGATATCCTGGTGCAGCACGCGCGCGGTGGTCTCGCCGCCCACGTCAAGCTGCTGGTCCCACATCAGGTGATAGTCAAAATCAAAGCAGTCGCCTTCAAAATTCTGCTTCCATTGATAGAGATAAGCAAGGTTCACGTCTACCTCGGTGCGTCCCTTCATTTTGGCGTAGCCGTTGATCTGATAGGGCTCTACCTCGGTCAGCCGGTAGGTATCGGGGAAGGGCTGCGCGTAATCCCGCGCGATGGGGGCAAACATGAAAATAAAGCGGTCGGGATTTTTGATCTTCTCATGCTCCGGCGCGTGCAGTAGGTTGATATAGGCCAAAAAGACGACCTTGGTAGAAAGACCGGCAGCGGTCAGCGCCTCGTCGATATCGTTCAGCAGCATGATGTAGTAATCGGCTACGCGCATCTTGCGGCATTCGGCGCACTCACAGGTGTTGTCAGCGTCATCCCCAAGCCAGACGTGCAGCACGTCTACCTCCGGGTTCTTTTGCAGGTAGGAGACCGTTCCCTTGGCAATGGTGCGGCGCACGGTAGGGTTGGAATAGCAGAGGTTAACGTTCAGCGGTCTGTTCTTCCACAGGGTCCGCGCGCCGTTTACCTCGGCACACAGGTCAATGTATTCCTGCGGCACGGTCGCGGGGTCTATCGGATCCCAGCCGCTGTGTGCCACGCCAAACGGCTCACACGTCCAGCCGTGGCCCACCATGTGCAGCAGCAGGTCACGCTCCTTGGCCGCCTCTACCACCTGTGCCGTGTAGGCGACAGATTGCTCACGCGTGTAGGGTGCCTCCGGCTTTTTGATCATGTTGTCACGGCGGGAATACCAGCGGTCAAAGAAGCAATGCGCATCCCGGAACTGGATATAATAGCTGTTAAAGCCGCGCTTCGGCAGCCATTCTACCATGTTCAGCACGTGCTCAATGCTGGTGGCCCCCTCAATGCAAATGCCGCGGTGCCGCTTGGCAGCCGCCTCACGCAGGTTGATGGAGGCAGGCAACGCCGTAAGGCGGGGCAGGTAGGTGCCGTCCTTGCCGGGGCGCACGTAGCAGGCACCACATTCCTCTAAGAAACGGTAGGTGGCGATCAGCACGCTGCGCGGGTTGGCGCCGGCAATGTAGCCGCGCCCGCCCTCTACGGCAATGGCGATCTCGTCATCAAACTCGGTATTGCTGCTTTTGGGGGTAAGCCCGAGGTCTGAGAACAGGCCAAGGCGAATGTCGCCCGTGTCCTTGCCCTCCGTTGCAGAAATTCCCATGGCGGCCAGGGTGGTGCAAAGCTCACGCTTGGCAAGCTGCACGGTCTTGTGCTCGTTTACAGAAAAAACAGTCACGGTCATATCCTCCGTAAGAACCTTTTTCTTCCATTATATCACCGCGCGGGCGCGCGGTCAAGGGTAAAATAGTCCGATATTCGTATAAGTTAGGGACGGTGCCCGGCCGTAATTTTGGGCGAACGATAAAAATCTGTCATTTTTTTCAAAAAAACTGTTTACAAAACGTACTTTTTGCGTTACAATATATGTGTATAATTATAAATAATAGGAGATCGGAGACTATGAACGAAGAGATGCAGCCCAAATATGGCCGCGTACTGTTAAAGCTGTCGGGAGAGGCACTTTCCGGCGGGGCAGACGGGGTATTGAACCACGATTTTATTGGCGAGATCGCAAAGGTATTGAAAAAGTGCCTTGCCAAAGGGGTAGAGATCGGTGTGATCGTTGGTGCCGGTAACATCTGGCGCGGCAGGCAGGGGAAGGATATGGACCCGGCCTTGGCTGACCATATGGGCATGCTGGCCACCGCCATCAATGCCCTGGCCCTGCAGGATGCCTTTTGCCATGCCGGGGTTGATGCCCGCGCTATGATGGCCGTGCGGATGGAGGCATTTGCCGAGCCTTACACGCGTGAGCAGGCGCTTCACCACTTTAAGCAGGGGCGCGTTGTCATTTTTGGCTGCGGCCTTGGCCTGCCCTTCTTTTCTACCGATACGGCTGCTGCTCTGCGCGCCGCAGAGATCGATGCCGATATGGTGCTGATGGCCAAGAATATTGACGGTATCTATACCGCCGACCCGAACAAGGATAAGACCGCCAAAAAGCTGGAGACCATTTCGTTTGCCGAGATCGTTGAGAAAAAGCTGGGCGCGATCGACCTGACGGCTGCTACCTTCTGCATGGATAAGAAGATCCCCATGCTGGTATTCGGCCTGGATGACCCGGAGAATATTTACCGTGCGATCATGGGCGAAAAGCTCGGCACGAAGATTACATACTAATTTGCTACATAAAGGAGAAAAACGATGAAACTGGATCTCAAGCCCTTTGAAGAAAAAATGAAAAAGGCCATCAGCGTGTATGAGGAGAATCTGTCTACCATCCGCGCAGGCCGTGCCAATCCGAACGCCCTTTCCAAGATCAGCGTAGACTATTACGGCTCTCCCACACCGATCTCCGGCGTGGCCGCCATCAGCATTTCGGATGCGCGTACCCTGGTCATTCAGCCGTGGGATGCCAGCACCGTAAAGGATATCGAGCGTGCTATTCTCGCCTCCGATCTCGGCATCACCCCGCAGAGCGATGGTAAGACCATTCGCCTCATCTTCCCGCAGCCGACCGAGGAGCGCCGCCGTGAGATGACCAAGCAGATCGCCAAAATGGGCGAGGAGGCAAAGGTTGCCGTCCGTAACCTCCGCCGTGATGCCAACGATAAGATCAAGGATATGAAGAAAAAGAGCGAGATGACCGAGGACGAGGCAAAGGCAAGCGAAAAGTCCAGCCAGGATCTGACCGACAAGTATATCAAGGAGATCGATCGCGTGACCGATGCAAAGAACAAGGAGATCATGGAGATCTAAGGGAGGCCCGTATGCCGTTTTGGAATAAACGACCGCCCATAGAGGATTTTTCAGACAGGGTGCGCCACGTTGCCTTTATTATGGATGGCAACGGCCGCTGGGCCAAGCGGCGCGCCCTGCCGCGCAAGGCGGGGCATGCCCGCGGGGCAGAGACCTTTCGCCGCGTGGTGGATTACTGTCACCGCCTTGGCATCCGCACGGTGACGGTGTATGCCTTCTCTACCGAGAACTGGTCCCGCCCGAAGGATGAGGTGGCGGGTATCATGCAGCTGCTTGACCGTTTTATGGAGGAGGAGCTGCGGGATGCCGATACGCGGGATATGCGCGTGGTCTTTCTTGGTGACAAGGCGGCCCTGACCCCTGCCCAGCGTGCGCAGGCAGAGGAGATCGAGCAGCGCACGCGCGAAAAAGGCTTTTGCCTGAACATTGCGCTCAATTACGGCGGGCGTGATGAATTGGTGCATGCCTGCAACACGCTGCTTGCCTCCGGGAAAACGGTGGTGGACGCGGGTGATATTTCTGCCGCCCTGTATACGGCCCATTCACCAGACCCGGATCTGGTGGTGCGCACAGGCGGTGATTACCGTATTTCCAATTTTCTGTTATGGCAATCTGCTTATGCAGAGTATTATTTTACCAAAACGCTGTGGCCCGATCTGCGCGAGGGGGAGATCTTTCGTGCATTGAAGGATTTTTGCAGCAGGCACCGCCGCTTTGGCGGCCTTGATCCGGAGGATCAGGAGAAAAATGTGTAGAAAGGGGGAGTCTTCGTGAAGCAAAGATTGATCACGGCAGGGGTGCTTTTGTGCGTGCTGGCCGTCGTTCTGCTCACATCCGGTACGGTCGCGTTTCCGATCGTGGCGGCATTTTTCTGCGCCTTTGCGGTGTTTGAAATGCAGCGATGCCTCGGCACGCTGAAAAAACCGCAGATCTTCATCCCGTCCATGCTTCTTGCCATTCTTCTTCCGTTTTCTACCCTGTTCGTCAGTGAAGTGCAGGAGGGGTTGATCCGTACTGCCTCCGTCAATGCCCGCGCCATGTATCTGCTTGCGTTTGTGGGCATGTTCGTCCTTTATATGTTCTTTTTGTTTGCTGCCGCCGTGTTCAGCCGCCGCAGCCTGACCTTTGCAGAGGTGGCTGCCGCGTATCTGACCACGTTTTATATCACGCTGGCGTTTTCTGCCATTCCGCTGATCCGCTTTGGAACCAACGGGCAGTATTATTACCTGCTTTGCTTCCTTGGCCCTTGGATCACCGATTCGTTTGCTTATTTTACCGGCGTCTTCTTCGGCCGGCATAAGCTGATCCCCGAGATCAGCCCCAAAAAGACGATCGAGGGGAGCATTGGCGGCATCGTTTTTTGCATTGCCTCCTTTGTTGTCTTTGGTCTGATCGTCGGTGGTCTGACAGGCAATGCGCCCAATTACCTGGTGCTTGGCTCACTCGGCCTACTGGTGGCCGTGGTCTCCCAGCTTGGCGATCTGTTTGCCTCGCTGATCAAGCGGGAGCACGGGGTGAAGGATTACAGCAATATTTTCCCCGGCCACGGTGGCGTGCTGGACCGCTTTGATTCGGTCATTGCTGCAGCCCCGCTGCTGCTGATCGCCTGCACGCTGGATAGCCTGTTGCCGATCAATCTGCTTGTATAAGGAATGCCTATGTCTTCTCATGCTTGTCAATTACCCGCCTCCCTTGCGATCCTTGGCTCGACCGGCTCGGTTGGCCGCCAGGCGCTTGAGGTGGCGGAATATCATCATATACCCGTTGATTATATCAGCGCCAATGCATCGGTCGACCTGCTTGAAGAGCAGGTGCGCCGCTTTTCGCCGCGCCTGTGCGCGGTGGCTGATGCACGCGCCGCGGCCGACCTGCGCACCCGTGTAGCCGATACGCCTACCCGCATTTTGGCGGGGCAGGAGGGCGTTCTTGCCGGCATTGGCGAAACACGCGCCCCGGTGGCGGTCAACGCCATTCTGGGGGAGGCCGGGCTTTTGCCCTCCCTTGCCGTGATCGATGCCGGCCGCCGGCTGGCCCTTGCCAACAAGGAATCGCTGGTCGTGGCGGGGCGTGAGGTCATGCGCCGCGCAAAGGAAAAGGGCGTAGAGATCCTCCCCGTAGACAGCGAGCATTGCGCCATTTTTCAATGCCTGCAGGCCGGGCGGAGGAGCGAGGTGCGTCGCCTGCTGCTGACCGCCTCGGGCGGGCCGTTTTTCGGTTATTCTCAAGAGCGGCTTGCAAGTGTTACCCGGGCCGAGACGCTGGCCCACCCCACCTGGCAGATGGGTGCCAAGATCACGGTGGATTCCGCCACCCTGATGAACAAGGGCTTTGAGCTGATCGAGGCGGCCTGCCTCTTCTCGCTGCCCGCAGAGGCCGTGACCGTCGTTGTGCAACGGCAGAGCATAATCCATTCAATGGTGGAATATATTGATAATACCGTGATCGCCCAGCTCAGCGTGCCGGATATGCGTGATTGCGTGCAATACGCGCTGACCTATCCTGCCCGCGTGGCCGGCCTGACCCCACCGCTTGATTTTTATTCGCTTGGCAGTCTGACCTTTGACCGGCCGGACGGAGAGACCTTTCCGCTCCTGCCGCTTGCCGCCCACGCCTACTCGCTTGGCGGTGCGGTGCCCGCCGTGCTGAACGCCGCGAATGAAGAGGCAGTTGCCGCCTTCCTTGCTGACCGCCTGTGCCTTTGCGATATCTTTGATATCGTGTGCGAGACGGTGGAGGAATACGCAAGCACCGCCAAGCGCGAGGAGAGCCTTGACGGGATTTTGGCGATAGCGGCAGAGGCGCGCGCCGCCGCGCGGCAAAGGGCGCAGAACCGCGCAAAGAAATAACCGCACAGCGGCAAATGGAGTATACATGAAAGCACTTTCTTGGCTGTTCGCCATTCTCGTTTTCAGCGCATTGATCTTTATTCACGAATTGGGGCATTACCTGACCGCACGCCTGTTCCACGTCAAGATCCATGAGTTTTCGATCGGCATGGGCCCCAAGATGCTGACCTATACGTCAAAAAAGACGGGCATCAAGTATTCGATCGGTGTCTTTCTGCTTGGCGGCTACGTCAGCATGGCAGGAGAGGATGAGGAGTCGGATGACCCTGACGCGCTCTCCAAAAAACCGGCATGGCAGCGATTTATCATCGTGGCCGCCGGTGCGGTGATGAACCTGCTGCTCGGCTTCGTGCTGATCCTTTCTATCGTGCTGGGGTCAGAGACGCTGTCCTCCAACACCATTGCCCAATACCCGGATGAGGCCTGGTTTGAGAAAAACGAGCTGACCTCGTCTGCCGAATACGGCCTGCAGGCAGGGGATACCATTCTGGCCATCAACGGCACGCGCGTGCATATCGGGTACGATATGATCTATGAGATCATGCATGACGGGGCAGAGGAATGCGCCGTTACTATTTTGCGTGACGGCAAGGAAATGACGCTTTCCGTTCGATTCCCCTCTTCCTCTGAGGAAGGGGTCGCCTTTGGCATGACCGATTTTTATACCGGCGTGGATGAAAAAAACTTTGCAAACATCCTGCGCCACACCTTCTACCGCTCTACCACCACCGTGAAAATGATCTGGGAGTCGGTCGTTGACCTCTTCCGCGGCAGATACGGGATGGAGGCGGTTTCCGGCCCGGTCGGCGTGGCCGGTGCGATATCCGAGGCAGCCTCTACCGACGTATGGCAGACCGTGCTGCTATCGGCCGTGATCAGCATCAACCTTGGTCTGTTTAACCTGTTCCCCATTCCCGCGCTGGATGGTGGGCGCCTGGTGTTCATCCTTTTTGAAATGATCTTCCGCCGCCCCGTGCCGGCAAAATATGAGGGGCTGATACACTTTATCGGCTTTGTGATCTTGATGGGGCTGATGGTGCTGATCCTGTTTAAAGATATTTTCACGTTATTTTCGTAAAGCGGCGCGCCCAACGGGCGCGCCTTTCCGTCAAGAAAGGATAGAGTCATGACACGCAGACAAACAAGAAAAATCAAGATAGGCGGTCTGTACCTTGGCGGCGATGCGCCCATTGCCGTGCAGACCATGACCAATACCGATACCCATGATAAGGCCGCTACGCTGGCCCAGGTGCGCGCCATGGAGGAGGCAGGGGCAGATATCGTGCGCCTGGCCGTGCCGGATGAGGCAGCCGCTGCCACCTTTGCCTATCTGAAGGAGCAGGGCGTTGGCCTGCCGCTGGTGGCTGATATTCATTTTGATTACCGCATTGCGCTGGCCGCCGTGGCGGCCGGGGCAGATAAGATCCGCATCAATCCCGGCAACATCGGCTCGCGTGAAAAGGTTGGCCGGGTGGTAGAGGCCTGCCGTGCGGCGGGGGTACCCATCCGCATTGGCGTAAACTCCGGCTCACTTGAAAAAGAGATCCTGCAAAAGCACGGCGCTCCAACGGCAGAGGCACTGGCAGAGAGCGCGCTTTACCATGCCGCGCTGCTGGAGGAGTTTGATTTTCATGAGACCGTTCTGTCCGTAAAGGCCTCTACGGTGCCGGAGATGATCGCGGCAAACCGTATCCTGGCTGCGCGGACGAGCTATCCGCTCCATCTCGGCGTGACCGAGGCAGGCGGCGCCCATATGGGCGTGGTGAAAAGCGCGGTCGGCATCGGCGCCTGCCTGGCTGACGGCATTGGCGACACCATTCGCGTTTCACTGACGGCAGATCCGCTGCTGGAGATCCGCGAGGCACGCGCCATTCTTTCTGCGCTCAATCTGAACCCCGTGCGTGAAATGGATATCATTTCCTGCCCCACCTGTGGGCGTACCAAGATCGATCTGATCCCCCTGCTTTCCCGCTTTGAAGAGGAGCTGGATAAGACCGGCCTGCGCCGCCTGCCGCTGCGCGTTGCCTTTATGGGCTGCGTGGTCAACGGCCCGGGCGAGGCGCGTGAGGCGGATATCGGCATTGCCGGTGGCATTGGTGAGGGGATCCTCTTTAAAAAGGGCGAAATTGTTCGCCGCGTGCCGGAGGATGCCATCGTCCCCGAGCTGATTGCCGAAATACGGAGAATGACGAATGCTGAATAAAACCTTTTTTGAGATCTTTCGCCGCTATGAGGCGCAAGGGGAGCGGCGCCGGCTGCTGGAAAAAGCAACCGGTATCGACGTGCGTTACTGCCGTGACCCCTTCCGCGTAGAGGTAGATATGGTCTTTCCCACCGTGCAGGACCATGTGATGCTGTACGCGATAGAGGATGAGCTGCGTACCCTGTATGAGGCACGCTCCTTCCGCATCTTTCCCCAATACCCGCCTGACACCTTTTCGCTTTCCTCTATGACCTCCGTGCTGGCCGAGGCAGAGCGCATCGGTGCGGTCACGCACGGCTTTTTTGACGAGCCGCGCTTCTCGTTGGAGGGGGATCAGCTCTATATCGATCTCCCGTTTACCGATGCCGGCATCGACCTGCTTGGCCTTGCCAAGACAGACCGCATTTTAGAGGGGATCATTCGCAGCCGGTATTCCCGCTACATCCAGGTCAAGATCCGCCCGACGGTCGATGCGGCCGAGCAGGCAGAGCGCCGCCGCGCAGAGCAGGAGCGGGCCATGCAGGAGCTTGACCGCCAGATCCGTGAGCAGGCAGAGGAGCAGCGGCAGATGGCCGCCCGCCTGCGGGAAAAGCAGGGGTCCGAGAGTGCTGTGGATGCCGAGCGAGCTGATTTTACCCATGCCCGCAGTCTCCTGCCACCGCAGGAGGCACCGCGCATGGAAAACGAGCTTTTGACGATCGGCACAGCCACCTTCCGCCTGGAGGGGGCAGAGCTGCTGTACGGAAATCCCTTTACCGTGGCAGATCCCATCCCGCTTTCCGACGTGCGCGAGGGACGTGGTGTGACCGTGGTTGGTAAGATCTTTGAGGCAAGCATGGAGGAAAACCGCACAGGCGACCGTATTCGCATCCGCGCCGGCTTTTCCGATACCTCGTCCTCCATCTATCTGCGCCTGAACCAATCGCCTGAGGAGGCAGGCTGGGCCAAGGCTCTTGCCCCCGGCGTGTGCATTGCCGTGCAGGGCAATATCGTGCGGGATAAATTTGACAACGAGCTGTGCGTCATGCCCCGCCACGTCATGAAGATCGGCATCCTTTCCCGCAAGGACGAGGCAGAGGAAAAACGGGTCGAGCTGCATTTGCATACCAACATGTCGGCCATGGATGCCCTCATCCGTCCGGATGAGCTTGTCCGCACGGCTACCGCCTGGGGCCACCGTGCCATCGCGGTGACCGACCACGGCAACGTGCAGGCCTTCCCCGAGGTCATGCTGGCTCTTGCCAAGCAAAAGAGTGACTTGAAGGTCATTTACGGCATGGAGGCCTATTACGTCAACGATACCGCCCGCGTTATTTACGGGCCGGGCCGGCCGGACTTTGCCGATGAAATGATCGTGTTTGATATCGAGACCACCGGTCTTTCCCCCGTCAATTGCCACATCACCGAGATCGGTGCAGTCAAGATCAAGGGTGGCGAGGTGATCGATACCTTCAACACCTTCGTCGATCCCGAGGTGCCGATCCCGCCCGAAATAACCAAGCTGACCTCGATCACCGACGAGATGGTCAAGGGGGCGCCCAAGGTCAAGGAGGCGTTAGAGGCATTCCTTGCCTTTATCGGCGACGATATGCTGATCGCACATAACGCCAATTTTGACGTTGGCTTTATCCGCACCTATGCAGAGCAGTGCGGCCTGCCGTTTTCCAATACCTATCTGGATACCGTGGCACTTTCCCGCTACGTCAATCCGGAGTTGAAGAACCATAAGCTGGATACCATTGCGGCGGCGTATGAGTTAGGGGATTTTAACCACCACCGTGCGTGTGACGATGCCGCCATGCTGGCCGCCATCTTCTTCCGTATGATCGAGCGGCTGACAGGCGAGGGCATCAACGATTTTGTGCGCCTGACCGAGGCCATGAGCGAAACGGCAGACCCCTTGACTATCAAGCCGCGCCATATGATCCTGCTGGTCAAGGATCTGGTCGGTCTGAAAAACCTCTACCGTTTGATCTCGGAAAGCTATCTTTCCTATTTCAAGCGTTCGCCCCGTATTCCCAAAAGCCTGCTGGAGCGGCACCGCGAGGGGCTGATCATCGGCTCGGCCTGTGAGGCGGGTGAGTTGTACCAGGCACTGCTGGAGGGCAAGCCGGAAAGCGAGCTGGAGGAGATCGCCTCCTTTTATGATTATCTGGAGATCCAGCCGCTCTGCAACAACCAATTCCTGATCGCGGATGGAAAGGTCTCCGGCAACGAGCAGCTCATGGAGCTGAACCGCCGTATCATCCGGCTTGGCAAAAAGCTGGGCAAGATGACGGTGGCCACCTGTGACGCGCACTTCCTGAACAAGGAGGACGAGCTGTACCGCAAGATCCTGCTGGCAGGGCAGAAGTTTGCTGATGCGGATAAGGACGTGGGCATCTACCTGCGCACTACCGACGAGATGCTGGCGGAATTTGCCTACCTTGGCGAGGAGCTGGCGCACGAGGTGGTTATTGAAAACCCGAACAAAATTGCGGATATGGTAGAAAAGATCCGCCCCATTCCCGACGGGCGTTACGAGCCGGTCATTCCCGGTGCGGATAAGGATCTGACCGATATCTGCTGGCAGCGTGCGCACGATTGGTACGGCGAGGAGATCCCAGAGATCGTTTCCTCCCGCCTTAAGCGAGAGCTGGATTCGATCATTGCCAACGGCTTTGCCGTTTTATACATGATCGCGCAAAAGCTGGTGGCGTACAGCGAGAGCCTTGGCTACCTGGTCGGCTCACGCGGGTCGGTCGGCTCGTCCTTCGTTGCCTCTATGGCGGGCATCTCGGAGGTAAATCCGCTGCCGCCGCATTACCGCTGCTTAAAATGCAAGTATTCCGAGTTCATTACCGATGGCTCCGTCGGCTCCGGCTTTGACCTGCCGGATAAGAATTGCCCCGTCTGCGGAGAGCCGCTGTTTGGCGACGGGCACGATATCCCCTTTGAGACCTTCCTTGGCTTCAAGGGCGATAAATCGCCCGATATCGACCTCAACTTCTCAGGGGACGTGCAGGGTAAGGTGCATAAATACACCGAGGAGCTGTTTGGTGAGGGGCACGTGTTCCGTGCCGGTACCATCGGCACCCTGGCCTCCAAGACGGCCTACGGCTACGTCATGAAGTATCTTGACGAGCGCAAGATCGCCCTGCCGAAGGCAGAGGTATCCCGCATCGTTTCCTGCTGCGAGGGTGTCAAGCGCTCGACCGGGCAGCACCCGGGCGGTATTATCGTTGTACCCACCGAGTACGATATTTACGATTTTTCACCCGTTCAGCACCCGGCAGACGATCCCAATTCGGATATCATAACCACCCACTTCCAGTTCTCGTATCTGCACGATACCATCCTGAAGCTGGATGAGCTGGGACACGATATGCCGACCAAGTACAAGATGCTGGAAAAGTATACGAACACCAGCGTCATGGACGTGAAGATGAACGACCCTGCGGTATACGAGCTGTTCCACAGCACGAAGCCCCTCGGCGTCTCGTCAGAGGAGATCAAATCGCCGCTCGGCACCTACGGCATTCCCGAGATGGGAACGCACTTTGGCCAGGGGCTTTTGATGGATGCAAAGCCGAAGAACTTTGCAGACCTTTTGCAGATCTCCGGCCTCTCGCACGGTACGGGCGTGTGGCTCGGCAACGCGCAGGATCTCATTAAAAACGGCACCTGCACCATTTCCGAGGTAGTAGGCACGCGTGATGGTATCATGCTTTACCTCATCCGCCACGGGCTTGAAAATGGCACCGCCTTCAAGATCATGGAGGACGTGCGAAAGGGCAAGGGGCTGAAGCCGGAATACGAGCAGGAGATGCTGGCGCATGACGTGCCGGAATGGTACATCTCCTCCTGCAAAAAGATCAAATACATGTTCCCGAAGGCGCATGCTGCCGCCTACGTTATGTCGGCTATCCGCCTTGGCTGGTATAAGATCTACTACCCGATGGAGTTTTACGCCGCCTTTCTGACCGTGGCCCCCGGCGGCTTTGATGCCGAGATCGTGGGCCAGGGCAAGCGTGCGGTGTACGATACCATCGCCGCCATTGAAAAGAAGGGCAACGAGGCCACGCAAAAGGAGTCGGATATGGTGACCACCCTGCAGCTGGTTGGCGAATGTATGTGCCGCGGGATCCGGTTCCTGCCGGTCAGCATCTGGAAGTCGGATGCCAACGCCTTCCTGCCGGAGGACGGGCATATCCGTATGCCGTTTTCCTCGCTCCCCGGCCTTGGTGATTCGGTTGCACAGCGTATTCTTGACCTGCGAAAGAGCGGCGAGCTCTATTCGGTCGAGGATCTGCAGCTGAAGGCCGGCGTTTCCAAATCGATCATTGAGCTTCTGCGCCGCAACAAGGCGCTGGAGGGGCTCAGCGAGACCAACCAATATACCCTGTTTTAAGAAAGATAAGGCGGAACGGTACCGTTCCGCCTTATCCTCACTTGCCAAGAAGCAGTAGCAGCAGCAGTAGCAGCAGCTCGTCATCCTTGCTTCCGTTTTGCGCCATCAGCGCAGCAATGGCCAGCAGCAGCATATCGGCTGTGTCCATGCTCTGTTCGTCCGGCTCGCGGTGCTCCTCCGTGCGCGGCTCGGCCGGTTCCTTTGCCGGCTGCTCCTCTTGCGGTGGCAGCTCCTTTTCTGCCTCAAGTGTCATCTCCTCGCGGGCGGGTGCCTCTTCCTCTGTCATCATGGCCACGCCGCTGTAGTTTTCCGGCAGGGGCGTGCTGCGGGAGTAGGCTCGTGTGTACATCCGTCACCTCCGTTTTCGTAATAGTTCCATCAGCTCTAAAATGCGAAGCAGAGAATCCAGGGTGTCACACCGCGCGGGGGATAGGTACGGGCGTAAGGCATTCAAAAGACAGGCGCGGTCGCTTGGCGGCTGCGGCCTTGGCGGTGCGGCCGGCGGCAAAAGCGGCGGCGCACGGTGGCAATCCTCCTCACACCGTTCACCCGGGTGCGGCGGCCCACCCTTGCCGCCAAGGCCTCCTGCCAGCAGGGAAGAGAGCATGGAGAGTGCGGCCGGGTTTTGCAGCAGATTGCCGATCAGGCCGGATAGGTCGGGCGTGCTGCCCTGTGTGTGTTCTTCGCCCATTGCGTCACCTCTTTTGCCGGTAGTGGGAGAGCGTTTGCATGGCGCTTGCCACGTCGGCCTGGCCGCTGCCCTGCATCAGGGCGCGCAGCTTTGCCATCTCGGCCGGTGGCGGCGGCGTTGCGGAAAGGGAAATGCCGCTACCTGCGGCAATTTGGCAGATCCTTTGCCAGAGTGCGGCATCATCCAGCGCAAGCAGGGCTTGCATCATGGCCGGGTCAAATTTCATCACAGCACCTCACATTTGTTATTCTGCTGTCAGTATATGCGGCGGTGGCGATCTTGCCCATCCCGCTTTTTGGAGGTTTCATGCAATTTTTGATATTTTCAGATTCCCACGGCAACCATTTTCCCATGGTGGAGGTCATTCGCCGCCACCCGGAGGTAAAAAACGTCCTCTTCCTCGGTGATGGGCTTGCCGATATTGAACGGCTTTACGCCCTGTTCCCGCAGCACGAATTTCGCTGCGTGCGGGGGAATATGGACTTTTTTATCATGCGCGAGGCAGAGGAGACAGATCTTTTTGAGCTGTATTCCTGCCGCGTGCTGATGATGCACGGCCACACGCGCGGTGTCAAGGGTGGCACGTCCGCGGCAGAGAAGGATGCCGTGCATAGCCGCGCCCGTGTGCTGCTTTACGGGCATACGCATCTGCCGGAGTGCCGGTATCTGTCGGAGGAGGAGCTTTACGTCTTTAACCCCGGCAGCATTGGCCGCCCGCGTGGGGGCAAGCCCTCCTACGGGCTGATGGATATTCTGCCGGACGGCAGTGTGATGCTCTCGCACGGGGAGCTATAAAAAAGATTTGCATTTTTCTGAAAATGTGCTATAATCATATCAGTACATAACGCCGATAGGCGAAAGGAGTACCAAATGGAAAAGGCAAAGGTCTATTTTTCAAGGATCATCACGCCGGAGCGGGCGCTTGATCTGTACCGCGCACTGGGGCGTGAGCTGCCCGGCAAGGTGGCCGTCAAGCTGCATTCGGGCGAACCGGGTAACCAAAACTTTTTGAAGCCGGATTTCTTCCGCCCTGTGATGCAGGCGGTGCAGGGAACGGTGGTAGAGTGTAACACGGCCTATGACGGCGGCCGTAACCAAACGGATAAGCATTTAGAGACGCTGAAAAAGCACGGCTGGACGGAATTCCCCGTTGACCTGCTGGATGCCGAGGGGCCTGACCTTGTGCTGCCCATCCCGAACGGGAAGGTCATTCAGAAAAACTACGTTGGCAAAAACATCGAAAAGTATGACAGCATGCTGGTCTATTCGCATTTCAAGGGGCACCCCATGGGCGGCTTTGGCGGTGCGCTGAAGCAGCTTTCCATTGGCGTTGCCTCCTCGTTTGGTAAGGCCTATATCCACGGTGCGGGCGTGCCGGAGGAGATCTGGACGGCTGACCACGATCGTTTTCTTGCCTCAATGGCCGATGCAGCCTCCTCGGTCGTTTCCTATTTCAAGGGGAACACGGCCTATATCAACGTCATGAAAAACATGTCGGTAGACTGCGATTGCTGCGCCGTGGCAGAGGACCCGTGCATGGCCGATATCGGCATTCTCGCATCTACCGACCCCGTCGCGCTGGACCGTGCCTGCCTTGACCTGGTGTACGCATCCAACGATCCCGGCCGTGACCATCTGATCGAGCGTATTGAGTCGCGCAACGGCACCTATACCGTTGATTGCGCCGCCGCGCTCGGCATCGGCTCGCTCGAATATGAGCTGATCTGCATCGATTAAACGAAAAAAGGCTTTTCGCATGAAAAGCCTTTTTTACGTTTTTCTTTCAGCGCGCTGCTTCTGCCGTTGCTTTCGCCGGGAGGCTTATTCCCGCTTTACCACTTCGTCGGTACGCCGTTTACGTAGTGCCAACACCAATAGAGAATATCAACGGTAGGCCGTGTCTCGCTGTAGTAGTACAGATAGGCAGAGGTGAGAGGGGAGTTTACAAGACCAATGCCGATCTGCCTCCATTCCGCCGGTGTGCCGGTGTAGTATACGACTGCCAGACGCGTGCAGCCGAGGAACGCATAGTCACCAATGCTGGTAACGCTGGCGGGAATGATGATGCTGCTGAGGCTCGTGCAGTTTAGGAATGCCCATTTGTCAATGCTGGTAACACTATCGGGGATGGTGACGCTTACAATGCTTGTGCAGCCGGAGAATGCAGCGCAACCAATGCTGGTAACGCTATCGGGAATGGTAAGATTGGTGACCAATACGTTGTTAAGATACAGGTCGGCACCGCAGACAAGCGGGTTTGAAGTAGCACCTTCAAAATTGATCTCCAGCCAATGCTCCAAATTGGTTATATAAACCTTTTTCAGGCTCACGCAGTTCTGGAAGGCATAGTTGCCAATGTTGGTAACGCTATTGGGAATTTCGATGCTTGCAAGGCTCGAGCAGCTGGCGAACGCACCGTAACCAATGGAGGCAACGTCATTTCCAAGGGTGATCCTCACCAGACTTGTACAGCCGTAGAACGCATCCTCGCCGATCGTCTTGACCGTCTCGGGGAGGTAGATGGCGGTCAAGGCCGTTTTCTCGGCAAATGCCTTGTCACCAATGGCGGTAACGGTGTAGCCATCGATCTCCGCGGGGATGTTGATCACCGTGCCGGTACAGGAGCCAAGGCCGGTAACGGTGCAGGTCGTGCCGTCCGCATTGACGGTATGATCCAGCCCCTCCGTCTTTCCGGTCGGGGCAACGAAGGTATCGTTGTAGCTATCGCCGCACATGTCGCAGGTGTGCTTGGTGTAGCCCTGCTCGGTCTGCGTGGGGGCAATGACCGTTGCAAGATAGTGGTGGTCCACGATGGGGAGCACTTCCTCCTCCGTGCCGCCGCACTTGCTGCAGGACCGCGTTTGCAGGCCCTCCTTCTGGCAGGTAGGCTTGTCTGCCACCGTCCATTCGCCAAAGGTGTGGTTGCAGAGCACCGGCAGCGGGTACTGCTCAGGGTCATAGATATAACGGAAGATGGCAAGTGCATCCGCATTGGTGATCTTGCCGTCCATATCCGCGTCTCCCAAGACGTACGAATCCCATTCGCCCATGACGGTATTGGCGGGGGAGAGCGTGATGCCTTCCTCTGCCTCTGCCGCGCTGCATACCGGTGAAAGCAGCAGGCAAAGCAATAGCAAAAGCGTGATGCTTAACAATATTTTCTTCATGGTCTTTCCTCCCAAAAATGCAAAAATTGTCTGCCGGGGCAAGCGTACACGCCGCGCCGGCAGCTGTCAAATATGGTATCAAACGATAGGTTAAGTATAGCACAAACGAACAGGTATGTCAAGCCAATCAGCCGATTTTATAAAACAGCCACGCGGCAGGAAAGGCCATCGGGCAAGGGGAAATCTGCGCTGCCGAGCAGCTCCGGCTTGGCGACAAGCAGGCGTTTTTTCTGTGGGGACAACCGTTTTAATCGGTATTCGATGCGGGCTGCCGCTTGCAGATCATCCGCCTCCCACAGGGCGGCAAGGCCAAGCGGCGGGTGCGCACGGGTGTATTTGGCCCCCACGCCCTTGCCGGCGGCATGCTCCCGCAGGCGGCGGGCCATATCGGTGGTGATGCCCGTGTAGAGCGAGCCGCCCGAGCAATGCAGCATATAAATATAAGCCATTTTCCGCCTCCCGCTTTCGTTTTTTTCAGTATAGCACACCAGCCCGCCCCCTGTCAAATGTTTTGTGAAAAAATAAAAAAACGATTGACTTTTTTTGCATGGTGCAGTACAATAAAGACAGCAAAGCCCGGAAGGGCAAAAAGGAGAAAGCACCATGGATTACGGATTACAGCTTTACAGTGTTCGCGACCAGATGAAGGAGAATATGGAGGAAACGATCGCGGCCGTGGCCGCGCTGGGCTACAAGGCGGTAGAGTTTGCCGGCTTTTTCGGGCAGGATGCCGTAACGGTTGCCGCCTGGCTGAAAAAATACGGCCTGCGCGTCAGCGGTACGCATACCGGCGCCGGCGAGCTGACACCCGATAAGCTGGAGGAGACGATCGCTTATCACAAGGCCATTGGCAACAAAAATATCATCATTCCCGGGCATGATACCTCTACCAAGGAAAAGCTGGATGCGTTCATTGATCTGGTAAACGACGTGCAGCCCAAGCTGGCAGCGGCCGGCATCAACCTTGGTTACCATAACCACTCGCACGAGTTTTTGCTCCGCGCGGACGGTATTCGCGTGCATGACGAGCTGTGGAACCGCACGGATCTGTTTTTTGAGATCGATACCTACTGGGCCTACGTGGCAGGGCGCGACCCGGTCGCCATGTTGAAGGAAAAGGCAGCACGCGTGCCGGTCATTCACTTGAAGGATGGCGATCTTTGCCACCGCGGCAGATCGCTTGGCGAGGGCTTTGCCCCGGTTGCCGCCGTGCGTGAAACGGCCAAGGCGCTTGGCATGTATATGGTGGTAGAGAGCGAGGGGCAGCAGCCGGACGGCCTCTCCGAGGTCGGGCGCTGCATTCGCTATCTGGCTGAATTGGAAAAGTGAGTGGTAAGAGCATGACGTTTCAGGATATCAACATTCGTGATCCCTTTATTCTGCCGGTAGACGGCAAGTATTATATGTACGGCACGCGTGGCTCTACCACCTTTGGCTATGCCACCGGCTTTGACGTGTACGTGAGCGAGGATCTTGAGAGCTGGAGTGCGCCGCACCCGGTCTTTGAGGCCTCTGCCGAGTTCTGGGCTGACCGCAATTTCTGGGCGCCGGAGGTGCATGCCTACCGGGGTAAATACTACATGTTTGCCAGCTTCAAGGCAGAGAATGCCTGCCGCGGCACGCAGATCCTTTCGGCCGATACGCCGATGGGGCCGTTCGTCCCGCTGACCCGGGAGCCGGTCACCCCGCGCGATTGGGAATGCCTGGACGGCACAAGGATGGCGGCCACGGTATGATCTTTTCTACCTTTGCGGGCGAGCTGTGCTTCGTTATGCATTCGCCCAACCACCCCGGTGGGGCAGAGCGCCCGCGCCTGACGCGACTGGTGGAGAAAAACGGCAGTCTGCGCGTGATGTGAACACGTAAATAAATGCAGCCAAGATTATTTTGAAACAGGCATCTTGGCTGCGTTTTTTTTGCCTTCCTTTTTAAAAAAATTTTATCTTGACAAAGTTATTTTTGTGTGCTATAATGTGCATGGATGTGAATATCACATAAAAAGGAAATACAGACAATTGTTTTAAGGCGGGCGAATGGCATTTTGAAAAAGGATGCACAATCGGTCGCCAGTGGCATTTGTTCGTTTTTTGCCCATATTATCCCCCCGATTGGGAGCGTATTTATGAAAAAAACAGGAATTGTGTTGCTTGGCATCTGCCTTTTGCTTGCCTCGCTCTGCGGCTGCTCCGGGGGTGTGATCGTCCCGGCTGACGAGCCAGTTCACGCAGGGCAGCTGATGCGCTCTGTGCTGGCCCTGACCTGCACGGTAGAGGATGCAGATGGTGAGGCGTTTGCCACCTCAAGCGGCAGCGCCGTGATCATAGACCTGACCGAAAACGGCGGGGCGTACGTTCTGACCAATTATCATGTGATCTACGATCAGAATGGGGATGGGCCTGCCTGCCGCTCGATCACCGCTGCCCCTTACGGGCAGGAGGCGGGTGACGGTCTGCCTGCCACCTATGTGTGGCACGCATCGGCTTATGATATTGCCGTTTTGTACGTCGCAGATCTGACAGCGCGTTTCCCCGGTGCTTCTGCCGTTTCGTTGGATGCGGCTGGCCCTGCCATGGGTGAGGAGATCTTTGCCGTTGGCAATATGCAGGGGCAGGGGATCTGCGTGCGCCGCGGTATCGTCAGCCGTGAATGGGAATCGGTCCGTCTGCCGGTCTCCTATCAGTTTGCCGATATCAGCATGGGGCTTATCCGCTTTGATGCAGCCGTCAACGTCGGGGATTCCGGCGGGGCGCTGTTTACAGAGGACGGTGCCTTTGCAGGGCTGATCAATGCGCGGCGGTTAGACGGTGGCGGCGGTTATGCCATCCCGGCCTCCTTCTTACGCGTGTCGATTGAAGAGGTGCTTGCTACGGTTGCCACCTCTCCCGCAGCAGACGTGCTGACCCTTGGCGCTGGCCTGCGTGAGGAAGGGCTGCGCACCGTGTACGAGGAGCAAACGGGCGCACTGGTGACCGAATACGCCGTTTGCGTTGAGGAGGTTGCCGTTGGCAGCGTGGCATCGGTGTTTTTGCAAAAGGGGGACGTGTTGCTCTCGGTTTCGCGTAACGGCGAAGGCCGGATCGGCATTGACCGGTTGCAAACGTTAGAGGAGCTTTTACTCGCGGTCTGCGAGGGGGATGAGCTTACCTGGCAATACCGGCGGGACGGTGAAGAAAAGACCTACGTCTTTACCGTGTCAGCCGCTCATATAGAGATCATAAAATAAAAAAGGGGTTTGATCATGTTTGTTGAATTGCTGGTGCTCGAGATCGTCTTGGGCGCGATGCTGCTGGGCGGCATCATTGCATACGGCAAGTCGCTTGGTGAGCGGCTGTGCCTGTTAGCTACCGTTCCCGTAGCGTATCTGCTGTCCTTCCTGCTTGCCAAGTGCGGCGTGTGGGATTTTATCGGCGGCTCCATTGTCTCACTGCTGGTAAGCATTCCCGGTATGGATGCGGTCTTTGCAGGCTCGGCTGCCGTGCAGACCGGTCTGGCGGCGATCCTTTCCTGCATCATTCGCCCGTTTATGACGGTGGTGCTGTTTTGGCTGCTGCTTGTTCTGCTGCGCATCATCGTGCCGCTGATCCTGAAGCTCTGCAAGGCAGAGCGCGCTTCCTTCTTCCGCGCGGAGGAGGGCGAGCCGGTTTGGCGTAAGATCGTGACGTGCGCTGTTGGCGTGGTTGGCGCTTACGCCATTTGCATGCTCTCCTTCCTGCCGATCAACTTTTTTGGCAATCTGACCGGCCCCGCCGTTGAGAAGGCGCAGGACGAGAAGTATGCCGGCACATATGTGCAAGAGGTGGTCAGCACCGCTGATACCGCTATTCTCTCCGCCTTTGGCGACAGCTTTGGCGGTAAAATGCAGAAATTCACCGGCTTTGGCGCGATTTTGAATGCTTCTGCCAGCTCCCTCTCCGAGGTCTCCTTGCAGGGCAACAACGGCAAAACGGTTGCCTTTAACGGCACCGAGCTGGTACAGGGGCTGCTGAGCGACGGTGTGGATGCCATGGCCGTTTATGAATACAGCGCCGCACCCGATCGCCATACGGTAGGCGACCTGGCTCCCGTTGCAAGCATCCTCTCTCATCTCTCTGAATCCGAGGCGATCCTGACCATCGGCTCCGAGCTGCTGGCGGACGTAGCCCCCGATACGGAGGAGGGTGAGCAGGAGCTGACCGGAAAGCTGCTGGAGATCATCTTCTCGGCGTATACCGAGGGGGATACCGCCGCGATCCAGAACGATCTGGGCGCGCTTGCTGCCTTGCTTGACAAGCTGACCGTTGATTTTAACGATCAAAGCCTGGATGACGAGGGGCTTTCGGATAATCTGATCGCTTACCTGGCAACCGAGGAGGATGCGTATGAGATCGTTTCTCTGATCGCATCGCTCAGCGTTTACCAGGACGTGATGAACGTGTTGTCCGAATACGGCATGAACGCACTTTGCGACGTGCTGGAGATCAGCAATGACAGCAATGAATATTATGACAAATTCTTTGACGATCTGCACACGGTACTGAGCGAGGAGCGCGTGCAGGGTATCTATTACCAGGATTCTGTTGAGGGCTTCATCCGGTATATGATCGACAACGATCTGTCCATTTCGGAATGCATGAAGGATAATGAGGACAAAAACCTGGCAGACGCTTACGAGAGCTATGAGCGCTACATCGCACAGTTTAAGCTGCTGAAGGATGTATTCGTGGATTATCATCTGGATGAGCGTGACAGCCAGATCTTCTTCGTGGCCGAGGATGGCAGCCTGTTCGTCTTCCAGGCACGCAACGATAAGTGGTTTGCCTGCGAGGATGAGAGTACACTGAGCCACAGCGCCCTGCTTGGCGAGATCATCCTTGCCCATTTCAATGAGCTGTTCGATGAAAACATCGAGTATACGATCACGGCAGAGGAGATCCGTGAGTTCGTTGGTCTTTACACGGCAGAGCATCTGCGCTCTCTGTATCCCAACCTCTCCGAAAAGTGCATCACCGATGCAGCCGGCCTTGCCAGCATGATCGCAAGCAGCAGCGCGTTTGCCCCGGATGTGATCTACCGTGAGGAGATCATTGCCAACCTCAAGACGGATGCAACCGCAAGCGAGGAGAATGACCGCCACCTGGCTGCCATCGTTTCCACTGCTGCTACGTTCGTAGAAAAGCTTGGGGATGACGAGACGGAGAACCCGATCTTCCTCGTGCTGGAGAACTTCTCTCTGGTCGGCAGACTGATGGATGAGCTTCACCATTACGAGCTGACTGCAGACGTGCCTGGCGATATGCTGATGGCCATTACGCAGAGCAGCGATTTTGGTGATTACTTCCTCTCTGACAGCATTGCAGAATTGGTCGAGAACGTTAAAAACGATGTGTCCACATATGAGGAGCTGTTTACCTCGGTGCAGGCATTGTATAATATTATCAACCAGATCGTGCCGGTGTAACGGCAGATGATTAAAGGAGGAGACATTTCATGAAGCTTAAGAAGATTCTCATACCGGTGGTTGCGATCCTTCTCTTGGTGGGTATCGTATTTACCGGCGGTCAGGTAGGCGTTTTGTTCGCCTCGATCGATTGGGGCAATTTCTCCGATCATTTTACCCAGGGTGATAAGACCGTAACGCTGACGGTAGAGACTACCGAGGGCGGCACTGTCAGCAAGACCGAGGATGCCTATAAAAAGGGCAGCATGGTAAGCGTTACCGCTATCCCGAACGAGGGCTATATCTTCGCAGGCTGGTACTCGGTAGACGATATCTATCTCACCACCGCCAAGACCTATTCCTTTGAGATCGTAAAGGATACCGTGCTGAAGGCAAAGTTTGCCGAAAAGCCGGAGGATATGGATGGTAAGTACATCAACTATGAGTCGCTGCGCAACTGTAGCACCGACTTTGCCTTTACCATTGTCTGCGACCGTGAGGACGCAGAGGCCTTCTTGCTTGAAAATCTTACCATCGTAGATGCCGATCTCAAGGGCACCGAGTGGGAGGATCAGGCGAAGACTTCCTTTGAGGTAAAGCGTGTAAAGGATACCAACGAGTACCGCATCGTCCCTGTAGAGGGTGAGTTTTATGAGGAGGGTGTTACCTATACGGCAACACTTTCCAACGTAACGAGCGATGATGAGGACGATGATGATGGCGTTGAGGACGGCGATGATGATGTGGTGGTAACGCCGCCGCAGGCTACCTTCGTAGAGAGCAACAATGTCTCTAATACCATGGATTTCACCATTGCCCAAGAAGAGACCAAGATCGTGGAGTATAACGAGGATATCGTTTACCTGGTAGAGTCGGAGGATGCTGCTAAGGACGAGGTGCTGGCAGTGGTAGATGACGGTCTTGCCGCCGGGGATGCCGGTGACGTTGAGGACTACGTGATTCTTGCCAAGACCTACGGCATTACCGAAAAGACCATTATTTGTGTATACAGCGGCGAAAAGATCGATGGTCTGCCGGTGCTTGACCTGGATTCCTTCTTCGGCAAGGTAACGAGTGTTGAAGAACAGGCAGACGGCACCTTCCGTGTTGTATACGGCATGCCTGATCTGGCAGAGGTTTTTGCAAAGCTGGACATCTACATGGATGGCCAGGCAAACCTGGAGGAAGAGGCAGTAGAGATCGGCGATCAGACGATTGAAGAGATCCGTTTCATGCTTCTTTCGAATGAGAAATTCCAGAATTATGTAGCCGCTGCTTATCAGGCTGCCATCAATGGCGCGGCAGAGAACGGTTATGAGGTAGAGCTGCTTAGCAAGCACAACTTTTCCGATATGCTGGATGTGAAGATCGTTCCTCGCATCTCGGGTGATACGGCAGAGGTCGATATCGATCTTGCCATCAACATTCCGGTCAAGAACCCGGAAAACAACCAAACGCTGTACATCTCCTTGAAGATGGAAATGCATAAGAGCCTCCAGGTCTCCAGACATGCGAAGATCAAGATGCGTACCGTTAAAAAACTGCCGGTCGGCATCTCTTCGTACGATTTCAATGTCGGTGTCACCGACAATGAGGATCTGACCTTTGCCGTTGCCGTTTCGTACGATGCGGGCATCGACGATTTCGGCAAGATGGATAAGACCTTTGCCGAAGAAAGATTTATGGAGGAGTTTAATAAACTCATCAACGGTAATAAGCCGATTTCCCAGAATATCAAGGATACCTTTGATGCAAACGGCTATGCGGCAGAGGCGGATCTTCGTGTCAAGCTGTTTAAGATGCAATTCAGTGACGGTAACGTTTCCTACGAGTTTGACGTAGAGATGTTCCTCGGCTTTGATATTGGTGCTGCTGCACAGTTTACCTCTACTACCCAAAACAAGATGGTCGTGGGTATCCGTTCCATGGCAAATGGCTCGCAGGAATATAAGATCGTAGATAACCAGTCCAAGGCTGCAGATTGGGTGCTTGCCGGTGATATCGACGTTCGCACCGGCGTGCAGCTGGATGCCGTGATCGGCATGGCCGGTCTTGCCAAGTATGTCAAGGTCAATATCAACTTTGAGGTAGGCGAATATGCGAAGGCTGCCGGTTACGTTAGCCTTGGCACGCAGAATCATGCCGGCTTTGCAGAAAAGGGTGCTTACTGGAACGCTTCCGTCGATCACCGTGTTTTCGATTCTGTCGGAGCAACCGATATGGGCGAAGACCAGTATCCGCTCTTCTGTTACGGTTATGAGAAGTCTATCCTGTCCTATGTAAATCAGGATGCTTTGAAGAAGGGACATATCCTTGGCCTTACCAAAAAGGATTTTGATCTCTTTGCTATGGATCTGTTGTCCGTCAAGGTGCTGAATGTAAAGACTGGCAAGCAGGAGACCGTTTACCTGGATCCCAATTCGGATCAGTACACCATCACCGTTGACGTGAAGGATGGCTCTTATCTGAGCTACAAGAAGGGTAAGCTTGAGGTTAAGAACAATGCTCCTCTGTTCTTTGTAGATGAGATCACCATTACGGTGAAGCCTAAAAATGCTTCCTGGACCTCGATGAAGGAGGGTAAGCACAGTGCGTACCTGCCCGTGATCACGTTGAAGGTGGAATACGGCAACGAGGACGGTTATTACGATTCTATTGACAGCCCGATGAAGAAGGAATTCCGTATCCTGTACAGAAACTATCAGGCTGATAATGCGAAATTCCTGCGTGATAATTTCCAGAACATGATCTCCGCCGGCATTAACATTCCTGAAAAGTTTATGGCGATCTTTGATCACTTTGTCATGGAGTATCTGGATCAGCTGTTTGATACGATCCATACGTATAAGGCTCAGGAGAAAGGCGAAAAGAACCGGAAGATGGAGAACCAGTTCGTCAATTCTGAGGCAGATGCATTCCAAGAGGTATTTACCTTCTTGAAGAACTTGATCGAGAAGGAGGAGCTTGGCAAGCTGAAGACGGATAAGATCCTTCGTCTGGTTGCAGATTCCAATGCGCTTTATAACACCTTTATCGCAGTAGCAGAATCCGAAGAGGTTGCCCTGCTTGCAGAGCAGTTCGTTTACACGGATGAAGAGACTAAGGCCACTGTTCGTGAGGCGCTGGATGATTATGCAAAGGGTGCCAACGATAAGGAGCTGGCTCTGGTAGAGGCCCTGCGCGAGATCCTTGGGTTTACCGAAGTGGCCGTGCATGTTGGTAAATAAAAGCGGTCATGGATAAACGAAAAACAGCCGTACGGGTCATTACCGTTGCTATGGTGCTGCTGGGGGTGGGGCTTCTCGCCCTCGGCATTGCGCTTGGCGGTAAGCTGGTGTTGATCGCGCTGGGGGTTGCCATGCTCTTTGCGGCCTATCTGGCGTATCAGTCTGGCATGACCTATATTGAGCAACTGCCAAAGAAAAAGAAAAAAGAGAAGACGGAAGGGAACCTGCGATAGAGCAGGTTCCCTTCAAACTTTGTTGATTGGTTTGGATGCGAGGATGAATTGTAGTAAAATCAAAATCTAATTTTGGAGGATACTACAATGAAAAAGAACTTTGATAATCTTTATGAAAAGCTCGGTGGTACATACCGCGAGGAAAACGGACACCTTATTCCTAACGTAACCCTTCCCGAACAGACCGACTATCAAATCGGAAAATATGGACGGATGCACCTTGATTACATCAAGAGCCACCGTCGCGGAAGGTACACCACTCTGCTGACCGAGGGCAAGTTAAACGCTCAGTTACACGAAATTGACTTTGAAGCAAACGAAATGCTTGAAACTATCATCCCCCGCCTCGCTACCGAAAGAGGTATTGACGAGGATTTGAAAGCTCGCGATATGCTCCGTTGGGTTGCTGAGATGAACAACATCAAAGCAAGCGCGGAAGAAATCGTCTGTAGGGAGGTGGTGTTGGTATGAAGTCAATCATCAACGAACTTTGGCACGGAAACATCTGCCCACAATCCGATAGTCGCAACAACTCTCTCGAAATGAAAGAGCTTATGGAATATATGGCTCGTCATCACGATGACCTACTCAAAACAATGACCGACGAGCAAAAGGAAATCTTTGAGAAGTTCGATGATTGTTGGAGCGAGTACATGAGCTTGGCAGAGGCAGCCATCTTTGAGTATGCTTTCAAACTCGGGATGCAGATTGCTATTGAAACATTAACTTAATAACTCACGGCGGCGGGGATTGTCCTCGCCGCTATCTTTTACATCAAATTGGGACATATTGATTGACAAATCCTCTAAAATGTGGTATAATACACTCGCTACACAGTTTAATATTACGGTTCAAGTTTACGTTTGGTAAAAACGTAGGCTTTGCTTGTCATATCTTCGAGCGATGTGAACTGTGTAGCAACAGAAGCGAAACTGCGTTTTTCGGTGCGTGGTTTCGGCTACGCACCTTTTTGTTCAATTAATCCACGGAGGCAACTATGAAAAACATTCTCAAGAAATCCACTATGCTTTTACTGTGTGTGTTGTTAATGGGCAGTATTTTAACTCCTATATTTGCTCAAGCGACGGAAACTGTAACCATTTCTCAAGATGATGAGTATATATATTATTCAGATTTATTTTATGCTTATCCTTATTATTTGAAAAATGATGTCTATTTTAATGATTATTCTCGTGAGCTATTAAATCTTTACTTGTCGATTTATGATAGTTATGCTAATAGCGACTTAATTAAAGGAACAGGTCTTGATAAAGCATTAAATACTATCACAAAACCCAATGAAATTGTAACATTAATTACGGATGCAATGGGGGTGACTGATTTCTCATATAACGATGCTCTTGATGCCGCAAACGAGCAATTTGTCAGAAATGTACTATCAGATTCTGTAATATATTCTTTGGAAACAGAATACGGAAAAATGGCATCACAAAATGCGAAGATTATAAAAACTTTGTCTTATTTTAAAACGGTTGACGCAGAATCGGAAGATGATTTAAAAATTGATAACGTAGAATATTGGTCTCAAGTAATATTTGATGAATTGAAGAGTTACGGATATTTAACTTATATATCGGATCAGATGTTTTCAAATTTGTGGGTAAAGATAAATAACGGTTCGGAAATTTTAAGTGAGTGCTTCGGTGCTACGACTAAGCCTATTGATATGGCTAAAGGGATTGTTTCTTCTATGCTGTTAGAGGATGCACGGCTTGAAATAGTAGATGAAATTTTGGCAACTCAAACAGAGGAAACAGTTCTTAAGCAGGGTATGCTTCGATTAAAGAAAGATCTGCAAGAGGGTTTTTCTTTAAGAATAATTGATAATTATATTAAAAACAAGATATCTTGCAAAATATTAAATTTGATGAATGAGTGGATTGTAGAAGGGTTTTATCCAAAAGATTTTTCCGTGCTTATTTCAATTGCAAAATCGGCGTTTAACGCATTAATTGAAGTTCCTTCTTATGAGGAG
Source organism: Eubacteriales bacterium (assembly GCA_045543015.1). Classification (GTDB taxonomy): domain Bacteria; phylum Bacillota; class Clostridia; order Oscillospirales; family CAG-272; genus UBA1740. Next base: position 52,541 of record JAZQLY010000017.1, read on the forward strand.
GTTTTGAAATGGCAAGTTCTTATTTGTTATTCAACCGATTTGGCAAATACGATACGTTCAAAGGCCGATGTGTTTTCCGCTGGACCATTTTATTCTGATGACATAATAAAATATGAAAATCTTTTCGTTGCCTATGATGCTGTTAACAAGGCGGCAATGCAAACTACTGAAAAAATTGTAAAAATGGGCGACCCGTTTTCAGAAGTGTATACTCTTTTCGAAGAGGCAAGAAACAACAATATAAAAACGATAACAATAAAAAGTGGCGTTACATCTATCTCAATTCCGTCATCGATCAGCGATCAAGAAATGTATCGGATTTTAGCACTTGGAGTATATACACCAATCGACGGAAATCCAATTCCTCTTGGCAAAGTAATAACTGCGACGAATGGAGAAAAAACAGTTAGCATTAGGATAAAAGCTAACATTATGGCAAGTGTTATTGTTGGTTGTATAAGCGGAACAAGTTCCGAGGCAAAGATGTTACAATCTTTTAACAACGTTTACGGTAACAAAAGCCTTTATGGTCAGCATATACAAAATGCCAAAAACACAATACTTCAAACGGAAAAGGGATCAAGAGTAACATCAGCTTCAATCTGCAACAGCTGGACATATTCTGTAAACGGAGATACGCAGATACGACTTCAGTCTGATGAGGTTGAATCCGGATGCATATATACCTTTAACGATTTTATACAAGGTAATGTATCCTTATCGGGAAGTTATGCCGTACCAAGTGGGTTAAAATTTGGAATGAATGGTTCTTTTACTATGGGGTGTTGGGATTCATTAACGATTCCTGAGGACTCCTCTTTGGTAGTGAAAAAGAATCTTAATGTAAATGCGTGGGGATGGTCTACTGGATATAGATCTACTATACTTAATGATGGATATTTAGATGTCCAAAATACTTTGAGCGGATACGGATTTTTAAAAGGTAGTGGCAAATATGTATTTAATAATGTAGCTCCTTCCGTAGAATCTGCCATAATATTTGAGAATGCCACATATGAGTTTTTAGGAACTGTAAGCCAAGTTGTTGAGTGCGTATCATCCAGCATAATTGTTTCGGGGAAAACTCAGCAATCGTTAAGTTTAAAAGGAACTGTTAAATCTTTGGACGTATTTTCCCCAAAATTGTCATTAACAAGCAACGCAAGTATTTCGGATTATATTGATTTTCACGGAAATGATGTTAATGTCTTGAATGCTATTAGTGTTTCTAACGGTACTATAATAAAGGAAGGATCTAATTACAAAAACCTTTATTTTTCCGACAGATACACATTAACAAATAATATATGTGCCGATTATATGGAGTTCAACGGTGGGTTAACAGTAGAATCTGGCAGTCACGTTCTTGATGGATATGCATTTTTCTGGTATGGAGATAACTTCATAACAATAAATGAGGATGCGGAATTGTGCATTAATGGTGATGCAGAGGGATGCGAATGGAGATGGCAGCCAATACGCACTTCTGTACAAAACAACGGAACTATGACGGTTACGGGAACTCTGTATTACAGATGGAATTTAGGAGGAAGCGGCACCTATAACCTTAACAACACAAGCGGTGAATATATCACGTTATTAGGCGGTATATTTAACATCTTTGGAAACACCAGCCAACCGATTAATGTATCAAATGCCAATTCCGTAAATGTTTCTGGAAAAGAGAAACAATCGATAGGTCTTTCGGGAAATGTTCAATGTTTAGTGTTGAATAACTCAACTATCACAGAGTTTTTATCACCTTTGAGAGTTACCAGATTGTTTAATCATAATGGAAATTCTTTTGAGTTATATAATAACGGATTAGAATCCACATTTGCTGACTACGATGGCGATGGTTTGAAAGATAACATTGATCCATATCCTACATGTGCTAAACACAATTACAAAGAATGGATAAAAGTCGATCAAAATACACACAAGCGCGTTTGTGAATGTGGTGCAGAGGAAATGGAGGCACATACAAATACTACGTATTGTTCTAAATGCCAAGTGAAGATCACCGGCGCATCCATCACCGCTGGCGTTGACCTGTCCATGAAGTATTACGTTGGTTTGTATGACACCACTCTTGTGGACATCTCAAACGGTGAGCAACTCGCAATGCAGTTCACTATGAATGGCAAGACTGCGACCGTGTATGCAAATGCAGACCTCATAGGCGGCGAACACGTCTTTGTATTTGAGAACATCGCGCCACAGCAGATGGCTGACCTCATCGACGCAGTTTTGGTAGTTGTGGACGAAAACGGCGAGATCGCCAAAAACCTTGCCGAAAAGAATGGCTACAGCGTCAAGGAAAACGCCGAAGCATTGCTGAAAGCCTACAAGGATGACGCGGCACTTGTTCAGTTCGCGACCGATATGCTTACCTACGGTGCGGCAGCACAGAACTACAAGGATTACAATACCGACAATCTTGCAAACAAGGATCTTTCAAGCGAGGTTGCTCCTTCCAAGGTGCTTCCCACTGAGAGTATCAAAAATGTTACCGCTTCTGCGAGCAGCACCGTGTATTTTACAAGCGCGACCGTCTGGTTTGATAATGTCAACAAGATTGGCGTGAAACTCTTTACCACCGAAAACGTGAAATTGGTTGTAAACGGCGTTGAAGTCGAACTGACAGGCACGACCTATTATACCGATGCCATCTACGCAACGGGCTTTGATACAGTCTATACCTTCGAGCTTTATGAGGGAGAAACCTTGGTGCAAACGCTCACCTACAGTGTATCCTCCTATGTTTACGCGATGATGAACAAGGTTGACAATGAGAATAATCCCACCAAAATGGCAGAACTTGCAAAGGCACTCTACCGTTATGGTACATCCGCCGTTGCGTATAAAAATGCACAAACTTTCGAGTCCTAAAGGAGATACATAATGAACACCAAAACGAAACTACAATACGAAGAACCGAAGATGAGCGTTGTCGTTTTTGAAACAAAGGATATTATCACTACAAGTGGAAACGGCTTTGAGGGCGACCCGGATGCGCTGTTCGATGAGGGGGATCCGCAGGATCTCAGTGTTTGGTAATATGCTCAAAAAAATAGTAATACTGTTCCTTATTGTCCTATTTCTCGTTCTAACCTCTTGCAATGGTGACACAAGCATGACCGATACGGGCGGTGGCACGTCCCCCACTTCATCGGCAGAAGTCACCGAGCCAAGCAATGACGATATAGAGGATGAAAAATCCGAACAAAGCGAAACACCCTCCGAAAGTGAAAAAAACGAAGAAACCGAAGTCCCATCCAAGAGTGAAACGCCAAGCGGAGATATCTCCGATGAAGGAACAACTACTCCCGAGGACGATATTGATCTCCCGAAGGTGGAATTTTAGGAAACAAAATGTAGCCTGCAACGGAGACACACCGCACACTTTATCGTCAAGGCAGGATTTTTCTGTCTTGCCTTGACTTCTCAATTGTGCGCATGAGAGCCGTGCATATGCGTACGGTTGAGAGCAAATTTAGTCAAGTAAATTTTTATTTCTTCGACAAAAATCCCCTTGACAATATCTTACCTATATGATATACTAATGCTCCCTAAGATGTAAGTTGGCGGACTACTCCATTATGAGTATATCCTGTTTGGCTTAATCTTATACAAACAAAATACGATTATAAGTGCCGCGGGCAGTGAGTAAGTCCCGTCTTTCTATACGCTTAGCACGAGCGTC
>JAZQLY010000018.1:0-6905 GCA_045543015.1 Eubacteriales bacterium
CATGGCTACGATCCGACTTGGTAGCGCGCGCGCAGGGCGCGCAGGGCGTCTGCCGGCTCCTCTTTCCCGCTCATGGCGGCGGCCTCTACCTCATTGAGGATCAGATAGTCGATCGCCTCGGTCGGCAGGGCGAGCAGGCCCTCGTCAAAGGGGGATGGGTTCAGCGCTACACGCATACCGCGGGCGTGCGCCTCGCGCACAAGAAAATCGATACCGTTGATCTCGTTTTGCAGCAACAAAACATCTCCCGCATCAAAATGCGAAAGCGTTTCTCGCATATCACCCTCACGCTGGGCTTGGTTGGCGCCACCGTAGAGCAGAATACAATTCTGCCCCGCAGGCACCACCTGAATGATAGCACGGCCGGTGGGGGTATCCACCCGGCGCACGAAGCGGCAATCCACACCGGCAGCGGTCAAAAAATCGGTCAAAAATTCCCCGTCTGTGCCGATGCAGCCGGCGTGATACACCTCGGCCCCCGCGCGGCTCAGCGCTACCGATTGGTTCAGCCCCTTGCCGCCCGTATTACGGGCAAAGGCGGTGGGTGCCAGCGTTTCGCCGGCCTGCACGAAGTGGGGCACGGCATAGGTCTCGTCTATATTCAGCGAGCCGTAATTTAAGATCCGCATGCTCACACCTCTGTCAAGCGGCGAATCAGCTCGGCCATCAGCGCATCACGGCTGATGTGATGCACGTAGCGGCAAAGCGGCGCATTGGCGCGGTGCTCATAAAGCCCGTCATAGGCCGGCAGCGGCGTGGGGATGAGCTTGCTTTGCATGAACCGCTCGCCGTCGTTAAACAGCCAGGCAACGGCCGTCACGTCCCAGATCACGCGCGACCATACGTGGTCGGAATTCTGCTGTGCGTGGAACACCGCCTTGGCTAAATAATCGGCAAGCGGATTGCGGCCGACCAGCCACTTCTCCAGCTCCGGCTTGGAGATAGCAAAGGCATCCACCACGCCCATGCAGGGCAGCTGCACGAAGGGGGCGCCACAGCCCATGACTACCCGCGCGGCGGCAATATCCTGCACCATATTGAATTCCTCGGTATGCTCCCAATCGAGCGAGTGACCGCCAAGCCAGACCACCACGATGTTTTCCTTGATCTCCGGTGCCAGCAGCATGATTCCTTCTCCTTAAACGGCATTTCGCCTTTTTTACTCATTTTACCATATATTCCAGTAAAAAACAACCCACGGCGAAAATTTTTTCGCCGTGGGTCTTGCTATTATCTTGCTATTATTCCAGCTCAAAGGCGCCGGTATACAGCTGGTAGTATTTGCCGCGCTCGGCGATCAGCTTTTCGTGATTGCCACGCTCGATGATACGTCCCTTCTCCAGCACCATGATCACATCTGCATTGCGGATGGTGGAAAGCCGGTGTGCGATGACAAATACCGTGCGCCCCTGCATCAGGCTGTCCATGCCCCGCTGCACGATGGCCTCGGTACGCGTGTCGATGGAGGAGGTCGCCTCGTCCAGGATCATGACGGGCGGATCGGCCACGGCCGCCCTGGCAATTGAGAGCAGCTGCCGCTGCCCCTGCGAAAGGTTGGCACCGTTGGCGGTCAAGGGCGTTTGATAGCCCTGCGGCAGACGGGTGATAAAATCGTGCGCGTTGGCCAGGCGGGCGGCGGCAATACACTCCTCATCCGTCGCATCCAGCTTGCCGTAGCGAATATTCTCCATCACCGTGCCGGTAAACAGGTTGGTATCCTGCAGCACGATGCCAAGTGAGCGGCGCAGGTCTGCCTTTTTGATCTTATTGATATTGATGCCGTCATAGCGGATCTTGCCGTCGGCAATATCGTAAAAACGGTTGATCAGATTGGTGATGGTGGTCTTGCCCGCACCGGTGGCACCAACAAAGGCGACCTTCTGCCCGGGCTCGGCATACAGGGTCACGTCATGCAGCACGATCTTTTCCGGCACGTAGCCAAAATCCACGTCCACCATGCGCACGTCTCCTGAAAGCGGCGTGTAGGTCAAGCTGCCATCCTCGTGCGGGTGCTTCCACGCCCATTGACCGGTATGCTCGGCACATTCGGTCACGCTGCCATCGGCAGAAACACGGGCATTGACCAGCGTAACGTAGCCCTCGTCCGTCTCCGGCTCCTCGTCCATCAGCTCAAACACGCGCTCGGCCCCGGCCAGCGCCATGACAACAAAGTTGACCTGCTGCGAGACCTGGCTGACGTTGTTGACAAACTGCTTGGTCATACCAAGGAAGGTGACCACGATGGTCAGCATGGAGAGCTGGATGCCGAACAGCGCGTGCAGCGAAACGTCCGGCGCATCAAATGCGATCAACAATGCGCCGACAAAGGCGATCAGCACGTAAAAGATGTTACCGATATTGCCCATGATCGGCATCAGCGTATTGGCAAAGATGTTGGCGCGGGTAGCATCCGAGCAGAGCTGCTCGTTCAGCCGGTCAAAGTCTGCCTGGCTCTCCTTTTCGTGACAGAAGACCTTGACCACCTTTTGCCCGTTCATCATCTCCTCAATAAAGCCCTCCTCCTTGCCAAGCGACCTTTGCTGGCGGACGAAGTACTTTGCCGAATTGCCACCCACAAAGCGGGTAACGAACAGCATAAGGAGCACGGCACAAAAGACGACCAGCGTCATCCACACGCTGAAATACAGCATGACGGCGACCAGCGCGATCAGCGTAAGCCCGGCCTGGAACACCGTGGGAATAGACTGCGAGATCAGCTGGCGGATGGTGTCAATATCATTGGTGTAGTGCGACATGATATCGCCGCGGTTGTGCGTATCAAAATAACGGATGGGCAGGCTCTGCATGGCGGCAAACATCCGCTGGCGCAGCTTGTCAAGAAAGCCCTGTGTGACCACCGCGCCCAGGCGCGCACTGGTAAAGCTGGCGGCAAGGCCGACCAGATAAACGCCGGCCATCAGCAAAAGCGACTTCAAGATCGCGGGGGCAACGGCGGCATAGGCCTCACTGCCCGACAGGCCGCCCTTGGCAAGGGCCACGCCCTGCTCGATATAGGAAGCGATGGTCTGAATGTACACGGCAGGAGCCACGCCGACCAGCGCCACGATAACGATACAGGCAAGGATCACAAAGACCTGTTTTTTATAATAAGTAAACAGCAGGCTGATCAGCCGTGCGACCGTTCCCTTTGCATTTTTGGCACGGCGGCCATCCCCCTTTAAACGCGGTGCTGCCATTATTCATCACCTCCGGCCTTTGTTTGCGATTCATATACCTCACGGTAAATGGGGCTCTTTTCCAGCAGCTCGGCATGCGTGCCGCGGGACTCGATCTGCCCGTTTTCCATCACCACGATGCGGTCAGCATCCTGCACCGAGGAGGTGCGCTGCGCAATGATGATCTTGGTCATGCCGGGGATCTCCTCCCGCATGGCACGGCGGATAAGGGCATCCGTGCGCGTATCCACGGCGGAGGTAGAGTCGTCTAAAATCAGGATCTTCGGCTTTTTCAGCAGGGCGCGGGCAATACAGAGGCGCTGCTTCTGCCCGCCGGAAACGTTAGAGCCGCCCTGCTCGATGTATGTATCGTACCCATCCGGGAATGCGGAGATAAATTCATCCGCCTGGGCCAGGCGGCAGGCAGCCACCAGCTCCTCGTCGCTTGCTGCCGGATTGCCCCAGCGCAGGTTTTCCTTAATGGTGCCGGAAAAGAGAACGTTCTTCTGCAGCACCACAGCCACGCTGTTGCGCAGTGTTTCCAGGTCGTATTCCCGCACGTCATGCCCACCAACGCACACGCGGCCCTCGGTGGCATCATAGAGGCGGGATATCAGATTGACGAGTGAGGTCTTGGAGGAGCCGGTACCGCCGATAATGCCGATCGTCTCGCCCGAGGCAATGTGTAGATCAATGTCGGAGAGCGCGTTTCGTTCTGCCTTTTCGGAGTACTTGAAGGAAACGTTCTCAAAAGCGACAGAGCCGTCTGCCACGGCGGTGATCGGGTCTTTCGGGTTTTGCAGCGTGCTTTCCTCGGTCAGCACCTCGGAGATACGGCGTGCCGATTCGGCCGCCATGGTGATCATGACAAAGACCATCGAGACCATCATCATGCTCATCATGATCTGCATAGAGTAGGTCAGCATGCTGGAAAGCGTACCAACGTGCATGCTCGTTTGCCCGAACTGCGAAATGACGATCTTGGAGCAGAAATAAGAGATCAGGATCAAGGCCGTATAGATACAGAGCTGCATGACGGGGTTATTAAAGGCCAGGATCTTTTCTGCGCGGGTGAAATCGTTCCGCACGTCCTCAGAGGCGCGGTTGAACTTTTCCTTTTCATGCCCCTCTCGCACAAAGGTCTTGACCACGCGCATGCCAACGATGTTCTCCTGCACCGATTCGTTCAGCTTATCGTACTTTTTGAATACGTGACGGAACAGGGGCATGACCTTGCCAATAATGTAAAACAGCGCAAAGCCGAGAACGGGAATGATGCCGGCAAAGATCCAGGCAAGGCTGCCGCCCAGGCGAATGGACATGATGAAGGCAAAGATCAGCATGAACGGACAGCGGATGGCTGTACGAATGATCATCATGTACGCGTTTTGCACGTTGGCCACGTCCGTGGTCAGCCGGGTGACCAGGCTGGAGGTAGAAAACTTATCGATATTGGCAAAGGAATAGGTGCCGATGCGGGCAAACAGATCATGCCGCAGGTTCTTGGCAAAGCCACACGCCGCCACCGAGCAAAAATAACCGGCCAAAACGCCAAACGTGAGCGAGAGCAACGCCATGGCGAGCAGAATAAAGCCGTATTTCAACACGGTGGGGATGCCCATATTATCCTCGATCGCCTTGATCAGGTCGGCAGTGAAAAACGGAATCAGACATTCGGCCACCACCTCAAGCGAGACGATGATGGGCGCTAAGATGGAAGGGCGCTTATACTCCCGCACGGCGCGGAGCAGCGGTTTTAACATGCAAAAGATCCTCCTTTTCGTGGAACGTTAAAAGCCATATTATTATTATAACAACTTCGTTTTTTCAAGTCAAGGGATGTGAACGCGCAAACCATGAATTTTTTGTAAAACTTGGCCTTTCCGAAAAGAGGTTGACCTTTTCAGAAGTCTATGGTATAATAAAAAAGTTGTGATCATCTAGACGGAGGAGAAATATTGTGATTACCGTATCAAACGTCAGCTTTCAATTCGGCGGGCAGCTGCTGTTCAAGGACGTGGACTTAAAGTTCACAGAGGGCAACTGCTACGGCGTTATCGGTGCCAACGGTGCCGGAAAATCTACCTTTTTAAAGCTGCTGTGCCGTGAGCTGGAGCCCACGCACGGCGAGATCTCCATTCCCGGGACGGCGCGTATGTCCGTTTTGCGGCAGGACCACTTTGCCTTTGACGAATACACGGTGCAGGACACCGTGATCATGGGCAACCGCCACCTCTATGACGTGATGAAGGAAAAGGACGCCATCTATGAAAAGGAGGACTTTTCGGATGAGGACGGCATTCGCGCCTCGGAATTAGAGGCGGAGTTTGCTGAGCTTGGCGGCTGGGAGGCAGAATCTGAGGCCTCGCGCCTGGTGCAGGGGCTTGGCATTGAAGAAGAAAAAATGACCTGGCTGATGGCCGACCTGCGCGAGAGCGAAAAGGTGAAGATCCTTTTGGCGCAGGCGCTCTTCGGCAACCCGGATATCATTCTGCTGGACGAGCCGACCAACGGCCTGGATCTGGAGGCGACCGAATGGCTGGAGGACTTTCTCTCCGACTATTTCGGCACGGTGCTGGTCGTCTCGCATGACCGCCACTTCCTCAACAACGTATGCACCGGCATTGTGGATATCGATTACAGCGGCATCAAGATGTACGTCGGTAACTATGAGTTCTGGTATGAATCCAGCCAGCTGATCCAGCGTATGATCAAGCAGCAGAACAAAAAGGCGGAGGAAAAGATCGCCGAGCTGCAGGCCTTTATTGCCCGCTTCTCGGCCAACAAGTCAAAGTCAAGACAGGCCACCTCCCGCCGCAAGCTGCTTGACAAGCTGACGATCGAGGAGCTGCCCGCCTCCTCTCGCCGCTATCCCTTTATCGGCTTTGATATGGATCGTGAGGCCGGCAAGGACATTCTCACCGTCAAGGAGCTTTCTTACACCGCAGGCGACCGCACGCTGCTCTCAAACGTCTCGTTTACGCTTGCCAAGGGCGATAAGATCGCCTTCGTCGGCAACGAGCTGGCCATCACGGCCCTGTTCCGTATCCTGATGGAGGAGGAGCAGCCCACGGGCGGTAGCTTCAAATGGGGCATCAGCACCAGCCAGTCCTACTTCCCGCATGATAACACCGCCTACTTTGACGGCGTTGAGCTTTCCATCCTGGACTGGATGCGCCAGTATTCCAAGGACACGACCGAGACCTATCTGCGCGGCTTTTTAGGCCGTATGCTCTTCTCGGGTGACAGCATCTTCAAGCCCGTACACGTGCTTTCAGGTGGTGAAAAGGTGCGTTGCATGTTCTCGCGCATGATGCTCTTTGGCTCCAACGTGCTGCTGCTTGACCGCCCGACCGACCACCTTGATCTGGAATCGATCACCGCGGTCAACGAGGGGCTCTCTGCCTTCCACGGCAATATTCTCTTTACCTCGCACGACTACGAGATCGTCAACACCGTAGCCAATCGCATCATTGAGATCAAAGCAGACGGCAGCATGACCGATTACCAGGGTACCTACGAGGACTTTGTCGCCTTTAAGAAATCAAAGGGCGAGACCAATATCGCGCTGTAAAAGCAAAAAGCCCCGACAAAATGACGGGTGCTTGTAAAACAGTTAAACTAAAAATTTAACTATTTTACGGCATCTGTCAGACGGGGTTGGCTAAACGAAAGTTAGCGATACTTGGTTTGATAACCGAGTATCGCTTCTTTTTTTACCCGTAAAAA
>JAZQLY010000019.1:0-4238 GCA_045543015.1 Eubacteriales bacterium
TTCGGGACGGCTGCCGAAATTGGCAACAGAGAGCAGATGGGGCAGCGTACCGCCATTGAGCATCCAGTTGCAGGCGCCGTCAGAAGTAAACAGCAGACAGTCGATTCCGTTTTCATGGTAGATCTGCTCCACTGCCCGCAGATATTCTTTGTCGTCGCCGTAGCTGCCGTATTCATTTTCCACCTGAACCATAATCACACGGCCGCCGTTGGTGCACAGGTGGGGACGGACACGGCTCAGAAGCTCCTGATAGTAAGGACGGACCTTCTCCAGATAAACAGGATCATTGCAGCGAAGGCCCATGTGGGGATAGCTCAAAAGCCAGGAGGGCAGACCGCCAAACTCCCACTCGGCACAGATGTACGGGCCGGGACGGAGAATGACGTGCAGGCCGACCTTTTCTGCCTCTGCAATATACGCGGCAATATCCAGATTGCCGGAGAAATCAAATTCGCCCTCGCGCCGCTCGTGCAGGTTCCAGCAGGTGTAGGTCTCTACGGTGTTGAAGCCGCACTCGCGCAGCTTCAGCAGGCGGTCATGCCAGTATTCACGCGGGATGCGGAAGTAGTGCATGGTGCCGGAGATGACGACAAAGGGCTCTCCATCCAGATAAAACTGTGTACCCTGATAGGTTAAAACGCCCATAGTAAAAATCCCCTTTCGGATGTGTTGTTAGCCTAATTGTAGCATAAACAACCGGCAAATGCAAGGAAAAAGAAAAAGTTTGTTGCGCTTTTCTCTCCGCTATGTTATAATAAAAGAAAAAACAGGCGGGTAACACCATGAATTACAGACAGGATAAGCACGGCAAGGCCCTCTCCATCCTCGGCTACGGCTGCATGCGCCTGCCGCGCAGGCTGGGCGCGATCGACATGCAGGAGAGCGAGCGGCTGATCATGCGCGCCATTGAAGCGGGCGTGAACTATTTTGATACGGCCTATATCTACCCGGGCAGCGAGGCGGCCCTTGGCGAGATCCTGGAGAGGAACAACGCCCGTGACCGCGTGAGCATTACCACCAAGCTGCCGCACTACCTGATCAAGAGCCGGGAGAAGCTGGAGGAGATGTTCTCTGAGGAGCTGCGCCGTCTGCGCACCGACCACGTGGACTATTACCTCATGCACATGCTGACCGACATTGGCGCGTGGGAGCGCATGGTGGAGATGGGGATTCTGGAGTGGCTTGCCGAGAAGAAGGCAAGCGGCGCCATCCGCCAGGTGGGCTTTTCCTACCACGGCAACAGCGAGATGTTCTGCCGCCTGATCGACGCTTACGAATGGGATCTTTGCATGATCCAGTACAACTATATGGATGAGCATACCCAGGCCGGCCGCCGCGGGCTGCTTTACGCGCACGAAAAGGGCCTGCCTGTGATGATCATGGAGCCGCTGCGCGGCGGCCGCCTGGTCAAAAGCCTGCCTGAAAAGGCGCGGCGGCTGTTTGCCGCGCACGAGCCGCAGCGCAGCCCGGTCGAATGGGCCTTTCGCTGGCTGTGGAGCCAGGAGGAGGTCACGGTGGTGCTTTCCGGCATGAGCAGCATGGATATGCTGGAGGAAAATCTTTCGTCTGCCACGGCAGCCACGGTCGGCTGCATGAGCGAGGAGGAAAACGGCATGCTGCACCGCGTTGCAGATGCCATTAACGAAAAGATGCGGGTGGGCTGCACCGGCTGTGCCTACTGCATGCCCTGCCCCATGGGGGTGGATATTCCCGGTACGTTTGCGGCCTATAACCGCACGGCATCGGAGGGGTGGTTTGCCGGTGAGCGGGAATATTTTATGGGTACCACGCTGCGCAAGAGCCGCACAGCTGCCTCCCAATGCATCGGCTGCGGCAAGTGCGAGACGCATTGCCCGCAGGGGATCGAGATCCGCCGGGAGCTGGCCGCCGCACGCAAGAAGCTGGAGGGCCCGGTCTATAAGATCGCGGCAAGGATCGCCCCGCTCTTTACAAAGTTTTAGGCAAAATGATAAAAAACACGGATAGGGGCCGGGCTGACCGGCTCTTATCCGTGCTTTTTTTACCTATGCGTATTTTAAGATAGGGCGTATTTCTTCTGGTACGCGGCAAAGGCCTCTTCAAAGTTCCCTGCCCCCGCCTTGATGGCACGCAACGCCTCGTGCAGGTTCATATCGTTCTTGCGCAGCTCCATCATATAGCCGGCCACGTTCGAGCAGTGGTCAGAGGTACGCTCGAGGGCGGTCAGCATATCCGACCAGACAAAGCCGGCCTCAATGGTGCAGTTGCCCTTTTGCAGGCGGGCGATGTGGTTGGAGCGCAGGGTGTCCTTGAGGCGGTCGATCACCTGCTCCAGCGGCTCTACCATGGCAATGGACTCGGCATCTCCCTCGTCAAAGGAGCGCAGAGCAAGATCCACGATCTCCTCTACTGCCGTTGTCATCACGTGCAGCTCGGCCATGGCAGCCTCGGTCAGGGGGACCGACTTTTCACGGATCTCCTCTGCCGAGCAGAGCAGGTCTACGCCAAGGTCGGAGATCCGCTCAAAATCGCCGATCACCTTCAGCAGCATAGCGGCCTCGGCACTATCCTGCTCACCGATGCGCAGGGCGCTGAGCTTGACCAGGTAGGTGCCTAAGATATCCTCGTAATGGTCGGTCTTATCCTCGCCCTCGCGCACCTCCTCGGCCAGCTCCGGCGTGTATTCGTACAGGCAGCGCACGGCCTTGTGCAGGCAATCAACGGCGCAATGCGCCATCTCGTGCGTGACGGTGTGGCAGCGCTCCAGCGCGATGGCCGGGGTGCTGAACAAGCGCTCGTCCAGCTCGGCCTGTGTCTCCGCTGCCTTCGGCTCCGGCAGCAGGAGGATGACCAGCTTCTCCAGCAGCCCGGTCAAGGGCAGCAGGAGGACGGTACAGGCAACGTTGAAGATCGAGTGCGCCACGGCAATGCCGAACAGCGACGCAGCCTGCGTCAGCAGGACGGGCGCAAGGACGGCCTTGACGATGCAGAAGACGATCAGCCAAAAGGCTGTGCCGATCACGTTAAAGGAAAGATGCACGAGCGCGGCGCGCTTGGCGTTCCGGTTGGCACCGATGGACGAGAGCAGCGCGGTAACGCAGGTGCCGATGTTCTGCCCCATGATGATGGGAATGGCCGCGCCGTAGGAGACGGCGCCCGTGGTGGCCAGAGCCTGCAAAATACCGACGGAGGCAGAGCTGGACTGGATCACGGCGGTCAGCACCGCGCCGACCAGCACGCCGAGAACGGGGTTGGTAAAGGCAACGAACAGGTTGGTAAAGGCGGGTACGTCACGCAGGCCGGAAACGGCATCCGACATGGCGTCCATGCCGAACATGAGCGTAGCAAAGCCGAGCAGGATCATGCCTACGTCCTTTTTCTTATCGCTCTTGCAGAACATGTACAGCACGATACCGATAAGAGCCAGCACCGGGGTAAAGCTGGTGGGCTTGAGCAGCTTGAGCCAGAGCGCGTCTCCATCTATGCCGCCAAGGCTTAAGAGCCAGGCGGTGACCGTGGTACCCACGTTGGCGCCCATGATGACGTTGATGGCCTGGCGCAGCGCCATGAGACCGGAGTTTACGAAGCCGACCACCATGACCGTGGTGGCAGACGAGCTTTGAATGACGGCGGTGATCGCCAGGCCGGTCAGAAACCCGGCCGACCGTTTGGTGGTGAATTTGGCAAGCAGACCGCGCAGGCTGCTGCCGGCACGCCGCTCAAGCGACTCCCCCATCACGCTCATGCCGAACAAAAAGAGGGCAAGGCCACCTACCAGTGCAAGTACGTTAAACAGATCCATTTTCTTTTTTCTCCTTTTCTTTTCACAACTTCTAACGTCTGCCGCGCGGGCTCTTGCCCGGTTGGCGTTATGCCGAAAGTTGCCCCGTTCTTGCGCCAAGGCCAACTTCCGACAAATACATTGTAGCACAAAATAGAAGAAAATGGAAGCCCCTGTCGAAAAAAACTCTTCCGTCATATTGCACAAAAATAAAATAACAGGCGAGGAGAAGCTCCTCGCCCGTTGTTTACGGTTATGCCAAAAGGCGGCAGTCCGGACTCGCCGGATTTTGAGCAGAAATCTTCGTTTTTCGCCCGTGAGGCTCAAGCCATAAGGGAACCGAACGCATAAGGTTTTCATTGGCAAATATTTGTCTACCCTTCGGCGAAAACTCTTGCAATATCGTATATTGCTGCGACTTTTTGCCTCGGTTATCCTAAATATTTGCTCAATGAAAACTGCGCGCACCCTATGGCGA
>JAZQLY010000020.1:0-17765 GCA_045543015.1 Eubacteriales bacterium
CCCCTCGTGTCATCCTGAGGGAGCGTAGCGACGGAAGGATCTTTTCTTTTTAAGATCCTTCGCCGGAGGCTCAGGATGACAAAAGGCGCCCTTTTGCGCATACCCACGCGGCGGGGCGCATAGAATGTAGCAAAAACCACATACGGAGGGGCCTTATGTTTATTTATTCCTTTCGGGCAAGCACCTTAAAATTCTTTTGCGTGGTCGCGCTTTCGGTGGCGGCGCTGTTCGGCATGATGATCTTTGTCCCGCAGTACGAGGCGGCGGAGGCCGCCAAGCCCACCGAGGGAACGGTGGACTATACCAACATCCGCACCGAGGAGGACCGCATTGCCTTTATCGGCAAATTCGGCTACACCGTGGCCAAGGAGCCGCCGGAGTGCTGCAGCTTTACCATGCCGGAGGAATTTGACCGCGTGCTGGCCGGCTACAACGAAATTCAGAAGCAGCAGGGGTTAGACCTTTCGCGCTACTGCAAAAAGACGGTCACGCGCTACACCTATACCGTCACCAACTACGAGGGGTACGAGGGGACGGTGTACGTCAACCTGCTGATGTACCGCGACCGCGTAGTGGGCTGTGACGTCTGCTCGGCCGACCCTGCCGGCTTTGTGGAGGGGCTGTTTATAAAAGAGTAGATTTTGACAAGCAACACCGTAAAATTTACCATGCTGCCGCATTGACAAGGGCCGCCACACCGTGGTATAATGAAAAAAACAGATCACGGAGGTCTCCCCTTATGCGTTTTGGTGTTTGTACCGACTGGAAAAAAGAAGAGTATCTCTTGACGGCTGCGGCAGCCGGGGCAGAATACGTAGAGCTGAATTTTCAGAGCTTTATCGACGAAACGCCCGCATCGATCGCCGCGCTTGGCGAAAAGCTGCAGGCGATGGGGCTTGACGTTGCGGCCTACAACGGCATGCTGCCCGGCAGCCTGCGCGTGACCGGCGAAAAGAAGGACCATGCCGCTGCGCGTGATTATCTGGAAAGGCAGCTTGAAAAGCTGCAGGCCCTGCCTGCACGCACGGTCGTTTTTGGCTCCGGTGCTGTCCGCATCCTGGATGGGGAGAACACCAAGGAAAACGGCATGCGCGAGCTGACCGAATTCTTGCGTGACTACCTTGCCCCCGTGTTTGAAAAATACGGCTTCACCTGCGTGGTCGAGCCGCTCTCCGAATGCAACTTCCTGCGCACGATGCAGGACGGCCTTGCCCTGGTGCAGGCGGTCGATCATCCGAACGTGCGGCTGCTTGTTGATTTTTACCACGTTTCCATGTGCGGCGAGGAGCTGACCGGCTACGAGGTATACGCCCCCTATCTGCGCCACGCGCACATTGCCGCCCTTGAGGGCCGCGCCTTTCCGAAGGCGGATGACCCGGACGATTACCCTGCCATGCTCCGCGCCCTGCGCGCCGCCGGCTATGACGGCTGCCTGTCGGTAGAGGCAAGCGGGGCCCTCTCGGTAGAGAGCCTGCGCGAGGCGCTTACCTGCCTGAGGACGGCGGCGGCATCAGTATGAAAAAAGAAGAAGTCACGGAAAGAGCCATCCTTTCCGATCTGAAAAGCAGGCTGCGGTACGAGCCAAGCCGGTCAAAGGCGGCCAATAAGCGCTACGAGATCCTTGGCGCGATCACGGCCATCATTCTGCTGATTATTACCTTCGGGCACCCGGTTCCGTTTTTTCTCGTTCTGGGCTGCACGCTGCTTTTTCTTCCCCTTGCTCTCCTGTTTTCGTGGCTTTTGCGGCGCAGAAGGATCGAGCGGATGACACTTGACGGGTACGAAACGGAAATTGCCATCCTCTCCCACAAGGAGAAGGAGGAGTATCAGGAATGGCACTACACCGTGCGCGGCATTCGCCGCAGCAGGACGATCACCAACTACAACCTGCATTTTGAAAACGGCAAGCTTTGGCGCATCCCCAAGGACAATTACCTGTGGCATGGGGAATGCCCGATGTCCAATTTTTTTATTTTTGAAAACGCGCACCGCGGCGAGGAATTTCTGCTGGTGCTGAGCCGGAAAACGGGTGAGGTCGCCATGGCCTATTCCGAGGCGTTTTTTACCTACCAACGGCCTCGCGCGGACGGGGAGGCCTGACCCATGCATACGGTGAAGCTGACAGAGCTTGCAGGCCTGCGGGAGGTCTCGCTCTCCTCCCTGTTCTCCATGTACCAGACGTGGCGGGAGGGGCAGGTCTTTTCCATGGCTGCGCCGCGCAAGCAAAGTGCGCTGCTGTGGTTTTGCGGATGTGCCGGCAGCTTTTCCATGCGAAAGGGACGGGTGCTGCACGTCCCGCACGGTGGCTTGGTCTACATTCCGCAGGGCAGCGAATACGAGCTGTGCTTTCACGCCTGCAAGGCAGCACCCTCTACCGTTCTGGTCGAGTTTTGCCTCTCGGACGGGCAGCCCTTCGTGCTGGCCGAGGAGGTAACGCTGCTGCTTGCGCAATTGGAGGACCGCGACGTTATAGCCACCCTTGAACGGCTGGCAAACGATTTTTCAAAGCCGTCCAAGCCCTGGCTGGATATTCAAAGCGAGGTCTTTCGCCTGCTTGCCATGGTGGCGGGGATCGAGGAGGGCAAGCACCTGCAATCAGGCGGCATCAAGACGATACAAAAGGGCATCCGCTACCTGCAGACGGACGAGGAGCAGCGCCTCTCGATCGACGAGATCGCCGCGATGTGCGCCGTCTCCTCCGTTTATTTCCGCAGGATGTTTCACGCCTATGCGGGGGTCTCTCCCTCCGCGTATCGGGCAAGCCGCCGGCTGGAGCAGGCAAAGGATCTGCTCTGCCACTCTGACCTTTCGATCGAGGAGATCGCCGAGCGGCTGCGCTTTGACAACCCCTCCTATTTCTGCCGGGTGTTCAAAAAGGCAGTCGGGCTGCCGCCAAGCACCTACCGCAAGAGAAAGCAAAGTTTCGAAAAGTGAAGATTTTGTATCGCCCTGTCTCTTGACAGGGCGGTGCTTTTTTTATATACTGGACGTATCAAAAAAGAAGCGAGGTGCCACGATGGAAAGGATCCGCGTTACCGTATGGAATGAATATTACCACGAGAGGGAAAGCGAAAAAATAGCCGCCGTTTACCCGCAAGGCATTCATGCCGCCATTGCCGAGGGGCTTGCCGCCTACGAGGGCATGGCGGTAAAGACCGCCACGCTGGATATGCCGAGCTGCGGCCTGGATGACGAAACGCTGGCAAACACCGACGTGCTGATCTGGTGGGGGCATTGCCGCCACGCCGACGTGCCGGACGAGCTGGCCGAGCGGGTGCAGCGGCGCGTGCTGGACGGCATGGGGCTGATCGTGCTGCATTCCGGCCATCTTTCCAAGCCGTTTGTACGGCTGATGGGAACGGTATGCCGCTCCAAATGGCGGGAAAACGATGAGCGCGAGCGCATTTGGGTGATCGAGCCCTCTCACCCCATTGCAGCGGGGCTTCCCGAATACATTGAAATTGAGGAGGAGGAGACCTACGGCGAGCGGTTTGAGATCCCCACGCCGGACGAGCTGGTCTTTGTGAGCTGGTTCTCGGGCGGTGAGATCTTCCGTAGCGGCTGCTGCTTCCGCCGCGGGCTGGGCAAGATCTTTTATTTCCGTCCCGGTCATGAGGCATACCCCATCTATTACCGCGAGGACGTGCGCCGTATTTTGGCCAACGCCGTTGCCTGGGCCAAGCCGAATGGCGGCCCCCGCCCAACGCTTGGCCACTTCCCGAAGCCACTGGAGGACATCCGCCTGGCCGACCACAGCGACGAATACCACCCGTAAGGAGAGCGTTATGAGCAAGATCAGAATTGGCATGATTGGCCTTGGCGGCATTGCCACCAAGCATATTGACGAGCTGCTGCAGCAGGAGGGGGCAGAGATCACCGCGATCTGCGATATCTCCCCCGCTGCCATTGCCGAGAAGAACAAAAGGCTGGGCCTGCCGCCCGAAAAATGCTATACCGATTGGCACGCGCTGATCGCAGACGAGGCAGTAGACGCGGTAGAGATCTGCACCCCCAACCACCTGCACGCGCAAATGGCCATTGCCGCGCTGGAGGCCGGCAAGCCGGTCAACCTGGAAAAGCCGATCGCCATGCACGAAGGGGAGGCAGCCGCCATCTGCGCGGCGCAAAAGAAAAACGGCCTGCCCGGCATGACCTGCTTTTCTTACCGCTTCAAGCCGGCGGTGCGCTACGCCAAGCACCTGGTAGAGAGCGGCAGCCTTGGCAGGATCGTGGGGCTGAACGTAGCCTATCTGAAGGACAGCGCCCTGTGGGAGGGGCGGAGGCTTGAATGGCGATTTGTCAAGGAATACGCCAATTCCGGCGTGATCGGTGATCTGGGCGTACACCTGATCGACCTGGCACAGCTGCTGGCCGGGCAAATAGACGGCGTGTTTGCCATGCAAAAAACGGTGGTTACCGAGCGGCCGCTGCTTGATGGGAGCGGCACGGGCAAGGTGGAGACCGAGGATATGTGCGGCTTTCTTGCCTCGTTTGCCTGCGGGGCGCAGGGCACCTTTCACATCACCCGCGCGGCAGCCGGCTACAAAAACACCATCCGCTATGACGTATACGGCACCAAGGGCGCCATCTCGTTTGATCTTGACCACCCGGAGCATCTCTCGGTCTGCTGCGGGGAGGGGGATCTCAAGCAGCTCGCCTTCCGGACGGTAGAGGTGCCGGGCGAGTTTTATTTAGACCAGGAGGAGGCGTTCATTCATGCCCTGCAGGGCAAGGACGTTCCCCTCTTCCCTACCTTGGAAGACGGTGCGCAGGGGCAGCGCGTGATCGATGCCCTGCTCCGCTCGGCGGAGGAACAGCGCTGGGTATCGCTGTAACCGCCGATCGCCATGCTGCATTTTTTGCAGCATGGCGATTACTTTTTTCTTTACTTTGCCGATCGTGTATGCTATAATATAAAAAACAAAAGTGACAGACCACCTATCAAAAGGAATCTTATGGACACCGTTTATCAATGGATCGCGGGTATCCCGCCGCTTGTGCCGCAGGTGCTTGGTATTCTGGCGGTTGCCACCTTTTTGCTGAGCTATCAGCAAAAAAGCCGCAGGGGCATCATTGCGCTCAACGTGACCTCCCGCATCCTATACATCCTGCAATACTGCCTGCTTTTTGCGTTTTCCGGCGCGGTGCTGGACGTGCTGGGGGCCGTCGTCTCGGTGGTGGCCGCCAAAAAGAACACCGGCTTTTTTGCAAGGCACAAGCGGGCGGCGGTGATCACGGCCAATACCGTGATCCTGGCCGTGGGTCTTTTGCTATATGACGGCCCGCTCAGCCTGCTGCCCATTCCGGGCGTTTTACTGCACACAGGCGCCTTCTGGCTGGATGACGAGCGCAGGATCCGCCGCCTCTCACTGCTCGGCTCTCCCTTTTGGTTCATTTATAATTTAGGCAGCCGCGCCTACGGCTCGGCCGTTGGCGACCTGCTGACCATGATCTCGATCCTGATCGCCATGCTGCGATACAGAAAGGAGCAGATATGAAAAAAACGAATATTGACCTGATTCCGGACTGCCAAAACCAGACCCCCGATTACTACTGCACCTGGCAAACGCAGCTGTATGCCACAAGCGACGGCAAGCCGGCCGGCCAGCGCGCCGCCATTGGCGAGCGCGCACTCTTTGAAAAGGAGAAGCCGTACGGCTGGGCCTATTTTTACGAGGAGGTGCGGCGCGACCTGTTTCTCGTGATGGATGACAGCTGGGACGTCCCGCCCGACGGCGACCCGCGCTATTACGGCAGCCTGCAGCTGGATGGGGACAAATTCCCAGCGGCAGTGGGCGGCAGCAAGAGCAATGCCGAGGCGTTGAAGCGCCTCTCTGACCGCATTAAGGCGCTTGGCTGGCGCGGGCTTGGCGGGTGGATCTGCGCCCAGGAATCGGCCTGCGTGGCCGATGCGGACAAGCCGGAGGCATACTGGACGGCACGGCTGCGCGAGGCAAATGCCGCAGGCATGTCCTTTTGGAAGGTGGATTGGGGCGAACGGGGGCGTGACCTCGCGTTTCGCCGCATGCTGACAGACCTTGGGCACGTGCATGCGCCCGCGCTTCTTATCGAGCATGCTTGCATCAACGAGGCCGTTCCCTACTCAGACGTATTCCGCACCTATGACGTGCCTGCCATCCTTTCGATCCCTATGACGCTGCAAAAGCTGTGCGACTGTATGGCGGGTAACACCGCCGCCCCGGGCTACGCGGGGCTTGTCAACTGCGAGGATGAGCCGTACACGGCGGCAGCCGGCGGCTTCAGCATGGGCATTATGCGCCACCCCTATGCCGGCCCGCTGCCAAACGGGCGGGCGGATATGTCCTTCCCCGCCCTGCACCGCGATATCAAGACCAAGCTGTACGAGGTCATTCGCGCCGCGCGCTGGCACAGGATCGCCCCTGCCTTTGGCGTGAACGCGCGTGAGCTGGCCGTCAGCCCGCAGGTCTTGCAGGATGATTGGCGCTTTGAGGATCTTTCGGCAGAGCTGGAGGACTGGTGGCTGCCAAACGGCTCGCTCTTTGACCGGATGGGGACGGAGGGCATGGCTGCCTCTGCCCCGGCGGCCATCGCGCGGCGCATGCCGCTGCCCGCCGTGCTGCCTGATGAGAACGGCCGTATCCCCTACCTGGTAGCGGCCAAGAACCCGAACGGTGCCGTCTCGATCGCCACGCTTGGCAGAACGCAGGGCCGCACCTACGGGATCCCGCACTGCGACATCACGGCCGAGACAGGAGACGGCAGCCTGATCGGTATTTTTGGTGAATACAAGAGCCTGACGCTGCGCACGTCGCACAAGGCGATCAAGACCGTGCTGATGCAGGACGTGGCAGGCGACCACGCCTATGACGTGACCGATCGCGTTGCCCTTTCAGGCGGTAGCATCACCATTCCCGGTGAGCTGATCCACACGGTAGGGCGGGAGGCGCAGCCGGGGGGGCGACACCTCAGAGCCTGGCGTTGTTCTGCAGCTTGTACCGGCAGATGCCCCTGCAAAGCCGTAAGGCAGGCATAAAAAGAAAAAGATCCCGCGCAACTGCTGTTGGCAGTATGCGCGGGATTTTTATAAACGGATTACTTTTGCTGCTGCTTCTTCTGCCAGTTCAAAAGCTCCTTCACGCCACGGAAAACGCGATCCATCTCTTTTTTACCGTATGCGAGGTATTCTACCCCTGCCGGCTCAATATGATAATAGTTACGAACGCGCTTCTCGCCTGCAGGCTCTCTGTGAGAGGAGATCAGGTTACGGCTGTGCATACGGTACAGCGGGCCGTAGAGAGAGCCCTCCTTCATCACAAAGGTCTCCGACGTGCGGCGACGCAGCTCCTGCTTGATCTGGTAGCCGTACATATCCTCCTCAGTCAACAACTGCAGGATCAGCAGTTCGACCAAACCGCTTCTGACATTTTCATCAATATCGTTTTTCCATTCCATGATAAAAGCTCCTTTTGCGCATGGTTTTTGATCGTCTTTCATTATACAGGATAGTTCCAACTTTGTCAAGCCGTTTTTGTATAAAATTCATAAAAATTTGATAATTTTTTTCAATTTATCAATTTTTTGGTGTTTTTTTTGCAAAAATCGCCTCCTGTTGACAAAAATGGTACTATTATGGTATACTGTATAGAATAGCCGGGCTTGCCTTTTTGATTGCGGGCAAGCCCGGCTCTCGATATTTGCCGATCGGATTCTTACATCGCGTCAATATACCGACAGGCAGCAATGGCGGCTACGGCACCGTCTGCCGTGGCGGTGGTCACCTGGCGAACGGCCTTGCGGCGGCAGTCACCGGCCACGAACAGGCCGCTTGTGCGCGTCAGGCAGTCCTCGCCCGCGTCTACGTAGCCGGCCTTATCCAGTTCTACAAGGTCGGCAAAGGCACCGTTTTCCGGCACAAGGCCGATGGCCACGAACATACCGTCGATCGGCAGCTCGGTACGGCTGCCATCTGCCGTTTTTTCCAGCGTGATGGCAGAAAATTCCGGCGTGTCAGCAATGGCGGCCACCACCGTGCCGGTGATGACCTCTACGTTGCCACGCTTGGCAAGGATCTCCTGCAGGCGCGGCTCACCGGTCAGAAAATCCAGGTTCTGAATGACGTAGACCTTCTTACAGGTCTCGGAAAGCAGAATGGCCTCCTGCAGGGCGGAGTTTCCGCCGCCGATCAGGGCGACCGTCTTGTTGGCGTAAAACGCGCCGTCACACACCGCGCAGAAGGAGATCCCGTCTCCGATAAAGCGCTCCTCGTTCGGCAGGCCCAGGTGGCGGTGCTGCGCGCCGCTTGCCAGAATGACGGCGCGGCACTCGTAGCGGTTGCCGTCCTCGGTCAGCACGGCCTTGCTTTTCCCAAGGTCCTCTATGGAGGTGACGTTCTCCAGCTCGACCTCCGCCCCCTGGGAGAGCACCTGCTCGACCATGTGGTCAGCCAGCTCACTACCGCTGATGCTTTCAAAGCCGGGGTAGTTTTCTACCTTGGGGGAATAGGTGATCTGCCCACCAAAGGCGGCGCGGTCAAGGATCAGCACGCTTTTGTTGGCACGGCGGGCGTACACGGCGGCGGTCAGGCCGGCAGGGCCTGCGCCGATAATGACGATATCGTACATATGGTTTTTCTCCTTTATAAAGAAAGACGGGCGGCAATGGCCGCCCGTCTACTTGCTTTTTTATGCCTGAGCGGACTGGATATACTTCTTAATGGCAGGAACCATGACGAACTTCTCGACCTGGCCGCCCTTTACCTCCACGAGGGTGGGGGCCTGCTTGATGCCAAGCGACTCGGTCAGGGCTACGTTCTCCTGCGCCATCATCTTGGTGTAGGCGATGCCGGCCTTGCCAAGCAGCGTCTCTGCGATCTTGCAGTTCGGGCAGGTGGCGGAGGCGAAGAGGTAGAGGCCGTCACTCAGGGCAACCTTCTGCTCGCATGCGCAGCAGCTCTCCTCGGTGCGGGGGCCAACGTGCGTCAGCACGGAGCCTGCGATATCGTAGGTCTTACGCTCACGGTATTCCTGCGCCTTACCGTCATTCCAGTTCTTCACGGGACGGTAGTAGCCGGTAATACGGCTGTAGACCTCGGTCTCCTTGCCGCAGGTGGGGCAGGTGTACTTCTCGCCGGCGATATAACCGTGCTCCTTACATACCGAGTAGGTGGGAGACAGGGTGTAATAGGGCAGGCGGTAGTTTTCTGCGATCTTGCGGATGATGGAGGCGGCTGCACGCCAATCCGGCAGCTTTTCACCGATAAAGGCATGGAATACCGTACCGGAGGTGTACAGCGTTTGCAGCTCGTCCTGGATATCCAGCGCGGAGAAGATATCGTCGGTGTAGCCAACGGGCAGGTGAGAGCTGTTGGTGTAGTAGGGCGTATCGGCATCCGATGCGCAGATGATATCCGGGTAGTGCTTGCGGTCATGCTTGGCAAGACGGAAGGAGGTAGACTCTGCCGGGGTAGCCTCCAGATTGTAGAGGTCACCGTACATCTCCTGGTAATCGGAGAGGCGCTCACGCATGTGGTTGAGCACTTCCTTGGAAAATTCCTGCGTTTCCTTATGCGTCATATCCTTGCGCAGCCACTTGGCATTCAGGCCTGCCTCGTTCATACCGACGAGACCGATGGTGGAGAAGTGGTTGTTGAAGGTGCCAAGGTAACGCTTGGTGTAGGGGTACAGACCCTCATCCAGCAGCTTGGTGATGATGGTACGCTTGATCTTGAGCGAGCGGGCAGCAATATCCATCATGTGGTCCAGGCGCTTGTAGAAGTCCTCTTTATCGGCTGCCAGGTAGGCGATACGCGGCATGTTGATGGTAACGACGCCGACCGAGCCGGTGCTCTCACCGCTGCCGAAGAAGCCGCCGGACTTCTTGCGCAGCTCACGCAGGTCAAGACGGAGGCGGCAGCACATGCTGCGCACGTCAGAGGGCTCCATATCGCTGTTGACGTAGTTGGAGAAGTAGGGAGTGCCGTACTTGGAGGTCATCTCAAAGAGCAGCTTATTGTTCTCGGTCTCCGACCAGTCAAAATCACGGGTGATCGAGTAGGTGGGGATGGGATACTGGAAGCCACGGCCGTTGGCATCACCCTCGATCATGATCTCGATGAAGGCGCGGTTGACCATGTCCATTTCCTTTTTGCAATCGCCGTACTTGAAGTCCATGCGCTTGCCGCCAATGATGGCATACTCATCCTCCAGGTCGTGCGGCACGGTCCAGTCCAGCGTGATGTTGCTGAAGGGAGCCTGGGTACCCCAACGGCTGGGGGTGTTCACACCGTAAACGAAGGACTCAATGCACTTCTTTACGGCATCGTAGCTGAGGTTATCTGCCTTCACGAAGGGGGCGAGATAGGTATCAAAGGAGGAGAAGGCCTGTGCGCCTGCCCACTCGTTCTGCATGATACCAAGGAAGTTGACCATCTGGTTACAAAGGGTGGCCAGGTGCTTGGCAGGGGCAGAGGTGATCTTGCCGGGAACGCCGCCAAGGCCCTCCTCGATCAGCTGCTTGAGCGACCAGCCGGCACAGTAACCGGTCAGCATGGAAAGGTCATGCAGGTGGATATCGGCATTGCGGTGTGCGTTGGCGATCTCGTCATCATAGATTTCAGAGAGCCAGTAGTTGGCGGTAATGGCACCGGAGTTGGAGAGGATCAGACCGCCGACCGAGTAGGTAACGGTGGAGTTCTCCTTCACGCGCCAGTCAATATTCTTGACGTACTTGTCCACGATCTCCTTATAGTCGAGGATGGTGGACTTCATGTTTCTCAGCTTCTCGCGCTGGCGGCGGTAAAGGATGTAGGCCTTTGCCACGTCGGCGTAGCCTGCCTGTACCAGCACGGTCTCCACGCTGTCCTGCACGTCCTCTACGGCGATCAGGCCGTCTGCCACCTTCGGCTCAAAATCCGAGGTGACCTTGAGGGCGAGGAAATCAATAATGCTTTCGTTGTACTTGCGGTCGCAGGCGTCAAACGCCTTCTCGATCGCATCGGAGATCTTGCTGATGTTGAAATCAGCAACGCTTCCGTCTCTCTTTTTTACGCGATACATGTTCTCTTTCATAGCTCATCCTTGCCCCCGCAATTCTGCTGCGGGAATATATTTTTTTACGATGTCTAAGAAGGCCGACATCTCAGCCTCTGAAAAGGCGGAACAGCCGTGCCCGAGCAGGTCGCCCGTGTCACGGAAGGGCTGCAAAAAATACCGCGCGGTGCCTGCCAGCAATTGCCCGATCCCCTCGATCTCTTTTTCGGTGTGGATCCCCTTGACCACCGTGGTGCGGAATTCGTGAGGGATCTGCCCACTCTCCAACAAGCGGATGCTTTCCAAAAAGGGTGTTACCTCCCCGTCTCTGCCCGTAGCGGCAGCATACCCGGCGGGGGAGCTTTTCACGTCCATGGCCACGTAATCCACAAGGCCGGTGGCAAGCAGCGCAGCAAGCCTGTCCGGCAGGCTGCCGTTGGTATCCAGCTTGACGGCGTAGCCCATGTCCTTGACCAGTTGGAGAAAGGCAGCGAGATCAGGCTGCAGGAGCGGTTCTCCCCCGGTGACGCAAACACCGTCGAGCAAGCCGCGGCGGGAGGAGAGATAGGAAAGCAGCTCTTCTTCACTGTTTGCCGATGAAAACGGCGTGCGCACCAAGCCGGCATTGTGGCAAAAGGGGCAGCGCAGATTGCAGCCGCCGGTAAAGACGGTGCAGGCCACGCGACCGGGGAAATCAAGCAAGGTCAGCTTTTGGTAGCCCTGGATGTTCATCATCGGCTCCTTTTCAAATTCGGTACGGGCATAGTATACCACAAACAAAACGCGCTGTCAAGAGGAAAAATGGAATATTTAGTATTTTTTTTACAGCCAAACACAACATCTTGTGTTTTCCGGATGTATAAAATGCAATGAAAAAACCGTTGCTTTTCGCTCAAAAAATCGCAAAAAAGCAAGCGCAGCAAGGCATTTTTTGCTGCTTTGCCCTGCTGCGCTCTATACATTTATGCAAAATTTACTGTTTTTTTAATCACGAAAAAACAGCAAAAAAACTTTCCGGCAGAGGAAAGCGACCGCCAAGGGTGGCAAAAAGCATGCTTACCGCCCCTCGCTGCCGTAGCGGAGCACGGTATAAGTCCGCTCGGTCATTTCCATGGTGATATTGCTGCCCACGCGCACAAGACGGATCTCTTGCTTTTCGGTATCTATGCTGCAAACGGTCAAAAGATCCTCTGCCTTCGTCCCCTCGGCGCGCGGCAGGTCGCAATCGTAATTCTGCCAGGCATCGTTCGCGGCAGACGGAAAGGCAATGATCCTTTGCGAGGGGTATTTTTTACTGTGCGCGATCACGTCGCGGTGGTAATGGCCAACCAGATACCCGATAAACTGTCCCTCCCCGCGCGGGGAGAAATCGCAATCCACCGTAACGGCGGGCAGGTTACCGTAGCGGGGCTTGTATTCGCCGCAGCGGGAGCTGCCCGTTTTCCACGCGTGCACCACGTCGGTCAGAAGGTCGGTCTCCCCATACGCCTTATCCCAGGCGGCAAGCGAGCCAAGATCCTTGCCCGCCTGTGTCCACGGGCCCGGCTCTGCCTCATGCCCATAGGGGAAGGAATGCATGGCAATGGCCAGGTGATACCCGGCCGGGATGCCGGCAAGCGCCGAGATCAACCAATCCACCTGCTCCTGTGAGAGCATTTCCATACCGCGGTGAACGGCGTAATGGCCGTTTTCATCCAGGCCGTCTGGCGTATCGTAGGCGTGCAGCGCGAGGAGGGCGATCTTGTATTCGTCAAACAGGCGGAGGTAGTACGGCCGGTCAAGCTCACCTATACCGATCTTCCCGGCCACCGGACGCAGATATTTTTCAAAGGCCATCTGCGAGGTGGCAGCAAGCGGCGGCACAGCGCTGTTGCCCACGTCATGGTTACCAAGCAGCGTTAAAAACGGCTTTTCCGCCGCCAGCACACGCTCGGTATACCAGCTGCCGTCCTCGCGAAAATCAGCGGCAATGATGTCGCCCAGGCAGATACCGCAATCCAGCGGCTCATGGTAATTGAGATAGTCGATCGCTGCCTCGATCACCGAGGGGCAATGGTGGATATCGGTGCTGACCAGCATGGAAAACAGCTTATCCTTATTCCGGCGGCCAAAGCCGTGGTGACCGTAACGCGAGGAGGCGTAGACGATATGCTCTACGTCGCAGTTTCTTTCTACAATTCCGGGAACGGGCTTTTCTTGCATGACGGATACCTCGCAGTTTTTTACCATTATAACACACCCGCCTGCCGGCCGTAAAGGGAAAAAAGAGAAAATATTTATTTCTTGACAATCGGGGAAATTCATAGTATGATAAAAGCAGAACGTACAAAAAGGAGAACGCCCTATGGTCATCCGAAAAATACCGGTTTATTCCCTTGCTGCGAAGGAGGCGCGTGCGCTGACCGATGCCGGCCTGTATGAGACGAATTTCGTCATCACGCTGCCCGTGCTGCGTGACCTCATCGGCCGTGAGCAAACGCTGCTTTCTGCCGAGGGGGCCTTGGTGATCCGGCTGATCTGCCGCACGCTGGACCTGGCCAGCGCGGACGGAGAGATGGAGAGCCTGCGCCGCGAGAACTGCTTTGACGAGAACGAGGAAAACGAATGGATCTTAGACATCGCCTTTACCACCGCCACGCGCGAGGGCGTGCGCGCGACATTTTCGCTGCGGCTGCCACTCTCCTTACCAGCGGTAGCTGACAAGCCCCTCTCGCTCTGGTTCAACGGTACCTGGCTGCGCCTGCTTCTGGACGGCGAGGTGCTGAATGAAAATTCCGGCGTGGGCGACCTTTGCCGCCCCACGCGGATCGAGGGGCGCGCGGATATATTGACCGCCCCCGTGACCGGCTGCACGGTCACCTACCGCACGGAGGAAACGGACGAGCCGGCAGACCTTTACTTCCCGCACGGCTTTAACACCAACGTAGGCGATGCCATGACCTTTTACAAGGACGGCACCTACCACATCGTGTATCTCTTTGACCGCCGCCACCACGGCAGCCGCGGCGGCCGCGGTGCGCATTACATGGCGCACCTGACGACAAAGGACCTCATCACCTGGGAGGAGCAGGAGCCGCTTGCCGAGTTAGAGCACCCCTACGAGACCTTTGGCACGGGCACGATGTTCTACCACAAGGGCAAGTATTACATGAGCTACGGCCTGCACACCAGCCGCCACCCGAGCGGCAGATTTATTGAGCCCTCACGCACGGAGGACAAAAGGAGCTTTACGCACAAGCGCTTTTCCGAGGTGATCGAGGAGGGTGGCATGCCGCTGGGGGCTACCCTTTCGGTCTCGGAGGATGGGATCCACTTCCGCCGTACCGGGCTGCTCTATCACGGCTCACAAAATCCCAGCGTCTATGCGACAAAGGACGGCGGGCTGATCCTCTACGGCGGCTACGGCGGCGAGGGCGTTTACCGCACGGACGATATCGCCACCCCCTTTACCCGCGCGGAGACCGACATGGTGTTCAGCGGGCCAGGCACCGCGCTGAACTGCTCTTCCGAGTGCCCTGCCTTTTTTGAAATGAACGGCTACCAATACCTGATCGTCGGCTTCCGCGGCTATTTCCGCACGCTGGCACCGGGGGATGGGCAGATGGTAGACGCCATCAAGCTGGGCGAGAACATTTATGACGGGCTTTGCGTGCCAATGGTGGCCGAGCTGGAGAACGGCAGGCGCATCATCGCCGGCTGGATCCGCTCTGACCTTGGCTGGGGCGCGGCTCTTGTGCAGCGCGAGCTGATCGCCGAGGAGGGCGGGCGCCTTGGTATGCGCTGGCTGCCCGAGCTGTACCCAAAAAAGAAGGGCCTGCCCCACATGCCGGAGAAGGACGGCGGCTTTTCCCTTACCCCCAAGAGCAGCTACCTGCTGGAGGCCGAGGTAGAGACAGACGAAAACGGCATAGTCGCCCTTGACCTGCTGGGCGAGGGCAACGCGGCCACGCAGCTGCGCATCGACACCCGCCGGGGCAAGGCGCAGCTTTCCCCCTCCGCGGGGGACGGCAGCCTGACCGCCGAGATCGACACGCCCTACGAGCAGCGGCTGCACAACGAGGGGCTGGATTGCCACCAAATCAACTATGCAGACTGCTACGCCATGCCCGACGTGTTCCCCGGGCGCCGCTTCTCGCTGCGCATCCTGCTCCGCTACGCCAAAAAAATGCATACCACCGTGTGTGACATCGAGATCGGCGGCCGCCGCACCATGATCCTTTCCCGCCCCAATTTCTTTTTGCGCGGTATGCGCCCCGTATGCGGCAGCCTTGCTTGTGCCACACTTTCTGAAATTGAACGATAATAAAAGGAGATCTTTTTGATGAAAGGCTTTCTCACGTCCGAGGACCGCTTTCTCTTTCCCGATACCGATATCAGCCGGCCGTTGCCGGAAAGCGTGACCGTGCATATGCCGCAAAACGGCCGGGCCGGTGTACAGCTTCTTATTCCCTGCCGGGCATGTGCCGGGCAGATCACCGTTGTCACGGCGGATTTTGAGGTAGAATACTTCCGCCTGCACAAGATCCCCGTGGAATACAACACGGCCAGCGGCAGCGCCGAGCAGGAGGGTGAGATGGTGCTGATGCAGCAGGCAGAGGCCTGCCCGCCCTACGCCACGCGCTTAGCCCCCTTCTACGTTTACGATTGCCTTGAGCCGCTTGACAATGGCAGCGTTGCGGCTGCCGACGGTCTTCTGGCTGCCTACGTCTGCCTTGCGCCAAAGCAGGAGACCGCCCCCGGCCGCTACGAGATCCCCCTCACGCTTACAGCCGACGGCGAGACCTGCACGGTCACGCTGACGGCAGAGGTGTTTGCTGTTACCGTGGAGGAGGGCGGCTTCTCCATGATCCATTGGCACAATGGCCGCCCGGCAGCGCTGGCAAGGGGGGCAAGCTGCGAGGAGGGTACGCCCGCATACATGGCGCTTTTGCGCCGCCACGCGCGCGCCATGCGCCGTATGCACCAGAATTTCTTCTCTTATTATACGGATAGCCGCTGCATCGTCTCGCGTGAGCCGCTGCGCTTTGATTTTTCCTATATGAAGCCCTATTTAGAGCTTTTCTTCTCCGAGGGCTTTACCCACCTGATGACGGGCAATATGCTGACGCTTGGCAGCCTGCCGAACGGGCGGCCGGACAGCATGTCCGGCACCTTTAAGCTGGCCCTTTTCCCGGACGTGCCTGCCGATTCGGCGGAGGGCTATGCCGTGCTGACCGCCTACGTCAAGGCGTTTGCCGACTTCCTGCGTGAAAACAACTGGCTTGAGCGCACCTACTTTCAGATCGTGGACGAGCCGGACGTGCATTGCCCGGATGAGGATGCCCTGCTCCACCGCCGCGTGACCTATTACATGGCATCCAACATCCTGCGCCGCTACGTGCCGCATGCGCACGTCATTGAGGCGGTCAAGACCACGAGCTTCAAGTCCGGTGTGGACGTGATGGTGCCGCTGACCGAGAGCTACCAGCAGAACAAGGCCGAGTTTGACAGCATGATCGACGCGGGCGACGAGGTATGGGGCTATACCTGCTGCGTGCCGGAGGGCTTCTGGCTCAACCGCTTTCTTGACAAGGAGCTGAACGAGAACCGCCTGCTTTACTGGGGCTTTGAGGCCTGCCGGATGAGCGGCTATCTGCACTGGGCGTGGAACCAGTTCGGAAAAGGCATGGATCCCTTCGTTGCCACCTCCTGCCACAACCCCACCGGCCTTGGCACGAATTTCCCCTGTGGGGATGCCTTTATCGTCTATCCCGGCCCGGAAAACAACACCCCCTGGCTGAGCATGCGCCTGGAGGCGCAGCGCAAGGGGATGGAGGATGCCTGCCTGCTGCGCGCCCTGCGTGAAAAAAACCGCGCCGCGCACGATGCGCTGGTCGCCTCCGTCTTTACCGATTTTGCGCACTACGCCGCAGACCCCGCCGCCCTCTTTGAGGCCGAGGCCGCGCTCTACCGGGCATCAGAAAAGTGATAAGCACAAGAAATAGAAAAAAGGCAGCCGTTACGGCTGCCTTTTTCTATTGCAGATCTTCTGTTTTGAAGGCCGTGTAGCCCTCATAATGATAGCTTGTATCTATGCCTTTCATAAACACTTGACGGTCATTTACTTGATCTGTCAGCGCATTTTTCAAAAGGTGCTTGATCTCAATATCTTTGATAGGACTTCTTTCCATAGCAAGAAGATAATCCTCCTTATCCACAAGACTCCAGTCCACAACCATTCCAATTTTGCTTTTTAGTATATGGTCAAGCCAAATGCGTGTTGCACGTCCATTTCCCTCGCGAAACGGGTGTGCCACGTTCATTTCAACGTACTTTTCGATGATTTCATCAAACGTGGTCTGCGGCATTTTTTCAATATTTTCAAGTGCAGCGTGAAGATACATAAGCGGGGCAAATCTGAAATTGCCTTTTGCAATATTAACCGTACGCATCTTACCTGCAAACTCATATATATCAGAAAAGAGAAACGCGTGTATTTTAGAAAGAGCATCAAAGCTCCCCGGACGTAAGGAAGAAAGAAGATCTGTTTCAAAAAGCTTGATGGCGCGTGTTTTGCTGAGGCGCTCTTCCTCGCGGGCAAGCTCTGCAGGATCCGTGATGCCCAATTTATTATCAAGTACCATATTTTCTCCTTTTGCAAACTTCCATTTTATTAAATTATATCACAAAGCTACACATATTTCAAGCAATATCATGAAATGGCAAGAAAAACTCGTATCCGTTGAAAAACGATTTCGAGCCGGTGCCATGCGCAAC
>JAZQLY010000021.1:0-69763 GCA_045543015.1 Eubacteriales bacterium
TACGGCGGGCGCTTCCACACCCGGCGATATAATAAAGGAGGTTTTTGAAGCTATGAATAATGAAATTAGTTTCGAAGAAATGCTGGAAGATTCACTCAAAACATTACATACAGGAGAAACCGTACGTGGCATCGTTACCGCAATTACGAACAACGATGTTTATGTTGACCTCGGCGCTAAGGTTACCGGCGTGATCGCCCGTGACCAGGCTACCGATGATGACAATGCCAAGCTGTCCGATTTGTTCCATGTAGGTGATGAGGTGGAGGTATTTGTTGTACGCGTCAGCGATAAGGACGGTATGGCTACCCTCTCCAAAAAGCGCATTGATGCCGATAAGAATTGGGTCAATGTTGTTGCTGCCAAGGAGAATGGCGAGATCCTGGAGGGTAAGGTTACCAAGGCCATCAAGGGCGGCGTGATCATTCTGTACTCCGGCGCGCAGATCTTTGTACCTGCTTCTCACACCGGCGTACCGAAGGATGGCGACCTGGCTACCCTGGTCGGCACCACCCAGCGCTTCAAGATCATTGAGATCGACGGCCAGCGCAGAAACAGCGCCAAGGGCTCTATCCGCGTGGTTCTCACCGCAGAGCGCAAGGCAAAGGAAGAGGCTCTTTGGGCTACCCTGGAGGTTGGTCAGCACTTCACCGGTACGGTTAAGAACATGACCAGCTACGGTGCATTCGTTGACCTGGGCGGCGTTGACGGTATGGTTCACAATACCGAGTTGTCCTGGAAGCGCATCAAGAGCCCGGCAGAGATTGTTTCCGTCGGTCAGGAGATCGAGGTCTACATCAAGGAGCTGGACCGCGAGGCAAAGCGCATCTCGCTTGGCTACAAGACCGAGGAGATGGATCCCTGGTATCAGTTCAGAAAGGTTTACAACGAGGGCGACGAGGCAGATGCCAAGATCGTCAGCATGATGCCCTTCGGTGCATTTGCAGAGGTATTTGACGGGGTTGACGGTCTGATCCACATCTCCCAGATTTCTCTGGATAAGATCGCAAAGCCGGAGGACGTTCTGACCGTGGGCGAGACCGTTCGCGTGAAGATCACCGAGGTAGATGACGAGAAGCGTAAGCTCAGCCTTTCCATCAAGGCTCTGCTCCTGGCAGAGAAGAAGAAGGAAGAGGATGAGGCCGCTGCTGCTGAGGCTGCTGAGCAGGCTGCCATCGATGCAGAAATGGCACCCTATATCGTAAAGAGCATCTGATCATGAACCAAAAAGACCGAGAATGGCAGCCTTTGCTTTCTCGGTCTTTTTATCCCCATAAAAAAGAAAGGAGTACCGCCCATGGAACGGGAACAGAAGGAACGCATCATTCTTCACTGTGATTGCAACAGCTTTTTTGCCTCTGTGGAGACGGTGCTCAATCCTGCGTACGCCGGGGTGCCGATGGCGGTTTGCGGCAGCAGCGAGGAGCGGCACGGCATCGTGCTGGCCAAAAACGAGCTGGCGAAAAGATACGGCATCGAAACGGCAGAAACGGTTTGGTCTGCCAAGAAAAAATGCCCCTCGCTTGTGATCGCGCCGCCGCACCACGACGCCTACGTTGAATTTTCCCATCGTATCAATCAGATCTATGACCGGTATACCGACCTGGTAGAGCCCTTTTCGATCGATGAATCCTGGCTGGACGTGACCGGCTCCGTTAACCTGTTCGGGGATGGACTTTCCATTGCCGAGCAGATCCGCCAAACGGTGAAAAAGGAGATCGGCGTTACCATTTCCATTGGTGTTTCCTTTAATAAAATGTTTGCCAAAATGGGTAGCGACTATAAAAAACCAGATGCGATCACCGTAATATCGAAAGATAATTTCAAGCAGATCATACACCCGCTGCCTGTGCGTGCCATGATGTACGTTGGCCCGCGCACGGCAGCCGAGCTGGAAAAATGTAACATCCGCACCGTTGGGGCGCTTGCTGCTGCCTCACCCGCTTTTCTTGCCGGGCGGTTTGGTAAAGCGGGTGAAGCGATGCACGCCTATGCCAACGGGGTGGATGAAAGCCCCGTTCTTTCCTGCGCCGACCGTGCCGCCCCCAAGAGCGTGGGCAACGGCATGACCTTTCGCCACGATATCGTCACGGCGGAGGAGCTGCGCGCGGCCTATGGCTTCCTTGCCGAGGAGGTTGCTGCCCGCTTGCGCGCGGCAGGACGCCGCGCCATGACCGTCTCGGTGGCGATCAAGGATACCATGCTGCAAACCGTCTCCCGCCAGATGCCGTTAGAGCATGCCACCAACCTGGGGCGCGAGCTGGCAGATGCCGCCATGCGTCTGACCTACCGTGCCTGGAACGTAGGGCGGCCGGTGCGCGCCCTGACGGTGACAGCCATGAACCTGATCTCGACGGAGGAGGGGGGCGAGCAGATCGGCCTCTTTGACGGTGAAAAGGATCGCCGCCGTGAAAAGACGACCCGCATAGAGGATACCATGGACAAGATCCGTGCCAGGTACGGCAGGGAGGCAATTTCCTCTGGTGCCACGATCTCCAGCGATTTTGGCATCGAGCCCCATACGAACAAACGGGAAAAGCAGGAGGAAGGATCATAAAAAAGTTTGGTTTTTCATAAAAATATAGAGAAAAATATTGAAAAAGAGAAACGGGTGTGCTATACTATAATATGATAGTATACCGTTTCTTTTTTTACCGCTTGAAGCGGAGCCCCACCTGCGTCTGCGCAGATCGGGCGGTCGCGTTGGTTTGAAAATTCCGGCAAGCCTGCTTCTTGCCGTTCCTATGGTGGGGGATATGAGTTTTAAGAGCTTTGATGATTTTCTCTCTTTCCTGCAACTGCAGTTTACCACGATCCGTTGGACGGACGTTCTGGACATCGTTATTCTGGCGGTGCTGTTTTATTACGGCTACCGCTTTGTCAGTGAGCGGCGTGCCGGCAAATTGACCATCGGCATCCTGGTGATCGCCCTTGTGATGGTCATCAGTGATTTTCTGGATCTGTATGCCGTGCGTTTTTTGCTTGGCAACATCTTCCAGGTCGGCATCATCGTTTTGATCATCCTCTTCCAGCCGGAGCTGCGTGACGCGCTGGAGAAGATGGGCGAGGAGCCGCTGCGCGGCTTTAAGGGGCTTGGTGAACAGCGCTCGCTTGCCAGCCGCGCGGAGATGGTAGAGGCACTTTGTGAGGCCGTTTCGGATATGTCGCGTACCAGAACGGGTGCCTTGATCGTGATGGAGCGCTCTACCAAGCTGGGTGACATCATTCGCTCGGGTGTGGAGCTGGATGCCAAGGTGACTGCCTATCTCATTCGCAACGTGTTCTACAACAAGGCGCCGCTGCATGACGGTGCCATGATCATCCGCAACGGCCGTATTTGTGCTGCCAGCTGCTTTCTGCCGCTGACGGAGCGTGCCATCAACCAGGACCTTGGCACGCGCCACCGCGCCGCGCTGGGCATGAGTGAGATCAGCGATGCGCTGGTCATCATCGTCTCGGAGGAGACGGGTACGATCTCCATCGCGTTTGACGGCGAATTGAAGAGAAATCAGAACTATCAAACACTCAAGCAGACGCTCACCGAGCTTTGCGTCCGTAAGTAAGGAGGAGGGGAGACATGAAAACAAAAGAATGGTCTGCCCGCCGCCCGCAGCATCTGCTTGCGCGTATCGTATGCCTGCTGCTGGCCATTATCACGTGGCTCTGCATTATGCGCATTGCTGACCCGATCTGCGAGGGGTCGCTGACCGGTATCTCCATTATGGTGCTGGAGGACGAAGACGGCGCGTATACCGGCTCTGTAGAAAACGCGGTGACCGGCCGCATCCGCATTCGCGGCACCAAGCAGGCGCTTGCCGCCGTCAAGGCGGGGGATGTGAGTGCTTACGTGGACCTGAAGGATCTGCAGTTTGTTTCTACCCCCGACAAGGATACGGTCACCATGACGCTGTATTTCAAAACGCCTGAGGGAATTGAGATCGATGGTAGCTATCAGATCGACGTTCGCTTGCAGGCAAAGGGGTAAGTATGGCTCTTTCCTATCTGATCCCCTCGGTCGCGCTGCCGATCGATGCTCCGCTGGAGGAGGCGATTGCAGCTGCCGCGCGAAAGCTGCAGCAGCTTGGCGCGGCGCAAGGGTCGATACAATATCATATTTATCGCCGCTCAGTGGATGCACGCAAGCGTGATGATATTCGCTTCGTTTACTCCGTTGCTGCCAGCGGCGATTTTTCTGTTAAAGCGGTTGCGCGGCTTGCCCGCGCCGGCCTCTCCCCGTTTGCGGATGGGCGGCCGCATATTTCCCGCGGCACGGAAGGGCTGCATGCCCGCCCCATCGTAGTGGGGACAGGCCCTGCCGGCCTGTTTGCCGCCTTGCTGCTGGCAGAGCAGGGGTATCGCCCCCTGGTGCTGGAGCGCGGTGGGAACGTGGCAGAGCGCATCAGCGCGATAGAGACCTTCCGGCACACGCGCGTGCTGGATGGAGAGACCAATATCCAGTTTGGCGCAGGCGGTGCCGGCACGTTCTCGGACGGCAAGCTGGTCACCCGCGTCAGCGATCCACTCAATCAATACGTTCTCTCGCAATTCGTTTTCTTTGGCGCCCCCAGCGAGATCACCATGCTTGCCAAGCCACACATCGGTACCGATATCCTGCGCACGGTCGTTACGCGCATGCTGTCCCGCATGGAAGAGCTGGGCGGTGAGGTGCGTTATCACACCTGCATGAAGGAGCTGGTGGTCAAGGCTGGCCGTGTAACGGCAGTGGTGACGGCCGAGGGAGAGACGATCTCCTGCGGTGCGCTGATCCTGGCGGTCGGCCACAGCGCGCGGGATACCTATCATATGCTGCTGTCGCACGGTGTGGCGATCGAGGCCAAGCCCTTTTCGGTCGGCCTGCGGATCGAGCATCTGCAAGAAGAAATAGACCGTGCCATGTACGGCAAATTTGCCGGCCACCCTGCGCTTGGCCATGCGGAATACACCCTCTCTGACCGTACCGGGGAGCGGGGCGTTTATTCCTTCTGCATGTGCCCCGGCGGTGAGGTCGTTGCCGCTACCAGTGAGCCCTGCGGCGTTGTGGTCAACGGCATGAGCGCCCACGCGCGGGATGGGAAAAATGCCAATGCCGCCATTGCCGTTTCGGTTGAACGCGGCGATTACGGCAATGATCCGCGTGCGGCCATTGCCTTTCAACAAGAGATCGAGCGTGCTGCCTATCGGGCAGGCGGCGGTGATTATAGTGCCCCTGCCTGCATGCTTTCAGATTTTTTGCAGGAGCGCCCTGCGCGCGAGATCAGCGGCCGCGTGGCCCCCTCGTATATGATGGGGGGTGTTCGCCCCGCCTTGCCGGAGGCGTATCTGCCTGCTTTCGTTACGCGCGCGCTGCGCCATTCCTTGCCGCTGTTTGAGCGGCGCATTGCCGGCTATACCGCGCCTGACGCGGTGTTGACCGGGCCGGAAACACGTACCTCAGCCCCCTTGCGTATCCTGCGTAATGAGGCGCGTGTTTCACCTACGCTTGATAACCTGTACCCCTGCGGAGAGGGGGCCGGCTATGCCGGCGGCATTACCTCTGCCGCTTTGGACGGTATTCATACGGCAGAGGCCTTTATGGCACGCTACCGTTCTGCTGATTGATCACAAGAAAGGGAGGCACCGCTATGCTGGAGCAAGAGGGGATCGTTGTAGGTACAGAGGGTGAGATCGCCTACGTCTCGTTTATGCGTGCCTCTGCCTGTGAAGGGTGTCACCGCCATGCCGAGGGCTGCGCCGCCTGCTCTCTTTTGGGCGGCGACCGCCGCCATACTGCCCGTGCGTGCAATCCTATTTCCGCGCAGGTGGGTGACCGCGTTCGCGTTGCCATGGGTGAGGGGCGCGTGCTTGCCTATGCCGCGCTGGTCTTTTTGTTTCCCGTTTTGCTGGCCTTTGCCTGTTATTTGATCGGCGCGGCCGTGTGGGCGGGGGGCAGCATGCCTGCCTATCTTTGTGCAGCCGGCGGCTTTTTGCTTGCCGTTTTGTCTGCCTTTCTTATTTCGCGCCGCATGGCAAAGCGCCCGCCGGACAGCCGGATCGTTGCTGTCCTTCCCGTTGATTAATTTAGAAAGGCGAACAGCTTTTGTTCGCGTGTGAAGATATACATGTTGAAAAAGAATGAAACCGCCAGAGAGAAGCGCTGGCTCCTGCACGAGGAGGAGGCGGATTTTTACGCCCCCGCCGTGGAGGAGATCGCCGCGTCTCTCGGCATCAGTCGCGTGTTGGCACGGCTTCTGGTCTGCCGTGGATATCGGGATGCGGAAAGCGCCCGTACCTTTATCTGCATGGAGAGCGAGCTGCTGCACAACCCCTTCGCCATGAAGGACGTTGAGCGGGCTGTCAACCGCATCCGCCGCGCCATCCGCATGAAGGAAAAGATCACCATTTACGGTGACTATGACGTAGACGGCGTTACCGCCGTTTGCACGCTCTATCTGTATCTCAAAAAACGCGGTGCAGACGTGGATTATTATATCCCCAACCGCGCAGGGGAGGGGTACGGCGTATCCTGTCCTGCGATCCGTTCCCTGGCAGAGGGGGGCACCCGTCTGATCGTAACGGTGGATACCGGCATTACGGCGAAGGATGAGGTGGCCTATGCCAAAACGCTGGGCGTGGACGTGGTCATCACCGACCATCACGAGTGCCGCGCTGACCTGCCGGAGGCAGAGGCCGTGGTCAACCCGCACCGGCCGGATTGCCCCTATCCGTTCAAGGAGCTGGCCGGCGTTGGCGTTGTGTTTAAGCTGATCTGCGCGTATGAGGAAAGCGAAAGCGGCGATCGCCGCTCGGTCTGCGTGCGCCGCATGTGTGAGGAATACAGCGATCTGGTTGCCATTGGCACCATTGCGGACGTGATGCCCATCCGGGATGAGAATAAGCTGATCGTCAGCTTTGGCCTTGGGCAGATGGAGGAATGCCGCCGTCCCGGCCTGCTGGCCCTGATGGAGGCAGCATCCTCCCGCACGGATAACCGCCACGCCAAAAAGCAGCCCAAGATCACCTCCGGCTATATCGGTTACACCATTGCCCCCCGTATCAACGCTGCCGGGCGCATTCGCAGCGCCTGCCGCGCAGTAGAGCTGTTTCTTTCGCGGGATAGGGCAGAGGCTGCTTCCTTAGCCGAGGAGCTTTGCGAGGCAAACCGCGAACGCCAGGAGGAAGAAAACCGCATTATGGAGGAGGCGTATCGCCGCATCGAGAGTGACCCCTCCTTCGTTGGTGAGCCGGTGATCGTGCTGGATGCAGAGAACTGGCACCACGGCGTTATTGGGATCGTGGCCTCCCGCATTACAGAGCGGTACGGCCTGCCGTCTATTCTCGTTTCCTTTGAGGGGGGAGAGGACGGCGTGTATTTAGACAGTGATATGGGCAAGGGCTCCGGCCGCAGCATCAAGGGGATGAATTTGGTGGATGCCCTGGTGCATTGCAGCGAGCATCTTGTGAAATTCGGCGGTCACGAGCTGGCAGCCGGCCTCAGCGTCACGCGCGGGGAGCTGCCTGCCTTCCGCCAAAAGATCAACGCCTACGCGAGGGAGATCCTGACAGAGGAGGCTCTGATCCCCGTGTTAGAGGCGGACTGTGCCTTGACGTGTGCGGACATTACCATGTCCTTGGCCGAGGAGCTGCGCATGCTGGAGCCGTATGGCGTTGGCAACCCCGTTCCCGCCTTTGTGCTGCGGGATGTGCATATCATCGAATGCGTGCCGATCAGCGGTGGCAAGCATACCCGCCTGGTGGTGGGGGACGGTACATACAGCTTTACCGCCATGTGCTTTTCACGCAGCCAGGCGCAAATGAACCTGTTTGTGGGGGACGCGGTGGACATTTTGTTCAACCTGGATGTGAACGAGTATAACGGCCGCCGCAGCGTACAGCTGATCGTGCGGGACATCCGCCTTTGTGAGCATAGCCGCGCTGCCGCCGCAGACGAGCGGGCGCATTTTGATGAAATATGGGCAGGCGCCACCTTCTCTGCTGAAGAGAAGCTGGTGCCGAACAGAGACGATTTTGCCGCCGTGTATACGCTGGTCTGCCGCATCGTGCGGGCCGGCTGCGATACCATTTCGCACCGTGCGCTGCTTACCAAGCTGCAGGGGGCGGGTCGTGGCGATATTGGCTATATCAAGCTGAAGATCATTATTCGCGTCCTGCAGGAGCTGAATCTGCTGGGGATCGAAGAGGTCAGCGAGGAGAATTATCGCTTCAGCATTCATTTTACCAACAAGAAAACAGATTTAGAAAAATCCAATTGGTTACACCGGCTACGCGCACAGCAGCGCTGATGCGGCAAATGCGGAAGGAGGAATACCGCCTGACGGGCGAATTGCAGAATGGACGAACGAGAAAAAAAGACCATGACCGAGGAAGAAAAGCTTGCCGCCGTGCAAGCCATAGAAAAGCAGTTTGAAGCCCTTCTTGACCGTTTGGAGGCCTCTGGCCGCCATTATCAGACGGATAAGATCCGGCAGGCGTATGACTATGCTGCCGCCCTGCATGCCGGCCAGTTCCGTCTGAGCGGGGAGCCGTATATCTCGCACCCGCTGGCGGTGGCCGTGATCGTGGCCGAGCTGGAGCTGGATACCGACTCGATCTGTGCTGCGCTGCTGCACGATACGGTAGAGGACTGCTCGGATAAAACCGACCTTTCCGAGATCCGTCGCCTGTTCGGGGAGCAGGTGGCCCTGCTGGTCGACGGGCTGACCAAGATCATGCAGATGAAGATCGAGGATAAAGAAGAGGCCCATATTGAGAATATCCGCAAGATGCTGCTTGCCATGAGCAAGGACATCCGCGTGATCTTTATCAAGCTCTGTGACCGTCTGCACAACATGCGCACGCTGGCGGCAAAATCGCCGGAAAAGCAGCGCACCATCGCACTGGAGACGATGTATATCTACGCACCGCTGGCGCACCGCCTCGGTATGCAGCGTATCAAGCTGGAGCTGGAGAACATCAGTCTTTCCTACCTGGACCCGGTCGGGTACAAGGAGGTGCATGACGCCATTGACAGCCGCTACGGTCAGAACCGCGATCTGCTGGTGCTGGCACGCGGCAAGATTGAAGAAAAGCTGAATGAAAACGGCATCCGCTATGCGGTAGAGGGGCGCGTCAAATCGGTTTATAGCCTGTACCGCAAGATGTATAACAATAACAAAACGATCGACGAGATCTACGATTTTTACGCCCTGCGTGTGATCGTGGAGACCGAGCTGGAGTGCTATACCGTTCTTGGTATCGTGCATGAGCTGTTTAAATCCGTCCCCGGTCGCTTTAAGGACTATATCTCTACCCCGAAGCCGAACCTGTACCGCTCGCTGCATACCACGGTCATCAGCCGTGGCGGCATCCCGTTCGAGATACAGATCCGCACGCGGGAGATGCACCGCGTGGCAGAGTTTGGTATCGCGGCGCATTGGAAGTATAAATCGGGTGAATCCTCCGGTGCGGAGGTGGACGAAAAGCTGGCCTGGATCTCCCGCCTCATAGAGACGGAGGATAACACGCGTGACCCGGATGAGTTTATGCAGGCCTTCAAGACCGACATCTTTCATGATGAGACCTTCGTCTTTACGCCGAAGGGTGACTGTATCTCGCTGCCGCTTGGCGCGACGGTCATCGACTTTGCCTACGCTATCCATACCGCCGTAGGCAACAAAATGATCGGTGCCAAGATCAACGGCATGATCGTACCGATCGACAGCGTGCCGGAGAATGGGCAGATCGTGGAGATCCTGACCTCCTCGGTCACAAAGGGGCCGAGCCGTGACTGGGTCAAGATCGTCAAGACCAGCGAGGCACGCAACAAGATCCGCCAATGGTTCAAGAAGGAGAAGAGAAGCGAGAATATCGAGGTCGGCCGTGCCGAGATCGACCGTGAGCTTTCCCGCATCGGCCGCCCGTTTACAGAGGCAGAGAGGCAGGAGGTCGTCTCCAATATTGCCAAGCGCCTTGGTATTCAAGGGCCGGACGACTTGTATAATACCATCGGCTACGGCGGGCTTTCGATTACCAAGATCGCCGTTCGCCTGCGCGATGAGTTTGACCGCGTTGTCAAATCGGTAGAGCCGCCCACGCCCATGGAGGTCTCGCAGGTCAAGACGGTAGAAAAGCCCAAAAACCTGCGCACCAGCAGCGGCATCATCGTAGACGGCACTACCGGCTGCATGGTCAAGTGCGCCAAGTGCTGCAACCCGCTGCCGGGGGATGATATTATCGGCTTTATCACCAAGGGCTACGGTATCTCCATCCACAAGCAGGACTGCCCCAACGTGGCGGCAAGCCGCAGCGACCCTGCCAATGCTGACCGCTGGGTAAAGGCAGAGTGGGAGAGGGATTTTGCCTCTACCATCTCGGTCTACGAGGCCATGATCAACATCGTGGCCGAGAACAACATCAAGCTGATCGCTGACGTGACCGGCGCACTGGCAGATATGAAGGTCACCATTATGCAGATCAATTCGCAAAAGCGGCCGGATGATACGCAGGCCATCCAGCTAACGGTCGGGTGCAAAAACGTAGGCCACTTCCGTTCTATCGTTTCGCGCCTGCAAAGCATTCCTGCCGTCATCTCCGTCAAGCGCGGATTTGGCAGATAAAACAAAGCAGACAAAAAAAGAAGGAGATCGGTCATGATCGCCGTATTGCAACGAATCAAGAATGCCGTCGTAGTGGCAGACGGGGAAGAGAGCGGCCGCTGTGGCCATGGCCTGCTTATTTTGCTGGGCGTGGGAACAGAGGACACGGAGGAGGACATCCGTCTTCTTGCCGATAAGATCCCGCGCTTGCGCATCTTTTGTGATGAGAACGGGAAAATGAATATCTCCCTGCAGGACGTGGGCGGGGGTGTGATGATCGTTTCCAACTTCACGCTGCAGGCCAATTACTCGCACGGCAACCGGCCGGATTATCTGGCCGCTGCGCGGCCGGAGCAGGCGATCCCGCTCTACGAGGCGTTTATTGCCGCCATGCGAGCGCAGGGCATCCCCGTTTCTTGCGGGGTGTTTGGTGCCGATATGCAGATCGATATGCATGCAGACGGGCCCGTTACCATCGTCATGGATTCTGAAAAACTGAAAAGGGGACGTGCAAAATGATATTGACGGTAGAGGGAGACATCAGCGCGTACTATGTACAAACGCTTTGCCTCCTATTCTTTCCCGGCTCCAAATTCGGGGTAGAGGAAAAGCCCTCACCCGAGAACCCGGAGGCGCACGTTCGCTTCTCGCAGGAGGGGGATACCTTCCGTGCGGAGGCAAGGCTCGTGCTGGGGGAGAGGGCTGCTATGGCAGAAAGCGCACTCACGCGTGACGATATTCCCGGCGCGGGGGATGAGCGGCTTGCCAAGGTGGCCGTTGGCCGTGCGATGTTTGCCGCGGGCAAGGAGCTGCTGGGCTACACACCGCCGTGGGGCATTTTGACCGGCGTGCGCCCCTCTAAGGTGGCAAGTGAGCTGATCCTGACAGGCAACGGCATTCTGCGCTCCAAGCG
Source organism: Eubacteriales bacterium (assembly GCA_045543015.1). Lineage (GTDB taxonomy): Bacteria > Bacillota > Clostridia > Oscillospirales > CAG-272 > UBA1740. The sequence continues at coordinate 11,485 of JAZQLY010000021.1, forward strand.
CATTTTGCGGGATGAGTATTTTGTTAATCCCAAAAAGGCGGCCCTGGCCGTATCGGTTGCCGCCACCGAGCTGAAGATCACCAAATCGGTCTCGCTGCACGATACCTGCAGCGTGTATATTTCTATCCCGTTCTGCCCGTCTCGCTGTGCCTACTGCTCCTTTGTTTCCGGCACGTCGGGCAGGCTGCTTTCGCTGATCGACGATTATCTGAAAACGCTGTTTCTCGATATTGACCATATGTTTTCCGTCATCCGCTCGCTGGGGCTCACGGTCAGCACCGTGTATATCGGCGGCGGTACCCCCACCGTGCTGACGCCGCAAAGCCTCAAGCTGCTGCTTGGCCGTGTGGCCAAAAACGTAGACGTTTCTACTCTTGCCGAGTTTACGTTAGAGGCCGGGCGGCCGGATACCATCACGGCCGAAAAGCTGCAGATCGCGCGGGAATACGGGGTCACCCGTGTCAGCGTCAATCCGCAGACCCTGTCGGACGAGCTGCTGGTCAGCATTGGCAGACGGCACACGGTAGACGAGTTTTACCGCGCCTACGAGATCGCGCGCACGTCCGGTATACGGGATATCAACGTAGATCTGATCGCCGGTCTGCCGGGGGATAACTTCAGTAATTTCTCCGTTTCGATGGATGCGATCCTTTCTCTTGCGCCTACGAATATCACCGTACACAGCTTCAGCGTGAAGAACGCAGCTGACATTCGCAAAAAGGAAGGCTTCTCTCTCCCGCTCGGCGGGGGCGATGCCGCCAAAAGCGTAGAGTATTCGCAGCTGCGTACCAAAAATGCAGGCTACCGCCCCTATTACATGTATCGGCAAAAGAATACCGTTGGCAATTTAGAGAACGTCGGGTATTCGATCGAGGGGCACGAGGGGCTTTATAACGTCTTTATGATGGAGGAGCTGCACAGCATTTTTGCGGTTGGCGCTGCTGCCGTTACCAAGCTGGTGCATCATTGCGCCCCGCGCGCAGGTACCAGTAAAATCCAACGCATATTTACTCCCAAATATCCATATGAATATTTAAGAGATGCAGAAAAGATCCGCATGGGTGACGAGGCAGCCGGTCTCCCCTCTCTTGCGGAGCGAATCCGGGCCTTTTACGAAAAGAACGAAGGTTGAGTGCCCCCGCATCCGGGAGGAAAATGATGAAGCAGCTTACCCCTACCGCGCAGGAGCGTGACCGCCACGTATTTTTTACAGGCGTGCTGGTTCTTGGCGGTGCCAATATTCTTGTCAAGATCATCGGCCTTTTGTTCAAGATCCCCATGTCCTATTACCTGGGGGACGAGGGGATGGGCTACTTCAATTCTGCGTATCAGATCTATACATGGCTTTATATGTTTTCTACTGCGGGGCTGCCTGTTGCGGTATCTATTCTGGTATCCGAGGCCCGCGCAAAGGGGCAGGCGGCAAGCGTGCGGCGCATTGAGCGCTCTACGCTTGCCACTTTTCTCCTGCTTGGTCTTTTTTCTACCGCGCTGATGCTTTTTGGCGCGCAGCCGCTTGCCCGGCTGATCGGCACGCCGGAGGCGCGCTATTGCATTGCCGCCATTGCGCCCACCATGCTGTTTATCTGTCTCTCCAGCGGGATGCGCGGTTATTTTCAAGGCTTTTCCCACATGATGCCCTCTGCCGTTTCGCAGGTGCTGGAGGCACTTGGCAAGCTGCTGATCGGGGTGGCTCTTGCCGCCTACGCAACGCAAAAGGGGCTCTCTCTTCCCGTGGTGGCTGCCTATGCGGTGGCCGGACTGGCGGTGGGAGAGGCCGCCGGCATGCTTTACCTGTTTGCTGCCCGCCGCGTATATGAAAAGCGCGGTCGCCTTGCTGTTTTGCCGTCTGCGGGAGAGGCGGGCGGCAGTATGCCCGGTCTGTTTTCCCGCCTGATGCGCATTGCCTTGCCCATCACCCTTTCCTCGCTTGTCATGGGGATCACAGGCATGATCGACCTGGTCGTCGTACAGCGGCGGCTGCAGAGCATTGGCTTTTTGCCAAGCGAGGCAACGGCCTTTTACGGGAATTATACCACCCTGGTGGTGCCTATGTTCAATCTCCCGCCCGCCCTGATCTACCCCATCGCCACCGCGGCCGTGCCGCTGCTTTCTGCCGCGCTTGCCGCTGGAAAGACGCGGGCAGCACACAATATGATGGCCTCTGTGCTGCGCATCACGTCACTTGTCGGCATGCCGTGCGCCTTGGGTCTGGCGGTCTTCAGCCGCCCCATTCTGCGGCTGTTCTTCCGTGCTGATATGGCGGATACCGCCGCCCCCTATCTGTCCGTGTTAGCCATTGGCTCGCTCTTTCTTTCCATGCTCACCGTTACCAATGCCATCCTGCAGGCAAACGGGCTGGCCAATAAGCCCATCTTTTCCATGCTTGCCGGCGGCATCGTCAAGCTGACGGCCGGGTATTTTTTGATCGGTAATTCCGCGGTCGGTACGCTGGGCGTTCCGCTTGGCACGGTGCTTTGCTATCTGGTTGCTATGCTGGGCAATTTGTGGGTGCTGATGCGCCATCTTGCCTTTGTGCCATCCCTTTCGTTTACCTTCTTCCGTCCGCTTGCCGCTGCTTGCCCCGCCGTGGGCGCGGCGCTTGGCCTTTATTTGCTGCTGGGCGGAGAGGCAGGGGGTAAGCTACTGGTGCTGCCTGCCATTCTGCTTGCCGTGCTGCTGTATGCCGTGGCCATGTTCGTTACCCGCTCCGTCACGGAGGAGGACGTTCGCCTGCTGCCGGGCGGCCGCCGCCTTGCTGGCATTCTGTATTCAACAAAAAGGACTGTATAAAAAGGAGACGTTACCATGCCGTTTTCCCCGCAAGAATTTGCTTTGAAAGAGGATTACACGTTTGACGATCTGCTGGCGCTTGTGCGCTTTTTGCGCTCGCCTGCGGGCTGTGAGTGGGATCGCGCACAGACGCATGCCTCGGTGCGCCACAACCTGCTGGAGGAGGCCTATGAGGTAGCAGAGGGGATAGACTGCGATGACCCCCGTATCCTGCGGGAGGAGCTTGGCGACTTTTTGTTCCAGGCGGCCTTCCATACGGTAATGGAGGAGGAGCAGGGACGATCTACCGCGCAGGAGGTGCTGCGCGACGTGTGCCGAAAGATGGTCAACCGTCACCCCCACCTGTTTTTGGCAGAGAACGAGCACCTTTCGGCCGAGGAGGTACCTGCCCGCTGGGAGGAGATCAAGCGGCGCGAGAAGGGGCAGGGGCGCGTTTCGGATAGCATGCAGGCGTTGCCAGGCACCCTGCCCGCCCTGATGTATGCGCAAAAAATGGCGGGCAAGGCTGCCCGCGCCGGTTTTATCTATGATAGCGCCGATGAAGCCATGGAAAAGGTGGCAGAGGAATGGCAGGAATTGACGGCCGCCAAGACCAGGGAGGAGCAGGAGGAGGAGCTGGGGGACATGCTGTTTGCTTTGGTCAATTATGCCCGGTTCTTAGAGCTTGACGCGGAGGAGGCGCTTGCCAAAGCAGCAAAGAAATTCTGCCGGCGTTTTGCCGCAATTGAAGAAAATCTTGCATTATCTGGACGCGATATGGCAAATTGCACAAAAAAAGACCTGCTTTTTGCATGGAACGAACAAAAAAATACAGAAAAATCAACAAAAATTGCAAAAATATAGAAAACCCCTTGATATATGTCTTGAAATATGGTATACTACCATTAGACCATAGCGGCAACGTGCGCCGCACAAAAAACATTTATGAAAGGAACCCACAAGACATGAACAAGACAGAGTTGATCGAGCAGGTTGCAAAGGAGACCGAGATGACCAAAAAGGCTGCTGAGGCTGCCGTAACTGCCGTTTTTGAAGCAATCGCAAAGGCCCTGGAGAACAATGAGGAGGTTCAGGTATTTGGCTTTGGTAAGTTCGCTGTAAATGAGAGAGCTGCCCGTGAAGGCCGTAACCCTGCAACCGGTGAGAAGATCACCATCGCCGCTTCCAAGTATCCTGCATTCTCTGCAAGCAAGGCTCTTAAGGATCGCGTAAACGGCTAATTTTTATGCGTCTTGATAAGTACCTCAAGGTTGCGCGGATCATTAAGCGGCGCACCGTGGCAAACGATGCGTGCGATGCCTCGCACGTTTCTGTCAATGGTAAGCCGGCAAAAGCATCGTATGACGTCAAGCTTGGCGATATCATTGAGGTGAGCTTTGGTAGCCGTGTGATGCGGGTGCGTGTTACAGATGTAAAGGACAGCACCAAAAAGGCCGATGCAGCCGAAATGTATGAGGTTATTCCTTAAAAATTTCATAAAAAACAGCGCCTTTGCATACAATGCTGTATCATTGTATCGGAGGCGTTGTTTTTATGAATATCGGGGAGCATGCAAACGGGCAGACGGTATTGCTAAAGGATCGCAGCCTGCTGGATCTGGACGGGGTTTCTGACGTGATCAGCTTTGACGAGGGGGCCGTGGTGCTGCGCACGGTGCTGGGAGAGCTGACGGTAGAGGGGCAGGGGCTGCACATCACCCGGCTGGATCTGGAAAAGGGGCAGCTTTCGTTAGAGGGAAAGGTCAGCGGCCTCTTCTATACGGGCGAAAGCGGCACGGCCAAAAAGGGAGGCTTTTTTGCGCGGCTGGTGAAATAGGCATGCAGGTCTCTATGTGGGGGGTGCTGGGCGCCCTTGGCTGGTCGTTGGTGTTTGGCTGCTTTTTGCATCTTTTGTATGATGCGTTGCGGATCCTCCGCATCCTGTGTGGTGTGCGGTACGGTGGCTTGGTTTGTGCGCGGCTGCGGGCCTGTCACTTCCCGCTGCTGCCGCCCGATCTTGCAAGCCGCCCGCCGCGCAAGGCGGGCGTATATTGGCAGCAGGGCATGGTACTGGTGACTGACCTGCTGTTTTGCCTTACTGCCGCCTTTCTGTTTTCTGTGTTTCTTTACTGGCAGAACGATGGGCAGTTCCGCGCCGTTTTGCTGCTTGGCACAGCGGCGGGATACGTTGTTTTTCACCAAACGGCAGGCCGCTTGATCCTTGCCGTGGGGGAAACGGCAGCCTTTCTTTTGCGCGTTTTGCTTGCCTATCTTTGCCTCTTGGTGCGGGTGCCGCTTGTGTGGCTCCTTCGCGCCTGCCGCGTGGCGCTTTCCTTTCTTTTTGCGCGCCTATGCGCCTTGCTTTGCCTGCTCTACGGTTGGCTTTACCTGCCGCTGTACAGCCGCCGTGCAGAAAAGCGCCGCCTGCACGAGGCGTACAGAAAAATATTGAAAACCTATTGCAATGAGCAAGAGAATGTGTTATAATATAGAAAACTTCATACAACTTATCAAGAGCGGCGGAGGGACTGGCCCTGTGAAGCCCGGCAACCTGTCATGGGATAAGGTGCCAATTCCCGAAAGATGAGATGTTTTTCATACAAAACCTCGGGATGGGCCGGCGCGGTTCACCCCGGTTTTTTTGTTGTATTGACCAAAAAGAGAGGAAAATTATGAGCAGAAAATTATTTACATCCGAATCGGTAACCGAGGGGCATCCCGATAAAATGTGTGACAAGATCTCTGATGCGATCCTGGATGAGATGCTGCGTGCAGACCCCATGTCCCGCGTGGCCTGTGAGACGTTTGCCACCACAGGCATCATCATGGTCATGGGTGAGATCACGACCAACGCATACGTTGATATTCCCGGCGTGGTACGCCGCACGGTAGAGGAGATCGGGTATGACCGTGCCAAGTACGGCTTTGACTGCCATACCTGTGCCGTTTTGAACTCGATCCACGAGCAATCGCCGGATATTGCCATGGGCGTTGACCGCTGTGCCGAGGCAAAGAGCGGGGAGATGACCGATGCGCTGGATACCGGCGCCGGTGACCAGGGTCTGATGTTCGGCTTTGCCTGCGACGAAACGCCGGAGCTGATGCCGCTGCCCATCTCGCTTGCGCACAAGCTGGCGCTGCGCCTGACCGCCGTGCGGCGTGAGGGGATCCTCCCCTACCTGCGGCCGGACGGAAAAACGCAGGTGACGGTAGAATACGAGGGGGATACGCCCGTGCGTGTGGATGCGGTCGTTGTTTCCTCCCAGCATAGCGAGGAGGTCTCGCTTGAGACCATCCGTGCTGACATCATTCGTGAGGTGATCGAAAAGATCATTCCCGCCAGCCTGATGGACAAGGATACCAAGATCTACGTTAACCCCACCGGCCGCTTCGTGATCGGTGGCCCGATGGGTGATACGGGTCTTACCGGCCGTAAGATCATTGTCGATACCTACGGTGGATACGCCCGCCATGGCGGCGGTGCCTTCTCGGGTAAGGACCCGACCAAGGTAGACCGCTCTGCCTGCTATGCTGCGCGTTACGTAGCCAAAAACATCGTTGCCGCCGGCCTTGCCTCCCGCTGTGAGGTACAGCTGGCATATGCCATTGGCGTGGCACGCCCGGTATCGGTGCGTATTGATACCTTTGGTACGGCCCGCGTAGCGGAAGAGAAGATCGCTGCCGCCGTTGATCGCCTGGTCGATCTGCGCCCGGGCGCGATCATTCAGCGCTTTGATCTGCGCCGGCCGATCTATAGCCCGCTGGCTGCCTACGGCCACATGGGACGTGAGGATCTGGACGTGGCCTGGGAAAAAACAGACCTGGCAGACGATCTGCGTAAGGAATTTGCATAAGACACCGTTGCAGCCTCTCCCGCATAAAATGCAGTATATCTGTGTTTTGGGGAGGAAAAACGATGCAACTGTCTGATTTTTTAGAGATTTTTGTGTGCATGCTGGCGGTTTACGGTATTTACGCGATCTTATGCCGCTTCCTTGCGCACGGATGCTACAAGGGGGATATGGCCGTCGGCCTGTGCCTGCAGCACAGGGAGGGCGAGGTAGACCCTGCGGCGTTGGAGGACGGACTTCGCCGCGCACGATTTTTGACCGAGGGGCAACGCGGAAGGATGTTGCCTCCGGTCATTTTGCTCAATGGAAGCCCATCTGTGGTGAGCGAGGAGCTTGAGGAGCTTAAACGAGAGTGCGAGGTCTATTGCAGATTGACGTGATAAGGAAAGGAGAGAGAAATGGCACTGCCCGAGAAAGCGTGTATCAGCGGCACGGTGGAAAATATCGTTTACCATAACGAGGTGAACGATTATACCGTCATGGAGCTGGTTGGGGATGATGATAGCCTGATCACCGCAGTGGGTGAGCTGCCGTTTCTGGTAGAGGGGGAAGAGGTCATCCTGTACGGCCGTTGGACCACCCATGCAACCTACGGGCAGCAGTTCGTGGTGGAAAGCTTTGAAAAACGGCTGCCCTCAGACGTGCAGGCCATTCTCCGCTACCTTTCCTCCCGCGCGGTCAAGGGGGTTGGCCCTGTGATCGCCGCCAAGATCGTCAGCCGCTACGGGGCAGATACCTTTGACGTGATCGAAAACCACCCGGAGTGGCTTGCCGATATTCCCGGCATCTCACCCAAAAAGGCTGCCGCCATCAGCGAATCCTTTCGTGAGCAGAGCGGCGTTCGCTCGGTGATGATGTTTTGCCGTGATTTCTTTGGCGCTACCACCACCACGCGCGTGTATAAGCGCTTTGGTGCCGGTGCCGTTGGCTTGATCAAGGAAAATCCGTACTGCCTGTGCGAGGCAGATCTTGGCATCGGCTTTACCAAGGCAGACGAGATCGCCGCCTCGCTGGGGCTGGACCGTGAGGCAACGGTGCGCGTAGAAAGCGGGCTGCAGTACGTCTTGCGCTACAACGCCATGGCCAACGGCCACAGCTGCCTGCCAAAGGAAAAGCTGATCGCTGCCGCAGCGCAGCAGCTTGGCGTGTCGCCGGAGCGGATCACGACCGTGCTGGAGGACTGTCTGCACAGTGGCCGCTTGGTCGCATACGAGAAGGCAGACGAGGGGCAAGACACCCCGCGCACCTACGTATTCACCGCCGAGCATGCAGAGGCAGAGGCCTACGTTGCGAAAAAGCTGCTGACGCTTGACCGCCATTGCATGACGTACGGAACGGGGGATATTGATCTGCTGATCGCACGGGCAGAGGCGGAGCAGGGCATCCGCTATGCCGCCCTGCAGCGCAGCGCGATCCACCGTGCGTTGAGCGGTGGCGTGCTGGTCTTGACCGGTGGCCCCGGTACAGGGAAAACCACGGTCATTTTGGCGCTTTTGCGCATTTTTGAATTCCTTGGCAACAAGGTTGCCCTTGCCGCCCCCACCGGCCGTGCTGCCAAACGCATGTCAGAGGCGGCCCGGCACGAGGCACGCACCATTCACCGCATGCTGGAGATGGAGCGTACCGAGACAACAGAGAACGTCCGCTTTAACCGCAACAGCGGAAACCCGCTGGAGGAAAACGTCATCATCATTGATGAGGCATCCATGCTGGACCTGCCGCTGATGCATGGCCTTTTGCGTGCCATGCGGAACGGCACGCGCCTGATCCTGATCGGCGATTCCGATCAGCTTCCCTCCGTTGGGGTGGGAAATATGTTGTGTGATATTCTGGCCTGCGGCGCTTTTCAGACCGTGCGCCTGACCGAGATCTTTCGCCAGTCCGAAAAAAGTCTGATCGTGACCAATGCCCACAGCATCAACCGCGGGCAGATGCCGGTGCTTGACCGTGCAGACGGGGATTTCTTCTTTGTCCCCCGCCCGCGCGAGGACCAGATCGCCGCGACCGTCGCCTCTCTGATCTGTGAGCGGCTGCCCCGCGCGTATGGGGAAGCCATGCGGGAAAAAATACAGGTCATTACCCCCTCGCGCAAGGGGCGAGCAGGGACCGAGCTGCTCAACCCCCTGCTACAGGAGCGGTTAAACCCGCCCGATGGCAAAAAGCGGGAGATCCGCTTCCGTGATCGCCTGTTCCGCGAGGGAGACCGCGTCATGCAGGTGCGTAACAATTATGATATCGTATGGGAAAAGAACGGCACAGAGGGGGCGGGTGTCTTTAATGGGGATATCGGCATCATCGAGCGGATAGAGCCGCGCGCAGAGTCACTGTATATCCGCTATGACGATCGGCTGGCGACCTACGAATACAGCATGCTGGAGGAATTGGAGCATGCCTATGCCATTACCGTGCATAAAAGCCAGGGCAGCGAATACCCGGTCGTTCTTTTCCCAGCCTACGGCTGCGCACCGCAGCTCCTGACCAGGAACCTGATCTATACGGCCGTTACCCGTGCGCGGGAGATGGTGGTGATGGTCGGGCGGCAGGATATCGTAGCACAGATGGTAGAAAACGATCGACACGATATGCGCTACACCTGCCTATGTACTCGCTTGGTGGAGGAAGGGGAACGATGAAGCTTTCGCTTTCCCGCCTGTGGCAATGGATGCAGGACCTGCTGTTCGTGCCGAAGTGCGCCGTGTGCGCTACGCGCTTGCCGCCCCTCAGCCCTGCGCCGCTTTGCCCCTTGTGCCGCACGCGGTATGAGGATGAAAAGGAGGCAAGCTGCCCATCCTGCGGCGGCCGGATGGGGGATTGCCTTTGCCCACCGCCGGACATGCCGCGCTGCGGCGTTCACCGCGTGGTAAAGCTGGTGCGGTACGTGCCCGCCTCGGGCGATGCCTCTGCGCAGATGATCTATCGGCTCAAGCACAAAAACCTGGTCACCCTGCAGCGGTTTTTCGCCAATGAGCTGGCGTTGTCTCTTTCTGGCTTGATGGAGGATAAGCAAGCGTGGATCGTCACCTATCCGCCGCGCAGCGCCGCAGCCAAGAGCAGAGATGGGTTTGACCACGCAGCGGCCCTATCCAAGGAGCTGGCGCGTGCGCTTGGCTGCCGCTATTGGAAGACACTCAGGCGAATAAACGGAAAAGGGCAAGAGCAGAAGCGCCTTTCGCGCACGGCACGCATGCAGGCCGCCAAAGAGAGCTATGGCTTGCGCAAAGGGGCCGCCGTTGTGGGAAAGCGCATCGTGCTGGTAGATGACGTGCTGACCACGGGGGCCACCATGGCTTCCTGCGCACGGCTGCTTCGCAAGGCAGGGGCGAAAGAGGTCATTTTTGCCGTTTTGGCGGTAACACCGTCCAAAAAAGGCAGAAACGAGTGAAAAAATCTCTCTTCTACATAAAAAAACAAAAAAATTCGTTGCAATTTCATTTTTGCTGTTGTATAATAAAATTGTATGACTTTATCTATTGGGGGATACCATGCATAAGGAAATCGGAATAGACCTTGGCAGCGCGACGATGCTCGTCAGCACGGCCGAGGAGGGCATCATCGCCAAAGAGCCGACTGTAGTGGCAATCGGGCGGGATACCAATCGTTTATATTCCATCGGCGGGGAGGCCGAGCGCGACGCGGCCGATGCCACGAAAAACCTGCGCTTGGTCCATCCGTTGCGCGATGGTATCGTGGCAGATGCAGATGCCACGCGCACCATGCTTTCGCATGCCCTGCGCCTTACCTGCGGCAATCTAATCATCAAGCCGCGTGTGTTGATCGGTATTCCGTTTGACCTGAGCGATGAGGAAGAGGCGCTTATTGAGTGGACGGCTGCGCACGCCGGTGCGCGAGAGACCTTTTTGGTCTATACACCGGTGGCTGCCATGGCCGGGATGGGGCTTTCCTGGGAGAGTGCTGTCTTGATCGTGGATATCGGGGCCACGCGGACAAGCCTGATGCTGACGGGTGGCGGTAAGATCTTATATAAGGATACGGTTGCCGTGGGCGGTGATTCCTTTGATCTTGCCATTGCTGACTATTTGATGGGGCGTCACCGCATGAGGATCAGCACGCGTTCTGCCCGCATTGTGAAAAACAAGATCGGTACGCTTTGGATCAACCAAGAGGATCGCCGTATTGATATCAAGGGTAAGCAAGCAGAGGACGGCATGCCCGCTACCATTCGCCTTTCCTCGCACGAGATGTTTGATGCGCTGGAGGAGCCGACGGCAAAGCTGATCGCCGCGATCTGTGAGGCGATCAATTGCATTCCCACTATGCACGTGGGCGAGGTGTTTGGCCGCGGAATTTTGCTTTGCGGCGGCGCATCGCAGTTGGACGGGCTGGATAAAATGATATCCGGGGTGACAGGCGTGAATGCGCGCGTGGTCGAGCGGCCGGATGAGGTAGTGGCCGTTGGCCTTGGTAAGATATTGGCAGACCTGCCTACCTCGATGAAAAACGAACGGATCAATATTTCCTTGCGCTGCATGCGCACAGAACTGTGAGGTGTGAGATGGAAAAGCAACAAGAACCGCAGAACAGAGCTTCCTTTGCTGTGCGCCTCTTATGCTTGATCTTGGCATTGCTCCTGGTGGGCGGCGGTTTTTATTACCTGCTTGCGCCGCTTTTCGGGTAAAGAAAGGGACCGTCTGATCAAATGATGCAAGAAAACTATACGTTACTGTGTGACTTTTACGAATTGACCATGGCAAACGGCTATTTTGAATTGGGACGAAAGGACGAGATCGCGTATTTTGACGTCTTCTTCCGCACCATTCCGGATGGCGGTGGCTTTGCCGTTTTTGCCGGGCTTGACCAATTGGTGCAATACGTCTACAACCTCCGCTTCACGGAGGAGGATATCCGTTTTCTGCGTACCAAGCACATGTTTGGCGAAGAGTTTTTAACGTATCTGCGCAACTTCCGCTTCAGCGGCGATATCTGGGCTATGAAAGAGGGAACGCCCATTTTCCCCGGTGAGCCGATCATTACCGTGCGCGCCCCGATCATTGAGGCGCAGCTGATCGAGACCTTTGTGCTTTTGACGGTGAACCTGCAATCGCTGGTGGCCACAAAGGCCAATCGCATCGTCCGTGCGGCGGCTGGGCGAGCCGTTGCGGAATTTGGTTCTCGCCGCGCGCAGGGCGCGCAGGGGGCCATTCTTGGCGCACGCGCTGCCTACATCGGCGGCTGCAGCAGCACCGCCTGCACCATCAGCGACCGGGAATATCATATCCCCACCACCGGAACCATGGCGCACTCCTGGGTGCAAACCTTCTCCGATGAGTATGAGGCGTTTTCTGCCTATTGTAGGCTGTATCCCCATAACGCCACGCTGCTGGTAGATACCTACAACGTGCTGGAGAGCGGCATTCCCAATGCTATACGCGCGTTTAAGGAAAACGGCGTTGAAAATTGCGGCATCCGCATTGACTCCGGTGATATTGCCTACCTCTCCAAGAAGGCAAGAAAAATGCTGGATGCAGCAGGCCTGCCGCAATGCAAGATCATTGCCAGCAACTCGCTGGATGAATACATCATCCGTGACCTGATCGCGCAAGGGGCCAAGATAGATGCCTTTGGCGTAGGTGAACGGCTGATCACGGCAAAAAGCGATCCTGTTTTTGGCTGCGTGTATAAGTTGACCGCGCTGGAGGATGCACAGGGGAACATTATTCCGCGTATCAAGATCAGTGAGAATAATGAAAAGATCACCAACCCCTCCTACAAAAAGGCTTATCGCATCATTGATAATCAGACCGGCCAGCCGATTGCCGATTACCTCACGTTAGCCGAAGAAAAGATCGACGAAAGCCAGCCGCTTGAGCTGTTTGACCCCATCAGCACCTGGAAGAGAAAAACGGTGACTGATTATACCGCCCGCCCCTTGCATGAAGCTGTTTTTGTGGCAGGTGAGTGCGTTTATCAAACGCCCGATATTGAAGAGATCAAGGCCTATTGCCTCGGTGAGATCGACGCTTTGTGGGATGAGGTAAAGCGGTTTGAAAATCCGCACCGTTATTACGTTGACCTCTCGCCCCGCCTATGGGAGCTGAAGCAGCGCATGCTGAAAAACGAGGGGCATGCCTCGTCAAGGAGAATGGTATGAAAAAAGTACGCATATGTTTTTTGGTCCTTCTTTGTCTGCTTGCCTGCGTTGCGCTCTCGGCTTGCGATCAAACGCCGCCAAACGTGGTGATCGATAAGAACGAGTTGATTCCCAATGAGAAGGATGATACGACCCTTCCTGACGGTGGAAGTGACTCCGGCGAGGTGCAGGACAGCATCGGGGATAATAAGCCGATCGAGCTGCCGTATCTTCCGGCATGATATAAAAAGAGTGGGAACGCATTCCCACTCTTTTTTACGGTTATGCCAAAAGGCGACAGCCCAGACCACATTAGAACGATGCGGGTAGTAGAAATCTACATATAAAAAAGAATGAGCGGGAAATCAATCCCACCCATTCTTTTGTTTGCGGTTATGCCAAAAGGCGACAGCCCAGGGGCGCGTTGAGTTTTGAGCAGAAATCTTCGTTTTCCACCCCGTGACATGTATTTCATACATGGAGGGTGGAAAACGGAGATAGTAAACAAAAATATAATTACAAATGGAGAAAACCGTAGGTTTTCCTCCTTAGAATGATGCGGGCAAAAAAACCTACATACAAAAAAGAATGGGCGGCCAATCAATCCCACCCATTCTTTTGTTTGCGGTTATGCCAAAAGGCGACAGCCCAGGGGCGCGTTGAGTTTTGAGCAGAAATCTTGGTTTTCCACCCCGTGACATGTATTTCATACATGGAGGGTGGAAAACGGAGATAGTAAACAAAAATATAATTACAAATGGAGAAAACCGTAGGTTTTCCACATTAGAACGATGCGGGTAGTAGAAATCTACATATAAAAAAGAATGGGCGGGAAATCAATCCCACCCATTCTTTTTTGTTTACGGTTAAGCCAAAAGGCAACCGCCCCTTAGCTCAACTTTGCGTAGTTAACCTTAATGCCAGGGCCCATCGTGGTTGCGACAACGCAGCTCTTGATGTACTGACCCTTTGCGGTAGCAGGCTTTGCCTTAATAACGGCGCCAACCAGAGCATTGAAGTTCTCCATGATCTTCTCAGCACCAAAGGAGGCCTTGCCGATGGGGCAGTGGATGATGTTGGTCTTATCGAGACGGTACTCGATCTTACCGGCCTTAGCCTCGGTTACTGCACGAGCAACGTCGGGAGTAACGGTGCCGGCCTTCGGGTTCGGCATCAAGCCCTTCGGGCCGAGGACCTTACCAAGACGACCAACCAGACCCATCATATCGGGAGAGGCGATAACAACGTCAAATTCGAACCAGCCGCCCTGGATCTTGGTAACAAGATCCTCTGCGCCAACGTACTCGGCACCTGCCTCTTCAGCAGCCTTTGCCTTGTCGCCGCGGGCGAATACCAGCGTTCTTACGCTCTTACCGGTGCCGTTCGGGAGAACGATAGCACCGCGAACCTGCTGGTCAGCGTGACGGGAGTCAACACCCAGACGGATGTGGAGCTCGATCGTTTCATCAAATTTTGCCTTTGCGGTCTGGCAAGCCAGTGCAACGGCTTCAGCGGGGTCATACAGCTTGGATTTCTCAACGAGAGCCATGCTCTCTTTATATTTCTTTCCTACGCTCATTATCTCTTTCCTCCTGCGCCTTATTCTTCTACCGTGATACCCATGCTGCGTGCGGTACCGGCAACCATGCTCATGGCAGCCTCGATGCTGGCAGCATTCAGGTCAGGCATTTTGGTTTCTGCGATCTTGCGAACCTGATCCTTGGTCAGAGAAGCGACCTTGGTCTTGTTGGGCGCAGCAGAAGCGGTCTCAATGCCGCAAGCCTTCTTGATCAGAACGGCTGCGGGGGGAGTCTTGGTGATGAACGTGAACGTGCGGTCAGCAAAAACCGTGATAACGACAGGAATGATCAAGCCGATATCGTTCTTGGTCCTCTCGTTGAACTCCTTGGTGAAGTTCGGGATCGATACACCGTACTGACCGAGTGCAGGACCTACAGGCGGCTGGGGAGTAGCCTTGCCGGCGGGAAGCTGCAGTTTGATATAACCCATAATTTTCTTAGCCATAAAATTACACCTCCGAATGTGGTACATATACGGGAGAATGAAATATTTTCTCCCTCCCACAGGGTACCCCTTCCTTCATGCTCCCAAGCAGGGAAGGGAAAGCGGCCATGCGGCCGTGTGCGGCAGAGCTTACTCTGCCAGCTTGATATCCTTTGCATCTACAATGATCGGGATATCGCGTTTGCCGGTAGATGCCAGCACCGTAACCTGCTTCTTATCTTCAGAAATCTCCTGTACGGTACCGTTATAACCTTCAAACATGCCGGAAATGATGGATACGGCATCGCCGATCCGGAAGCCGACGTCTTCCTTGTGGCTCTCTACGTGGAGCGCCTCAACCTCTTGCTCTGTCAGCGGCACGGGCTTGGACCCGGGGCCAACAAATCCGGTAACACCGGTAATGTTACGAACAACATGCCAGCTTTCGTCCGTCATGACCATCTTGACCAGCACATAGCTGGGGAAGATCTTGGTCTCAACCTCTTTCTCAACACCCTTATCGTTGACGGTGTGCGTGATCTCTACGGGGATCTGCACGTCAAAGATCAAGTGGCCGAGGCCGCGGTTTTCAACGATCCGCTCAATGCTGCTCTTTACTTTGTTCTCATAGCCGGAATAAGTGTGTGCGACGTACCATCTGGGACCAAGGTTCATCTGATCGATATCGCTCATATCCGTTCGCCTTTACTTATACAAGACTTCCGAGCGTGTTGATCGCCCAAGAAAGACCGAAATCGACCACACCGAGAACCAGTGTGAAAACAATAACGCTGACGATGACCAGGATCGAATTCTTACGCAGATCCGAGCCGGACATCCATACGACTTTTTTCATTTCGCTGCGGAAATCGCGCCAGAACTTGGCGATACGAGAACCCATGCGCTTGAAAAAGCCCGGTTTCTTTTCAGTATTCTCTGCCATATACAAAACCTCTCAAATCAAAATTTGGGATCCCTTGAGGGATTACTTGGTTTCCTTATGCAGGGTGTGTTTGCGGCAGAAACGGCAGTATTTGTTCCGCTCAAGTCTGTCAGGGTCGTTCTTCTTGTTCTTCTCTGTGTCGTAGTTTCTCTGCTTGCATTCGCTGCATGCCAGGGTAATTTTGACTCGCATATCGGCACCTCCTGTTAAAATTAGAGCTTACGCTCCATGAAAACCACGGTGTCATCCATGGTATCGTACCTCCCTCGTGTCGGTGTTTGGTGGGCCTGCCGTCCCAGTTGGCAAAGCACAACAAAAAAACCTCCGACAGAGGTAAAGATATTATAACACATCCTTTTTCTCTTGTCAAGAGGTTTTTTCATATATAATTAAAATATTTCAAATTTTTCTTTTTCTTCGGGCTTCTTTCCTGACAGGAAGAGAGGTTTTTCAGGACTCCGCCGGCTGCTCGTCAAACAAGTCGGGCTGTCTGGCACCCGTGGGCGAGACGGCGGTATAGGGCAGGCCAAGGTGATTGTAGGCCTGTACCGTCGCGCAGCGGCCGCGCGGCGTGCGGCTTAAGAAGCCGATCTGCAGCAGGTACGGCTCGTACACGTCCTCGATCGTGATGGCCTCCTCCCCGATGGTGGCTGCCAGCGTCTCAAGACCGACGGGGCCGCCGCCGTAAAACTTGATAATGGCCTCCAGCATGCGGCGGTCGGTGTTGTCAAGGCCTAATTCGTCGATCTCCAGCAGGCGCAGGCCGGCACGGGCGATCTCGCCGTCAATGCAGCCGTCCCCCTTGACCAAGGCAAAGTCGCGCACGCGCTTGAGCAGGCGGTTGGCAATACGCGGCGTGCCGCGGGAGCGGGAGGCGATCTCGCGTGCGCCATCCTCGGCAATGTCCATATTCAAGATCGAGGCAGAGCGCTTGACGATGCCCGTCAGCTCCTCGGTGGTGTACAGCTCCAGACGTTGAATAACGCCAAAGCGGTCGCGCAGCGGGGTAGAGAGCTGCCCGGCACGCGTGGTCGCGCCGATCAGCGTAAACTTCGGTATCGGCAGACGGATGCTCCGTGCGCTTGGCCCCTTGCCAATGATAATGTCAATGGCAAAGTCCTCCATCGCGGGATAGAGGATCTCCTCCACCTGGCGGGAAAGACGGTGGATCTCGTCAATGAACAGCACGTCCCCCGGTGCCAGATTGGTCAGAATGGCGGCAAGATCCCCCGGCTTTTCGATCGCCGGGCCGGAGGTGGTGCGCAGATTTACACCCATCTCGTTTGCAATGATGGCAGAAAGCGTGGTCTTGCCAAGGCCGGGAGGGCCGTACAGCAAAACGTGGTCAAGCGCCTCTCCGCGCAGCTTGGCAGAATCAATATAGATGCGCAGATTCTCCTTGGCCTTTGCCTGACCGGTATATTCGTCCAGCGTGTGCGGGCGGAGAGAGGGCTCACCCTCTCTGTCATCGGGGATCGATTCGGTCGATACGATGCGGTTCTCAAAATCAAATTCTTCTAATTCGTTTGGCATGGTCTAACCTCACTTGGAGAAGTATTTCAGCGCAGCGGTAATGATCTGCTCGACCGAGAGGCTTGCGGTATCCAGCTTGCGCAGCGCCTCGGTCACCTCGGCACGGCCGTAGCCCAATACCGTCAAGGCCTCCAGCGCCTCGCCCAGCTTGCCCGTGCTTGGTGCTGCTCCGCTTGCGGCGGCGCTCGGCATCATCGCCATGCCGCCACCAACGGGCGAAATGCCCTTGAATTTATCCTTCAGCTCCAGCACCACGCGGGCCGCCGTCTTGGCGCCCACGCCGTTGGCGCGGGAGATCGCCTTGATATCCTCACTTGCCACCGCAAGGGCCAGCTTCTCCGGCGTGAAGAGGGAGAGGATGGCCATGGCCGCCTTCGGCCCCACCCCGGAGACCGAGATCAGCAGGCGGAAGGAGGCAAGCTCGTCCTCGGTATAAAATCCGAACAGCTCAATATCGTCCTCGCGCACCTGTAAATAGGTGTACAGCTTGACCTTGCGTTCACCGTCTGCATAGCCAAGTGCGTCTGCCGTGTTCATACTGATCGTTAAGCGGTAGCCAACACCGCCGCAGTCGATCACGGCAAAGCTTTCCTCCTTGTGGACAAATTTGCCCATGATGTGGTAAAACATGGTCAATCCTCACTTTCATCCGACAGTTTTCGTTTGACCGCCTTTTCCAGCTTCAGACGGTCAAGCACCATGTCCCGCCCGCAACCGTCACACACGATGCGCACGTCACTTCCCGTGCGCAGAACGGTAAAAATACGGTTGCCGCAGGGGTGCTGCTTTTTTAGTTCCAATTTCTCGCCAACCGATAGGCGCAGGATCTTATCAGCCATTTTCATTTTCCTCGCTGTTCTGCTCCCCGGCGCATGGATCTTCTCCCGTCAGCCCGGCTGCTTCTTCTGCCCGCGGGTGGCGGGCATCCTCTGCCTTTTGCATTTCCTCGTCAGAGAGGAAATTCGGCTCTGCCCCGATCTTTCCCTGGTAAAGGAAGACGTCAAGCAAGCGGTAAAGCCGGCTGCCCTCCTGCGGGCAAAGGCGGCCACGCCGCCAAAGCTCCTCTACCGTGATCAGGGCGGCAAGCAGCAGAACGCCAAGGAGAGAGATCGCGCTGCCCAGCACGTAGCAAGTCGGGCGGTAGACCATTTCTACCGTGTGTGTTCCCGGCTCGGTATCAAAGGCCAGCAGCGCATCCAGCGTTGCGTAGGGCGTCACACGCTTGCCGTCTACCGTGATCTGCCAGCCCGCATCGTACGGGATGGTGGTCTGCACGGTCGGCCGTTCCTTCGTGGTGGTGATGCTGCCGTGAAAATAGTCCTCCCTGTAGCTGTCCAGCGTGATGCCGTTCTGCCCGATGGCGGTCAGATTGTCGATGGTGGCATCGGTATCCTCTAAGAAAAAGGCAACGGCATCGGTGGGGAAATAGAAGCTGTAGCACTCTGCCATGCGCAGGGTGACCGTTACCACGTCACCGGCCTCGAAGTAGCCAAGGCCCTTGACAAAATCGTTGCCGTCCTCATAGATCACCCCGTAATAGGTGTCCTGCAGGTAAAGGTCCAATTTGCTTGGCAGGTCGGTCTCAATATAAAAATACAGGGGGCCGTCCTGCGGCACGGTGATCTGAAATGCCAGAAGAGAATTGGAGGAATACAGCTCCTCTTCGTCGATCTCGCCGTTTTTGAAGGCTTGCTCGTTCTCAATATACGCATTGGTGTAAATGGCGTGGTACTCCTTGCCGTTCCACTCGATCGCCTCGGTCAGCACGTTCTCACTCGTAAAGTCACAGGGCAGGGGAATATAGCATTCCGGCACCCGGGTGCCAAGCACGGCGCGTATGATCTCGTTTTGCCGGATCAGCGGCGAGGAGAGCGCCGTTTGATCGTCCTCCTTGATCTGCCCGGAGGAAGCAAAGGCGATCGGCAGGGCATGCGGGTTGCGGTAGACCGTGTTCTCATCATTGGCAAGGAGCGCCTCGTAGGCGCTGTGCAGCGAGGTCGAATTGCTCATCATGATATAGCGCAGGCCAAGCAGAGAATCAAGGGCCAGCGTTGTGCCGTAGTATTCTGACCAATGGGAGGTAGCCAGCAGACCCATGCGGTGCAGAAAATCGAGCGTTTTGGCGTTCAGGGTAGAGGTGGAATTGGTCAGGCCGCGGTAGCCAAGCTCCATCACGTCGTTGGTCACGCGGTGGCCGATCATCTCCATGCGGTAAAATTCGTCATCCTGCTCCTTCACGGCGTCTACCAGACTGCCGACCGATGCGTGGTGATCCAGGTATTCCTGCCGGTCGGTAGAGCCAACGTCCTCGTGGAGCGCGGCGATCTGCGCCGTGCCGTTGTAAAACGCCTCCACCAGCGCAACGGAAAGCAGTAAAACGGCCAGGTACTGCCGCAGCCTGCCGCTCTGCTTTTTCATATAGATCAGCAGCGCGGTGAAGATGAGCAGCAGGGCGGCGGCCAGCACCGCGTGCGTGGTGGTGAAAAATTCATCGTTCATAGAGGCGGCCACCGCAACCAGGGCAAGCAGGATGACCGTGACCGAAAGAACGGTCTTGTTTTGATAGTCGGCAAGCCGCGCAAACGCGCGGGAGGCAAGAAGCAGAAGAATAAAGCACAGCATAAAGCTGTAACGGTAGTTCAGCCAGTTGGGCGCCTGGCCGCCGTGCCACAGCATGTCCAGCGAATTGATGGACATGGAGAGGTAAAAGACAGCCAGCAGTATGCCGGAGCAAATGCGCTCCCGCCGCGAAAAACGGCGGTTGGCAAAATACAGGGGAACGAGCAGCAGCGTCAGCGTGCCGCAGTAAACGAAGGGCAGGCCGCTCGGCTCTACCGTATCGTATACGCCGGGCAGCAGCTTGGAAAAGAAGCGAATGGGGTCAAACTGCAGGTAAGGAAGATAGTTCGGATCGGTAAAGGTGGTCTTGCCAAAGGAAAGGGAGTATACCACCGTCAGCAGGATGATGGCCGCGATCGCAACCGAGAGCAGCGAATAAAGCGCCATGCGCAAAAGCGCCCGCAGGTAGTGCTGTTGCTCGCCAAGCGGGTTGTTCTGCTCCCCCTCGGAAAATGCATAAAAATAATAGAAAAAGTAGAGCAGCACATAAATGCAGGTCATAAACCCAATATAGAAGTTGGAGAGTAGCGCAAGCGAGAGGGAAAGCACGAACAGGCGGTAACGGCGGTATTTGATCACCGACTCCACCCCCAGCGTTACGAGCGGCAGCAGAATGATATTGTCTATCCACATGGTGTTGTGCTGCATGACGATGGCAAAGGAGCAAAGGGCATACAGCGTAGAAAACAGCAGGGTCTCCAGGCGGGAGGAATAGGCCTTTTGGTGCAGGTAAATGCCAAAGGTCAGGCCGCAGAGCCCGGACTTGATCAGAAACATGAGGAGCAGCGCCTCGGTCATATACCCCTCGGGGAACAGGGCAACGATGTAGGAAAGGGGGCTGGCCAGGTAATAGGCGTAAATGCCCATCATCTCTCCACCCAGCGACCGCGCAAAGGAATAAAGGAGCGAGGCATCGCCGTAAACGGCATCACGCAGGGCTTCAAAAAAACCGACATATTGCCCGTTGAGGTCCAGCACCAGGACGGAGCGGTCACCAAACGGGAAAACGCGATCCAGGGCGTAGATCAGCAGCATGAGCGCAAAGGGGATCAAAAACGTCCATAGCAGGTAGGAGCGGTCACGCTTGATCCCGCAGGTGAGTTGGTTGTTCATAAACTATCCTCTGAATAAAAATATACAGTATTATTTTACCATACATTTCGGGAAAAGTAAACAAAAAAACAAAACTTCCCGCAAAGAAATTCAAGGCCGCTCAAAATCTTGACAAGGCAAGGGATGTTTGCTATAATAAAAGCAACGAACAGCAAGGAGAACGGTATGACACGCCTGATCTTGATACGCCACGGCGAGAGCGCAGCCAACCTGGCGCGCGTATTTGCCGGGCAGACCGATGCCCCCCTGACCGAAAAGGGGCATGCCCAAGCAGAATTGACCGCCGCCTACGTGGCGGCGCATTATACGGTAGATGCCGTCTACGCCAGCGACCTGCAGCGTGCTTATGAAACGGCAGCGCACGCCGCTGCGCCGCACGGGCTCCCCGTGCGGCCGGAGCCGGCCTTCCGTGAGATCTATGCCGGGGAATGGGAGAACCGCCCGTTTGACGAGGTGGCCGTGGTCTTTGAAGGGGACTATGCAACCTGGCGGCAGGATATCGGCCATTCATGCTGCACGGCCGGCGAATCGTTTGCCGAGCTGCAGCGCCGTGTGTGCGCGGCGGCACGCCGCATTGCCAAGCGGCATGAGGGGCAGACCGTGCTGATCGGCACGCATGCCACCCCCATCCGCGCCCTGGAGTGCGCGTGGCGAGAGGTAGGGGCGGACGGCGCAAAGGACGTGCCGTTTGTGGCCAATGCCTCGGTCACGGTGGTGGAATACGAGGGGGATACGGTCAAGATCCTTCTGCGCGGCTACCACGATCACCACGGTGAATTAAGCACGGGCTTGCCGAGAGGGGTGGTGTAAGGATGCTCTATCCCATGCAATTGAGCTATGAGGCCAAGTACCGCATCTGGGGCGGGGACCTGCTGAAGACCGCCTTCGGCAAGCAGGCACCAACGGTAGAGCGCCTGGGTGAGACCTGGGAGCTGACCGTCCGCCCGGACGGCATGAGTCTCGTTCAAAACGGAATTTACAAGGGAAAAAGCCTGGCAGACGCCATTCAAGCCATTGGCAATGCTGCCGTGTCTCCCACCTATGCGGGCGGCGTGTTCCCGCTGCTGATCAAGCTGATCGACGCGCGTGAAAGGCTCTCGGTCCAGGTGCATCCTGATGATGCGTATGCCGCTGCCGTAGAGGGCGATCTGGGAAAGACCGAGATGTGGTACGTGCTGGCGGCAGAGCCGGGGGCCACGCTCGTTTCCGGCCTGCGCCCGGGGGTAGATCGCGCCGCGTTTGCCGCCGCCGTGCGAGAGGGTCGGACAGAGGAGGTCCTGCAGGCGCAGCCTGTCCGCGCGGGGGACGTTTGCTTTATCCCCGCCGGGCTCGTGCATGCCATTGGTGCGGGCATCGTGGTGGCCGAGATCCAGCAAAACTCCGACCTGACTTATCGGGTTTTCGACTATAATCGCCGGCAGAGCGACGGCAGCCTGCGTGAGCTGCACGTTGACCGCGCCCTGGACGTGGTGCGTCCCTTTACGGAGGCGGAGATCGCCGCCATCCGTTTTTCGGCGCGTGATGGGCAGGATGACAGCGATACCCTGGTGCATTGCCCGTATTTCCGCGTTCGCCGTTTGGCCGTCGCGGGGGAGCGGGAGGAATGCGTTTCTGCCGAAAGCTTCGTTGCGCTGCTTTGCGTAGCGGGTAAGGGGAGCATCCTTTTTGCGGGGGAGACCTATCCCATAGAAAAGGGGCAGCAGTATTTTCTGCCGGCCTCTATGGGCGCATACCGCCTCTGCGGGGATATGACGCTCCTTGCCGCCGCGCTGTGATCATAAAATGCAAAAAACCGATGCTTGTGCATCGGTTTTTTGTGTGACTGGGAATGGAGGCTTTTTTTGTGATACCACTACAAAATAGATCCATATAAGGCTATCGTACAAAAACAGTCCGTAATTTTTGCCGTGAGGGTACACGTATCCCTTGGCGATGATGGGAGTTAAAAGGTTCCGCGTTCTACCGGACTTTTAACACCATGCTTGCAACGAGGTCTATGTAGAAATTGTTTTCCTTTGATTTTTCGAAATAATCCACAAAACAAACAGACTGATAATATCTGCACAAAAGAAAAATTGGCATATAAGTGCTACAACAGAAAGAAGTTTATTGTTTTTTATGTTTTTCGCCAACGCAAATACAGAGATTGAACTGCTAAAAAACAGAACAATGCAATCAAACAAAATAAGCATAAGAATCAGCGGAAGCGTCATGAAAATCATAATCGCCGCAATAACCCCGAAAATAAAAACAACTATGTATGCCGGAATATGAAAGAGCTTAATGAGAAGTGCCGCACGAATAAGATCCCACGGATCGTCTTTCCGTGATACGATCATAAAAATGACGTTCCAGATTGGCGTTAATACGGCAAAAAGAACAATTAAGACTCCAAAGACGATAGGGGCGATGTTTTCGGGAAAAAGATCGCCGATCAACACACTCAATACAAGTGAATACGGAAAAATTATACAGGGTATAAGCAACAGCTTTTTCATCATTTCACCTCTTTTACATACTTAACGAAATCAGCTTGGACTTGTTTTTTATTATTATACCACAACTTCATAAACATTTCAACCGTTTCGCAAGCGATTCTCAAAGGCTCCCTCCGGGAGGGAGCTGGCGCCGTAGGCGACTGAGGGAGAGTGCATTGATGTAAAGTTTAATCAGATTTTTAAGTCAGGCAGGCTCCCTCCGTCACGCTCCGCAGCGAACCCCTGCGCGTGCCACCTTCCTCCCGGAGGAAGGCTGTCGGTAGTTCGAATCCTTCGGCTCGAAGAAAAACCGAAAATGGATCTATGGAAATTCGAAAAAAGTTAGGCGCGAAAAAAGCAGAGAAATCTTTCGAAATCTCTGCTTTTCTCGTTTTTTCTCGGTCGGATCTAAATCGACCTAAAGACTTGGCAGGGGCAGAAGGACTTGGCTCAGAGCGGCGACGCAAAGTCGCCGTCCCATGCGCCTTTGCTCCGCTCTTCGGTCAGGCGCGGCTCTGACAGCCCACCGGGCTGTCATTCACTCCCGCGCCCGCTCAAGTCCTTCATTCGATGCCCGGCAAAACAAAAAGCCTACCGCAAAACGGTAGGCTTCTTGTTTTGGCAGGGGCAGAAGGTCTTGAACCCACGACACCCAGTTTTGGAGACTGGTGTTCTACCGACTGAACTATACCCCTGTACAACGTTGCTATTATAACACAACTTTTTTGTAAATGCAAGAGGTTTTTTGAAGTTTTTGAAAAAAAGCAGAAGAATTTCACAAAAAGCCGCGTTTCCTCTTTGCGCGGTATTGCTTTTTTCTATGAATATGGTATAATAAAACAGTAAGCTTTGCAACCATGAGCAGACAGAGGAGGTTTTTTGTATGGGTGTTCCTATTTTCTTGTTTCTGGTCGGTCTTGTTTTGCTGATCAAGGGCGGCGATTGGTTTGTGGACGGTGCTACCGGCATTGCACACCGCTTTCACATCCCTGAGCTGCTGATCGGTGCTACCGTTGTCTCGATCGGTACCACGCTGCCGGAGGTCATGGTTTCGGCTACCTCTGCCGTCAGCGGTCACGGCGAAATTGCCTACGGCAATGCTGTTGGCTCTATCATTTGCAACACGGCGCTGATCGCGGCCATCACGGTGGCGGTACGCCCCGCCAAGATCGAGCGCTCCTCACTTGGGCTCCCCGTGGTGTTTTTCTTTATCGCGGCAGCCTTTTACACTACCGTTGCCTATGCCGCCGGCTTTTTTGGCTATGCGGTCGGCGCAGTCCTGCTCGCTATGTTCGTTGCCTATATCGCGCTTTCCGTCTGGCAGACCTTGCGCACGCCGCAGCCGGCCGGGGCGGCAGAGCAGGCAGCAACGCCTGCCTCCAAAAAGGCGTTGGTCAAGGAGATCCTGCTTTTGATCGTCGGCGCCGCACTGATCGCCATTGGCGCGCGCCTGCTGGTCGATAACGGCACGTTGATCGCCGAGAAGCTTGGCGTGCCGGAGGCGGTTATTGCCTTGACCTTTGTGGCACTTGGCACCTCGCTGCCCGAGCTGGTCACCGCGATCACCTCGCTGGTCAAGGGGCATGGCTCTCTGTCGCTTGGCAACGTGATCGGTGCCAACCTGTTCAACCTGGTTCTGGTCAACGGTGTATCGACCGTGCTTTCCCCCTTTGCCATTCCCGGTGGTAAGGAGATCATGGGTATCAATTCCTCGCTTTTGATCGATATTCCCGTGATGCTGTTCGTGATGACGTTTTTGACGGTGCCGGCACTCATTCGCGGCAAGCTGTCACGCGTGCAGGGAATCGTTCTGCTGGCGATCTATGCAGCGTTTTGCGTGCTGCAATTTCTGATCTGATCAATTTTGCGGCGCAGCCCGGCCGGGCTGCGCCTCTTTTTTTGCGCATTTCTCTTGCCAAGCCGGCCGCGGTGTGCTATAATAATAAAAATGCGTTTATCCATTTTATATAGACAGGGGGATTTTTTTATGAAAGAGATCGTGGCAGCCTTGCTGCGGCAGGGCAACCGTTTTCTGATATGCCAGCGGCCGGCCGATAAGGCGCATGCGCTGCTTTGGGAGTTCGCCGGCGGCAAGGTAGAGCCGGGCGAGGGACACCGGGAGGCGCTGAAGCGTGAATGCCGTGAGGAGCTTGGCATTGAGGTAGAGGTGGGCGAGATCTTTGACGACGTTCTGCAGCTCTATTCTGATAGCATGCTCCACATTACGCTGTACGAGGTGCAGGTCACGGCCGGCACGCCGCAGCGGTTAGAGCATCACGATCTGCGCTGGATCACGCCGGCCGAGATCGGCAGCTATACGTTTTGCCCGGCAGACCGCAGCTTTCTTGAAAAGATCACGGCGGTGGCGGCAAGCGTGAAGCTGGAACGGCCGAACGTCCTTTGCCATATGATGCAATCGATAGACGGTGCGGTAACGGGCGACTTTCTTGCGATGCCGGCTGCGCAGGCAGCAAGCGAGGTGTATTATCAGCTGAACCGCGAGCTGCGCGGGGATGCCTTTGCCTGTGGCCGTGTGACGATGGAGGAGAGCTTTACCCACGGCTTTTATCCGGATATGGCGGTTTTTGAGGGGAAGAGCCTTCCTCTTGAGGACTATGTGGCAGAGCCGGCGGCCGGTTATTTTGCCGTTGCCTTTGATACGCACGGCCGCCTTGGCTGGCGGGAGGCACGCATTACAGACGAGGACCCCGGTTATAACGGCGCCCACATCATTGAGGTGCTGTGCGAGAACGTGGATCCGCGTTATCTGGCCTATATGCGCCGCGTGGGCGTTTCTTATATCTTTGCGGGGGCAGAGGAGCTGGATCTGCCGCTCGCCTTGCACAAGCTGAAGACGCTTTTTGGCATTGATCGCCTGCTGCTGGAGGGCGGCAGTATTCTCAACGGCAGCTTCCTGCGTGAGGGCGTGGTGGATGCCATCAGCGTGGTCACGGCTCCTGTGGTCGCACCGGCAGGCGGCAAGCCGCTGTTTGACGGGGCGGAGGGAAAGCGTTATACACTGGCTCAAACAAAGACCTATGACGGCGGCGTTCTTTGGTCGTATTATTCCTGCGCCGAATGAGGAAAATAAGCAAGGCGCGGCATTGCCGCGCCTTGCTTGTCGGTCATACCCTTTGATATGCCAGTCGCTCATCCCCGTTTGCCAGGTAGATGATGCCGCAATAGGAAAAGCCGTTTTTCTCTAACGCGCGCTGCATAACGCGGTTGTCACGGTGGGTGTCGATGCGCAGATTTTTGCAAATTTCATAACAAAAATCAAAGCAGAGGCCTGCAATGCCGGCGCCGTGCCGTGCAACGGCAATGCGGTGGATCACGCCGTACGGCCCCTCCTTTTTCCAGCTGCCGCCGTCAATGCGGCAGTAGGTCGGCTCCTCGCCCACAAAGAAGGCAAAGGCGCCAACGATCTCGTCACCGTCACAAACGGCGTAGCCGATGCCGCGCTTGACGTCATTTGCAATGTCCGTCTCGCCGGGGTAGACGCCGTTCCATTGGGTGGGGTTGCCCGTCTGCCGCATAAAGGCGCGGGCGGACACATAGATTTCGTTGATGGCGGGGATGTCCTTTTCTGTCGTTTTGCGTATGGTGAGCATAAAAAACCTCTTTTTTTCTGAAAATAGCGGGATATATCTACGGTTGCAACCGTTGGTTGACAAATTTCCAAGCCGGATTGGTGGCCTGCAACCGCTTGATTTGTTATGATAAGCACACAGGCAATGCAAGCGGGTATTGCCGCGACAATGAAAGGAGTTACATAGAATGATCATTGCAGACAAAATTATTATGCTTCGTAAAAAGAACGGTTGGTCGCAGGAGGAGCTGGCAGAGCAGCTGGACGTTTCCCGCCAGTCGGTCTCCAAATGGGAGAGCGGGCTTTCCGTGCCGGATCTGAACAAGGTGGTTGCCATGAGCGCGTTGTTCGGCGTGAGCACCGATTTCTTGTTAAAGGATGATTTGGAGGAGATCAGCACCTCCGAGACGCAGGAGCAGGATGATGCAGTCGGCCGCACGATCTCGGCCGAGGAGGCGAACCGCTACCTGGACACCAACGCGGTGCATGCCCGCCGCATTGCCTTGGGCGTAGCACTTTGCATCCTTTCGCCGGTGCTGCTCATTTTGCTTGGCGGCATGGCGGCCGTATGGGGCATCACGGAAACGGTTGCCGCGGCCGTTGGCGTGGGCGTTCTGCTTCTGCTGGTGGCGTGCGGTGTGGCCCTGTTCGTGCTTTCCGGCATCTGCCTGAGCGAGTTCTCGTACCTGGAAAAGGAGACGTTTTTGCTTGCCTACGGTGTCAGCGGTATCGTGGAAAAACGGCGTGATGAAAACAGCACGAGATATCGCGTATGCCTGACGGTCGGTGTGGTGCTTTGTATCCTCAGCGTGATCCCGCTTGTGGTGTGCGGCGCACTGGGGGCAGGGGATCCGTTTCTTTTCGGCTGCACCGCACTGCTGCTCTCCGTGTGTGCGTGCGGCGTAGCCCTGCTGGTGTGGGGCGGGTGCCTGTACGGCGGCTTTCAAAAGCTGCTGCAGACGGGCGATCATACTGAGGCAAAGAAGAGAAGGCAGCGCGAGAACGAGGCGATCTCTACCGGCTACTGGTGTCTGATGACCGCAGTTTATCTGGGTGCCAGCTTTTTCACGGGCGCATGGCATATCACCTGGGTCATCTGGCCTGTGGCCGGGTGCGTGTGGGCAGCCATTGAGGCGTTGCTCGGCAAGGATAAAGAATGATCGCATACAGCAAGTGCGTGAGTCGGGAAACCGGCTCACGCACTTATTATATCACAGGTGCTGGCAGATTACAAGAAAGATAGGCAGTGCTCCCCAAATTTTTCCTTGCAAGCGGTATAATTGCCAGAAACATGAGAAAAAATATTGACGAATGCCTTTTGCTGTGCTATAATAATACTGTATGCAATTATATATTAGTAGTTTTTTATCTGCAGAACATATGTATTTTATCATTTTGAAAGGAAATTTGCTATGAAGCCCTTTGAAAAACGCGTATATCTTTCCAGCCCCACCATGCACGGTGAAGAATTGACTTATATGACCGAGGCGTTTGAGACCAACTGGATGTCTACCGTTGGTAAAAACATCAACGAGGTAGAGCGGCTGACCTGTGAAAAGGTCGGGTGCCGTTATTCGGTCGCGCTTTCTTGCGGCACGGCGGCCCTGCACATGGCCGTTAAGTTGGCAGGCGTTAAGCCGGGGGACAAGGTCTTTTGCACCGATATGACCTTTGATGCATCGGTCAACCCCATCGTTTACGAGGGGGGCGTTCCGATCTTTATTGATACCGAGTACGATACGTGGAATATGGATCCGCGTGCGCTGGAAAAGGCGTTTGAGCTGTACCCGGATGTCAAGGTGGTCGTGCTTGCCAACCTGTACGGCACGCCCGCCAAGATGGACGAGATCGTTGCCATCTGCAAGGCGCACGGCGCCGTTATCATTGAGGACGCGGCAGAATCGCTTGGCGCGACCTATAAGGGCAAGCAGACGGGTACGTTTGGTACCTATAATGCGATCTCGTTCAACGGCAATAAGATCATTACCGGCTCCTCGGGCGGCATGCTGCTGACCGAGGATGAGGAGGCGGCCAACAAGGTGCGCAAATGGTCTACCCAGAGCCGTGAGAACGCCCCCTGGTACCAGCATGAGGAGCTGGGGTACAATTACCGCATGAGCAACGTGATCGCCGGTGTCGTGCGCGGTCAGTACCCGCATCTGGACGAGCATATTGCACAGAAAAAGGCGATCTATATGCGCTACCGTGAGGGGCTGCGCGATCTGCCTGTGACCATGAATCCGTATGACGAGAGCATCATGGAGCCGAACTTCTGGCTCTCCTGCCTGCTGATCAAGCCGGAGGGTATGTGCCGCCAGGTCAGAAGTGACAGCGAGGCGCTTTATATCACCGAGCCGGGCAAGAGCTGCCCCACGCAGATCCTTGAAACGCTGGCTGCCTACAATGCCGAGGGGCGCCCGATCTGGAAGCCCATGCACATGCAGCCCATGTACCGCATGAATCCGTTTGTAACGGTTGACGGCAATGGCCGCGCCCGCACCAATGCCTATATTGCTGGTGGCTGCGTGGACGTTGGTGCCGATATCTTTGCCCGCGGCCTGTGCCTGCCGAGCGATAACAAAATGACAGAGGAAGAGCAAAACAAGATTATTGAATTGATCAAGAATTGTTTTTGAGAGTACCGATGTACCAATATTTTTTCAAAAGAGTGATGGATATCACCCTCTCCTTGCTTGCGATTTTGCTGCTTTCCCCTGTTCTGCTGCTTTTGCTGCTGGTGGGGGCGATTGCTATGAGGGGGAACCCCTTTTTCGTACAACTGCGCCCTGGTAAGATCAGCAAAAAAACAGGCAAAGAGACCATTTTCCCTATGATCAAGCTGCGCACCATGTCCAACAAGCGTGGTGCAAACGGCGATCTGCTGCCGGATGAGGAGCGCCTGACCGCTTACGGCCGGTTCTTACGCCGCTTCTCGCTGGACGAGCTGTTTGAGCTGGTCAATATCCTGAAGGGGGATATGTCCCTGGTCGGCCCGCGACCGCAGCTTGTGCGCGATATGGTCTTTATGACGGACGAGCAGCGCAAGCGGCATACCGTTTTGCCGGGGCTGACGGGCCTTGCCCAGTGCAATGGGCGAAACAGCATCACATGGGAAAAGAAATTTGCATATGACCTTGCCTATATCGAGAGCGGTATTACCCTTTGGGGGGACGTCAAGATCCTTTTTAAAACGGCTGGCAAAATGCTGCGCTTGGACGACGTCAACGCGGAGGGAATGGCCACCTCGGAGGATCTTGGTGATTACCTTCTCCGCAAAGGCGTGATCACACAAGAGGAATACGATGAAAAGCAGGCAGAGGCAAACGAGCTGCTGGCTGCACGAAAAGCGTAAACGGATAAAGGTACTATATGGCTTTGAAACGAGTGTGTATATGCGGCCATTTCGGCTTTGGCGAGGACCTGCTGAACGGGCAGACCGTTAAGACCAAGACCGTGACGTGCGCCGTAGAGAAGGCGCTCGGCCGGGAGGAGGTCCTGCGCTTAGATACCGCAGGTGGCGTGCGGCGCAACTGGTTGCTGCCCTTTCGCCTCTTTTCTGCCCTGCGCCGCTGCCGCAATATCGTTGCGCTGCCGGCAGAAAACGGGCTGCGCGTGCTGATGCCGCTGCTGTTCTTCTACAATCGTTTTTTTCACCGCGCGCTTCACTACGTGGTGATCGGCGGCTGGCTTGCCGAATTTCTTGCAAAAAAGAGGCGGCTGCTCCGTCTGCTGAAGGGCTGTGCCGGTATTTACGTGGAGACGCAGGAGATGAAGCGGGTGCTGGAGGACATGGGACTTGCCAACGTGCTTCTGCTGCCGAACTGTAAAGAATTAAAGCTGCCGGCTGAAAGCGAGCTTTGCTATGAAACAGAAGAGCCGCACCGGCTTTGCACCTTTACCCGCATCATGGAGGAAAAAGGGATCGGCGATGCCGTGCTTGCCGTAAAAATGGCCAACGAGCAGCTGGGCAGAACGGCCTACACGCTGGATATCTACGGGCAGATCGACCCCGCGCAAAAGCAGTGGTTTGCCGATCTGCAAAGGGACTTTTCGCCCTGCGTTACCTACGGCGGTGAGATCCCGTATTGTGAAAGCACGGAGCGGTTAAAGGATTATTTTGCGCTTTTATTTCTTACGTATTACGAGGGCGAGGGCTTTGCCGGCACGCTGATCGATGCGTTTTCTGCGGCCGTTCCCCCGCTTGTGAGCGATTGGAAGTATAACTGCGAGATCGTGCGGGACGGCATAGACGGTGCCGTTGTGCCGCCGCATGACGCGGCAGCAGCCTGTGCCCGCCTGGTTGCCATTGCAGAGCGACCCGAGGAATGGGTCGGCATGAAAAAAGAATGCCTTGCGCGTGCTGCGCTGTATACGCCGGAAAAGGCAACGGCCGTGCTGATAGAAAATCTTCGTTGATCGGTGCCCGCATAAGGGGCAGAGGAGGGGTATGAGGATCATACAGATCGTCCCGCGCTTTGAGCTTGGCGGGGCCGAGATCATGTGCGAGAATTTGACCTATGCTCTGCAACGGGCAGGGCATTGTGTGACGGTAGTCAGCCTGTACGATTACCGCTCTGCCATTACCGGGCGGCTGGAGGCCGCGGGGGTGGATATCCGCTACCTTGGCAAGCGGCGCGGGCCGGATATTGCTCTGCTGCTCCGCTTGCGCAAGCTGCTGCGTGCGCTGCGGCCGGATGCGGTGCATTCCCATCTCTACGCCTCAGAATACGCGGTGCCCGCCGCGATGATGGCGGGGATTTCTTGCCGCGTTCATACGCTGCATAACGTGGCAGAAAAAGAAAATACACGGGCAGGGCGACTTCTCAACCGTCTGTTCTTTCGCCGCTTTCATACCGTGCCGGTTGCCTTGAGCCGCCTTGTGCGCGAGACGGTAGAGGCGGAATACGGTCTGCCCGCTGCAAGGATCCCCGTGATCACAAACGGCATCGACCTGACCAAATGCTTGCCAAAGCGGGATTATGCAACAAATATCCCCTTTACGGTTTTGCACATTGGCCGCTTCGTGCCGGAGAAAAATCATATGCTGCTTTTGCGCGCCTTTGGCCGCTTCCACGCGCGCTATGCGCAAAGCGAGCTGCACCTGGTAGGGGACGGCGAGACCCGCACGGAGGTCGAGGCATACGTCAGGGAAAACGGCCTTTCCTCCTGCGTTCGTTTTTTCGGCTTGCAGGAGAACGTGTACCCCTTTTTGCAAAAGGCGGACGTGTTCGTTCTGCCCTCCCTTTATGAGGGGATACCCATTACGCTGATAGAGGCCATGGGAACCGGTCTTCCCATCGTGGCAAGCGCGGTTGGCGGTGTGCCGGATATGCTGGATGAGGGCTGTGCCCAGCTGATCCCGCCCGAGGAGGAGGCGCTGTTTACCGCTTTGTGCCGCTATTATGAGGAGGAAGGCTTGCGCCGCACAAACGGCACCTCCGCCAAGGCAAGAGCCGCTTGCTTCTCGGCAGAGGCGATGGCGGCCGGCTATCTTGAGGTTTATCGTGCATGAATAAAACGATCCACTATATTTGGCTTGGCGGCAAGCGCAAGCCGCGCCTTGTCCGCCGGTGCATTGCCGGCTGGCGCAAGCAAATGCCGGACTGGCAGATCAAGGAATGGAACGAAAGTAATCTGCCTATCGATATTTGCCCCTACTGCCGTGAGGCGTACGATGCGGGCAAATACGCCTTTGCAGCAGACGTGCTGCGCTTTGACGTTTTGTACCGGGAGGGCGGCCTGTATTTTGATACCGACGTGAAGCTGCTGCGCCCCTTGGACGCATTGACAGAGCAGTATGCCTGCTTTGTCGGATATGAATACGATATGGTCAATCCCGGCCTCGTTCTGTACGCGCGGGAGCCGCATGATGCGATCATTGCCAAAATGCTGGCGGGCTACCGCACGCAGCATTTTATGGTAGACGGTGTGGCCAATACGAAGGTCGTCGGTGCCTATTTCAGCGAGGTGCTGGAGGAATACGGCTTCGTGTATGAGGACAAGCAGCAGACCTGCGGCAGCTTTACCGTGCTGCCCGCCACCTATTTCTGCCCGACCGACGGGTACGGGAACCCGATCAATTATTCTGACAATACGCACTCGGTACACCTCTTTGCCGCCACCTGGATGTCCCCGGCCACCCGGGCCAAGCGGGCATTCAAGCGGCTGGTCTATCGCGTGCTTGGCAAAAACCGTGTACAACGCATCCTGCATCTTTTCAAAAAAGAAGCATAAGAGGGTTTTATGGATCGATCAGTAACATACACAGTCAGGGAGTCACTTGGTAACGAAAGGGTTGACGGTACCTTGTGGCTTTATATTGCCTGCCTGCTGTCCGGCATCCTATATTCGGTTACGCATTTTGCCGTTCTGGGTATTGTGACAACGTTGGCGATCTGTACCTTCTTGCTCGTTTCCTCGTGGGAGGAAAGCTATATCTTCCTGTTCGGCATGCAGTTCATGCGTGCCGTTATTCCCGTGCAGCTTGGTTCGTCCGTCTTTGGCTTTATCCTGTTTGCCTATGCCATCCTGCTGCTGAAGATGTTCTATTACCGCGAGAAGCTGTATGGCGAATATCTGGCTGTCGGTATTCTGTTTATTGCCGATCTGGTTGGCTGCGCATACACCAATATCCTGCATATCGGTGATACGGTCAACTGGGTGCTTTCTCTGATCTATATGATCCTGGTGCTGAAGGGCAGATTGAAGAGCATCGATTTTGAACGGCTGTTCATTTTCTTCCTGCTGGCGGAATGGGCCGTCTGCCTTGTCAACGTGTTTGCCGAGCTTTCGCTGTTCGGGCAAACGTTAGTCCCGGAGATGTATGGTGTTTGGGTAGACGGGTTTGACCTGTATGCGTTTGGTAAAGCCTATCTCACCATCGCAGGTGGAAACGAGATCGCATTCAGCAACGCCTTGGGCATTGCGCTGTGCATCATGATGTGGCGGTATGCCAAAAAAACGAGAACCAAGGTGTTCTATTTCTTCAGCATCCTGTTCTTTGCCTATACCGGCATCATGCTGATCGCGCGTGCGTTCTACGTAGAGCTGCTTCTTTTCCTTGTGCTGTATATTCTTTGCAGCATCAAGGATCCGCACCGCTTTGCGGTAACGCTGTGTATTCTTTGCCTTTCCGGCATCGTCTTCTATTTTGTGGCGTATGATGCCGTGCTTGTAACGCTGGAGCGCGTTCTGCTGCGATTTGAGGCTGGCAACGTCACGCGGGAGAATCTGCTTGCCCAGTCCTTCCAGCTGCTTTTCTCAGACGTTGGCATATTCCTGCACGGCGGCGGCACGTATTATCCGGAAAAATTTGGCTTTACCGTCCACAACCATTACGTCGATGTCTTTTTGTCGCTCGGCCTGCTTGCCGGGGCTCTGTATCTGGCCGTCATCATCAAAACGATGTACGGCGCGCTGCGCCGCAACCGCGTGCGCTCGCTCAAGGCTTGTCTGCCCCTGATCATGCTGGTCACTTACAAGTTTATCAGCGGCTCTGTGCGTGACGTTGGTTTCTATTTCTATTTGTCCATGGTCGTTGTCTTTGCGGTCTACATGACGGGGAGAGAAGAGCATGGGCGTGCATAGCATCACCGTTCTGACTCCGACCTACAACCGCGCTGCCATGCTGCGCGATCTGTATGCCTCTCTTGTGGCGCAGACCAGCCGTGATTTTTGCTGGCTGGTGGTGGATGATGGCTCCGTAGACGAAACGGAGGCGCTTGTCCGCTCCTTGCAGGCGGAGGGGCTGCTGGATATCACCTATATCAGGCAGGAGAACCGCGGGAAATACGTGGCCCACAACACGGGCGTGTTGCACGCAAATACCGAGCTGATCGTTTGCGTGGATTCGGATGACCTGCTGTACCCGCACGCCATAGAAGCAACGCTTTCCCTTTGGCAACAGGTGCGGGGGGATGGGCAGATCGCCGGCATCGTCTCTCCCAAGGAAATGGGGGAGACCTCTTATATGAAGGAGCCCCCGCGTGAAAGCAGCCTGATGGAGCTGTATAACCGCGGTCACCTGGTGGGGGAGACGATGCTCGTCTTTCGCCGCGAGGTGCTGGCGGAATATCTGTTCCCGGAGGTGGCGGGGGAGCGGTTCATGTCCGAGTGCGTGGTCTATCACCAGATCGACCGCCACTATCGCCTGGCCGTGCAGAACGAGTATCTTTACCGCGCTGCCTATCAAGAGGACGGGCTGACGAGGAACATCCGCTCCATTCAGTGGAGGAACCCGCGCTCCACCCTTATCATGTACCGCGCCATTGCCGCGTGGCAGACAGATCTGCTTGCCGCCTGCAAGGCCTACGGTGCCTACCTCGCATGGAAAAGGGAGCGCGGGCTGCCCCCGTGCCGCCTGTTTCCCATCCGGCCGCATGTGGCCGTTGCCGGCCTTTTGCTTGTGCCGCATTATCGGCGCATCTTCCGCCGGGAGGAAAAACAGTACGGGCCATCATAATTTTCACGGAGAAAGGAGTGCCTCATGGAAATCGGGCAGGAAAAACAGATCAAGCTTGGCACGGCACTTTCTTATCTCCAGACCGTAGTCAGCGTACTGCTGTCGCTGATTTATACCCCCGTCATGCTCTCCCTGCTCGGGCAGAGCGAATACGGGCTGTATAATCTGGCGGCAACAACGATCTCTTATGTGTCCCTCTTGAACGCCGGTCTTTCCGGCAGCTACGTGCGCTTTTATTCACGCGCCAAGGCAAGCGGGGAGGATGGCGCCGTGGCAAAAACCAACGGCCTGTTTGCTATTCTTTTCTTTGTCATTGGCGTTTTGGCTTTGCTTGGCGGCGGTGCGCTGACCTTTTTTGCCGAGGGGATATTTGCAGACGGCCTCAGCGCGGCAGAATATGCCAAGGGCAAGGCCATTATGCTCATCCTGACCGTCAGTACGGCGTATGAATTGGCAACCAACATGTACCCGGCTGTGATCGTGGCGCACGAGCGGTTCGTTTTTCATAAGATCGTCAATCTGTTGAAAACCGTTCTCGGCCCGGCCCTGACCTGGGTGCTGCTGCTGTGCGGCTACCGCTCGGTCATGATGGCGGCCGTCTCTGCCGCGCTGGTGGTGGTGACCAATACCTGCTATTGGATCTATTGCTCCCGCAAGCTGCACGTCAAGATCTCCCTGCGCCATCCATCCCCCGCACAGATGCGGGAAATATCGGTGTTTGCCGGGTTTATCGTGCTGATCGCGTTGGTAGACCAGGTCAACTGGAGCGTAGACAAGCTGCTTCTTGGCCGCATGTGGGGTACGGCGCAAACCGCCGTATACAGCATTGCCGCTACCATCCATCTGCTGTATATGCAGCTTTCCTGTGCGATCTCCAACGTCTTTATTCCGCGCGTGAATCGTATGGTGGCGGAGGGGGAGGGAGAGCAGGCGTTAAGCGATTGCTTTATCCGCATTGGCCGCATGCAGACCATGGTGCTTTTGCCGGTGCTGATCGGCTTTGTTTTCTTTGGGCAGGCCTTTATCGCGCTCTGGACGCCCGGCGGCTATGAGGAGGCGTATTATGCCGCGCTGCTCCTGCTCCTTGCCTCGTTTGTACCGTATATTCAAAACATTGCGCTGTCTATCCAGGCAGCACAGAATAAGCATCGCTTCCGCTCCTGCCTGCTTTTCGTGGTGGCCGTTTGCAATTTCGTGCTCAGCCTGTTCCTTTGCCGCCGGTGGGGTGTTGTTGGCTGCGCCATCGGCACGGCGCTTTCGGTGTTCCTTGGTGACGGTGTGGTGATGAATATCTATTACCGCAAGGCTGTTTCCCTGGATATTGCACGTTTTTGGCGGAGCATGGCAGGCTTTTTGCCTGCTGCCATTCTGCTTTCGGCCGGCGGTTATCTGCTCGCCTATTGGCTGCAGCCCGGCAGCTGGCCGGTGCTGATCCTGTGTGGCGTGCTGTTCTGCCTTTTGTATGCGGTCTTGCTGTATACAACGGCGCTATTGCCGGAGGAACGCGCAGCATTGCATGCCATGCTGCCGAAAAAGGCAAAAAAATAAGAAAAAAACAAGGGGATTACTATGAAGATCGCAGTTGCGGGAATTGGTTACGTTGGCCTTTCTATGGCGGTTCTGCTGGCGGAGCATAACCGTGTAACGGCTGTAGACGTCCTTCCCGAGCGGGTAGATATGATCAACGCCCGCCGCTCACCACTTGTCGACCGTGAGATAGAAGAATATCTTTCAAAAAAAGAGCTGAGCCTGACCGCCACGACCGATGCTGCCGCCGCCTACCGGGAGGCAGAGCTGGTGGTCATCGCCACCCCCACCGATTACGATAGCGAGAAGAACAGCTTTGATACCTCGTCGGTAGAGCAGGTCATTGCTGCCGTGCTGGCGGAAAATCCGCAGGCGGTCATGGTGATCAAATCTACCGTTCCCGTTGGGTTTACCGAGGAGGCGCGCGCGCGCTTTTTGGGGGCCAGGCTGCTCTTCAGCCCGGAATTTTTGCGGGAGGGGCGGGCGCTTTATGACAACCTGTACCCCAGCCGCATCATCGTTGGCGTGCCGGCGGGGGATGCCTCGCTGCAGCAAAGTGCAGAGCAGTTTGCCGCCCTGCTGCGTGCGGGGGCAAAAAAGGAGGATGTGGACGTCCTGTTTATGGAGCCGACAGAGGCAGAGGCAGTGAAGCTGTTTTCCAACACCTATCTTGCCCTGCGTGTTTCCTTTTTCAACGAGCTGGATACCTATGCCATCGTGCATGGGCTGGATACAAGATCGATCATTGAGGGCGTAGGGCTTGACCCGCGCATTGGCAATCATTATAACAACCCCTCGTTTGGCTACGGCGGCTATTGTCTGCCAAAGGATACAAAGCAGCTGCTGGCCAATTACAATGACGTACCGCAGAACATCATTTCTGCCATCGTGGCGGCCAACAGCACGCGTAAGGATTTTATTGCCGAGCAGATCGCAGCGCGCAAGCCGCGCGTAGTAGGCGTTTACCGCTTGACGATGAAGGCGGGGAGCGATAATTTCCGTCAATCCTCTATCCGCGACGTGATGGAGCGGCTGAAGGCAAAGGGCATCTCGGTGGTGATCTACGAGCCGACTGTTAAGCGTGCGAGCTTTTGCGGCGACCGCGTGATCGCCGACCTTGCCGAATTTAAGCAGACCGCAGACGTGATCTTAGCCAACCGGTATCACGAGGACCTTGCTGACGTGGCGGAGAAGGTCTATACGCGCGATCTCTATTTTCGTGACTAAAGGGGCTGTCGCATTTCGGCATAACCGCAAACAAAAAGAATGAGTGGGATCTGTTTCCCACTCATTCTTTGTATTATGCATGTAAAATATCGTTCAAATAGGTAATCGTCTCGGCAATGTCCTTCTTCTGCTGCTCGCCCGAGATCTCACGCTCAATGGTGTAGGGGCCCTCGTAGCCGCATTCGCGGAGCAGGGAAATGACGGCCGGCAGATTGGCAAGCCCCTCGCCCACCTTGACCTCGCGGCCGAGGTTTTGCCCGTTCTCCGGGTAAAAGCCGTCCTTGATGTGGGTGTTGCGGATGTATTTGCCAAACACGCGTACCGCATCTGCCGAATTGGCCTTGCCGTAGAGAATGAGATTGGCCGTGTCAAAATTGATGTAGGTATTGCCCGTGCCGATATCCTCAATGGCACGCAGAACGGTAACGGGTGTTTCCTGCCCGGTCTCAAACAGGAAGTTCTGACCGCGGGACTTATAGAGGTTGCAAAGCCAGCGTAGCGCGGCGATCAGGGCGCGGTAGTTTTCATCGCTCGGGTTCTCCGGGATAAAGCCAACGTGCGTGGCAATATCGCAAACGCCGATCTTCTCGGCAAAGAGAGAGGCAGCCGCCAGCTGCTCAAGCCGCATAGCGCGGAAGGCAACAGGCACCAGACCAATGGTCTCTGGTCCGGCGGTAAAGTTCCATTCGCATGGGCCGGTGTAGCCCGCCCAAAGCAGGGAAACGGCAAGCCCGGTCTCCTTCTTTGCCGCGTTGATGGCGGCAGCGTTTTCGTCGGTATACAGGGCGGGGTTCCAGATAGAGAGCTGGCAGCTGTCAAGCCCCATCTCTTTTGCCTCGCGGAATTTTTCCATAAAATCCGTCTCGGCGCTTACGTTGATCATCACACCAATATTAGCCATCGCTCTTCTCCTTTAAAGTAAGTGAATAGGGCAGCCGCCCTTGTCGGCGCTTTCGTATAACCGCTCGATCAGCTCTACCGTCATCATGGCCGATTCGGGCGGGTTTTTCTCGTTTGCATGCTCACCGCGAATGACCTCGGCAAAATAGCGGCTCTCCTCGGCCATGTGGTCGGTCTGTTCGTAGGTCAGCTCATAGGCCTCGCCACCCGCCGGATGGATCTTGACCTGCCCGCGGCCGTCCCAAACGGCCGTGGCCTTCTCCATCGTGACGCGGAAGGGGGAAGAGAACGGGAAGCCGTCAGCCTCGCACCAGCTTGAATTGGCTGATATGACTGTGCCGTTTTCGTAGTACAGAATAGAGGAGGAGCCCTGCCGCTTCATTTCGTGGTCATAGGTCATGCAGGAGACCGCCTGCGGCTCACCAAGCAGAAAACGGATCATATCGATATCGTGAATGCCCATATCCTGCAAGCACCCGCCGGAGCGGGTATGGTCGCTGAACCAATGCTCAAAGCCCCAGCGCGGCAGCGCACTCAGCCGTTCAAAATGTGCGGTGATCACGCGGCCGTACTTGCCGCTGTCAAGCAGCTCCTTCAGTGCCAGGTAGTTGGCGTTAAAGCGCAGGCATTGCCCCACCATCAGGTGGCAGCCGTGCTCCTTGGCAACGGCGATCATCTCACGGCAGTCGGCTGCGGTCAGCGCCATCGGCTTTTCACATTGCACGTGCTTGCCGGCGCGTAGCGCACGGATCGCATATTCCTTGTGCAGATAGGTGGGCAGACAAATATCAACAATATCGATCTGCTCGTTTGTCAGCATCTCGTCAAAATCGGTATATAGGTGCAGATCTCCCGTCGTCTGCTCGCCCTCACTCTTAATGTTGATTTCCTGAATGGCAGAAAACTGCTGCGGGTCAATATCGCACAGGGCTACACGGCGGATGGGCAGCCCCTCCTTTTCCAGCCGGTCATAGCCGTTCATGTGCGCACGGGCAATG
Source organism: Eubacteriales bacterium (assembly GCA_045543015.1). Classification (GTDB taxonomy): domain Bacteria; phylum Bacillota; class Clostridia; order Oscillospirales; family CAG-272; genus UBA1740. Next base: position 51,586 of record JAZQLY010000021.1, read on the forward strand.
CCGCCGTACCCCAAGATCGCTACGCGAAGTTCTTTCATAGGCAACTCCTTTTTCCCGTTTTTCTCCAAAACGGGTTGTTTTTTTCTTGATTGTATGATACAATATCCGTACCCAAAAAGGGATATCTTTTTTTGCACAATAGTTGCACTTTTCTCCACTTTAAAAATATCGGAGGACAAAAAATGGCATATATCCGCGTACCGTTGACACGGCTCGTCCGCGTAAAAAAGATTATTACCTGCTTTACGGATGCACCCCCGGCACAGTACCATTCAAACCTGGAGAAGCATAATTTCTGGGAGATGGTGGTTCTTCGCCGTGGTCGCATGGGCTGTCGCACGGGAGATGGCGAGCAGATTCTGATGGCCGGTCAGGCTGTTTTGCATGCGCCAAACGTCCTGCACGGTCTGCATGGAGACGGGGAACACCCGTTTGAATTTTTCATTATTTCGTTTGAATGTGATTCGCCCGCTCTGGCCGCGCTGGGGGCGCGCCGTTGTACGCTCAGCACGCACCAGCGGCAGCTGGCCGACGCCATCATGGCGGAGCGGGAGCTGTGCTTTGCGCAGGGGCCCGTTCACCCGCTTGCTCCGTTGGCGGATGCGCCGCTTGGCAGCCAGCAGATGATCGCGTTGTATCTGGAGCAGCTGCTCATTGGCCTTTTGCGTGATGCATCAGCCACCGAGGGCGGCCTGTTTTCCTCACGCATGGAGTTAGAGGAGCAGCTGGCAGCAGACGTTTGCGCCTATCTGGAGGCGCACGTTTATGACGATCTGGATATGGAGGAGGTCTGCGCCCATTTCCATTACGGGAAAAGCCGCTTGTACGCCGCCTTTCGCCGCGTGATGGGGGATAGTGTGATGCATTGGTACCATACCCGCAAGCTGGAGGAGGCGCGCCGCCTGCTATTGGAAAGCGACGATAGCGTGGCGCTGATCGCCACCATGCTGCATTTTGATAGCCCCCAGTATTTTTCTCGTATGTTCAGCCGTTATACCGGCGTTTGCCCGCGTGATTTTCGCGCGGCAACACGATAAAAACGATCCCGAGAACCTTGTGTTCTCGGGATCGTTTTTCGCTTACAAATTTTCTTTCGAGATCAGCCCGGCATCTACCATTTTTTGCAGGGACATCAGAATGCCCATCTTGGCGTGATACCAGGTAAGGCCGCCCTGGAAATACACGGCGTACGGCTCGCGGATCGGCCCGTCTGCGCTCAGCTCGATCGAAGAGCCCTGCACAAAGGCACCCGCCGCCATAATGACCTCGGCATCGTAGCCGGGCATGGCCCACGGCTCCGGCGTTACATAGCTGTCCACCGGTGCGGCGGCCTGTATGCCGGCGCAGAAGGCGACCATGGCCTCACGCGAGCCAAGCTCTACCGCTTGAATAATATCGTGGCGGTCCTCCGCTCCCGTCGGTACTACATGGTAGCCAAGCCGCTCATAAACGTTGGCGGCAAAGATCGCGCCCTTCAGGGCACCCGCTACCACCGTGGGGGCAAAGAAGAAGCCTTGATAAAGGGCGGGCATGATGCCAAGGTTGGCACCCACCTCCTGCCCAAGGCCGGGGGCGCTGAGGCGGAAGGCGCAGCGGCTCACGCACGCCTCCGTTCCGCAGATGTAGCCACCCACCGGGGCAAGGCCACCGCCCGGGTTTTTAATGAGAGAGCCTACCGTCATATCCGCCCCCACGTCAGAGGGCTCAAGCTCCTCTACAAACTCACCGTAGCAGTTATCTACCATACAGATCAGAGAGGGCTTGATCCTCTTGACAAAGGCGATCAGCTCACCGATCTGCTTGACGGAAAAGGACGGGCGTGTCTGATAGCCCTTGGAGCGCTGGATGGTCACCACCTTGGTCCTTTCGTTGATCGCGGCAGCAATGCCGTCATAATCAAAGCCGCCGTCCGGTAAAAGATCTACCTGGCGGTAGGTGACGCCATATTCCATCAGCGAGCAGGGCGAGGGGCGAATGCCGATCACCTCCTCCAGGGTGTCATACGGTCTGCCAACGGGGGAAAGAAGCTCGTCACCCGGCAGCAGGTTGGCAGAAAGCGCCACCGTCAGCGCGTGCGTGCCACAGGTGATCTGCGGGCGAACAAGCGCCGCCTCGGTGTGAAAGCAGGAGGCATAGACCTTTTCCAGCGTCGTGCGCCCTACGTCATCATAGCCGTAGCCGGTCGTTGCGGCAAAGCAGGTGGCGTTTACGCGGTTTTTCTGCATGGCATTCAGCACCTTGGTCTGGTTGTATTCCGAGAGGCGGTCAATCTCCTCAAACCGTTCCCTCAGCCCGGAAAGGATCCTTTCGCCAAATGCGTATACCTCGTGGGAGATGCCAACCTCCCGGTACATGGTCTCTGTATTCATCGTTTCGTCATCCTTGTTGTTTTTTTCAAGCATTAGTATAGCACAAACCGGCTGTTCTGTCAAGGAAACGGGCGATCCCTTTGCGGCCGAAAAGGGAAAGGTCACCATTTCCTTCCGCTTGCCGGATGCACGCGGTGCCGGCTCGCTTGGCACCATGATCGCCGAGCGCAGCGTTGACCCCGGCTTTGCCGTTTTCACGCTCCCCACGAGTGAGGAGTGCCTGATGCGCGGCCTGGATCCCACCGATATCCTTGGCTGGTACAGCGTAGATGCTACCGGTACGTACCGTGATGCCGCTGCCTACAGCGGTACCTACATGACGGAGGATATGACCTTCTACCCGTACATGAAGTCGCAGACCTTCTCGTTTGATAAGAGTGCGCATTTCCCTATGTTTACCACAAGCGCCGGCCTCTTTACGCTTACCGGCTTCCGCGGTGGCTGGCAGGTGGGCTCGTATGATGATAAGAGCGTGTACAGCGCCTTCTCTGAAATTCCTACCGCCTCTGTTGCACAGGGTGCTGGCAAGTACCATTGGGATTTTGGCGGTATCTATCTGGCCACCGGCTACGGCGGTGACAGCATCATCCTCAGTAAAACGACCAAGGATCATGCCGTTGCCCTTTCCTGGACGGCCCTGGTAGACGGTAAGGTAGACCTGGATTTTAATGCCTTCTACTTCTTCTCCGGCGCTGCCGTCAATGCCTCCGCCTATCTTGCCGTTGCGCATAACGATACCATTATCTGGCCTGCCAGCATGGCAGGCAAAAAGGTCGATACCACCGGCTCTGTTTTTGAGGGGTGGTATAAGGCCGATTGTGGCAATGCCTCCAAGCTGACCGCCACGACGAAGGTAGATATTCCCACGGCTACCTATACCGGCCTGTCTGTCAAGGCAGGGGATACCATTCGCTTCGTCATCGGGCGTGATAGCGTCAGCAACGTCAGCACGGCAAAGCTGCAGCCTACCGTCAGCTACACCGAGACCTCGAACGTTTACTGGGATCAGATCGTTACCGAGATCCCTGTACACGATCCGGGCACCCCGCTTGATGCGGCCAATGCTCCTCTTTGCGGTGCCGCCAGCGCCACCGATCCGGAGATCACCTATCCCGGCAAGTGGCAGATGATCACCTATCCCACCTGGGCTGCTATTGCAGAGGGGGATGCCGATCTGGTCGAATACTATACCAAGAGCGGCGAGGCGACCGACTTCCTCTCCTCCATCAAGGACTACGGCTCCGATACCAAGGCCCCGTTCCTGATCAACTACGGTATCGGCCCGAGAAACGGTGCGTGGGGCAAACGCTGGGATATCGTGCTGACCAACGGTGAAAACGGTATCGGCACCGGCGGTTACCGCTATACGGCCGAATATACCGGCTATATCAACGCCTCCTTTGAGGAATTCATGCGCAGCAGCTTTACCTTTAACTGCAATTTTGATACCGTGCGTGCCGCCATCTTTGTAGACGGCGTCATGGTATGGCCGACCGCAGGCGGCGACCTACCACGATAACGCCGTGCGTGACCTCGCCCTTTCTACGCTCTTCTACGGGGCAGAGGCGCAGCGCTACTTCAACTATCGCACAGATGACCCGGCCGATGCCGGCGTGACCGATGGGCTTTCCTTTACCCTGGCTGCACCGGTCGATAAGCTTGCTCTTGCAGGAGAGGGCAGCTACGGCTTTACCGCCGTCTCCCTGGTTGCCGGTGACCTGGTGACCCTGAAGCTTTATGTAGATGCAAAGGCAGCCCCGCTTACCGAGCAGCTTTACGTTTCGGTCAACGGCGGTGAACGCCGCGTTCCCCTTTCCGCCCGTAACGATGCTGTTGGCAGCAACCGTCTCAAGGCCTTCGTTCCCGTCCTGTATAAGGATCTTGGGGCAGACATGACCTTTGAGGTCTGCCAGGCAGACGGCACCGTGATCAGCCCCAAGCTGACCTACAGCGTAGACACCTACGCCGCACGCACGGCCGATCTTGCCGATCAGGCAGATCTGATCGCCGCTATCCGTGCTGCGGGCCGTGCCGCCTTGAATTACTGCAACCTGTATGCCCCCACGCCGGAGGGTGAGATCGTTACCCGCGTCGGCATTCTCAGTGATACCCACGTTGGCCGTGCCAACTCCTATGCCAATGCCAAGACAGCAAACGCCCTGCAAAAGGTAGATGCCTTCTTTGGCGGTGAGACCGATCTGGTCATCTTCCCCGGTGACCTGACGCATGACGGTAAGGACAGCGAATTTGATTCGCTGATCGAGATCGTGACCGACCCGAACAACATCGGCCAGGATACCCGCTTTGGCTTCGTAACCGGTAACCACGAGTTCTACCGTAAGGATGCAAACGGCGCAGACGTGCCGGATGCGGGCGTGCTGGAGGTGTTCCAGAACAGACTGAGCCAGTTCCATGATGAGGACGGCGTTGACCATACCATCATCATGAACGGCATCTACTTTATCGGCTTTTCTGCCCGTAGCGAGGGGCTGAAATACGGCACAGAGGCAGAGGCTTATCTGCGCAAGCAGGTGGCTGCCGCAGCAGAAGCGAACCCCAACGCTCCGATCATTCTGTACTCGCACATCGGTAACGGTGACGTAAGCAGCAGCACGCAGATCACGCTCTCGGCCGAGACTGTCGAGTTCTTGAAGAATTATCCGCAGATCATTTGGTTCAGTGGTCATACGCACTACGTAGCGCAGGATCCGAACCAGATCGGCCAGAAGTATTACACCAGTATTCAGGTGCCCACCACCGGCGGTATGCTGTCAGACAGCAACTTCCAGGGCAGCAACCCGGCCCACAACAGCGATTCCTCGCAGGGCCTGCTGATGACGGTGTCGGATACCAACGTGGTCAAGATCTACCGGTATGACTTTGCTACCGGCAAGCAGATCGGCCAGACCTGGACGATCGATATCCCGGCCATTCGGCGTTCTACTGCAAACTTCACCTACTCGATCGCTGCGCGTAAGAGCGTAGCCGCCAAGCCGAGCTTTGGCACCTCGACCATCCAGGTTGACGAGCTGACCGCCGTTAACGCAGCCTTCACGCTGCCCCTCGCCCATATCAACGATACCGTTTCGGATGATGCTGTCGTGTATTATCACGTCTTCGTGATGGATCAGAACAATAAGATGGTCACCAGCAGCAAGATCTATTCGGAGTATTACCGTGGCGAGCGTGCTGCAAAGGATATTGCCTTCTCGGTGGCCGGCCTTACCCCCAACACCGCGTACACCCTGCGCGTGGTAGCCGAGAGTGAGTTTGAAAAGTATTCGGATGCGCTGACCCTGGAGTTTGCGACTCCGGCAGCCGGCAGCGCAACGCTTGACGGGCTGACCACGCTGCTTTCGGTCGATTATACCACCGGCAGCGCAGCAGACAGCAAGGGCCACTCTATGGTCACCTACGGCCAGCCTACCCTGGCAGCCGGCAAGGCAGCCGATTTTGATGGCTCCAGCGCGTACGGCTACACGCTGACAAGCAGCGATTTTGCCGCCATGAAGGACTCCCTGACCATCGAGACGGTCGTCACCATTGACAGCACCAACGGCTACCGTGCCGATATCAACTGGGATTACTGCGGTCTCGTTTCCAACGTGGAATTTGGTGGCTTTGGTATCTCCTACATCTTTAAGAATCAGACGATCCGGTTCACGCTGGGCGACTATTACACCGGCGTGTTCAGCGGCTCAAGCTATTCGGAGGTGAAGCTGGAGGTGCCTGTTGAGCTGGATAAGCCCCTGCACGTGGTGGCTACCGCAACCGGTAACTTTATGTGCATCTATATCAATGGCGAGATGGTTGGCTCCATGCTCTTTGAGGGAGACATTTACCACACGCCGCATTCTACCAACATCTACGTTGGCGGTGACAGCGCAGGTTCCAGCACGATGCAGTCGCCTACCTTCTGTGATGTGGAATACGCTACCCTGTATGCCGAGGGTGTATCGCCTGACCAGGCAGCCCTGATGTATCAGAATTCCAGCGTAGCAAAATAATAGCCCTTTGAAAAAACAAAAAGCGGGAGAATTTTCTCCCGCTTTTTTGCTTGCTTATTTGCGCGGCGGATAGGCAGGGTTAAAGGCGTAAAAGTTCTTCTCGTTCAGCTTGTCGCGTACCATACCCATGGCCTCGCCAAAGCGCTGGAAATGCACGATCTCGCGCTCACGCAGGAAACGGATAACGTCGCAAACATCCGGGTCATCCACCAGCTTTAAGATGTTGTCATAGGTCACGCGTGCCTTCTGCTCGGCACCCATATCCTCGGCAAGATCGGCAAGCGGGTCGCCAAGCGATTGGATCATGCCCGCACTCCACGGCACGCCGCTGGCGTTGGCCGGCCAAATGCCGACGGTGTGATCGGCAAAATAGGCATCAAAGCCGCCCTCCTTGATCTGCTCGATCGTCAGATTTCGCGTCAGCTGCCGCACCAGCGTACCAACGATCTCCAGGTGGGCAAGCTCCTCAGTGCCGATGTCATTTAAAAGACCGGCCACGCGGCGGTCCGGCATGGCATGCTTTTGCGAGAGATAGCGCAAAGAGGCGCCAAGCTCGCCGTTCGGCCCGCCGTACTGCGAAAGAATGATCTTTGCCGCGCGTGCGTCCGGCCGGCGGACGCGCACAGGGTATTCAAGCTGCTTCAGATATTCCCACATACTTATCTGCCTCCTTCAAAGGGCATGGGCGTCATGCCCCATGTCCAGCCGTTGTGACCGCTGACGTCGCTTACCTCCAGCGGGCCAAAAAGATTGACGTACTGCTCCGAGAGAGCCATCAGCTTGTCACGGTACTCGGTGAATGACTGAAGCGCCTGTGCGTCGCAGGGGTGGGTGTCTAAAAACAGCGTCAGCTCGATCAGCGCAAAGCGGGTCGCGGCGATCTCGTCAGAAAGCTGTTCCTCGGTAAATTCCATATTCATCGGCAGCATCCTCCTTCGTAGGGCTTATCCAGATCGGCAAAAATGGTACCGCGGTGCCAGCCGTCATTGGCCTCATAAAGATTTTCAAACCGCTGGCTCGGCACGTAGGCCATCGCAAGCGGCAGGCCGCCAAGGCAGTCATCAGCTGTGTTGGGCATCGAGGCGCGCTCTCGCATGGCGCTGCGGGAGCGGACGTCCTCTGCGCCCCCACAGCAGGCGCGTTGAAATCTGTTCATCACATATCTCCTTTCGATGCGTTTGTGCATCTGCTTTCATTGTATGGAAAAGAGAGGGAAGGCGTGACATGCGTCACGCCTTCCCTCTGGTGTATCTTATCGTGTTTTAGAAAGAAGCGCCTTTATTTTGGCAGCAAAAGCGGCAAGATCAAAGAGATAGGTGCTTGATTGTAAATTTGACTTCCGTCATCACAGATCGGAGGAAGGACAGCCCTTCATCCACTCGGCTGCATCTGCTACCCAGCGTGCGCCGTCAGCGGGGGCAAGATCCGGGTTGCCAAAGCCGGTCAGCTCGGTAGAGAGAGCAATGCCGTGGTTGCCGTGAGGGTAAATGCGGACGCCAAAGGGAATATCCTTTTCCCGCATGGCCTGCATGGTGACGAGCGCCCCCATCAGCGGTACGAGCGGGTCATCATAGGTATGCATAAAGAAGGCGGGGGAGGTGCCCTCGTGCACGCAACGGTCGATCGAATAACGGCCAAGCTCCTCCTCGCTTGGCGTCTTGGTGTCTAAAATGTTGTAAAAGGAGCCCATGTGGGTCGCCACGGTAGCCGAAAGCACCGCGTAGCAGAGAACCGTGCCGGTCGGGCGGTTGATGCCGTAGGGCATATCCGGCAGCTCCTCCCGCAGGGCAGGGAGGTTCCAGAGCGAGCCCAGCGAGGCGCACAGGTGACCGCCTGCCGAAAAGCCGACGGCAAACACGCGCCGGGGGTCAATGCCGTATTCATCTGCATGCGCACGGATGTGCTGCATGGCAAGCGAGGCATCTACCAGCGGGCGGGGGAATTTTGCCTTTTGCCCGACCGAGTAGTGCAGCACAAAGGCGTTGAGCCCGGCTGCAAGAAAGGCAAGCGCGATCGGCTCGCCCTCGCGGTCATCGCATACGCAGCCGTAGCCACCGCCGGGAATGACCAGAATGGCATCCCGCAAAAGCCGACGCTCGTCCGCGATATAGGTGGTCAAAAAAACGTCGGGGTCATTTTCGCGCAGGGGGATGTGTTTATAGATCATGGTGTCTCTCACTTTCTGTTTGGTTAGCTATAGGGCTTTTTGCGTTCGTCACCCTACCTTCAGTTTACCACACCGCCCGCGCCTTGTCAAGGAACAAAAAAGATTTTCTTGACAAATGCGGCATTTCGTGATAGGATATTAGCGAACAAAATTCAGAAAAAGAAGGAATAGAGAATGACACAGCGTATTGCTTTGATCGCACACGATAATATGAAGCCCGCCATGGTAGAATGGTGTAAAAAAAACAAAGAGATTCTTTCCCGCCATTTTCTTTGCGGCACGGGAACTACCGCCTCCCGGATCAATGAGGCGACCGGCCTGCCCGTCAAGGCCTATTTAAGCGGCCCGCTTGGCGGTGACCAGCAGATCGGCGCACAGGTGGCCGACGGGGAGATCGATATCATCATTTTCTTTTCAGATCCGCTCACAGCCATGCCGCACGACCCGGATGTGAAGGCGCTTTTGCGCATCGCGCAGGTCTATGACGTGCCAATGGCCAATAACCGCGCCACCGCGGACTGCATTCTCAAATCGCTGGTATAAAAACGGATATCAAAACGGGGAGGCCTTCGCCTCCCCGTTTTTGCGTAGCGCAGCAAAAGAATTCCTTCGCCGGGGGCTCAGGATGACCTTAGCAGGGCGGGGAACAAGCCCCCGCCCTACAAGGGAAAATTAAAAAGCTGCGTTTTTTACGGAACGTTACTTACAGACTTCTGTTGTTCCGTCAAAGTATTCAATATTAATCTGTCCGACCTTTACATTGCCGATTGTGTGGCCGGGGCTGGTGACTTTCATCCAAAAACTGAATGTGGTATCGCCAATTGTCATTTCCTCAAAGATGTTTTGTCCTGCATCGTAAGGGCCGGTGAATTTGTAAGAACAAGTGAAAACGGTATCACCAACGGCATTTTCATACAGCAATGACACACTAAGATACTTGACTTGCTTCCCACTTAAGTTAGTCATGTTAATAGTAGCATCTACGAATTGACGATCAAATCTATCGAAATAAGCTTTCCACGAAAAATCTACACTGCCAAATCTATCAGCAATGGCAACTGAAAAGTCCGTTTCGCAGTTATAGCATATTCCGTTGGAATTTATGGAGTGTTCTTTCTTTTTTGTATATTCATCATTATACGAATCCTTGCAGTTGCGGCATTCGTATACGGTATACCCTTCGCTTGTGCAGGTAGGATACACAACAGTTGAAGTGTAGCTGTGACCGAAACTTTCGGTTACCGTTTGTTCTTTCGTTATGGTATTGCACACCGAGCAGTATTCTCCTGCCGAGAGACCCGTTTCGGTGCATGTAGGGGAAATTGGTTCGAGGAACTGCAACGTGTGTCCGGTGGCGGGAAGAGGGGTGGTTTGCGTTTCGCCGCAAGAGCAATGCCTTTTTTTGAGTCCGGCCTCCGTGCATGTAGCGCTTTTGGCGGTTGCCCATTCTCCAAAGGAATGAACGTGCGAACCGCCTCCCAGCGGATTTTCGCCTTGACCCAAATATGCCGCAACTGCAAATGCGCCGGCCAGCAGAACGAGAATGGTGAGCAGAGCGAGCAGAACTGTTTTCATTGTCTTTTCCATTTTTCTTTTCTCCTAAAATATGAAATTTTTCGGTAAATAAAAAGCGCGCCAACCGGAGTCAGCGCACCGAAAAACGCAAACTCCAATTGTCGCCAAACAAAAACAACGATATGGATAGCTCTCCACGAAAGTTGCGGAATCTGCGTTTTTACCGTAATTCAACAACCTTCGTTCAAATGAAAAAGGGTACAAAACCCCCTATGAAAACAGGGAGCATATCCACATATCGGTATTCGTTTTTGTTTGGCTCTTATATTATATCACTGTTTTTCCATTTTGTAAAGCCTTATAAAGGAAAAATGCTTTTTGTTTTTACGGTTGAAAGAGAATTTGCAGAACAACTTGACAATCATGAAAATTTGGTGTATAATATAATTCGCCAAGCGAAGAATATATCCATCGCATGACGAACGAAATCTAAAATTCGCGTGGCGAATGATATAAAGTTCGTATGACGAATAAAACGAGAACCAACGGCTTAAAAGAGGAGAAACATATGCAGCAAATGACCGATGATATGCAAACCTATATGAAGATCGCGGAGGCGGCGCAGCAGTGGGAGATCTCTGTTCGCCGTGTGCAGGTGCTTTGTGCGGAGGGAAAGATCGCCGGTGCCATGCGCGTAGGGCGGGACTGGCTTTTGCCGCGCAACGCGCTGCGCCCCGTGGACGGGCGCACCAAGGAGGGCAGAGCGGGGCAGATAGAGGCCGTCCGCCGGGCGGAGGCAGACATGCCCCTTCCGCGCAAGACCCCCTTCCTTTATATGAGCGATCTGTACAGCGTTCCCGGCACGGCTGACGAGGCAGCCAAAAAGCTCTTTTACCACCACGAGGCACAGGTGCTTTTTGAGGCGGAGGTGGCCTATTCCCGCGGCGAGGTGGATAAGGTCTACGAGAGTGCCAACTATCTTTTGCAAAAGCATTCCGGCTTTTATGCCGTGCTTTCTGCCGGCATGCTGCTGGCACATTGCGCCATATGGAAGGGCGACCTGACTATGTGGCGCCGTGCGAAAATGCACCTCTTTGCCGCAAACGCCAAAACCGAGAATGACCGTGATATCATTGCCCTGGCCGTCACGGCGGTAGACAGTATGCTGTATGACGTGCAAAACTTCCCGGAGTGGTTTAAAAACGGCTGCTTTGAGCCCTTGCACCGTGATGCACTTCCCGCAGCGAAGGTGTATTACGCCAAGTATCTTTACGCGGTCGGCTACGCCCTGGCAACCGACCAGCTGAAGCTGGAGGGGGTACAGGGCCTTGGTCTGATGAGCCTGCTGCCCTGTACCGTTGAGCCCATGATCTCCCAGGCGGTGGCCGATTCCACGATCATGGCAGAGGCCTATCTGCGTCTGACGTGCGCCGTTATTTACCAGAACATCGGGCGTGAGCAGCAGGCAGGCTACCACGTGGACCGCGCGCTTGCGATCGCGCTGCCCGACCGGCTTTACGGCCTGTTGGCAGAGTATTGTCGCACGATCGGCCCCTTGATCGAGCAGCGCCTGCTTGCCGGCGGAAACGGGGATACCTGGAAGCAGGTCAACGCCCTGTTCCGGGTGTATAACGAGGGCTGGTCCAAGCTGAGCGGCAGCGTGAGAGGCCGCCAGCTGATCACCTCGCTTTCCCCCACCCAGCGTGAGGTGGCAAAGCTTGCTGCCTTTGGCATGAGCAACCAGCAGATCGCCGAGAAGCTGCACCTCTCTCTTTCCTCCGTGAAGCAGGCCATTCGTATCACCTCTGAAAAGTCCGGCATGCGGCGTGAGGATTTTGCCGTTATCCTGTGATCCCCCCAAAAAGATATAGCCGCCCGTCCGTTTTGTCCATGAAAAAGGTATATCAGCCACCCCGGTGCAGGGAGGCATATATCCGCCAGACCGCGAAAAAGATATAAAGAAAAAATTTTGCCAAACGAAAAAAGGACCTGAAATTTTGTTTTTTGGTACTACTTCGTTTTGGAAAAAACTGCTATACTGTTGTCAATGGAAAGCATGGCTGTCCATGACAGGTATGGCAGTTTTTTTGTAAGAAGCGAGTCCGGCACCCGCCGTGGTCGCAGAAAGGGGTAGCATGTTCACAAGCCCGTTTGATAAGAGCACGTATGCACATAAGGAAGGGGATCTGTATAAGATCATCAGCCTGTATGGCAAGACCATTGAGATCCGATACGGATATTATGAAGAGATCGACCGACGGCGTGAGCCGGTAGAGGTCTATCCGGATTTTGTAAAAGCACCCATGTACACGGATGAAGGATTTCCGTTTGTAACGCTGATGCAGGATGCCTGCCCGCATTACGCAAGGAGAAATGCCGGCGGGGAGGCAGAATGTGGCAACTGCCTGTACGTCGAGCGCGGGGAAGAGCTGATCGCGCTTTGCAAGTGCCCAAGAAACCGGCGAAATGAATAGATCATATATTGGAAACAGAAACGGTACGTCCCTATCAGAATTTTGAATGGAGAAAAAACATGAGTAACACGAAGACCGTAAGAAGAATCACACTGGCGTGTTGCCTGATCCTGTTTGCGCTTTGCGCCGCTTTGGGCATCATGCAGCTGGGGGCAAGCGCAGCCGAGCCGGCATACGTAGCGCGTGGCTCGATCCTGCATGCGGATTGGGAGCAGGAATACCACGCCGTGCAGTTTGACCCCTATGAGGAATGGGCAGACAAATATTACCTGCACGTATACGATGACGAGGGTGAGCACGTTGCCGCCCTTGCGATGGTAGATGCCGAGGGCGATGGCGTTTACGTTGCCTTTGTTCCCGAGGTGTATGGCACCTATATGATCAGTGACCATGAGGTGCCGGAAAGCTCTACCAAAAAGACCGTGATGCTGGAAAAGCTGGAAAAGCCGCGTAATGCGTCAGACGGCGACCCGGTCAATACCTACACGACCTTTAACGACCATATGGCAGACGCGAGCACCTATGAGGTCCTCACCAAAATGCATAGCCTGTTGTGGAACGATGTGAATGATAATAGGCGTATCGATGCAGGCGAAAGCAGATATACGGATCTGGCCGGTGCATTCAACGCTGCACCGACCGGTGCCAAGCTTTGCTTAGCCGGTTCCCAGGTGGATACTGCCTCTCTGCGGTATGGCAAGGGCATCACGTTAGACCTGTGCGGTTATACGATAGAGGTGCCTTATAATAATAACACGGATTTTATTTTAGTTATGGATAGCTCTGCGCTTACCATTGCTGATAGTATTGGCACCGGCCGGATTGACGCCAGCGTAAGCGCTGTTCAAACTACGGTTGAGGCCCAAGACGGTTCTTATATATTGTTAGAGGACGGGCACTATACGCCGGCAACCGGTTTTATGTTCTACGCAGACGAGAGCAGTAGGATCGACGTAACGCCCGGCGTGAGCGCCAGCGTAAAGCCGCAAGACGGGTCTTACCGCCATACGAATGAGACTGTAGGCCTTTTTCTCCATTTTGTAGAGGATGAGCACGGCTACTGGGTAGCAAAGCAGTTTGAAACTACCGAGGCTGCCGCTATCTTTGACGCAAACAACAGTGGGCATTTTGAGGATGGCGAGGTTGCCTACTACACGCTGGGCGCTGCGGTAGATGCCGCATCCCGCGCAGGCGGCGGCCGCGTGATACTGGTCAATGACGTAACCCTGGATACGTGGGTCTCCTTCCTTTCGAACGTGGAAGGTGCGGAATTCATCTTAGACCTGAATGGCAGGAGCATTACGGCAAGCGATGACTTTACAGGCTACCAGATGATCACTGTTCAAGGCGCCAAGCTGACCGTAGAAACAACGAATAGCGAAACCGGAAATATCATCGATGCCTCTGCGAAAAGCGGTCTTACTCTTTTCAACGTGACAAACGGCGAGCTGGTGATCGATAACTATGCGGTCAGGCTGCTTGCCCACGCGAATACGAATAACCCTATCTACGTGAATGATAGATCCACCGCCAGCCTGATGAAGTGCCAGACCAGCTTTGACCCCTACTACCTCCTGCCGCCGGACTACATGGCAGAAAAGAACGAGGCTGGGCTGTTTGAGATCCACTCCGTAGTAAATATAGTTGCCTATACCGATCTGAACGAAAACGGCAGCTTTGACGTGGGTGAATATCGCTTTGGCGACCTCTCTCACGCGATATCCTACGGCGGTACCGTGGTGCTGCTGAAGGACGTGACGTATGTCAACACCACCGCAAGCGTACCGTTTGAGCAGCAGGTGGGCTATTACACCCGCCTGGATCTGAAGGGGCATACCATTACGGTGGCAGAGGGCTCTGTGCTTCACCTGCTGGGCAATGGCAACGTGATCTATGATAGCAGTTTGCTGAAAACTGGCGTGCTGGATGCCAGCCGCTCTGCCTATATCCTGTCGGATAGCGAAGGCACGCTGAGCGATACCAGTATTGAGGGCGGTACCTTTTACCGCGGTGCGGCACTGTTTGAAACGGCGCTCGGTGAATACGTTACGATCGTCAGCGGTTACTTTGATTTTGATCCGACCGATTATTTATCTGGTAACAGCTCGGCAAGGAAGGACGAGACGAGCGGCCTGTGGGAGGCCTACAGGAGCTTTGAGGCGTGGGCCGATACGGACGGGGACGGCGAGCTGGATGCGGGTGAAACCACCTACATCAAGTTTACCGATGCTGTGGCATCCGGTGCCTCCTATATTACGCTGGCAAGCGACGTAGAGGATCTGTATGACCGCATTGTGCTGGAGGCAGGCACTCGTACCATCAATTTTAACGGCTATACGATCTACACCCGTAGCAGCCTTTCCGTGCTGTTCGAGCTGAACGGCTATGCCGAGCTGACCCTGACCACCACGCGTGGCGGCGGCATACAGACGCCACACAGCTTTGCCTGGGCCAACGACAATGCCAAGCTGATCATTGTAGACGGTGATTATACCGGCCGCCCCTACGAGCATGATAATGGCTCGGTAACCATTCAGGGCGGTACCTTTGACGACAACTATTATTGGCTTTTGGATGACGGTCTGGCCTATCAGCAGGTAGACGGCCAATACGTGGTAGTGAAGGATGCGGCTGCGCTGTTTACCCCCACCGTTACCGGCACCTATCCCTATAACGGCCAGGCGCAGGTTCCTACCCTGGTAGTAACCGATGAGAATGGGAACGTTCTGGTAGCCAACGTTGATTATACCGTTACCGCTACCAACAACGTGCTGGCCGGCACCGGCACCGCCATCGTTACCTATACGATGGAGGGGTACGGCGGTAGCGAGACCGTAGCATTTACCATTGCCAAGCGTGCGGTAACCGTTACCCCGGCAGACGCAAGCGTTGCCGATGACGGCGAGTTTACCGGCACTACCCTTTCGGCAAACGGCCTGGTAGAGGGCCATACCGTAAGCGGCACCTTTGATGCGATCGATATCACGCAGAGCGACCGCTTTATCTTCACCCCGGC
Organism: Eubacteriales bacterium; assembly: GCA_045543015.1. Taxonomy (GTDB): domain Bacteria; phylum Bacillota; class Clostridia; order Oscillospirales; family CAG-272; genus UBA1740. The sequence continues at coordinate 67,134 of JAZQLY010000021.1, forward strand.
TACCGTTACCATTCTGGATGCCGAGGGCAATGACGTAACGGCCAGCTACGAGATCGAAAAGAAGAGCGGCACCCTGACCGTAGAGCACGGTGCGGCTGCTGAAAACGGCATTTATAGCTGCTGTGGTGCCTACGCCATGCCTACGCTTGCCGAGGATGGCTATTACGAGCTGGCAAACACGGGCAACCTCCTCTGGTTTGCTTCCCACGTTAACGCCGGCCATAAAACGGCAAATGCCCGCCTTGTGTCTGACATTGATCTCAACGGCCGTATCTGGACGGTCATTGCGCCGACAGCTTTCTATAACACTGCTTACGGCACTGATCTCGGCTATGCCGGCACCTTTGACGGCTGCGGCTATGAGATCCGCAACATGGAGCTTATGAGCCCGCTATTGAAGGGAACCTCTGTCGGTCTCTTCGGCACCGTTAGCGGTACCATCAAGAATCTCGGCATCAACGGCGTTCGCATGATCACGCCTGCTAATACTCCGGATTTCTGTGTCGGTGCCATCGTCGGCCAGCTGATCAAGACGGGCCTGGTGACCGATTGCTACGTGATCAATGCGGTGATCGACCTTGATGATTACGTGGTCGGCGGCATTGCCGGCTGCGTATACGAGGGCACCGTGCAGAACTGCCTGGTGCTAAGCTCTACCATCACCGGCGCGACCAATCGCTTTGGTCTCATCGCGGGTGACACCAGAGGAATCGGGAATACCGGCGATCGCCCCGGCAGTCTGATCAACTGCTATGCCGACGGCACCACGCTGTACGGCGGGCAGTACGCCGGCACGAGCGAAGGGTGCGCCACCATCACGGCCGAGCAGGCCGCCTCCGGCGCGCTGGCCCTGCTGCTGGGCGCCGATGCATGGGGCCAGCAGCTGGGTACCGATGCGTACCCTGTACCGGGCGGCATGCGGGTCTATCGCACCGTTCCCTGCGAGGCCGGCTTCAGCAACACCGCCAATACGGTAAAAGAGCACAGCTATACCTACGATTGCGATACCATCTGTATCGATTGCAAGCAGGTTGGCCGTACCGATACCACGCACAGCTATGACGATGCTTGCGACGCCAGCTGTAACAGCTGTGGCGAAATACGCACCGATATTCACGTCTTTGATCACAATTGTGACGCGCAATGTAATCTTTGCGGCTACAGCCGCAGCATTACTCACGCGCTGGATGGCGCGGCCTGTACGGCCTGCGGCCATACCATCACCTATATCGAATACGCGTGGAGCAGCGCCGACAAGAAGCTGACCTCCACCGAAAAGACCCCCACCACCTTTACCGTGGTAAGCGACAGCCTGACCGCGCTTTCGGCCGGATGGTACGTGGTGAATGGGGATGTGACCATCAACGCCCGCCTGACCGTTACGGGTGAGGTGCATCTCATTCTGATGGACGGTAGCCGCCTGACCGTAAACGGCGGTATCCGCCTGACGGGTGAGGGCAATTCGCTTACCGTATACGGAGAAGAAAATAGCTCCGGCATGCTGGTGGCGGCCGCCACCACCGATTATCAGGCCGGCATCGGCGGTAATCAGCAAGAAAGCGGCGGCACGCTGACCGTGCACGGCGGCACCCTGACCGCTACCGGCAAGGGGGATGCAGCCGGCATTGGCGGTGCCTACGGCTTAAGCAGCGGCCCCCTGGCCAACGGTGGCAGCTTTACCCTGTACGGCGGCAGTGTTACCGCTACGGGCGGCTACTACGGTGCAGGTGTTGGCGGCGGCTTCTATGGCAACGGTGGTACCGTGACCGTGTACGGTGGCACGCTGACGGCTACGTCCGGCAGCTCTATATCTTCCGGCATCGGCGCGGGCTACAAGGGCTCTGCCGGTACGGTACGCATTTACGGTGGCACGGTATACGCCACCGGCTATACGACGGGCATCGGCACCAGCTCCTGGTATGAGGGAGAAGAGAGCCTGATCGAGATCCACGGTGGCACCGTGGTTGCCAAGAGCACAGATAACGGCGCCGGCATCGGCTTGGGCTATAGAAGCCACGGTGCCACGATTCTGATCACCGGCGGTCACGTAACCGCTACCGGTTCTGATTATGCAGCCGGTATCGGCAGCGGCGGCGGCAATGAAGCCGACAATTATCAGATCACCATTACGGGTGGCACGGTGATCGCCACGGGCGGTAGCTCTCCCCGCGGCGGCGGCGCCGGCATTGGCGGCGGAACAGACAGCACCGGCACGGGTAAGATCTTTATCTCGGGCGGCAACGTTACCGCAACCGGTGGCTATATCACCAACGGTACCACCGGCTACGGCGGCGCCGGCAGCGGCGGCGGCGCGAGCGGCACCGGTGGCCTGATCGTGATCACCGGCGGCGTGATCAATGCCACGCCCGGCCGCCCGGATGCGGAGGCGATCGGCAACGGCAGAGCCGGCCTGGGCTACGCCTACTTTACCGCCACCACCGGCATCATTACGGGTACGCATACCTTTGACGTGGACTTTACCATCGAGCCGGGCGTTACCTTAACGATACCGGATAACGCTACCCTGGCGGTAGCCGAGGGCGTGACCCTCTACAACAACGGCGCAGCAATCGTTCACGGCCTTGTGGTCAATAACGGTACGATCATCTGTGCGGAAGGCTCGCATGCCC
>JAZQLY010000022.1:0-4953 GCA_045543015.1 Eubacteriales bacterium
GGGAGCAGCCGGTATCTGACTTTCTCTTTGTAGGCTGTGTAGCCCTGCAATTCTCTTTCCAGTACCATTTCTTCATTCCGGATCCGCTTTGCAATGATCAGCGGATAGGCAAGAAACGGGATGAGCGCATAGAGCGAACCCAACACCAGCGGAATGGAAAGAAACAGCAGAACCGTTGCGGCATACATCGGGTGGCGGACAATGCCGTACAGCCCGGAATCCACCACAGTCTGGTTTTCCTGTACGCCAATCGTGCGGGAGAGCCAGACATTTTCCCGCAGCACCTCGGCATACAGCAGATAGGCAAGCAGCAACAGCACCGCCGCCGCGATCGTTACCCCTTTTGGCAGGGCAAGCCAACCAAAGCGGTAGTCAAGCCCGGCCACAACAAAGCCGCAAAGGAACATCAGCCCGCTCAGCTTGACAACGGTGTCCTGCGCCTTTTGCTTTTCCTTGGCCTGCAGGCGGGAGGCAAGCAGGGCGGGATTTTTCATCATCATCACAACGCCGGCAAAAAACATTGGCACGAACAAAATGGCCATCAGCAGCCAGCCGTTAAAGAAGGCAAGGCTACCGGCCGGCAGAAAGATCAACACAAAAACCAAAGAAGCGCCAAGCAAAAACTTCGCAATCGCACTAAAAAACAGCTTGCCCGTCATGTACGTTCCTACCTATCGTTATTTTTTACCGTTCGGCTTCTCAACCTGGCTGCCGCCCCATTCTACCACCGTAAAGCCTTGCCGCACGAAGCCGGCAAAGGTCTGCGGCCGGATATCGACGGCTACGTCTGACGGATAGTAGGCCATGAAAACGCGAAGCAGGCTATCCGGGGCGGGCTCTATATCCAAAATCGCCCCCTCGGTATACGCATCGGTCTGAAAGGCGATCACGTTATAGGGGTTTTCCTGCATAAGGGGCAGCCAATACACGATAAACTCATTCGCCTCTCGCGCGCTCAAGCCCTGCGCAGCAAGCGCCCATTCCAGAAAGGCATCCGTATCCTCCCCGCGCACGCAAAAGCCCTGCGAAAAATCCCATTCGGCGTGCTGTACGCCCTCCCAATACAGGGCGTAATATTCCTTGCCATCCGGGAAGACCAGCCTGCCATCCGGGTGGGCGGTAAAGCCTTGCCAGCCGTGTGCCCCGTGGGCGGGATAGGTGCAGGTCAGGCACCCGTCAAGCAGCACCCTGGCCGAGCAAACGGTCGATACCTCGGGGTAAAAATAGAGAATGGGCTTCGCATACAAAGAAAGCTGTTCGACACGCTCTGCTATGATCTGTGCATACTGCATCTTATCATACGGCCTGCGGGCAACAGAAAAGCTGACGTCAATTTCATCACCAACGCACCAATCCTCTGCCTCATCGGTGACGATGTAGACCACCTCCCCCCAGGTCTCTACCATGCGGGGAACGTTCATCTTCAAAACCAAGGCGTTTGCACCGGCCTTGCCGATAATTTCGCCGTATACGTAGTTAAAATCCTCTACCACCACGGTCTCTGCCTCGTCTTCAGACAAGATGGGCATCCTGTCCGGAACGATATCGGTATCCCCCGTACCGCACCCAAAAATGCCAAAGCAAAGCAACATCGTAAGGAAAATGCAAATAAATTTCTTCATAACCGTACTCCTTTCCTGTATATGCGTTTTTCGCGCCGAGAGCCTTACCGATCAATTTTATTATACCACACCTTTACGGTTTTGGCAAGCCCTCACCCCATCAGGCGGAAAAATCCCGCATTTGGTTGCGTTTTTGCTGCAAAAACGGGCGAAATTCCCGCCATCTATTGTTTTTTTACCGTGACCGTGGTATAATATGGTATCATGTTAAGCAACCATGTTAAGCAAAGGAGGAGGTCTATGAAGCCCTCAAGAAGCTTTCTGCGCTCTCAGCTTTCTGTGCTGAAGCCGTTTATTGAAAACAGCTCTCTTGCCACGGTCAGACGCGGGCAGGATGCCATTGGCAAGCTGATGACCGCCTCACGCAAGCACGAGGTCACGCACAAGGATTTTGCCTTAGGCGAATTTTCCTGCACCTGGGTGATCCCGCGGGATGAGGTAACCGGCGGGGTGATGCTTTATCTGCACGGCGGTGGCTATACCACCGGCAACCTGCAATATGCCAAGGGCGTGGGTGCCATGCTGGCAGAAAAATGCGGCATGCGCGTGCTGTGCGCCGCCTACCGTCTGGCACCCGAGCACCCCTTTCCTGCGGCGCTGGATGACGCGCTGGATGCCTACGGCCATCTGCTTTCCAACGGATATGCCCCAAGTGACATTATTCTTTGCGGCGAGAGCGCCGGTGGCGGGCTTTGCTATTCCCTTTGCCTGAAGCTGAAGGAAAAGGGGTGGATGCTCCCGGCGGGCATTATTGCATTTTCCCCATGGACAGACCTGACCGCAAGCGGCGAATCCTACGCCGTGAACGAAAAGGCAGACCCCTCTATCACCAAGGAGCGGCTGAAATATTTTGCCGATTGCTACGTTTACGGCTGCGAGGAGCAAGGAAAAAACAGCAAGCCGCGCACCTGCGACAGAGCAGACGAGGATCGTGCTGCCAAGCGCGCCCCGCTGATCTCCCCGCTGTTTGGCGAGCTGGAGCGGATGCCCCCCTCCCTGATCTTTGTGGGCGGGGATGAGATCATGCTGGATGATGCTGTGCTGCTGCACGAGAGGCTGCTTGCCTGCCGCTGCGAAAGCGAGCTGGTAGTCACGCCGGGCATGTGGCACGCCTATATCCTGTATGACCTAAAGGAGCACGAAAAGGATTTTTCGCGCATCCGCAAATTTATCAAGACGCAGATCCCGCACCAGAAAAAGCTGCGGTGGATGATGCTGGACAACGCGGCCAAGATCTTCCCTGCGGCACGGCGGCGGAACTGGAGCAACGTCTTTCGTCTTTCGGCCACGCTGTATGAGGAGGTAGACCGCGAGGCGCTGCGCACGGCCCTGGACGTGACGGTGCGCCGCTTTCCCTCTATCGCCGTGCGGCTGCGCAGCGGCATGTTTTGGTATTATTTACAGGAGATCCCCGCCGCGCCCGATATCATTGAGGAGGGGCCATACCCCTTGGCGCGCATGCCGTTTGACGATATACGGGAATGCGCCTTCCGCGTGATCGTTTACGAGCGGCGCATCGCGGTGGAATTTTTCCACGCGCTGACCGACGGCAACGGCGGCCTTGTCTTTTTAAAAACGCTGGTAGCCGAATACCTGTACCAAAAGCACGGTGTCAAGGTTCCGCCGGGGGACGGCATTTTAGACCGTTTGGAGGAGCCGGACGAGGCCGAGCTGGAGGACAGCTTTATCAAGTACGCAGGCAAGCGGCCGCTCTCGCGTGCAGATACGACCGCCTTTAAGATCACAGGTGAGCGGGTAGTTGACGGCTTTAAGACCAACACGACCTTCATTCTGGATGCCAAAACCGTGGCCGCCGAGGCAAAAAAGCGCGGCGTGACGGTAACGGCCTACCTGGTTGCCGCGCTGATGCTGGCTACCGTCAATATTCAAAAAAAGCGTGTGCGCCGCGCAAAAAAGTGGCGGCCGGTGAAGGTGCTGATCCCGGTCAACCTGCGCAAGCTCTTCCCCTCCCGCACGCTGCGCAATTTTGTACTGTACGCCACGCCGGGCATTGACCCGCGCATGGGGGAATACAGCTTTGACGAGCTTTGCGAGATCGTACACCATCAGATGAAGCTGCAAATCACCGACAAGCAAATGGCCGGCATGATCGCCACCAACGTGAACAGTGAGCGCAGCCTGATCCTGCGTGCCACCCCGCTGTTTCTCAAGAACATCGTGATGAAGCTGATCTTCAATGCGGTGGGTGAGAAAAAGTCCTGCTTCAGCTTTTCAAACCTGGGGCTGGTCTCCCTGCCGGAGGCGCTTTCCGCCTACGTAGAGCGGCTGGATTTTGTGCTTGGCGTGCAGGCCTCTGCCCCTTACAACACCTCGCTGATCACCTACAACGGGAAAATGAATCTCAACGTCATTCGCAACATTCACGAGCCGGTGCTGGAGCGCGCGCTCTACGAGGTGCTGCGCGATCTTTCGCTCTGCCCAACGGTGGAAAGCAACACAAGATAGGAGAACACTATGTACTGTATCAAATGCGGCGTAAAGCTATCTGACGGGCAAGAGCGTTGCCCGCTTTGCAGCACGCGCGTCTACCACCCGGACATTCCTCTCGGGGAAAGCAAGCCGACCTACCCCAAAAAGGATTTTGAATCGGAGGAGCTAAACATGAAGGGGCTTTTGTTCGTCATCACCATTTTGTGGGTGCTGCCCTTGGTTTTGCCCGTGGTTTTTGAGCTTTTGTGGCATGGGGACATCTCCTGGTCGGGCATTACGGCCGGCGGTGTGCTGCTCGTTTATCTCTGCCTGATCTTTCCCTATTGGTTCCGCCACGGCCACCCGGTCATCTTTCTGCCGTGTGACACCGCAGCGGTCGCGCTGTACCTGGCCCATCTCAACTATTCGCTTGGCGGCGCGTGGTATCTCACCTTTGCCCTGCCCATCACGCTCTCGCTCGGTGCCATCGTTGTGGCGGTGGTCGCCCTGCACCGCTACGTGCATGCCGGGTTTCTGTATATCTACGGCGGCGGCATTATTCTGCTGGGCGGCTGGACCATCCTCCTTGAGCGGCTGATCCGCCTGACCTTCGGTGCCTCCTCTCCCGTCATTTGGTCGATCTTCTCCTGCGCCTCGCTCTTTTTGCTTGGCATGCTGCTGATCCTGATCGAGATCATCAAGCCGCTGAAGGAGTCGCTGTATCGGATGTTCTTTATCGGCAAGGTGCGGTAATTCATATAAATAAATATCCCCCCGCGCAGCGGGGGGTATTACATTTTCGGGCATAGCCCTAAACATTACTGGCTGCGCACAAGTGCGCTTTTAATTGGCCTGCCAGCCATGCAATTGTTACTTACTACCCATAAATGGGTCCCGTGGG
>JAZQLY010000023.1:0-13378 GCA_045543015.1 Eubacteriales bacterium
GACATATCTGCCACGGACCGTCCATTTCGTTTCCGAGACACCATACTTTAATGTCGTGCGGCTTATCGTATCCGTTTTCTTTTCTCATTTTAGCGTACTTTGTATCACCGTCAAAGTTGCAGTATTCAACGAGATTTCTCGCATCGTCCGCACCTCTTGTTCCGAGGTTTACCGCCATCATCACATCGGTGTCCGCTTTCTTTGCCAAGTCGGAGGCCCAGCGGTCTTAGGAAGACAAATTAAATCCTCAACCCCTTGGCCCACAGAACGACATGGCTACGACCCGACTTCGCGATCAACTGATCGCGCCGGTTTTTTATGTTATGTACCCGCAAACGGGTTGCAGAGAAAGACAACTGCCAGTGTGCCGATCAACAGCCCGGCCCATTGCTTGCCCGTAGGCCGCTCACGGAAGAGAAGCAGGGCGGCCAGCGCCGTTAAGATCAGGTTGCCGCCGTTGACGAGGGGAAAGAAGACGGCACTTTCCATCACGCCGGAAAGAAAGAGGTTCAGTTTGTTGTTCGTTGCCGTGCAGATGCCGATCATGGCCATCAGCAGGATGGGAAGAAGGTGAAAAAGGCTGGGCGCTGCATTACCGGGTGCCGCCTTCCTTTTGTTCTTTAAAAGGGAGACGGTGAAGGCCGCTGCAGAATAGAAGCAGGAGAAGGCAAAGGCAATGACGAGAAAGGCATCCAGCTCTGTCCGGTAATCGGTGCTTTGGTGCCATTTTTGCATGACGCCGATCAGGCCGGTGGCCAAAAAGGCAACGGCACAGCAGAGAAGCCAGCGCAGGGTGGTTTTCTTTTTTTCACCGGAAAAATCGGCAGAAAGGAAGAAGCAGACCACCATCAGCAGCATACCTAAAATGTGTGAAAAACCAAGCGTTTCTTTAAAAAACAGCGCGCCGGAAAGCGCCGGGATCATGGTGGAGAGCGAGCAGATGACGGCGGTATAGGCATACGGGCCGAGCTCCAATGCCTGCAGGGTAAATACCTGCTGCAAGGCCGTTACAAAGCCAAAGCCAAGTGCCAGCAGAACGGTGAAAAGCGAGGCCTGCGGCACCCCGCCTACGAGCAGCAGGCAAACGGCGGCCACCAGACTGGCTACTGCATTCTGCAGGTGTCTGGCTCTCTCGCTGTTCTCGTACCGGTCAACCAAAAGCTTTCGCAAAATGCCGGTCAGCAGCGCTGCCGTCATGGATACGGCTAAAGGAAGAACGTACATCAGATCACCTCGATCCATAGTAGCCGCGCAGTACGCGGTGCATCAAACGAAAGTGTCAGGCCGTTGCCTTGTAGTGTCAGCGTTTCCTTGCTGTCCTCGTCTGTCAGGCGAACGGTAGCACCGTCCGGCACGAAGGGTAGGGAGACGGTCAACTCGCTCTCCGGGCAGTTCTCCTGACGGAAGGCAAGCAGCACGCCGCGCTTAACCGCCGCATCAAAATACGAGAGGGCGGTAAAGGAATAGGTATCCCGTTCGGTGTGCCAGGGGGTCAATACGTAAAGATCCTTCAACAGGTAGGGGGAGATTTTTTTCCATTCGGAAAGGCCAAAACGCAGAATATCAAAATTCTGGTCGGGGTCCTGTACGAACTGCGAATCTACGTTCAGCGCGGGTAGGTAGGAGGCACGCCAGGTGTAAGGGTCGGTGCGCCCGGTCAAAGCCAGCTCACCGGCCTTTTCCTTGGTGTTGGCACCGCAGAAGGGGATCCAACGGTTAAAGGCGGTGGTCATGGATAGGCGCAGAGCGGTGGTGGTGCGGTCGCTGTCGCTACGAAGCAGCGGAACGCCGCGCCGCATGGATTCCAGGTCGTTTCGGCCGCCGCCGGAGGCACAGGAGTCAACAAAGCCACAGCCGCCATAGGATAGCGTGCATGCAATAATGCCGTCCCACAGCCGGTAATGTGCATCAATAAAGCGACATTCGGTAATGCCGGTACGCCCCTCACCCTCTGCCGTGTCTAAATAATGCCACAGCTCGCCGGGGTTGGAATTGTTATCCTCGCGGTACATCTCTACCTTGCCGCGGCGCAGCGTTTCGGTTACCTGCTTCAGCGTCCAGGCAAAGCATGCCGGGTCGCCGATATTGTTGGTAATCACCTCACGGCTGACCGTTTCATAGCGGTCAATAGCGTTACAGCGGATGCCCCATTCCTCTTGGTAGCCAAAATTTTTGGCAAGCGCGGCGGGGTTGGTCACGCGCTCCGGTTCAAACCACATTAACGTGCGCATGCCATGCTCGCGTGCAAAATCGGTCGATTCACGGAAGCTTTCCCCCGGCCATTTCTCGGGATCCAGCACCCACGTGCCGATGGTGTTCCACCAATCTGATTCTACCGTTTTCATTTCGGGGTCTGTGTACCAACCGGCATCAAACCAGCGGAAATCCACCTTGACGTCCTCGCTGATCATTTTTTCAAGGCTCGGCCGCCATGTAGTATGCCGCTCTGAAATGCTGCCGTCCGAATTGGGTAGCCCGGTGTCTGAGGCGAGACAGCAGGTGGAGAAGGGAGAGAGGCTCTTGCCGCTTGCATTCTCCTTAGGCAGATTTTCAGCTACGAACCAGCTACGCCAGTAGTTGGTGGCATAGTGCTCGTTGCGCACGGTATAGTCTGCGCAAACAAACAGCGCGGTGCGGATCTCCTCTCCCGGCTTCAGGTAGGTGCATAGATCGTTGACCGAGCGGGCGGTGTAGATCGTCTCTCCTTGCTCAAAACGGAAATCGGCCGTCCACGTACCGGCCCAGCCAATGGCCAGCATGCTGCCGCCATCTCCATGCTCTAAATTAAAATAAGGAAAATTGACGTGCGTTGCGCGGCCGCTTTCCGAGGTGAAGTGTACAGGCATCTCGGTAAGCGGAACGGTATAAGGCCGGTACTGATTCACATGGTCGCCAAGGATGCCCTTCAGTACGGGATTTTCGCCGCCAAAGTGCAGGCAGCTTTTCACCTCGGTCAACACCTCGCTGTTTTCGCTTGCGGGGTTTTGAAAATAGACCGTCCATTCAGTCACGCCGTAATCGTAAGAATGGGTAAGCTTCAGTGTAACGGTCAACGCGGCATCGACCTTGTATCGGCGCACGGTCGTTTCCCGCGCCCCCATGTGCGTCTGCTGTTCATCGATCTGTGCATCCGGTGAAAAGCCGTTGTATATGGTTCCGCCGTATGTAAAGGAAAAGGGAAAACGGCTCGTGTCTGCCAGCCAGGCTTGATACTGGGTGTCGGATGCCGGGTTTTGATAGTGGGACATAAGGCTCCTCCTCTTGACAATTGCTGTTGCATATATTATAATGTCTATAAAACGAAATTTCTATCACTTTTCAATCAGAAAATAGGAAAATTCGCTCACATCGAGGTGCCTATGCCGTTTTTGCCAATGCCGGAAAACCGTATGCTATCCTTATCCGAGGTGCGGTTCATGGCCAGATATGTAAACGAATATCACACACCGAAGGATCCGGTGCTGGATCCTTCGCACATCCACGGTTACTATGAGATCTACCTGAACCTGACGGGGGATATATCCTTTCTTGTCAATAACCATATCTATGCCGTGCAGCACGGCGACATTATTCTGACGCGGCCGGGGGATGTACACGTCTGTATTTTGAATTCCCCCTGCGTGCATGAGCATGTGTGCCTGTGGCTGGACATGCCGCGCGGGCACGCGCTTGCGGAGGGATTTGAAGAAAATGGGGCAGCACTGTGGCGCCCGCAGGGAGAGGAGCGGGAGAGGCTGATCGCCTCCTTTTTACAGCTGGCTGCACCACAGGAAAAAGAGCAGACACTTTCCTGCACGGCGCATTTGCTGTACATCCTTGCCGCGCTGGCTGCGCGAAAAAGGCAAGAAGAGCAGAGAACTGCTTATGCAGAGCTGCCAGCCGAGCTGCAGCGCGTTCTGGATCTGATCAATACGCATTTTTGTGAGCTGCATAGCCCGGCCGACCTGCTTGAAAAAATCTACATCAGTCCTGCTACGCTGAGTCGCTGGTTCCGCCGCTATATCCACCTGTCACCCCGCACGTTTTTGGAGGCGAAAAAGATATCCTACGCCAAGGAACTGCTGCAGCGCGGATGCAGCGTCAGCGAGGCGAGCGAAAAAACGGGATTTTCTGATTGCTCCTATTTTATTTCCGTGTTCCGGCGTCGGTGCGGCATGACGCCGCTGCAATTCAAGCGCGCAAACGGCAACGAATAAAAAACAGAGGAGGAGGCATCATGCCTCCTCCTTACTTTTGCTTGCTTCTGCGGAACAGCCGTTCAAGAAACCGGCCGCCGTAGTAGCGCACGCAGCGCAACGGGCGGTTGCGTGCCCGCCGGCGCGCCGGCGCAAGAAACTCCTTTGTGCCACGCACAAGGTCGCCCTGCGGGCGGTGGATGGCAGTCACCACGCCAACAACGTCCTCTCGGCGGACACCCCGCTCCAATATGACCTGGTAATCCCCGCACATGGTGTAGGTGCCGTCCCTCTCCACCGCGGCCACACGGTGCAGCACAAAGCTGCCGTCCTGCCGCTTGTAGAGCAGAATGTCATACAGCGCAGCCTCTCCCTCTAAACGGACGATGCTCACACCGTCACGCCCCGGGATGATGGTGGGGCGCATGCTGTTGCCGCGCGGCTTTAAGGTAAAGGTGCCGCCGCTTTCCAGCACGGCACGGAAAATAGGCTCAGAATCCTTTAAGGAACCGCTTCCGCTCATGCTGCTCCCCCTCCTATCATAATTTTTTTGCTTTTTTCGTATACATAAACGATCGCCCATGTAAGGAGGCTCGTTATGCAACGAATTTTTTCTGCTTTATCTGCCGTATTATTGGCCGCCCTCTTGCTTGCTTCTTGCGGCAGCGCACCGCCGCCGGAGGCGCTGCTCCAGGCGTTTTGCGAGGCATATACAGACCTGCCGGCCGGGCAGGTCTATCACAGCGGCAGGCAAGAGTGGGAGGAGGGCTATCTTTCCCCCACCCTGGCAGATGCACTTTTTTTAGAAGATAACGGCGAAAACGCCTTTTCGCTTTGCAGCGAATACGCCATCTTTCTCTCCTCCTCCTTTGAGGGGGGCGAAATTGCCTTCCTCTCCTGCACGGGGGGAGAGGACAGCGTGCGCGTGGCCGAGATGTGTGCTGCACGCCTTGGCCGCGTTAAGCAGGTCAGGCCGGGCTGCACTATCCTGCAGGGGGCCTGCGTGCTGCGCAGCGGAAGCACCGTGGTCCTGCTGATGCTGCCGGATAACGCACGAGCGCGGGAGGTCTGCGACCGCCTGCTGTGATCAGATGGCGGCGTTGATATCCGCCGTCAGAATGCGCAGGTCGGCAAGCAGCGCGTCTACGCGCTCCTCGGTTGTGAAGGGGGAGGCGCAGAAGCGAACGGCAGAATGCGTGTCATCCACCCGCTGCCAATAGCAGTAGGTATATTTCTCATCCAGCCGCGCAAGCAGCGCATCGGGCAGAATGGGGTATTGCTGGTTGGTCACCGAGTGGAAGAGCATCGGGTAGCCGCAGGCAAGAAAGCCGTCCCGCAGGCGCAGGGCCAGACGGTCTGCTTCCGCGGCGATCTTGAAGTACAGGTCATCCTCCATCAGGGCGGCAAACTGCACGCCAAGCAGGCGCCCCTTGGCCAAAAGCCCGCCGCTTTGCTTGATCAGATAGCGGAAGTCCTCTGCCAGGGCAGTGTTGTTGATCACGAGTGCCTCACCAAACAGGGCGCCCACCTTGGTGCCGCCAATGGTAAAGGCATCGCAGTACTGTGCGTAGTCGGCCGGCGTGGGGTTATCTCCCTCTGCCATGATGCCGTAGCCAAGGCGCGCACCGTCAATATACAGCGGCAGGCGCAGGGCGTGGCAGGTCGTATACAGCTCGATCAGCTCGGTCCTTGCATACATCGTGCCGTTTTCGGTCGGGTTGGAGATATACACCATGCCCGGCTGCACGATATGCTCGTGGCTGCCGTCTGCCCAGTGTGCATCGTAATAGGCCTGCACAGCGGCAGCGGTGATCTTTCCGTCATCCGAGGGCAGGGCAAGCACCTTGTGCCCGCCCGCCTCGATCGCGCCGGTCTCGTGCGCGTTGATGTGGCCGCTGACGGCGCAAAGCACGCCCTGGTGCGGCCGCAGGACCGCGCGGATCATCACCGCATTGACCTGCGTGCCGCCCACCAAAAAGTGAACGGTGGCGTGCGGGGCAGAGAAGCGTGCGCGGATCATTTCTCTCGCGCGGTCGCAGTAATCGTCCTCGCTGTAGCCGGGGGTCTGGGCGGCGTTGGTCGCTACCAGCGCCTCTAATACCTTGGGGTGCGCCCCCTCTAAATAATCACTCTCAAAACGAATCATAAAACCTCTTTATGCCAGCTTGGCGAGGGCTGCCTGCAGCGCCTCCAGCGTGGCCTTGTATTTTTCAAGCTTCGCCTTCTCGCCCTCTACGACCTGGGCAGGCGCCTTGGCCAAAAATCCTTCATTGCTCAGCTTGCCGCAGAGACGGGCGATCTCGCCCTCCGTCTTTTTGATCTCGGTAGAGAGACGGGCCTTTTCCTTCTCCGTATCGATCATTTCTGCCATCGGGATATACACGGTAGCAGCATCGGTTACAATGCTGATGGCATCGTCCTTTTCATAACGGTCAACGATCTCCATAGCCGAGGCGGATGCCAGCTTTTCAAAGAAGGGATAAGCGCTCTCGTAGGTCTCCCGGTAGCGGGTGGTGATAAACAGCTTTGCACGGCGTGAGGGCGGTACGTTCATTTCCGCACGGCGGGCGCGAATGGCGCGAATGCTGCCGATCACGCGCTCCATATCCTCCGCATCAGAGGGGAAGTCAAGCGCCGGGTCTGCTGTCGGGTAGGCGGCGATCATGATGCTCTCTGCCTCCTGCGGCAGGGCGCAGTAGATCTCCTCGGTGATAAAGGGCATATACGGATGCAGCAGCTTCAGCGTCTGGCGCAGTACGTAGACAAGCACGCGGCGTGCGGTGTCTGCCCCCTCGCTCTCCTTCTCGTACAGGCGGCTCTTGCAAAGCTCGATATACCAGTCACACAGGATGTCCCAGGTGAAGTCATAAATAGAGGAAAGGGCTACGCCCAGCTCGTAGTGGTCGATCGCCTCGTTGACGTTTTTGGCAAGCGCGTTCAGCTTCGTCAGTACCCACTTGTCCTCCTTTGCCAGCTTGTCGGTCACGGGGAGAGACCAGTCGGTGCCCTCTGCATCCTCCGGCAGGTTCATCAGCACGAAGCGCGAGGCGTTCCACAGCTTGTTGGCAAAGTTACGGGCAGATTCGATCTTCTCGTCCGAAAAACGCATATCGTTGCCGGGTGCGTTACCGGTCGCCAGGGCAAAGCGCAGCGCGTCTGCACCGTATTGATCAATGATCTCCAGCGGGTCAATGCCGTTGCCAAGCGATTTGGACATCTTGCGCCCCTGTGCATCACGCACCAGGCCGTGAATAAAGACGGTGGAAAATTGCTCCTTGCCCATATGCTCCATGCCGGAGAATACCATGCGCGAAACCCAGAAGAAGATGATGTCATAGCCCGTTACCAGAACGGAGGTGGGGTAGTATCTTGCAAGGTCTGCCGTCTGATCCGGCCAGCCCATCGTAGAGAACGGCCAAAGGGCAGAGGAGAACCAGGTATCCAGCACGTCCTCCTCCTGCCGCATGGCCTTGCCACACTTGGGGCAGGTAACGTGATCCTCCTTGGAGACGATCATCTCGCCGCAGCTGTCACAATAGAAGGCGGGAATACGGTGGCCCCACCACAGCTGGCGGGAAATGCACCAGTCATGGACGTTCTCCATCCAGTTGGTGTAGATCTTGGTAAAGCGCTCCGGCTCAAAGCGGACACGCCCGTCACGCACGACCTCCAAAGCGGGGCCGGCCAGCGGCTCCATCTTGACAAACCACTGGTCCGAGGTCAGCGGCTCAACCGTTGTCTTGCAGCGGTAGCAGGTGCCTACGTTATGCGCGTGCGGAACCGTCTTCAGCAGGTAGCCGCCGGCCTCCAGATCGGCAAGCAGCGCGCGGCGGCACTCGTAGCGGTCCATGCCCTCGTATTTGCCGGCGTTGGCGTTCATGGTCGCATCGTCATTCATCACGCGGATGCTCTCCAGCCCGTGCCGCTCACCAACCAAAAAGTCGTTGGGGTCATGGGCCGGGGTGATCTTGACGCAGCCGGTACCAAAGCCGATCTCTACGTATTCGTCCGCAATAACGGGAATACGGCGGCCAACGGCAGGCAGGATCAGCGTTTTGCCGATCAGGTGCTTATGCTCCTCGTCATTCGGGTTTACGGCAACGGCCGTATCACCAAACATGGTCTCGGGACGGGTGGTGGCAACCTCAACGTAGCCATCCTCCCCCTCGATCGGGTAGCGCAGGTGGTAGAAGAAGCCGGGCTGCTCTGCATACTCGACCTCCGCATCCGAGAGGGCGGTGGTGCAGTGCGGGCACCAGTTGATAATGCGGTAACCACGGTAGATCAGCCCCTTGTTGTACAGGTTGACAAATACCTCGCGCACCGCGCGGGAGCAGCCCTCGTCCATGGTAAACCGCTCGTGGTTCCAGTCACAGGAGGAGCCAAGCTTCTTCAGCTGGCTGATAATACGGCCGCCGTACTGCTCCTTCCACGCCCAGACGCGCTCAAGGAACTTCTCACGCCCGAGATCGTAGCGGGTAAGCCCCTCGTCTACGCGCAAGCGCTCCTCTACCTTGATCTGGGTGGCAATGCCGGCGTGGTCGGTGCCGGGAACCCACAGGGTGCTGTAGCCCTGCATGCGCTTGGTACGGACAAGGATGTCCTGCAGCGTCTCGTCCAGCGCGTGGCCCATGTGCAATTGGCCGGTTACGTTCGGAGGGGGAATGACCACCGAGAACGGCGGCTTTTTGGGATCCGGGTCGGGTGCGAAATAATTTTTATCGCACCAGTTCTTGTAAATTCTGTCCTCAAACGAGGCAGGGTCATAGACCTTGGCAAGCTCTTTTCTCATGATTTATTTATCCTTTCGGTTAAAATGCAAATAAAAAAACGCCCTGAAAAAAACAGGACGCCATAAGCGCGGTACCACCTGCATTGATGCCACCCCGGTAGCAAAAAGGGGGAAAAAGCATCCGCTTGATCGCCTTAACGCGGCATACGGCGGGGTCTACTTGATTCTTCCCGCAGCTACGGGGCGACCTTCTCTTTCCCGCCGTACGGATTTACACCACCCATCCGCTCTCTCTGCCGTGCGAAAAAAGATACTCTTCCCCATCCTCGCTTTTCTTCATTATAACATAGAAAGCCCCGCCTTGTCAAGGGGGAAAAGCAGCATTTTTACAGGGAGGAAAGCATAGGTTTTTTAAAAATATGCGACTTTATTTCAAAAAAACCTTGACAAATTGCATGACATCTGCTAAAATACTGGTATATATGAGATGCGTTTGAGCGGAAACCAGTATCCGTCCTTCGCGCTTCAGAGAGCTGCCGGGTGGTGCAAGGCAGTAGCGTGGGTGGCGGTGAATTCCTTCCGTAAGCTGTGGGCTGAAGGCTTTTTGCTGTGTAGGCTTTACCGGGTGCGACCGTTATATCGCGCGGGTGTAGTAGCACCTATTGAGGCTCTTTTTGTGAGAAAAGAGCGAAGCAGAGTGGTAACACGGCATTGCCGTCCCTGTCGCTTTCCCATAGGGGAAAGGGCAGGTTTTTTCTTTTTTTCGGTATTTTCTCGGCATGGCCGATGGAAATATAGATATTTTTAAGGAGTACAAAGTTATGAAAAAGACATTATCTCTGATCCTGGCGCTGATCCTTTGCCTTGGTGCGTGCGTTTCCTTTACCGCGTGCGGCGGTGGAAACGGTATTAAGGTAGATCCGAACAAATCCGAGTACGTGGTCGGCATCTGCCAGCTGATCACCCACGATTCGCTGGATGCCGCTACCAAGGGCTTCCGCGATGCATTGACCGAGGCGCTGGAGGCCGAGGGCAGAACCGTCGTGTTCAAGGAGCAGAACGGCCAGGGCGAGCCCAACACCTGCACCACCATCGTCAACAGCTTCGTGTCTGAGGGCGTTGACCTGATCATGGGCAACGCTACGGCAGCCCTGCAGGCAGCCTATAACGCTACGCAGACCATTCCCGTGCTGGGTACCTCGATCACCGAGTACGGCGTGGCACTCAGCCTGGAAAACTTCAGCGGTACGGTTGGTAACAACGTATCCGGCACCTCGGACCTGGCTCCCTTGGATGAGCAGGCACAGATGATGCTGGACGTGCTGGGCCTGGAGGCAGGCGCTACCGTTGGTATTCTGTATTGCTCGGCAGAGCCGAACTCTGCCTATCAGTATGACGTGGTGAAGGCATACCTGGAGGGGAAGAGCATTACGGTCAAGGAGTACAAGTTCTCTGAGTCGACCGAGCTGCAGAGCATGCTGACCAATGCCTCTGCCGCGTGTGACGCGATCTACGTTCCCACCGATAACACGGTAGCCTCTAACGATGAAATGGTACGCAACGTCTGCGGCCCTGCCAAGGTACCGGTATTCACCGGCTACGAGAGCGACGTTTGCTTTGCTACGCTGGCGATCAGCTATTACAACATCGGCGCCGAGACCGGTAAGATGGCAGCAGAGATCCTGCTTGGTAAGACGGATATTACCAAAATGGCCATCCGCTATGATGCTGCACCGGTGAAGAAGTATAACAAGGAGATCTGTGAGGAGCTGGGCATTGACACCGCCGCCCTGGAGGCAGACGGCTACGTAGCCCGTACCAGCGCAGAATAATTTATGGGATTTATCAATGCATTGCCCGGTGCGGTTGCACAGGGGCTTATTTGGGGCTTGATGGCCATTGGTCTGTACGTTTCCTACAAGATATTGGATATCGCAGACCTGACCGTAGACGGCTCGATCTGCACGGGCGCGTGCGTGTGCGCCGTGCTGCTGACCAACGGCGTCAACATCTTCGTTTGTCTTGCGCTTGCCTTTTTGGCCGGGGCGTTGGCCGGCATGGTGACCGGGCTTTTCCATACGGCCATGGGCATTCCCGCCATTCTTGCGGGCATTTTGACGCAGCTGATCCTTTGGTCGCTGAACCTCAAAATCCTCGGCAAAGCCAACCTTTCTATCAGCGCGCGTGCCTACAACGTGCTGCTCTCCTCGCTGGATAACCCGCGGGCGATCGTGGTGGCGCTGCTTTGCTGTGCGGTGGTGATCGTTGGTCTGTTCCTCTTCTTTTATACCGAGGTCGGTCTTTCGGTCAAATCGACTGGCGACAATGCGGATATGAGTGAGGCGCAGGGCGTGAACGTGAAGTTCAATAAGGTGCTTGGACTTGCCATTTCCAACGGTATCGTTGCCCTTGCCGGTGCGCTGCTGGCCCAGTATCAGGGCTTTGCAGATATCAACATGGGCCGCGGTGCTATCGTTATTGGCCTGGCTGCCATCATTATCGGCCTTTCCGTTTCCCTCAAGATCAAGCCCAACTTCGTTGTCAGCCTGATCGGCGTGGTGGGTGGCGGTATTGCCTATTATCTCGTTTACACCTTTGTTATTTGGCTAGGCCTGGATACCGACCTGCTGAAAATGCTTTCCGCCATCGTGGTGGCGATCTTCCTCGCCTTCCCCTATATCAGGCGGGAGTATTTTACAAAGCCGAAGATCCCTGCCGAATGCCTGGCAGCAGAGGAGCGTGAGGACGGAGGTGAGGCCGATGCTTAAGATCACCAACGTCTATAAGACCTTTAACCCCGGCACGGTCAATGAAAAGCGTGCGCTTTCCGGGCTGAACCTGCACCTCGCAGAGGGGGATTTTGTCACGGTGATCGGTGGCAACGGTGCCGGTAAGAGCACCATGCTGAACGCCATTTCCGGCGTTTGGCGGCCGGATTACGGCAGAATAGAGATCAACGGGGTGGACGTGACCAATCAGCCCGCCTATAAGCGTGCGGCCTTGCTTTGCCGCGTGTTCCAGGACCCCATGAAGGGAACGGCCCCCGATATGGAGATCGCGGAGAATCTGGCCATTGCTGCCCGCCGCGGCAAGACCCGCCGCCTGGTCTGGGGCTGCACACGGCGCGAGCGGGAGACCTACCGTGCGCTGCTTGCCCAGCTGGATCTGGGGCTGGAGAACCGCCTGTCTACCAAGGTCGGCCTGCTTTCGGGCGGCCAACGGCAGGCTGTTACGCTGCTGATGGCAACGTTAAAGAACCCCAAGCTGCTGCTGCTTGACGAGCATACCGCCGCCCTTGACCCCAAAACGGCAGCCAAGGTGCTTTCTATTACCGATAAGCTGGTCACCGAAAACCGCTTGACCACCCTGATGGTAACGCACAATATGTATGATGCCATCAAGTACGGCAACCGCCTGATCATGCTGCATGAGGGCAACGTGGTGGTGGATATTGCCGGCGAGTCGAAAAAGAACCTGACGGTAGAGGATCTGCTTGCTCTGTTTGAGGCCGGTAGCGGCAGCAAGTTTGCAAGCGATAAGGAATTGCTTTCCAAATAACAGCAAAAAAACGAGCCAAGCGGCTCGTTTTTTTGCGCCGTTGTTGACTTTTTTGGCTCCGTGCGGTACAATAAAAGAAAAACACAAAGGAGTGCCGCTTATGATTTCCCATTTGGCGGATAAAGGAGGCTCTATGGACAGCATTTTTGAAAACCAACACGCACATACCCTGTCTATGTACCGGCGGCTGTATGCGCACAGTATTTTCCTGCGCCCTGCTGCGCTGATCATGCAGGTGCTGCTGATCGGCTTTCTCGTGTGGTACACGCTGTATTTGGATCGCCTCTGGCTTTTGCCGGTGTTCTTGCTGCTTTTCTATGGGCTGCTGCTCCTGTCCTACGTCAGGATCGTGCGTCTGCTGTGGAAAAGGGTGCAGGAAAATTCCAAAAACGCCCCCGTCATCGTTACGGCAACGTTTTATGAGGATCGGATCGAATACGCCAATTCGTTTGGCGCGACGTTGACATTCTCCTATGCCGATATCGTTAAAGTCCTGCGCACGGGGGAATACTGGTTTTTGTCTACGAGGGCCAAGCAGGTCCTGACGGTCAAAAGGGACTGCTTTACCAAGGGGGAGGAGGCTGATTTTCCGGCATTCCTCGGCAAAAGGGGTTTTCGCGCTTAAAAGGGCGAAAGGGGTAGAAAAAGGTAAAAAACGCTGATTGTAGTTTTGTCAATGATGTGAGACTAAAAAAGTAAAAATAAAAGTAACGAGTTTAGTTAGATGCTTTTGCAGTCGGAAGGAGGGGCGAAGCCCCGAGTGAAGACTGCCAAAGCTGCGCACGAGTTAGGCACAAGTGTTTTCGAGCTCCGCTTGCTTTTGGTTCGGGGATTTCCAGCCGAGAACAGCCATAGGAATGCTGTTAGAACGGCGCAGATAACGTTTCATCTGCTCCTGAAGATCTGCAAACGA
>JAZQLY010000024.1:0-12645 GCA_045543015.1 Eubacteriales bacterium
TCCGTTTTACCTACCCCTCGGCGTTCCACGGAATAAGGCGAACCCAGAGAAGGAGTCGGCGTAAGCGTAGCCACACCCGCTTGCGGGCGGCATGCGCCTTGCCCCCCTTTGTGTCATCCTGAGCGGAGCCCCCCCGCGCAAGATCCTTCGCCGGAGGCTCAGGATGACAGCGAGGGGGCGGAGTCGAACCCCGCAGGGGTGCCACCGGCAGGTGGCAGGATCTTGGGGGCAAGGCGCATGCCGCCCGCAAGCGGTTGTGCCTACGGTTATGACGTCTCTTTCTCTGTGTCCGCCTTATTCGGTACAACGCCGAGGGGTAGGTAAAACGGAGAATTGACGAGGCCGGGCAGGCTCTCGAAATGAGGTTAACCGCAAAGGCCCGTTTGCGTTCGCAAACTGGCACCGGGGAAATGATAGCAAAGATCCCTGAAAACGCCCCTGATAATTTTAAACAATTTTCTCAACAAAGGGCGTGGAAAGCGTGTGGAAAATCCTACATGTGGAAAACCCCTGATTTTTCCACCGTTCATCCACGGCAGAATGACAGCAGAGCAAGCCCTGGCCAAAGTCGAAAAGAGCTTGTCTTGCTTGGCTTTTTTAGCTTTTCCACATTTTCAACCGCCTCTACTACGGCTACTACTGGAATAAGAAAAAGATACCCTCTCTTTCTTTTGTGGAAAACCGCGCTCCGCGCGACCAAAAAGAAAGGCGGATAGAGCCTCCCTCCGGGAGGTAGCGCAGCGGCCGGCGGGTAGAAGCCTCCCTCCGGGAGGGAGGTGGCATTTTGCCTTGGCAAAATGCCGGAAGGAGTACCGGGTAGGAGAGATTACAAAAAGAAAAAGAATATTCTTAAGTATAAATTCTCTCTATAGGTATTTTCTTTCCCGGTTGATATGCTTTACAAAACAAAGCAAGAATAGAGTTTATTTCTTTGCTTATTCAAACTACCCGTTACTCCTTCAGTCACTCCGCTGCGCTCCGTGCCAGCTCCCTCCCGGAGGGAGCCTTAAGAGACAGAACACCCGAGCGGCCTGCACCAAATCCATACAACATTTTCCCGGTGCCAGTTTGCGAACGCAAACGGTTCCCCGCGGTTAACCCCAATGCGAGCGCCTGCCCGGCCTCGTCAATTCTCCGTTTTACCTACCCCTTGGCGTTGCACCGCATAAGGCGGACACAGAGAAAGAGGCGGCCATAACCGTAGGCACAACCGCTTGCGGGCGGCATACGCCTTGCCCCCTTTGTGTCATCCTGAGCGGAGCCCCCCTCGCAAGATCCTTCGCCGGAGGCTCAGGATGACAGCGAGGGGGCGGAGCCGAACCCCGCAGGGGTGCCACCGGCAGGTGGCAGGATCTTAGGGGCAAGGCAGCCAATCGGCAAGCCCCTTGCGGCAAGCCTATCCTTTATCCTTAAAAGTTTTGAGGGTGCAGGGAACTTTTTCAAAAGTTTCCTGCAGATCTCCCGTTTTCCATAAAAAATAATAAATCCTACAAAAGGAGACCAATATGAAGATCGTCTTTGAAAAATCCAAGCTGATGGATGCGCTTTCCCCTGCGATGGGGACGGTATGCACCAAGAACACGATTCCTTCGATCGAGGGTGTCTTGATCGAGACGATGGAGGGCAACCAGGTTCGTCTTTCGACCTTTGACATGAACAAGGGCATGCGTGTGATGATGACGGCGGAGCGTGTGATCGAGCCGGGCTCTTACATCATCAACGCGAACCGTTTGAT
Source organism: Eubacteriales bacterium (assembly GCA_045543015.1). Classification (GTDB taxonomy): domain Bacteria; phylum Bacillota; class Clostridia; order Oscillospirales; family CAG-272; genus UBA1740. Next base: position 1,736 of record JAZQLY010000024.1, read on the forward strand.
GCAGATCTTACGCGTGCTTTCCGAGGAGACGCTAACGGTAGCGGTCTCTGACGATTTCACGGCGACGGTGACCTCCGGCCTTGCCTCCTTCTCTCTTTCTGCTTTGGCGGGCAAGGATTTCCCCTCTATGCCGGAGCTGACCGGTCTGCGCGGCTTTGAGGTAAGCTCCGAGATCCTGCGAGACATGATCGCCAAGACCATCCACTCGGTAGCCGAGCAGGATGCACGCGCGATGCTGTGCGGCGCGTTTTTCCGCATCATGCAGAACCGGATGGAGGTCATCTCCTGCGACTCCTACACGCTTTCCCGCTGCTCGGTACAATGCGAGATCCGCGACGTGGGCGAGCTGAGCGCGCTGGACTTTTCCTTCCTCGTTCCCGGCCATGCGCTGAACGAGCTGGTGCGCGTGCTGAACGTGGCAGAATCGATCACCACGGTCAAGATCGCGCGCAAGCATGCGATCTTCTGCATGGGTGATATTATATTCTTTACGCGCATGATCGACTCGGAGTACATTGACTACGAGCGCATTATCCCGCGCGACCAGAACATTTTCGTCGAGATCGACCGTTCGCGGTTCCTGGCGGCGCTGGAGCGTGCCAACCTGATCGCGGAGGAGAAGATCGTTGGCAGTGCGCGCAGCTACGTGAAGCTGGTGCTCTCTGACGGCAAGATGAGCGTGACCTCTACCTCGGTCAACGGCCGCGTTTACGATGAAATTCCGATCAAGCACGAGGGCGCAGACCTTGAGATCGGCTTTAATTGCCGCTATCTGATCAACAGCGTGCGTGCCTCGACCGGTGAGGTGCTTGACCTTTCCTTCAAGACGCCGACGCAGAGCGTGACCATGGTCCCGCACGAAAAGAGCGAGGAGAGAGATTTCTTCTACATGGTCCTGCCGGTCAGAATGAACGGGTAAGAAAACAATCCCTCAGTCACGGCAGGCCGTGACAGCTCCCTTTACACAAGGGAGCCTTAAGAAACAGAACACCCGGTACGGCAAATATTCTCTTTTTAAAAGTTTTTGAAGGTTTCAGGAAACTTTTTTCAAAAAGTTTCCTGTTCATTCCGCACTATGTACATTAAAAATTTTCAGGCACAGAACTACCGCAACGTCACGACCGCCTCGCTCTCCTTTCTCCCCGGCGTGAATCTTTTATGGGGGGACAACGCACAGGGCAAGACCAACCTGCTGGAGGGCATTTACACCTTTGCGCGGGGCAAGAGCTTTCGCGGTGCCTCGGACGCCGAGCTTTGCCGCTTTGGCACCACCGGCTATTCGCTCTCGCTTGACTGCGTGACGGACTCCCGCACGGTCTCGCTTGCCTATCGGTTTTTGGATGGCAGGCGGGAGCGGCGGCTTGGCGGCGCACCGGTCTCTCGCCTTTCCGAGATGATCGGCCATTTTCGCGCGGTGCTGTTTTACCCCGACCACCTGCAGCTGGTCAAGGGGGGGCCGGGTGAGCGGCGGCTGTTTCTCAATATTGCCATCTCACAGCTTGACCCGCTTTATCTGCGGGCGGTGGCGCGCTATGAAAAGCTGCTTGCCAACCGCAACAGCCTGCTGAAGGCGGCGCAAAAGGGTTCCTACCTTGACCGTGAGCTGATCGCGGCGTATAGTGAGGGCATGGCGGCCGAGGCCGAGCGCATTCACCGTGCGCGGGCAGACTATATCCTGCATTTGCAGGAGGAGGCAGGCCTGCTGCTGCACGCCCTTTCCGGTGAGCGGGAGAGGCTGACGCTTGCGTATGAAAGCGACGTGCCGGGCGGCACGCGCGAGGATTATATGAAAAGGCTGACTGATTCGATCGACCGCGAGGCTGCAGCCGGCTGCACGCTGTACGGTGTGCAGCGGGATGAGATGGCCATTGCGATCAACGGGCGGGATGCGCGCACTTACGCCTCGCAGGGGCAGGCACGGTCTATCGTGTTGGCGCTCAAGCTGGGCGAGGGCGAGGCGGCGCGGCGCATCGGCGGTGAGTACCCGGTGTTTTTGTTTGACGACGTTCTTTCAGAGCTGGACGAGGGGCGGCGTGCGTTTATCTTAGGCGACGCGGGCAAGCGGCAGATCATCATGACCTCCTGTGAGCGGCGCGGCTTTGAGGGCATTGCCGCGAACGAGATCTACGTCAAGGACGGCGAGTATGCGTGATCCGGTTATCAGCTGTCATCCTGAGGGAGCGGAGCGACGGAAGGATCCTTAAAAAGATTCTTCGCTTACGCTCAGAATGACATAATAGGCTGTCATCCTGAGGGAGCGGAGCGACGGAAGGATCCTTAAAAAGATTCTTCGCTTACGCTCAGAATGACATAATAGGCTGTCATCCTGAGGGAGCGGAGCGACGGAAGGATCTTTTATAAAAGAGATCAGAATAAATGAGAAAGGAACCGTCACATGATCCTACACATTGGCAACGGCAAGAGCGTGAAGCATCGAGAGATCATAGGGATCTTTGATCTTGACAACGTGACGGTGCGTTCCTCCGGGAAGAAATTCATCTCCCGTGCCTCGCGTGAGGGGCGGGTGGAATACGCGGATGAGGACATTCCGCGCTCCTTTCTGCTCATAGACGGCGAGCGGTATGACCGCGTGCGGCGGCAGTCGCCCGGTAGGCGGCCGGCCCGCGTGCCACCCAGGGTGATCTTGTCGCATATCTCCTCTCTTTCCCTCTGCAGCCGCGCCGAAGGCGGCCTTGCGGAGGAGGAATGAAGATGACTTTTCACTATGACGGAAAAAACCTTGAAAGGGCAAAAGCATTAAGAAAAGAGGCAACGCCGCAAGAAAATCATTTATGGTACGATTTTTTATCGCGCTATGAGATTCGATTTCAGCGGCAGAAAATGATTGATCATTTTATTGCAGATTTTTATTGCCACAAGGCAAAATTGATCATAGAAATAGACGGTTCACAACACTATACCCTTGAGGGAAAAGAAAAAGATCAATTTCGAACAGAACGGTTAGAGAAATATGGTCTGCTTGTGATACGATTTACGAATAGACAGGTAGATACCAATTTCCGCGGTGTTTGTGAATTTATTGATAAAATCGTAAAAGAAAGAATAGAAGGCAGATAGCAGCCTCCCCTTTAGGGTAGCGCAGCGGCCGGCGGCAGAAGCCTCCCTCCGGGAGGGAGGTGGCATTTTGCCATAGGCAAAATGACGGAAGGAGTACCGGGTAGGAGAGATTACGAAAAGAAAAAGAATATTCTTAAGAATAAATTCTCTCTATAGGTATTTTCTTTCCCGGTTGATATGCTTTACAAAACAAAGCAGGAATAGAAATTTTCTATTTGCTTATTGTTACTACCCGTTACTCCTTCAGTCACTCCGCTGCGCTCCGTGCCAGCTCCCTCCCGGAGGGAGCCTTAAGAGACAGAACATTTGAAAAAACTGTGTATCCATACACATCACATATACAATCAAAGTTTTTTGGGGTTCCGGGGCTTTTTTCAAAAAGGGCCTTGGGCATCAGCCCCGTAAAAAAGGAAACGAAATGGAAAACATGACAGAACAGAACGTAATGGAACAAGCAGAAAATTACGGCGACAGCCAGATCCAGGTGCTGGAAGGCCTGGAGGCCGTGCGCAAGCGGCCGGGTATGTACATCGGCTCTACCTCGCTGCGCGGCCTGCACCACCTCGTTTACGAGATCGTGGACAACTCGATCGACGAGGCGCTGGCCGGCGAGTGTGACGCCATCATCATCACGCTGCACGAGGACGATAGCGTTTCCGTGCGGGACGATGGGCGCGGCATTCCTGCCGGTATGAATGAGAAGCTGGGCAAGCCTACCCTGGAGGTCGTTTACTCCGTCCTGCATGCGGGCGGTAAGTTCGGCGGTGGCGGCTACAAGATCGCCGGCGGTCTGCACGGCGTTGGTGCCTCGGTCGTGAACGCCCTCTCGGAATGGGTGGAGGTGGAGAACCACCGTGACGGGCACAGCTACTCCATGCGCTTTGAGCGCGGTGCGGTGGCCCGCCCCTTTGCCTGCATCGGCGAGACTGCGGAGCACGGCCTCTACGTCCGCTTCAAGCCCGACCCGACCATTTTTGAAGAGACGGTGTTTGATTATGATACCATTCTGACCCGTATGCGGGAGCAATCCTTCCTCAACGCCGGCGTGCGCGTCATCCTGCGTGACGAGCGGCCGGGCAAGGAAAAGAGCGAGGAGCTTTGCTACGAGGGCGGTATCTGCTCCTTTGTGGAATACCTCAACGAGATCAAGGGCGTGACCCCCCTGCACACCGAGGTCATTTACATGAAGGGGGAGAAAAACGGCTCGCTTGCCGAGGTGGCAATGCAGTATAACGACAGCTATGCTGAAACGCTCTTCTCCTTTGCCAATAACATGACCACGATCGAGGGCGGCACGCACGAGACCGGCTTCAAGAATGCGCTGACCCGCGTGCTGAACGATTATGCCCGCAAGACGGGGGCGCTCAAGGGGGATGACAAGAACCTCTCGGGCGAGGACGTGCGTGAGGGCCTTTGCGCCATTATCTCCGTCAAGCTGGAGGATGCACAGTTTGAGAGCCAGACCAAGGCCAAGCTGGGCAACTCCGAGATGCGGACGCTGGTCGACTCGGTGGTGAGTGCGAAGCTTGCCGAATTTTTAGAGGAAAATCCGGCGGCGGGTAAGATCATCATTGAAAAGGCGCTCTCTGCCTCCCGTGCGCGTGAGGCCGCGCGCAAGGCGCGCGAGCTGACGCGGCGTAAATCGGCTCTTGAGGGCTCTACCCTGCCCGGCAAGCTGGCCGACTGCCAGGAGCGGCGGGTCGAGCTGACCGAGGTCTACCTCGTAGAGGGAGACTCGGCAGGCGGTTCGGCCAAGGACGCGCGTGACAGCCGCTACCAGGCCATCCTGCCCCTGCGCGGCAAGGTGCTGAACGTAGAAAAGAGCCGCATTGATAAGGTATACAACAACCAATCGCTGATCCCGATCATCCAGGCACTTGGCTGCGGCATCGGCTCGGAGTTTGATATGGCCAAGCTGCGCTACGGCAAGGTCATTATCATGGCGGATGCAGACGTGGACGGTGCGCATATCGGCATCCTGCTGCTGACCTTCTTCTTCAGGCATATGAAGCCGCTGATCGAGCAGGGCCACGTCTACATGGCAAAGCCGCCGCTTTACAAGATCAAGAAGGGCAAGACCGAATATTACGCCTTCTCGGACGCGGAGCGTGACCGGATCATTGAGGAGCTTGGCGGCAATATTGAGGCCGAGCGGTACAAGGGTCTGGGTGAGATGGACCCGGAGCAGCTGTGGGAGACCACCATGGACCCGGAGCGGCGCACCCTTCTGCGCGTGGAGATCGGAGACGCGCTGGCGGCAGACGAGATCTTTTCCCGCCTGATGGGCGACGAGGTAGAGCCGCGTAAGCGCTTTATTGAGGAAAACGCCAGATTCGTAGAGAATCTGGATGTGTGATGGAAATGCTTTCTCTCTAACTGTCATAACCGAACTCCACTTACTGTCATCCTGAAGGAGCGCAGCGACTGAAGGATCCTTAAAAAGATTCTTCGCTTACGCTCAGAATGACAGAACAACAGGGTAGAAAGAAACATAAAAATTTCATATAGAGAATACCCATAAAAGTTTTTGAAGGATTTAGGAAACTTTTTTCAAAAAGTTTACTAATAAATCCTACCGTAAAAGAGGCAAACATGGATAGAAGAAAAGTAACACTCAGCGAGAGCATTGAATTCCCCGATCAGAAGATCGTCCCGCAGAACATGGAGAAGCGTGTTCGCACGTCCTTCCTTGAATATTCGATGAGCGTCATTACCTCCCGCGCCCTGCCCGACGTGCGTGACGGCATGAAGCCCGGTCAGCGCCGCATCCTGTACGCGATGTACGAGGATCATCTGACCTCGGATAAGCCCTTCCGCAAATCGGCGACCACGGTCGGTAACGTGCTTGGTCGCTACCATCCGCATGGTGACGCGGCCGTCTACCAGACCATGGTACGCATGGCGCAGGATTTTTCGCTGCGCTATCCGTTGATCGAGGGCCACGGTAACTTTGGTAACGTGGACGGCGACGGCGCCGCCGCTTACCGGTATACCGAGGCGCGGATGTCAAAGCTCGCAAACGAGATGATGGACGGCATTGAAAAGAACGTGGTGGACATGGTGCCAAACTTTGACTCCAGCCGCCGCGAGCCCACGGTGCTGCCCTCCCGCTTCCCGAACGTCTTGGTCAACGGCTCGGTCGGTATTGCCGTTGGTATGGCCACCAACATCCCGCCGCATAACCTGGGCGAGGTGATCGACGGTGCGGTCTACCGCATCGACCACCCGGAATGCTCGGTCGAGGAGCTGATGCAGTTCATCAAGGGCCCGGATTTTCCGACCCACGGCCTGATCTACGGCAACCGCGGCATTGTAGACGCCTACACCACCGGCCACGGCCGCGTGATGGTGCGCGCACGCTGCCGCATCGAGGACGAGCATCACCGCATCATCGTGACCGAGATCCCCTACATGGTGAACAAGAGCATGCTGGTAGAGAGCATTGCGAGCCTGGTCAAGGATAAGAAGATCGAGGGCATTACCGGCCTGCGTGACGAGTCCGGCCGTGCCGGCATGCGCATCGTGATCGAGTACCGGCGGGATGCGAATGGCGAGGTCATTCTCAACCAGCTCTACAAATATACCCAGCTGCAGGACACCTGCGCGGTCAATATGCTGGTGCTGGTGAACGGTGAGCCGAAGGTGCTGCCGCTTGCCGCCATGCTGGACAACTACATCACCTTCCAGAAGGAGATCGTAGAGCGCCGCACGCGCTTTGACCTGGAAAAGGCGCTGCGCGAGGAGCACATTTTAGAGGGCTACAAGATCGCCATTGACCATATCGACGAGGTGATCGCCATCATCCGCGCCTCGGAGTCGATCCCGGATGCGAAGATGCGCCTGATGGAGCGCTTTGCGCTGACCGATATCCAGGCGCAGGCCATCGTGGAGATGACGCTGGGCAAGCTTTCCGGCCTGGAGCGGCAGAAGGTAGAGGATCGCCTGGCAAAGCTGCGCGAGATCATTGCCGACCTGCGGGATATTTTAGCGACCCCGGCGCGGGTTGCGGCCATCGTCAAGGACGAGATGACCGCCCTGCGGGACAAATACGCCGACCCCCGCCGCACCGAGCTGTGCGAGGCGGTGGACGAGATCGACCTCGAGGATCTGATCGAGCGGCACACCTGCGTCATTACCCTGACGCGGGAGGGCTACATCAAGCGCCTGCCGGCGGATACCTACACCGCGCAGAACCGCGGCGGCAAGGGCCTGATCGGCATGACGACCAAGGAAGAGGACTTTGTGGATAACCTGCTGGTGGCCAACAGCCATTCGCACCTGTTGCTGTTTACCAACCTGGGGCGTGTTCATACGGTCAAGGCTTACCGGATCCCCGAATCCTCGCGCACGGCAAAGGGCACCAACGTGGTGAACATCCTGGAGCTTAGCGAGGGTGAAAGGGTGACCACGATGATCGCGGTCAACGATTTTGAGGCCGACGAGAGCCTGACCATGGTGACAAGACAGGGCGTGATCAAGCGCACGGCGCTTTCAGAGTTCTCCTACCGCCGCCGTGGCGGTAAGATCGCCCTCTCGCTTGACGAGGGGGACGAGCTGTGGTTCGTGCGCCGCACGCGGGATGACGAGGAGCTGGTCATCGCCACCGAGATGGGGCAGGCCATCCGCTTCCGCGCGGATAACGTGCGCGTGATGGGCCGCGCGGCGCGCGGCGTGCGCGGCATTCGCCTGTCGGGCGACGATTACGTGGTCGGCGTAGCCGTGGTGGACGAGAGCCGTGAGCTGCTGACCATCACCAAGGGCGGCTACGGCAAGCGCACGCGGTTTGAGGATTTCAGACAGATGAAGAATCGCGGCGGCATGGGCGTCTCTTGCCAGAAGATCAGCGAAAAGACCGGGCGCCTGGCCTCGATCGCCACGGTGAGCGAGAGCGATGACGTGATGATGATCACCTCGGCCGGTACGATGATCCGCGTGCCGGTGGCCGGCATTCCCACCTATTCGCGCGGCGCGGGCGGCGTGATCGTCATGCGCCTGGAGGAGGGTGCGGAGATCATCTCCTTTGCCCGTGTGGAGAAGAGCGAGGAGATCGAAAAGGACCTCGCGGCCGAGGAAAGCACCATTGCCGCGATGCCCGCGCCGGATGCCGAGGAGGAGCGTGCCGAGGCCGAGCGTGCCGCCGTGGACGCCGATGCCGAGACCGAGAAGGCAGACGCCCACCTCACGGTAGAGGAAGAGTAAGGCGCGGCACGCGCGTGCGCGCAGTGAGATCGTGGTGCTACAGATGATCACGCCCCATGGCGATCCCGGCCGAGCAAATGAAGTCCCCCTTTCCACCGTAGGGGCTGACGCCCTCGGCAGCCCGCTCGGGAGTTCTGTGATCACCCCCCAAAACAATTCTGAAAGAGTACCTGCGTGAGGCCACTCACGCCTACTGCTATGAAACCAACAACGAAACGAATTTTATTCACGCTGCTGAAGGCGCTTGGCGTGCTGGGCATTTCCTTTGCGCTGCTGCTGTTATACGAATTTGCCGTCCGCGTGGTGCTGGAGGCCGTGTTCTGGGTATATTTTGCCCTGCTGGCTGTCGCCTCCGTCTTCGTGGTCATCTATAATTTCGGCTTTTCGCGCCGGTTCATCCGCCGTGAGGAGCTGCCAAACGCCTGGACAGAGGCGCAAAAGGACGCCTTCTTTGCCGAGGCGGCGACCCGCTGGCGGCACACGAAGCCGATCGTGCTGTACCTGATCCTGCCGCTTTGCCTGTGCTTCGCCTTTGATATCCTTTGCCTGTTTTTGTGGGGGCCGCTCGTTGACCTGTTCCCCCTGCTTGCGTGATATGACCCAGCTGACCATCATTTCCGTCGGCACGCTGAAGGAGGACTACCTCCGCGCGGCGGTCGGCGAATACGAAAAACGCCTCTCGGCCTTTTGCCGGGTGGAGAACGTGACGGTCAAGGAAGAGCGCATTCCGGACGAGAGCGACGAAACGGCGATCAAGGCCGCGCTGCGCGCGGAGGGGGAGCGCATCCTTTCCCGCGTGCCGCAGGGGGCCTACACGATGGCGCTCTGCATCGAGGGCGAGATGCCTGATTCGGTCGGCCTCTCCAAAAAGATCGGCCGCGCGATCGATGCGGGCGGCAAGCTCTGCCTCATCATCGGCTCCTCGCACGGCCTATCTGACGAGGTCAAGCGCGCCGCGCGTGAGCGCGTCTCCTTTTCGCGCCTGACCTTTCCGCATCAGCTGATGCGGGTGATCCTTTTAGAGGCGGTCTACCGCTCCTTTCGCATCCTCACCGGCGGGAATTACCATAAGTAATGAAACGTAAGCCTCCCCCATGGGGGGAGCCTTAAGAAACAGAGCACCCGGCATTGTCATCCTGAGCCTCCGGCGAAGGATCTTAAAAAGAAAAGATCCTTCCGTCGCTACGCTCCCTCAGGATGACACGAGGGGACCCTGGGTTACAGAACTGCCGTGGGAGGCTCACGTCCCCCATGCATAAAACCCTGCAATATTCGTAATAATTACTACAACCAACAGGCTTTTCAACAGCCTGTTGAAAACTCTCCCGCATGAATATTTTAAAAACCCCTTGACAGACTTCTGCCGACAAAATTCCCGCAAGATTTTCCAAACTCCGCCTTTTTTTGCGGTGGAAAACCGCAAAATCGGTGGAAAACCCTGTGGAAAATGTGGAGAATATTCATTTATGCATGCATATAAACCCGGCTCACACCCCCGGGGAAAATGAATTTTGAACAGGAAAAATGCAAGAAATTCCTATAAAAATCGTAATTTGTACACAAACTGCGCCTGGCGCAGAAAGGATAAAACAATCATGGAACGTATCGATCAAGTGGTCGGCACCTTTGAAAAAACCGACGGGGCGCTTCCGCCCGACCTGCCGCACGTCTCGCGCGCGGTGGTCAGCCGCCTGCCCCGCTATCACCGCTACCTGCGCATGCTGATCGAGGACGGTCGCCTGCGCATCAGCTCCTTTGAGCTTTCCAAGCTGATGGGGGTGACCGCCTCACAGATCCGCCAGGATTTTAACTGCTTTGGCGGCTTTGGCCAGCAGGGCTACGGCTACAACGTGAAATATCTCTACGGCAAGATCGGCGAGCTGCTGGGCGTGAATGAGGATTACCATGCCGTGATCATCGGCGCGGGCAACCTTGGCCGTGCGCTGGCCGGCACGCACATGTTTGAGCGGCGCGGCATTACCCGCCTGTGCATGTTTGACGTCAGCCCGGAGGTGGTTGGCAAGCAGATCTACGGCCTGCCGGTCTACCACATTGACGAGTTAGAGGCATTTTGCCGCGAAAACCGCGTGGATTTTGCCGTGCTGACCACCCCGCGTGAGGTGGCGCACGCCGTTGCGCAGCGCCTCTCTGCCTTGCACGTCAAGGGGATCTTGAATTTTGCCAACATTGACCTGAAGATGCCGAACGAGGACGTATTTATTGAAAACGTGCATCTCTCCGACCCGCTGATGAAGTTCTGCTACGATCTCAAGCACAGCCGGGGCGAGGAGAAGGCCGACCGGAAGGAATAAGATGAAGGATTGGGAGATCAAACGCGGGGCGGCCTTTCCCCCGCTGGGCGGCAGCCCGGCGCTGGCAGATGCCACGCCGGAGGAGCTGCGCGTGCTGCTTTGCCTGATCGAGGCTTGTGAGCGCGGTCTGCCCACGGGGGCAGACGAGCTGGCGGCGGCGGCGGCCGTTTCGCCCGCGCGGGCGGCAAGCGCGCTGCGCTACTGGGCCGAGGTCGGCGTGCTGACCGCGGCGCAGGCCGAGGATAGAATGAATGAGCAAAACACGCCCCCCACCGCCGAGCCGGCGGCCAAGATGCCGGCCGAGCGGCGTATGCTGACGGG
>JAZQLY010000025.1:0-13956 GCA_045543015.1 Eubacteriales bacterium
AAGGGTCACCATAAAGGTGTGCGGGTAGCCATCGGGGACTCTTCTTGAATTTTGCAAAGCACCTCTGAAAAGGGGAGTGGTCGTGCTTTGCAAAATTCTTCGGTCACCGTTCGGAAAACGATCCCCCGGATCGTTTTCCTCACTGCTTCGAGTCCCCTTCTGGCCCACATCAAAAAACAAAAAGACCCACCGATAGGTGGTTCTTTTTGTTTGGTGGGCCATCGGGGACTCGAACCCAGGACCAACCGGTTATGAGCCGGGAGCTCTAACCAACTGAGCTAATGGCCCGCATATCGCGGCGCACCGGATAGTGCAACCGTTATTATAGCAAATATATATGAACAAAAAATGTATAACTCGTGAAAATAATATGAACAGGCATCCTTGCGCAGCGAAAAAAAGCGAAAAAGATATTGACACTTGCCGCGGGGGGTGGTATAATATAATGTAATTTTATGCGTTCCGGAGGAATGAAAACGATGAAATGGACATCTCTCAACGACCTGCGTGAAAAATATCTCTCCTTTTTTGAGAGCAAGGGGCATTTGCGTTTGCCCAGCTTTCCCCTGGTTCCGATCCGCGATAAATCGCTGCTGCTGATCAACTCGGGCATGGCCCCCATGAAGAAGTACTTCACGGGTGAGGAGGAGCCGCCCCGCAGCCGCGTGACCACCTGCCAGAAGTGCATCCGCACGCCCGACCTTGAGCGTGTCGGTCATACCGCACGTCACGGCTCCTTCTTTGAAATGCTTGGCAACTTCTCCTTTGGCGATTACTTCAAGGACGAGGCGATTCCGTGGGCATGGGAGTTCTTGACCGAGACACTGGAGATCCCGACCGATCTGCTCTGGCCCTCCATTTATGAAAACGATGAGGAGGCCTATGACCTGTGGGTCAACAAGGTAGGCGTAGACCCCAAGAAGGTCGTTCGCCTTGGCAAGGCCGATAACTTCTGGGAGCATGGCTCCGGCCCCTGCGGCCCCTGCTCCGAGATCTATTTTGACCGCGGCATCAAGTACGGCTGCGGCTCTCCCGATTGCAAGCCGGGCTGCGATTGCGACCGCTTTATGGAGATCTGGAACAACGTATTCTCCCAGTTCAACAATGACGGTAACGGCAACTACACCGACCTGGCACAGAAGAATATCGATACCGGCATGGGCCTTGAGCGTCTTGCCTGCGTGATGCAGGGGGTTGACAACATGTTTGAGGTCGATTCCATCCGCAAGATCATTGACGAGGTATGCGCCATTGCCGGCAAGACCTACGGTGTCAACAAGAAGGAGGACGTCTCCATCCGCGTGATCACCGACCACATTCGCGGTGCCATGTTCATGATCGCGGACGGCGTTATCCCCTCCAACGAGGGGCGCGGCTACGTGCTGCGCCGCATCCTGCGCCGCGCTTGCCGCCACGGCAAGCTGCTGGGCATCGATCACCCCTTCCTCGTTCGTATGTGTGAGGTCGCCATTGGCGAAAGCGTTGCTGCGTATCCGGAGCTGGCTACGCGCGGTGATTACGTCAAGAAGGTCATCTCGATGGAGGAGGAGCGCTTTGATGCGACCATTGATGCCGGCCTTGGCATGCTGAACAAGATCATCGCGGATTGCCGCGCCGGCGGTAAGGATACCGTTGACGGGGCAGACGTCTTCCGCCTGTACGATACCTACGGCTTCCCGCTTGATCTGACGAGTGAGATCATCACGGAAGCGGGCCTTGCCGTGGATGAAGAGGGCTTCAAGGCTCTGATGCAGGAGCAGCGTGAGCGCGCACGCGCCGCGCGCGGGAACATCAGCGGCTGGAGCAACGCAGAGGAGAGCGGCCTGGGCGATCTGCCGAAGACCGACTTCCGCGGCTATGAAGAAAACGTGTGTGACGCCAAGATCCTTGCCATTCTCGGCGGCGAAAGCGGCCGTGAGCTGCTGGAGGAGGTTTCTGAGGGCGAATGCACCATCGTGCTGGATGCCACCACCTTCTACGGTGAGAGCGGCGGCCAGGTGGGTGACACCGGTGCGCTGACGGCCGAGGGCGGCAGCGCCGAGGTGCTGGACACCAAGAAGACGGATGGCATTTTCCTGCATATCTGCCGCGTAAGCGGCGGCGTACTGCGCGTAGGCCAGACCGTGCGTGCCGAGATCGACACCGCACGCCGTGCCGCCATTATGCGCAACCACTCCTGCTGCCACCTGCTGCAGGCTGCCTTGCGCCAGGTGCTTGGCACGCACGTAGAGCAGGCCGGCTCTTATGTGGAGCCCGGTTATTTCCGCTTTGACTTTACCCATTACGCTGCCGTTACGGCAGAGGAGCTTGCCCGCGTTGAGGAGATCGTAAACGGTCACATCCTGGCAGGTGAGCCCGGCTCGATGACCGAAATGGCTCTCGAGGAGGCACAGAAGCTGGGTGCCATGGCCCTCTTTGGTGAAAAGTACGGCAAGACCGTGCGCGTGGTGCGCATGGGTGATTCCTCGATCGAGTTCTGCGGCGGTACGCACGTAGACAGCACCGGCAAGATCGGCCTTTTCAAGATCGTTTCCGAAAGCTCGGTCGCTGCAGGCGTGCGCCGTATTGAGGGTACCACCGGCTACGGCGTGCTGGCCCTGATGGGCAAAAAGGATGCCCTGATCGCAGAGACGGCCAAGGAGCTGAAGGTAGCCAACCCCGCTGACGTGGCCAAGCGTGCTGCCCAGCTGGAAAGCGAGCTGAAGGAGACCAAGCGTGAGCTGGAATCGGCTAACGCCAAGCTCTCCTCCGCCAAGCTGGCCGCCATTATTGATAAGGCAACGCAGGTTGGCGCGTACAAGCTGCTGACCGCCCGTCTGGAGATGAAGGTGGATGCCGCACGCACGCTGTGTGACAGCATTCGTGCCGACCACCCGGATATGGTTGCCGTGTTCGCCCTGGTCAATGATGGCAAGCTGAACTTCATCGCTTGCTGCGGTGCCGATGCCGTCAAGGCCGGCGCACACGCCGGCAACATCCTCCGCTCCGTTTCCGCCATCTGCGGCGGCAAGGGCGGCGGCCGCCCGGATAGCGCCATGAGCGGCGGCAGCGACCTCTCGAAGATCGACGAGGCACTTGCCTCGGTTGCCGGCCTCTTGGGGTAAAAAATACCACAAGCGCGGCCATGTGACATGAAATGATAAAAAGCAGGGAAAAACCGTACGGTTTTTCCCTGCTTTTTTCAGCACTGCCGGTGCTGCATCAGATGCTCCATATTGTCAATGGCATCCTCGGTCATATCACACACGTTTTCCACACAATCGCAGCCCATGCTTTTGGCCGCCTTGGCCAGCCGTTTCTTCTTTTTCTTGATGGCCATCACCACGCCGCAAACGCCGATCACCGCAAAGCCCGCAATCGCCCCGCAAAGGATCGGGTGGGTGAGGATCGCACAAGGCTCACACTTCTTTTTTCCGCACATACCGATCAAAGACCTCCTTTTTTCATCTCTCATAGTATATCCTATTCCGGAATACCTATGCGGGTGACGGTGTAATTTCGGCCGTTCGGGAAATACTGAATTTGTATATAAAAAGGAGTACGGTATGAGAAAAAAAGAAAAGCTTTTGTGCAGCGCGGTGGCGCTTTTGCTGCTGTTTACCGCGTGCTTTGCCGGCGTGCGTCTGGCCACCTCGCTGCCGGCAGCACCGGCCGCGGCAGAGCCGCCGGCCGCCGCCGTGGGGCAGCCACAGGCGCCGCGTAAGATCTATATTGACCCCGGGCACGGCGATTTTGATTTTGGCGCGGTGGGCTATACGGCGACGGGGGAGCAGCTGCGGGAAAAGGACCTGGTTCTGGACATTTCGCTTTCCTGCGGTAGGCTGCTGCGCGACCGGGGGAACGAGGTGCTGTTTTCCCGCACGGGGGACGAGCGGATGACCTATACCACCGCCGCCGCCGAGGTGCGCGCCCGCCGTGCCGCTGCCGAGGGGGCAGGGGCAGATCTGCTCATCTCGATCCATGCCAATGCCTATGCGGGGCAGGGGCGGGCGTATGGCGCGCGGGTGTATTATCACCCGGAAAGCCCACAGTCACAAGCGCTGGCCCTGGCCCTTGCCGATGCCATTACGGCGCGCACGGCCGCCCATATTGGCCGTGCCTGCCGCGCAGAGGCGGATGGGAGCTATTACGTGCTTGGCAACCCCGCACGGACGGCGGTGCTGGTGGAGGTTGGCTTTTTGTCAGACAGGGTAGAATGCACGCTGCTGGCAGAGGCATGGTACAGGCAGGCATTGGCAGAGGCGATCGGCAGCGTTTAGTTCTGGGTAAGGGCGGGCGGCGTTTTTTGGAAAAATTTCTTGACGGCGGCGTATTTGTGTGGTATAATGAATTGTTATTATCAGTATGAAAAAAGAAGGGAGGCAGCCATGGCGAACAAGAAAAAGAAGAGCAAATGGATGAAATTTCGCCACCGTGTGGTGCGCAACGTCGCCTATGCGCTGCTCTATCCCTATGCCCGTATCAAATACGGTCTGACAGTCAGAAAATTCAAGGAGCAGGGGAACCGCCCCTATCTGATCCTTTATAACCACCAAACGGCCTTTGACCAGTTTTTTGTGGGCATGGCCTTTCGCGGCCCGGTCTATTACGTGGCAACCGAGGATCTGTTTTCCATGGGCCCGCTTTCTGCCCTGATCCGCTATCTGGTTGCCCCCATTCCTATTAAAAAGCAGGCAACCGACGTGGCTGCCGTGATGACCTGTATCCGTCTGGCGCGGGAGGGCGGTACCATTGCCATCGCGCCGGAGGGGAACCGTACATACAGCGGCAAGACGGCCTATATCAACCCCGCCATTGCCCCCATGGCACGCAAGATGGGCCTGCCCATTCTGCTGTACCGCATTGAGGGGGGCTACGGCGTGCAGCCGCGCTGGAGCGACGTGGTGCGCCGCGGCAAAATGGAATGTGGCGTTTCCCGCGTGATCGAGCCGGAAGAATACGCAGCCATGACGGATGAGGCGCTGTGCGAGCAGATCTGCCGCGGCCTGTACGTGGACGAGGGAAAGGCTGACGCTTGCTTTTACCATAAGAAGCGTGCGGAATATATCGAGCGGGCGATGTACGTATGCCCGCAATGCGGTCTGACGGCATTTGAGAGCAAGGGGGACACCGTTACCTGCAAGACCTGCCGCCGCGCGATGCGCTATCTGCCAACCAAGGAGCTGCAGGGCGTTGGGTCTGATTTCCCCTTCCGCTTTGTTTCGGAGTGGTATGACTTCCAATCTGCCTTTGTCAACCGTCTGGACCCCGCCGCGTACACGGCAGAGCCGCTGTACCGGGAAAGGGCAGCCTTCTCCGAGGTGGTCGTTTATCAGAAGAAAAAGAAGATCAAGGCATCGGCTACCGTTTCGCTGTACGGTGACCGCATGACGGTGGATGAGCGCGTTTTCCGCTTTGATGAGATCAGCGCGGCGGCCGTTCTTGGCAAAAACAAGCTGAACATCTATCACGATAAGCGTGTTTATCAGTTCAAGGGTGACAAGCGCTTTAACGCCTTGAAGTACGTCAACCTGTATTACCGCTATCGCAACGTGCATAAAGGAGACGAGCATGGTCAATTTTTGGGATTATAGTATATGGGGCTCTATTCTGTTGGTTTCTATCCTGTTTGCCAGCCTGCTGGTCGGCAACATACTGAAAAAGGGCGTCCCGTTTTTGCGCAATTCGCTTATCCCCACCTCGGTGCTGGGCGGGGCGATCATTCTGATCGTGGAGGCGGTCTATAAGCTGATCGCCGGTGTCAGCTTCTTTGAGGCGGAGTTTCTTGGCGGCAACGCGGAGGCCAATCTGGAGGTCATTACCTACCATGCGCTGGCTCTTGGCTTTATTGCCTCCTCCCTCAAAAGCTCGAAAAACAAGATGACCAAGCAGCGCACGGTGGAGATCTTCAATACCGGTGTGACCACCGTTGCTACGTACCTGCTGCAGGGCATTTTCGGTCTGGCGATCACCATTGTGGCTGCCTTGATCTTGAAAGACTTTTTTGCCGCCGCCGGCGTGCTGCTGCCCTTTGGCTTCGGCCAGGGAACGGGCCAGGCGTTGAACTACGGCAATATTTATGAGACGGAATACGGCTTTATCGGTGGCCGCAGCTTTGGTCTGACCATTGCGGCGCTCGGCTTCCTCAGTGCCAGCTTTGGCGGTGTCATTCACCTCAACATCATGCGCCGCCGTGGCAAGCTGCCGTCAGAGAAGAAAAAAGAAACGATCACGGCCGAGGAGGTGCAGGCCGAAAACGAGATCCCCATGCAGGAAAGCGTGGATAAGCTGACGATCCAGGTCGCCCTGATCGCGGTGACCTACGTGATCGCCTATCTGTTTATGCTCTTGCTTGGCAATCTTTTGCCGGGCATGCGCTCTACCATCTACGGCTTCAACTTCCTGCTCGGCGTGTTGGCTGCTACGCTGGTAAAGGCCGTGATCGGCCTGCTAAAGAAGGCCAAGCTGGTAAAAAAGGATTACACCAACAACTTTTTACTTACCCGCACCAGCAATTTCTTCTTTGATCTGATGGTGGTGGCCGGCATTGCCGCCATCCGCCTGGATATTTTAGAGCGGTATTGGGGCATTATGCTCATTCTGGGCGTGGTTGGTCTGGTCATTACCTATATATACAACCGCATCGTGGCAAAGGCACTTTTCCCCCATTATACCGAGGAGCAGTTCCTTGCCATGTACGGCATGCTGACGGGAACGGCCAGCACGGGCATCATCCTCCTGCGTGAGGTGGACGGCAATTTTGAAACGCCGGCGGCAGACAATCTGGTCTACCAGAATTTCCCCGCCATTGCATTCGGCTTTCCCATGCTGCTGCTGGCTACCTTAGCCCCCCAGCAGCCCTACCTGACGCTTGGTATTTTCGTTGCCTTCTTCGCGGTGATGAACATCATCCTGTTCCGCTCTGTGCTCTTCCGGCGGAAGAAGTAGTAGCACGTTTTTTTCCCGCGCATATATTGGCAGTGTGACGGTGTGATCACCTTCACCGTCATGCGCGGCAAATCCGATAAAGGATGGAGTGCGGTACTCAGCCGCGCCGCTTGCCGGGCGACCTGCCGTCCCGGCCCATATCAAAAAGGCTTTCGCCACAGCGAAAGCCTTTTTTCTCTGCTCAAACGCGGGCTTTTTACGTAGAAATACCGGCAAACTGGTTTTGATACAGCTTGCTGTATTCACCGCCCGCAGCCAGCAGCGTTTCGTGGTCACCCGCCTCGGCGATCACGCCACCCTTGACCACCACGATGCAATCGGCATCCCGGATGGTGGAAAGGCGGTGGGCAATGATCAGGCTGGTGCGGTTCTTCATCAGCTCCAGCATGGCCTGCTGGATGTGCATCTCGGTACGGGTATCGACCGAGGAGGTCGCCTCGTCCAGGATCAGGATCTTGGGGTCGGCCAGCACCGCGCGGGCAATGGCCAGCAGCTGCCGCTGCCCCTGCGAAAGGTTCTCACCCGCCTCGGTCAGGGGCGTTGCATAGCCCTCCGGCAGCCGCTCGATAAAGGCGGCGGCGTGCGCGTGCGCTGCCGCGCGGCGCACCTCCTCGGCCGTGGCGCTCGCGCGCCCGTACAGAATGTTGTTTTCAATGGTGTCAGAAAACAGGACCGTATCCTGCAGCACGATGGAAATGGCGTGGCGCAGTGTGTCCTTGGGTAGCTCGGCAAGCGGAATACCGTCTAACAGGATATGGCCGCTATCCGGCTCGTAAAACCGCATCAGCAGATTGACCACCGTGGTCTTGCCGGAGCCGGTCGCACCGACGATGGCGATCTTTTGCCCCGGCTGGACGGTCAGGCACAGGTCGCGCAGCACCTCCTGCCCGGGGACGTAGGAGAAGCGGACGTGATCAAAGGTGATCTCCCCGCGGATATCCGCTACGGCGATCTCTTTTTTACCCTCGTCGATCTCGGCGGTGGCATCCATCACCTCAAAAATGCGCTCGGCACCCGCCAAAGCGGTCATAATGGCCGAATACTGGTTGGCCACCTGGTTGATGGGGTGAGAGAATTTTTTGGAATATTGCAGCATGGCCTGGATCTTACCCACCGACATATGGCCGATGCCGCTGAGCATCAGAAAGCCGCCGCAGCCGGCAATCAAAACGTATTGCAGATTGCCGATAAAGTTCATCAGCGGGCCCATGATCGAGCCAAAGACGCGCGCCTTGATGGCCGCGCTGCGCAGGCCGTTGCTCGTCTCGCCAAAGGCGGCGATCGAATCTGCCTCCTTACCGTAGGCAACCACGGTGTGGTAGGCGGTCACCGTTTCCTCCACCTGGCCGTTCAGCCGGCCAAGCAGCTTTTGCTGGGCTACGAAATAGCGGCGGGTGAATTTGGCCAGCAGGGTAGAGACCAGCATGGTCAGCGGGATGGTGAGAAAGGCGATCAGCGTCATCAGCGGGCTGTAAAGCAGCATCATCACGATCGCGCCGATAATGGTCAAAACGGCAGAAAGCAGGGTGGTGACCGATTGGGCGATCGCGTTGGAAACGTTCTCCACGTCGTTGGTCATGCGGGACATCAGATCGCCGTGGCGGTGGCTGTCGGTATACGAGATGGGCAGGCGCACCATATGGCGGAACAGATCGTTGCGCATGTGATAAATGGTATCCTGCGAGAGCTTTGCTGAAAGCAGCCCCTGCCCGTAGGAAAGCATAGAGGTGCAGGCAAACAGCACCAGCATGGTAACAAGACAGGAGAGCATGGTAGGCAGGTCGATGTACGGATGCCCCTCCTCGATCGTAATGGCGTCGATCGCCTGCTGCTGCAGGCGCGGGCCAAACAGCTCGCCCACCGTGACTGCCGCCATCAAAAAGAGCAGAACAAGCAAAATAAACCGGCTGCGGCCGATATAGGAAAGCAGGCGAAGGAGGGTCTTTTTTGCGTTTTTCGGCTTTTCGGCCCGCAGGCGTGCGCCCATGGGGCCACCCGGCCCTCTGCCGCCCGGCCGCAGCTCAATGCGCGGCGGGGTGTTGGCCCCGGCACGGCTTGGCTGGTTATTCATGGCTCGTCTCCCCCTTTCCGCACTGGGATGCGTAGATATCGCGATAGGTCGCGCTGATCTTCATCAGCTCGTCATGCGGTGCGCAATGGCGGATGGTGCCATCCTCGATCACCGCAATGCGGTCTGCCTCCCGCACCGAGGCAATGCGCTGTGCGATCATAATCACGGTGGTCTCCTTCAGCTCCTCCCGCAGGGCGCGGCGCAGGGCTGCCTCGGTAGACAGGTCAAGGGCAGAGGTCGCATCGTCCAGGATCATGATCTGCGGCCGCCGCGCTACCGCGCGGGCAATCGAAAGCCGCTGCTTTTGCCCGCCGGAAAGAGAGGCCCCCTTCTCGGCCACGGGGGTATCATACCCCTCGGCAAAGGAGGTGATGTAGCCGTCTGCCTGCGCTACGCGCGCGGCGCGACGCACAGCCTCGTCATCGGCGGCGGGGTCGCCCCAGCGGATGTTGTCGGCAATGCTGCCGGAAAACAGCTCGCTCTTTTGCGCCACCAGGCCGATCTTCTTGCGCAGCGCTTCGGTATCGTATTCCTTTACCGAAAGGCCATCTACCAGCACCTCACCCTCGGTGACGTCATAGAACCGGGGAATGAGATGAACGAGCGAGCTTTTGCCGCAGCCGGTCTCACCGATGATCGCCAGCGTTTCACCGCGTCGGACCTCCAGGTTGATATCGGTCAGCACCGGTCTGCCCGCCGTGCCGGGATACCGGAAGGAAACACCGCGAAAGGCCACGGCGATCCGGGCCTCGTCTGCCGTTTTCTCGCCGCTGCGGATGACGGGCTCCTCCGAAAGCACCTCGCGGATGCGGGCAGCAGAGGCTGCCGCGCGGGAGATCGAGTTAAACATCATGGTCACCATCATCAGCGAGGAGACCACCTGGGTAACGTAGGTAATACCGGCCATAATGGTACCCGTGCTCATGCCGTCCACCCCGTCAGCCAAGGCCGTGCCGCCCAGGTAAATGATGGCAATGACCGAAAAGTTCATCAGAATGCTCAAAACCGGCTGCACGACCGCCATCAGACGCAGCACGCGGTAATTGACGCTGCGCAGCTCCTCGTTTGCCGTGGCAAAGCGGCCTGCCTCATATTCCTCCCGCGTGTAGGCCTTGACCACGCGCGCACCGCTGACGTTTTCCTGCACCACGTTATTTACGCGGTCCAGCCGCTTTTGCACCACGCCGTAAAGCGGAATGGCACGGCGCAGCACGATAAAGAGCGTAATGGCCAGGATCGGCACCGAGCAGAGCAGCACCGTGCCAAACTTCACCTGCAGGGAAAGCAGCATGACCGTGCCGCCCACAAGGAACATGGGCGAGCGCACGAACATGCGGATCAGCATTTCCACAAATTCCACCACCATGGCAATATCGTTCGTCATCCGCGTGACGAGGGAGCCGGTGGTAAAGCGGTCTGTCTGCTCAATGGAAAGGGACATCACGTGCCGGTAGGCATCACACCGCAGATCATGCCCAAAGCCCTGGGCCGCGCGTGCGGCGGTATAGGCGCAGAAGGTGCCAAAAAATCCGCCCACCAGCGTCACCGCCAGCATCAGAAGGCCCAGCGTGATGATGATATCCATGCTGCCGTAGCTTGGGCCACGGAAAAACTGCATGATCGAGGAGGCAAGGGGCGAGGTGCTGATATCCTTGCCGCAAATACCAAAGTCCACGATAAAGGACATCAGATAGGGAAGGCAAAGGTCGGCCGCCACCTCGCCGATCATCAGCAGGGGCGACATGATCGCCAAGCCCCGATAGGGCTTGATGTATCTTGATAGCTTTGTACGGTTTTCCATAGTTCTCCTTGCATTTTCGTTATTTCACATACCTTTTAATTGTATCCTTGTGTTCGACAAAAATCAATGAACATTTTGTGAATTCACGGCCACCGTGCATATTTTTTCCACCCGCGGTGAAAATAGAAAGGGAAGGGATGTGGTGAGATGCATACGATCAGCGCCGATTATCGTGAAAATGTAGAGGCGTTTCGCGCACGGCTGCGCGTTGGGGAAAATTTTGATATGATCGAGCGGCGATTGATCATCGGCCGGGATGAGATGACGCTGTTTTATATCGACGGCTTTGTCAAGGATACGGTCATGCAGCGGCTGATGCAATATTTTATTGGCCTTAGCGATATGTGCGGGGAGGATGCGCACCCCTGCCGACGCTTTGCAGATGCGCACGTGCCGTACGTAGAGGTAGACCGCTCGCCGGATGCTGACCATCTGGCCATGATGGTGCTATCGGGCGCGGTGCTGATGCTGGGCAGCACCTTCGGGGCAGAGGCGATCGTGATCGATGCGCGTACCTACCCCGCGCGTGAGACGCAGGAGCCGGAGAATGACCGCGTGATGCAGGGCGCACGGGACGGCTTTGTGGAAACGCTGGTCTTTAATACCGCGCTGATCCGCCGCCGCATACGGGACGAGGCGCTGACCATGCAGTATCTGACGGTGGGTGGGCCGACGAAGACCGACGTGGTGATCTGCTATATGAAGGGGCGGGCAGATGACGAATACGTGAAAAAGCTGGAAAAGCGGCTTAAGGAGATCGCCCCCACCGCGCTGACGATGGGAACCGAGAGCCTGACCGAAACGCTGATCCGCCGCCGGTGGTTCAACCCGTTTCCCAAGGTTCGCACTACCGAGCGGCCGGATGCCGCCGCCGCCGAGCTGCTGGAGGGGCGCGTGCTGGTGCTGTGCGATACCGCGCCGCAGGTCATGGTGCTGCCGACCTCGATCTTTGACTTTATGCAGGAAACGGATGATTACTATTTCCCGCCGCTGACCGGCAGCTACCTGCGCATTGTGCGGCATATGGTCTTCTGGCTGTCGCTGATCATTACGCCGCTTTGGTATCTTTTGATCTCTCACCCCGATTGGTTGCCGCCGGGGCTTATGTTCATCCTGCCGGAGAAAACGCCCGCCGTGCCCATCCTGTTGCAGCTGCTGCTGGCCGAGATCGCGATCGACGGCCTGCGCCTGGCCTCGATGAACACGCCGGATATGCTCTCCGGGTCGCTGAGCATCATCGGCGGTCTGATCTTAAGCGACTTTGCCGTTGAGGTCGGCTGGCTCTCGCCGGAGGCCATCTTCTATATGGCTTTTGTCGCCATAGCCAGCTTTACGCAGCAAAACCATGAGCTTGGCTACGCCTTTAAGTTCCTGCGCATTATCATTCTGCTGCTTACCGCTCTCCTTGGCCTGTGGGGCTTTGTGGCCGGGCTGCTGCTTTTGCCCATCCTACTGCTGACCAATAAGACGCTTGACGGCCGCTACGGGTATCTTTACCCCCTCCTGCCATGGAACGGACGCGCCTTCGCCCGCCTCTTTTTGCGGCTGAAGAAAGAAAAATAAACAAGTTTTTGAAGAAAAATGAAAAACCCCCTTGACAAATGCAAACATCTTTGGTATAATCTATAACGCTGTGAAAAACAGCGTATTGCGGCATCGCCAAGCGGTAAGGCAACGGACTCTGACTCCGTCATCCCTAGGTTCGAATCCTAGTGCCGCAGCCAAGAAAAAGGGTTCACCATCCGGTGAGCCCTTTTTCTTGTCCGCGGCACCGGCGCTTCGCGCCTTGCTCGCCCGTCACCGAGTGCCCCGCTTCACAGTACCCATGCAGGCGATTAGGCTCGCATTCGCCGCTCGAAGATCGACAAGCTCGCTTGTCAGGCGGAGAGCGTGCGAATCACAGAGCGAAGCGGAGTTACCCTAGTGCCAATAGATAAGACCTTTATGCGTTTATTTTACACATAAAGGTCTTTATTTGTTTTCAGTTCTGCCAAGCAAATAATCAAGTGAAACGCCAAAGTAATCGGCAAATTTTATAAGTGTTTCGTAGTCCGCTTCTCTTTCCACATTTTCATATCTTGAAATAGTATTTTGGTTCATATTTAGATCAATCGCAAGCTTTAATTGAGATATATTTCGTTCTTTTCGCAATTTCTTCAACCGAAACTCCATTTTTTCTCCTTTAAAAAAAAAAAATTTAAAATCTCTTGACTTCATTATACCATTTTGGTATAATGTATATATCCCATTTTGGTATATATAGAGGAAGGAGAGTTTTATGTCGGCAGGAGATTATTCACGGCGAATTGAAGCCTTGCTACGCAAAATCGTAGGGGCTTCATACCAAAAAAGCGACGAGATTCGATTGAACCCTTATGGAGAAATCGTATCTGTGTTGGAGTACAGGATATCACAAGAAAAACTGGACTGGTTTAGGCTTTGCTATCAAGCAATCGATGGGCAAAACTTACAAGAATTACTTAATAAAAATTTTGATGTAGAAAAGTTAATAAAAGACCTTCAACAAATAATTGAAAAAATTTCTTTATAAAAAAGGAGAGAAAAATGAAAAAACTTTTATCAATTTTAACCTGTGTCTTACTCTTTTGCATTTGCTTTGTTTCTTGCGATAATGCATCAAACTCCCCGGCAAATACTATACCTACTGTAGAAAAAACACCTGTTGAATTACTAACCGCAGATGAAAGAGACTTATATGAAGCTTTGCTAATAGCATCGACCGAGTTCTACGAACCATCTGAAGTTAGAGTATTAGAGGTTGGTGATTATAAAAAACGCGCCGAAACCGAAATTTTTGGCCCTAATTTGGGGGATGGTATTTATAGCCGTGTAACTGTAAGACTTCAAGGAGAAAATAGAGTAGGCGGCACTCTCAATCACTATTATGCAATTAGATTAAAAACTCAGGCAAGTTCTATAGTTGATGATCCTAAAGCGGTTATTGAGTCGGTAGCGGAGCGTGATTGTAAGGGACGGTGGGACAATTGTCAAAAAAACGAATATCCCAAAACCGACTTTAGCAGCCGCGAGGATTATAAAAAGTTTTTAACACAGTTTATTATGTAGATGACTATTGTACAGAAGAAGAAGCAGAACAATATTTTGGAAGATGTGCAAAATTAGACGATGATGAGTC
>JAZQLY010000026.1:0-25673 GCA_045543015.1 Eubacteriales bacterium
ACGCGTTTAATTTTAGAGGAGGTAAAACACTATGGCAAGATATACAGGTCCGAGCTGCAAGCTCTGCCGCAGAGAAGGCTGCAAGCTGTTTCTGAAGGGCGAGCGTTGCACCTCCGGTAAGTGCGCATTTGATCACAGAAGTACTGCCCCCGGCCAGCACGGCGCAGCCCGCAAGAAGGTTGGCGAGTATGGCATGCACCTTCGTGAGAAGCAGAAGACCAGACGCTACTACGGCGTTCTCGAGGGTCAGTTCAGCAGATACTTCGAGATGGCTGAAAAGAAGGAAGGCCTTGCAGGCGAAAACCTTCTCATCATCCTGGAGTCCCGTCTGGATAACGTTATCTACAGAATGGGCATGGCTGCCAGCCGCAAAGAGGCTCGTCAGCTCGTTCTGCACGGTCACTTCACTCTCAATGGCAAGAAGGTAACCATCCCCTCTCTGCTGCTGAAGGCTGGCGACGTTGTTGCCGTGAAGGAGTCCTCCCGCGATAGCGAGAAGATCAAGGCTATGATCGAGGGTCTTGGTACCCAGGTCGTTCCGAAGTGGCTGGATGTCAATGCATCCGCTGCCTCTGTTAAGGTACTCAATATGCCTGCCAGAGACGATATCGACTTCCCGTTCTCCGAACAGCTCATCGTCGAATTCTATTCCAAGTAATCGTCCCTCCTGTCGCCCGGGTGGCGGCGGCGGGGCGGTGGAGCCCCTGCGTGCCGCGCTTGGCGTACATGCAAGTTGTTTGGTTTTGCGTTCCGTTGTAGGAACCCAATTGTCCCACATTTCACTTTAGGAGGATTTTGAAATGATTGAAATAGAAAAGCCCAATATTACGACCGCTATGTTGAGCGACGATGGTTCGGAAGGTGAGTTTGTTGTTGAGCCTCTTGAAAGAGGCTACGGCACCACGCTCGGCAACTCGCTGCGCAGAATTCTGCTTAGCTCGCTGCCGGGGTATGCGGCAACCTCCATTAAAATTGACGGCGTGATCCATGAGATCAGCGCGGTTTCCGGCGTAAAGGAAGACGTTCCGGAGATCGTTCTGAACGTAAAGGGGATCGTTGCAAAGCTGCATACCAACACACCGAAGACGGTTGTGATTGATGTTACCGGTCCGTGTACCGTAACGGCGGGCGATATTACCCCCGATGCGGACATCGAGATCCTGAACCCCGCAAAGCATATTGCAACGGTAAGTGCAAATGCCCGTTTCTACATGGAGCTGACCTTCGGCAGCGGCCGCGGTTACGTCTCCTCGGATAAGAACAAGCAAAACTACATTTCTACCATCGGTGCCGGTGTTGGCGCCCCTGTTGGCATGATCTTTGTTGACTCGATCTTCACCCCCGTTTACAAGGTGGAGTACAAGGTAGAAAACACCCGTGTTGGCAACATTACCGACTACGATAAGCTGACCATGCGCGTTCTTACCAACGGCACACTTTCCACCAAGGAAGCGCTCTCTCTCGGCGCCAAGATTCTCAATGAGCATCTCAACTTGTTTGTGGATATGTCTGATGAAGCAAAGAATGCTGAGATCATGGTCGAGCGTGAAGAGACCAAGAAGGAAAAGGTCCTTGAGATGACCATTGAGGAACTTGATCTGTCTGTCCGCAGCTTCAACTGCTTGAAGCGTGCAGGCATTGACAACGTAGAGGATCTGATCAACCGTACCGAGGAAGATATGATCAAGGTCAGAAACCTCGGTAGAAAATCTCTGGAAGAGGTTATCCAGAAACTCCACTCGCTCAACCTGGACTTGAAGAAGTCGGAAGAGTGAGAGAAAAAATACGAATAGGAGGAAATCAATATGCCCGGAACCAGAAAGCTCGGCAGAAAGACTGCGCATAGAATGTCTATGCTCAGAGGTATGGTTACCTATCTGCTTGAGAATGGCAAGATCGAAACCACGCTGACCCGCGCAAAAGAGGTTAGCGCTCTTGCTGATGAGATGATTACCCTTGGCAAGAAGGGTACCCTTGCGGCTCGCCGTGAGGCACTCGCCTTCATTACCAAGGAGACCGTAGTGAAAAAGGTATTTGACCAGCTGGCTGCCGCTTACGAAGGCAAGAACGGCGGTTATACCCAGATCTACAAGCTTGGCCCGCGCCGCGGCGACGGTGCCGATATGGCTCTGATCCGCCTTGTTCCTGTTGAGGAGAAGAAGGAGGAGACTCCCGCTCCCGAGAAGAAGGCTACCCGTAAGTCCAAGAAGGTAGAGGAGACCGTTGAGGTCCCCGCTGCCGAGGCAGAAGAGCCGAAGGCTGAGTAATTTACTCATAATAAATATCCCCCTGCGTAGCGGGGGGATATTTATTTGACAAAAAACAGGCAAGGTTTTTTACCTTGCCTGTTGCTTTTTTCCTATTTTGTGCTATAATAGAATTGTTAGCAAGAAAAAGTCGATGGGGTGACAATGGTATGCAGTTGAAAATTGAAGTTTTGAAGGTATTAGAGGAAGAGCGGGGGAGAGATATCTCCGGCCAGGCGCTTGCCGCGCGCTTTGGTGTGTCGCGCAACGCAATCTGGAAGGCGGTGCGCGCCCTGCAGGCGGAGGGGTATAAGATCCTTGCCGGGCAGAACAAGGGCTACCGCTTGTCAGAGGAAAACGATATGCTCTCGGCCGTTGGCATTGCCGATGCGATCGAGCATCGCGTCAAGGGCCTTTCGGTCTATTTGCACCGCACGATCGACTCTACCAATGACGAGGCCAAGCGCCTGATCGCGGACGGCAAGAAGGGTACCGCTCTGATCGTGGCAGAGGGGCAAACGGCTGGTCGCGGCCGCCGCGGGCGGCAGTTCTACTCGCCGGAGCTGACGGGCATTTACATGACCTTCTCCTTTCCCACCAATATGCCCATGGTAGATGCAGTAGGCCTTACCACGGCGGCGGCGGTGGCTGTTCATCTGGCCATCAAGGATCTGACCGGTGTAGAGACGGATATCAAATGGGTGAACGATATCTATCTTGGCGGCAAAAAGATCTGCGGTATTCTGACAGAGGCGATCTCGGATTTTGAATCCGGCTGTGCGCAGCATGTGATCATCGGCATCGGGCTGAATTATCAGACAACAGACTTCCCGCAGGAGCTGCGGGGAATTGCAGCCTCGCTTTCGCCGCAGGGGGTCAACCGCAACCGTATGATCGCCCGTATTCTTGACCGGCTGCTGGACATTCTGGACGGTGGGGTGGATTATATCGATATCTACCGCGCCCATTCGCTGGTGCTGGGTAAGGATATCGTGTATGAACGCGACGGTGAGAAGATCGGGGCGCACGCCCTGTGGATCGATGAGGATGGTGGCCTGCTTGTCGAGCATGCAGACGGTAGCCGTGCAACGCTGACCAGCGGCGAGATCAGCCTTCGCCTTCGCTGATGCTGCTTTTCAGATGTGGAGAGCATCCGGTCGCCATACCATAAGGAATCAATAAAAGATCCCCGGCGGGGTGTCTGCTTTTATGCAGGTCACCTTATCCGGGGATCTTTGCTTGCGGCGGCGCTTGCGCCTTTCGCGCATTGAGCGCGTAAAGCGCCTCCAGCTTTGGCACGTTGTAGCGCAAAACAAAGGTTGGCAGCAGGTTGAGAACAAAATTGACAACGGCCACCGGGATGCCTACCCACGGGGCGTGGGCAAGCGGGCAGAGAAATACGATCAAAAAGCCAAGTAACGCGCCGGCAAGATGAATGACGGTGCCGTAGTTACATTCCAAAATGAAGCGGGCAATATAGGCATTATCCTCCGGGTGGCGGACCTTGTTTTTGTGAAAGCCGGTAAACACGCCAAGCTCCGGGATCTTATCCTTCCACCGCCGTATACCAAGGCGGACGTAAAGCCGGCACTCACGGCGTGAGGCAAGAAACAGCCGCTTTCCACTGCGAAACCACTGCGCGGGCAGACGGCGAATGAGAAAGGCCAGCAGCCCGTCCAAGGCAATGACGGCAAGCGTGCTGCCCGTAACGGCCCAAAGCACGGAAAATGCACCGCCTGCGGCAAGTGGGGAAAGGAGCAGCAGGTTGGCCGCCCAGATCAGTGCCATACAAAGAAGAATGATCACACAGTAAAGAAGCATGCCGTCAGTCATAAGAGAGCGGTATGCCGTATACCGTCTCGTACGTCTCCTTCCAAAGCTCTTCGTTTTTTTGCCTCATCGCGGTGCAGTTTTCGCGCAGCGAAAGGCGCGGGTCCGGCAGGATGGGGGGCAGGATATGCACCGTGTAGGCCTGAATGGGAAAGCCGGCCTCGTCTGTCTTTTCGCTATCCTCCATCGTGATAAACAGGGGCAGGACGGGCACCAGGCTCTTGGCCGCAAAGCGGTAGGCCCCCTCCTTGCAGGGGCGGGGCTTTTTGTAGTTCCACCACATGCCCTGCTCAGGGTAGATCAGAATTTTTTCCCCGCGGGCAAGCAGCGTGGCCACACCGTCTGAAAGCTCGCCCAAGGTGTGCAGGTTGGTCGAAAGGGGCAGCGTGTTGCAATGGCGAAAGAAATAGCCGTACAGCCCGGGAAAGTTGGTATAGTTGCCCTCGCGGATGATCTTGTATAGCTCCTTTTTCGGCAGCTCGCTTTCCACCGCCTTAAAGACCGCGTAATTGTCAAAGGGGTGAAAGTGGTTGCAGGTGAGAACCACGCCGCAATCCAGCCCGCGCAAATGCTCGATCCCTCTGACCTCACGGATGATCAGCTGGCGGCGTCGGATCAGCCGCTCAAAATGCGCATGCGCCAGGCGGTTGGCGATCCAGGTCTGTATGCGGGTAGAGAGCCTGCGCCCGGCGTAATCCACCTTGCCCGGTGTGATCGGCAGGGTAGGCGGGTCATCCTCCACGTCACGGTCAAAGAGCCGTTTTTGCTCGTATTCCTTGATCTTTTTCAAAACGGCAAGCCGTTCTTCTCTTGCACTCTGGTCGATCATGCTGCCTCCTTATGCGCGTACTGCCCGGCAGGGCAGGGGGGAAAGGGGTATGCCTGCCATTCTGCCGGCCGCCTCAATTTCCCGCTTGGCGGTCAGCACCAGCTGCTCACCCGCGCGCATGTCACGCAGCCGGTCGCCCGGTGTATAATTCTGCTTGATCGCGCGGATGTCCTCTGCAAAGGCGCAGGCATCGGCATACTGCCAAAAGATCTGCTCAAAGGCAACACCGTCATGGTGCCATGGCTTCCAGTTCATCTTGTAGTGAATGACGTGGGCCTTTTTCCCTTCATGGCAGGGGGCGGCAGAGCGGTTCCATGCGCCGTCAAAATAGTAAACGGCGTTTTTGGCCAGCACGTTGAGATAGTCCTGGTCCTGTGCTACGGTAAACCGGCGGCGGCGCAAAAGCGAAATAAAGCGCTCCTCCATCCGGGTGGCGCGGTAGCGGGCAAGATCGATCAACAGAATGCCGGCGTTAAAGTACCGCTCACGCGGTACGCCGAGCACCGCCTCCACGTAATCCCCAAATACCGGCTCCATGGGCAGCACGTCATCTGCCACCGCACCGATCAGGCAGGGCCCGATATCGGTGTGGTACATCTTGGCAATGTCCCCGCAGAAGACGAGATCCGAATCAAAATACAGCACGCGGTCATACTGCGGATACATGCTGCCAATAAAGATTCGGTAATAGGTAGCAGCAGAGTAGTAGTCCCGCATGTGCAGGTGGCGGGAGATGCGCGCGACCTCCCGGCTGATATCGTCAAAGCTGATGTGCGCGTTCTCGCTCTCCTCGCAGCGCAGCCTTTGCTTGCTCTCCTCCGAGAGGCTGGTGGTCAGCACGTGGATGCGGTAAAAATAGCGGCGGTCTGCGTTGGTCAGCATTGAGCGCAGCGCAACGCAGAGAAAGGGCGCATAACGGTCATCCACCGCAAAGAAGACGGGGATTTCATTTTCGCAAACGGGCTTCATGGCGTTTCTCCATTTCTCTTGTGGTTCGTGGATGCCTATATTATAAACAAAAAACAGGTGCAAGGTCAAGGGAACGCATTCTACTATATTTTTCGCCGTTCTCCGAAACGGAGAAACGGGAGAATCGGCAATTCTCCAAATCGGAGAATTGCCGATTTTGCTTGACAAATGCGCGTTTTTCGTATATAATGAGGGTATGAAGGACGTACAACAAATTTTAATCAACAATCTCGTCGCTCTGCGCCGTGCAAGAGGCCTCACCCAGATCGAGCTTGGGGAACAGGTGAATTATTCCGATAAGACGATCAGCAAATGGGAAAACGGTGACTCCTGCCCGGGCATAGAGGCAGTCTATCGCCTTGCCGCCTTTTACAGCGTGCGGATAGACGATCTGCTGCGGGAGGATTTTGCGCCGGACACGCCACGCACGACAGAGGAGGAAAAGGAAGAAAAGCAGCGCAAGTACAGCAAGCTGGTCATTGCCCTGCTCGCGGTGATGGCGGTGTGGGTGATCGCCACCATCCTGTTTATTGCCGGCATGCTGAACAGCACTTCTGCGGCATGGCTGTTCTTTGTAGATGCCATCCCCTGCTCCTGCGTGACCCTGCTGGTCTTTAATTCGCTCTGGGGGCGGCAGCGGATGAATTATCTCATCATTTCCGTGCTGCTGTGGACGCTGCTTACGGCCGTGTATCTGCACGTCATGCTCTATCAACTGTGGGTCATCTTTTTGCTCGGTATCCCCGTGCAGGTGGCCGTTATCCTTTGGTCACAGCTAAAAAGAAAACGCTGAAAAAAGAAGCAAGGTACCCCATGCGTTGCCGCATGGGGTACCTTGTCATTTGTATCAGCGGATCGGCTCGTCAAAATCAACAAGCTCTAAGCCGGGGTTTTTGTCAAGCGCCCAGTTGACTGCCCAAATACCGGGGAAGATGAGCAGATAATTACCATGGAAATCCTGTACCAGGCGCGTGTCACTGCCAAGCGTCAGATTCTTCGGGTCAAAGCTTTCGCTCGGCTTTACACGGCGAATGATGCTGTGCGGCATATCGTGGCGGTAAAAGCTAACGCCGTATTCATCCTTCATGCGGTACTCCAGCACCTCAAATTGCAGCACGCCAACTACGCCAACGATCACGCGCTCCAAGCCGCCACCCGGCTCCAAGAAGATCTGAATAGCACCCTCCTGCGCGATCTGCTCCATGCCCTTTTGAAACTGCTTTCTCTTCATGGAGTCTACCTGCTCCACCAGGGCAAAATGCTCGGGCGCGAAGGTGGGGATCTTGTCAAAGCGTACCTTCATGGCCGGGTCACATACCGTATCCCCGATCGAGAAGATGCCGGGGTCAAACACGCCAATGATGTCGCCCGCATACGCGTGGTCAATGATCTCACGCTCCTGCGCCATCATCTGCTGCGGCTGCGAAAGGCGGAAGGCCTTGCCCCCCTGCGTGTGGAAGTATTCCTTGCCGCGCTCAAACTCGCCGGAGGCAATGCGCATAAAGGCAATACGGTCGCGGTGGGCCTTGTTCATGTTCGCCTGGATCTTGAATACAAAGGCGGAAAAATGCGGGGAGAAGGGGTCGACCGTCGTCTCGCCTGCCGTGCGCGGCAGGGGGGAGGTGGTCATGCGCAGAAACGCATTCAAAAAGGGCTCTACGCCAAAGTTGGTAAGTGCCGAGCCAAAGAAGACCGGGCTCAGCTCACCGCGGCGCACGCGCTCAACGTCAAACTCATAGCCGGCAACGTCTACCAGCTCCACCTGCTCAACCAGCTCGGTGCGGCGCTTCTCGCCGATCAGCTCGTCCAGCTTTTCGGTCTCGGTGATGTCACACTTGATGCCGGAAATGCGGCTGCGCCCGGCGTGCCGCTGGTCAAAGGCCAGCACCTCCCGGTTCTCACGGTCATAAACCCCGCGGAAGTCCTGCCCGCAGCCGATCGGCCAGTTCATCGGGTAGGTACCGATAGAAAATTCGTGCTCCAGCTCGTCCAACAGGTCAAAGGGATCACGCGCCTCCCGGTCCAGCTTGTTGATAAAGGTAAAGATGGGAATATGGCGCATCGCACAAACGCGGAAGAGCTTGCGCGTCTGCGGCTCAATACCCTTGGCCGCATCGATCACCATGACGGCAGAGTCTGCCGCCATCAGCGTGCGGTAGGTATCCTCTGAAAAGTCCTGGTGGCCGGGGGTATCCAGAATATTGATGCAGTAATCGTTATACTCGAACTGCATGACCGAGGAGGTGATCGAAATACCGCGCTGCTTTTCCAGCGCCATCCAGTCAGAGGTGGCGTGGTGGTCGCTTGCCTTGCCCTTTACGCTACCGGCCGATTGAATGGCACCGCCGTAGAGCAGCAGCTTTTCGGTCAGCGTGGTCTTGCCGGCGTCCGGGTGCGAGATAATGGCAAAGGTACGCCGTCTGTTGATCTGTTTTTCAAACTCTGTCATTGGTTGTCTCCGTCTTTTTATCAATTCTCTAACTTTTTTATTATACCGCAAAAAGAAGAAATATGCAAGAGCTTTTTTTATTTTTATCTCTGCTCCTATCGTAATATAGTCCATTGACATCTGCCTGTAAATATGATATGATAAAAGAAAAAAGGAGAATTGCCATGAGCGTTTTGCTTGAGAGGATAGAGGTGCCGGACGAATATTGCCGTGCAAAGGAGTATTGCCCTACTGCTTTGAATATATATGATGATCACGTGGCGGTAGAGGGGAAACGGGCCGGCGCCTATTTTTACCGTGATTTTACCGGCATCAGTACGCAAAAGGCAAGTATTTTTTGCGCATATGCCTGCATCATCTTTCTCAACCCGGTCAGTGCGGATCAGGCATGGAAAAATGACCTGCCCGTTTTAGAGGATCGCAACCGGCTTCTGTTCTTGGAGGGGATGCTTTCCTACAAGCGTGTGAATCTGTACGTCGAGGAGGTGGCAGCAAAGCTCCGCGCCGCATGGGAGGCATACAAAAAGGGCGAGCATGTAGCAGACCCTATCGCGCAATTAAAAGGGTACAAGGAATTGCTGGATGCCGGCATTCTGACGGCCGAGGAATTTGAGGAAAAGAAAAAACAACTGTTAAAATAAAAGGGGAGCATCATGTTTGATCGAGTCGGTGAAAAAATTAAAGCGTTGGCACAGATCCTTTGTTGGTTAGGGATCTTTTCATCTGTTGTGGTTGGCCTTGTGATGCTGACCACGGGAGAGCCGGAGGAGGGCGTTGGTATTCTGGTGATCCTTTTCGGCTCGCTTGGGGCATATATTTCCTCGCTTCTCCTTTACGGCTACGGGGAATTGATCGACAATTCTGACCGTGCTGCGGGCAAATCGCTCCCTCAAGCGCCTGAAAAGGAGAAGATCCCTTCGGCCACGGAAATAAAGGAAGAAAAAGCAAGGATCCTTTATCAGTGGAAGGAGCAAGGGCTCATTACCGAGGAAGAGCTTGCAGAAAAAATGAAGGATCTGTAAAAGGGGGAAACGGTATGCTGCAGCATCTGAAAAGCATGGCAAGCCGAAAACGGCTGCTGGTGATCACAGTGGCAGAGATCCTTGCGATCTTCGTTGCTACCACGTTACTCTGGCAAACATATTACCGGTATCTTGGCTTTTATCCCTACTACCTGTCCTCTGTCATTTCTTGCGGGATCGGCGTGATACCGGCTACGGTCTTTTTGCTGGCCGTTATCAAAATGCCGCATGCCGCCTATGAGCGCCGCTTTTTTGCCTCGTTGGTGGTAGGGCTGTGTACCTCCTTTTTTGCTACGGTCCTGCTGCCGCCGCTGCTGGGGCAGGCATTTGACGATATCCCTGTCCTGCTGTTGCGGTTTGCCTTGCCTGCCATTTTTCCCGTGCTGCAGATGGTCGCCGTCCGCAAAAAGGGAAAATGGCTGACAGCGGTATGCGTTTTGGCGATCGTTTTTCTTGGCCTTAGCGTAGCTTCCTCCGTGCTCAATATCGTAGAGACGGCACAGTACCGCATTTTTTTAGGTCATAGCATTGCTTCGTCATGTCGCGCGGTGCTGGCCGCAGTTGGAAGGCTTTTGTTCCTCTCTTCCATGCTTCCCGCTCCTATCGGAAAGCAGGTGGAGGAGCTGCTTTCGGTGGAGGAGCGCCTGCGCACGGTAAAGGCGCAGTATGAGGCCGGCAGCCTTTCGCAAGAGGAGTACATGCAAAAAAAAGCAGCCCTGCTGCAAGAAGTATAATAGAAAGAGGTGTTCTTATGGCACTCGTTCATCTTGATTTCCATTCAGACGCGCTGCAAATGGCCGTAAACGTAGACGTGATCCTGCCGCAGGCCCCCGCCACGCAGATCGGCATGGGCGGCAAGCGCGAGGAGGTGTTTCCCACCCTGTATCTCTTGCACGGCCTGTCTGACGATCATACCATCTGGCAGCGCCGCACGTCGATCGAGCGGTATGCCGCCCGCTACGGCATTGCCGTGGTCATGCCCAACGCGCACCGCAGCTGGTATACCGATATGGTACACGGCGGCAAATATTTTACCTATATCTCGGAGGAGCTACCTGCCGTTTGCCGCTCCTTCTTCCGTGGGATGAGCGAGGAGCGGGCCTATAACTATATCGCCGGTCTTTCCATGGGTGGCTACGGCGCGCTGAAGATCGCCTTTGCCAACCCGCAGCGGTATGCCGGCGTGGCATCCTTCTCCGGCGCGATCGACGTGCATAAGTATTGCCTGGAGGAGGGGTATATCGGCCGTCGCGGCTGGGGGGATATCTTTGGCAGCATCGACAATATTGCCGGCACAGTCAACGACGTGTACGGCACGGCCGAGCGGCAGATCAAGGCTGGCGCGCCGATACCGCAGATCTACCTTTCCTGTGGCACAGAGGACGGGCTGCTGCCCGCCACGCAAAAAATGCGTGACCTGCTGCATGACCATGGCATCACGCCCGCCTACCGGGAAGCCCCCGGCAACCATAACTGGGAATTCTGGGATGACGAGATCGAGCGTGCGCTCGCGTTCTTCTTTGCTTAAAAACAAGGCTTGCAAGAAATTCTTGCAAGCCTTGTTTTTTAAAAAGTTTTTGCGGAGCGCGAGGGGCTTTTTTCAAAAAGCCCCTCGCCCGTTCCCTTACTCCGTCCGCAGGGCGATAACGGGGTCCTTCTTTGCCGCGATGCTGGAGGGAACCAGCCCGGCGAAAAAGGTCAGGAACATGCTGATGCCGATCAGAATGAGCGCCGCGCCCCAAGGCAGGGTAGCCTGCAGATTCGGGATGCCCGTCAGCGCAAAGAGAATGATGTTGATCACGATCACCAGCAGCAGCGTTACCACAATGCCGATCACGCCGGAAACGAAGCCGATGGTCAGCGTTTCCGCATTGAAGACGCTGGCAATATTGCCCTTCGAGGCGCCAATGGCACGCAGAATACCGATCTCCTTGGTACGCTCCAGCACCGAGATATAGGTGATAATACCGATCATGATGGAGGAAACGACAAGCGAGATGGCAACAAAGGCGATCAGCACGTAGGTGATGGCATCAATGATGGTGGTAATGCCGGACATCAGAAGTGCCACGTAGTCGGTATAATCGATCTGGCTGTCCTTATCCGCCTGCTTGTTATAGGCGGCAATGCCGTCGGTGATGGCCGTCTTTTTATCAAAGGTCTCCACGTAGATCACAATACTGTCAGGCGATCCGGTATCTACCTTGCCAAGCAGCTTCAGATTCTCATCCAGGCTGCTTTCTGAAACGGTAGAGGGCATGTGCAGATCGTAGAGGGCGGCATAATCGCTATCGGTCTGCAGCATGGCAAGCTGCGCCTGCAGCATGCCGGCGGCCTTTTGGGCGCGGTAGGCCTCCTCCTTGACCTTGGCAGAGAGGGCGGCGTTGCCCTGAATGGTCAGCAGGCCGTCCAGCAGTGCGTCGATCTCCGCATCCGAAACGGTGGCAAGATAGGCCATGTAGGCCTCCTGCGGCAGGGCGGTCAGCAGCTCGTAATTCTGCATCAGGTAGCCCTGCTTATACATGCGGTCAGGCAGGTTGGCCAGCACCGCTGCCTTGTAGGCAGCAAGCTCCGGCGGGGTAACGGTGTCCAGCTGGCGCTCCATCATGGCCGTTACCTGCATGCGGAAGCCCTCGGTCACAGCCTTTTCGATCGCATCGCGGATCATGTCAGCCAGCTCGTCTGCGCTCAATCGCTCGATATACTTCTCCACCAGCTCCTGCGAGGCAGTCATGCCCGTCTGGCTGTACATATCCCGCACGAACTGCTTCAGCTTTTCTAAATCGTATACCGGATCCTCCATGGTAGCACCGTCGGCCAGCAGCGACTCCATTTGCTTATCCACGGCAGCCTTTTTCTGCTCCTCGGGCATCACGGTATTGATGGCAAGCAGCAGCTCGTATTTCTGCTTGTCGCTCAGCTTGGATACATAGTCGATAAAGGCCTGCTTCTTTTCGGCATCGGTCTTTTCGTATTCCTCGTTCATCACGAAGGGCAGGCCGGTGAATACGTCATAGTTCTTGTTCTCCGGCAGCAGCTGATATTGCATGATCTCGCTGCTCATGACCTCCTCCATGACCAGGTCGGTCAGGTGGTAGGTGTAGCCGATCGAGCCGGAAAGGGCAGAGGAGGTGGTACCGTCTGCCGGGGCGATGATGCCGGTGATCTTCAGCGGCCGGCCGAGGGTAGAGGCGCTTTCGTTCTTCAGCCAGACACGCTTGCCGTCCTCGTTTTTCGGGCCCTCGATATAATAGTCGGTGGGCAGAACCAGCGTCAGCCCGGTGTTGCAGATCGTTTCGTAATCCCATTCCTCGATCTTGGTCTCGGGGATCTCCTCGGTTGCCATGATGTCGGCCATCATGTCTGAGATCTCGGCACGGTCCTTCAGGCCGAGCGCGTAAAGCGCCATGTCTGATAGCTCGTTTCTCGAATTGACGATCAGCACGACCTCGTCTGCTGCGGTCGGCCATTCGCCGTAGCGCAGCGTGTATTGCTCCTTCAGCATGGGGCTGACCGGCTCACACTTGCCGTTTTTATCCGGCATGCCGGGTACAAGCTCCTCCCAGATCTCCATCCCGGAGGAGGATGACATCATGCTGGAGTAGGAGGACATCATGGAGGAGGAGGAAACGTCACCCAGCACGGCCGAGAAGACCTCGCCCGCGTCTACCTTGACCGTGTTGCCTGCGATATCCTTGGTGTACACGTCAAAGTCAATATCGTACAGGTAGTGCAGCGCACTCATGTTGTCGGCAAATTGCTCCGGGTGCGCCTCCATATACCGCCGCAGGGCGGCCAGGTCGTTTTGCTTGGTCTCAGTAGAAAGAAAAGAACCAAGCAGCTCGTACATGACGATGTTGGAATATACGCGGTCATTGGGCCGGTCCTCGTCCGGTGCTGTGCTGCTCATCAGCGAGGCGATCAGCGCACTCATATCCGCCGTCTCACCCTGAATGGCGATGGGGTATGAGGTCAGGGTGTCCTGCTGCACGCTGTTGATATAGCTTTGTACACCCTGGGAAACGGCAAGGATCAGCGCAATGCCAATAATGCCGATAGAGCCGGCAAAGCTGGTCAAGAAGGAGCGGCCCTTCTTGGTCATCAGATTGTTAAAGGAGAGGGAGAGTGCGGTGAAAAAGGACATGGAGGTGCGCTTGGTCTTCGGGTCCTTTTTCTTCTTCTGCTCTTTCTTGGAAAGGGCAGGCACTGCGGCCATCGCGGCCTCCTCCTCTGCCGTGCAGGGGTTGGAGTCAGAGACCACCTGGCCGTCCAAGAGGCGGATAATACGGCTGGAATAGGCCTCTGCCAGCTCCGGGTTGTGCGTGACCATAATGACCAGCTTATCCTTGGCGACCTCCTTCAGGATATCCATGATCTGCACGCTGGTGGTCGAATCCAGGGCACCCGTTGGCTCGTCTGCCAGCAGAATGTCCGGGTTATTGACCAAGGCACGCGCAATGGCTACGCGCTGCATCTGGCCGCCCGACATCTGGTTGGGCTTTTTGTGCAGCTGGTCGGCAAGGCCTACGCGCTCCAGCGCCTCCTTGGCGCGTGCGCGGCGCTCCGCGCGCGAAACGCCCGAAAGGGTAAGCGCCAGCTCCACGTTGGAAAGCACCGTCTGATGCGGGATCAGGTTGTAGGTCTGAAACACGAAGCCGATCGAGTGATTGCGGTAGGAGTCCCAGTCCGCATCGGCAAATTCCTTGGTCGAGCGGTTGTTGATCACCAGGTCGCCCGCGGTGTATTGGTCAAGACCGCCGATCACGTTCAGCAGCGTGGTCTTGCCGCAGCCGGATTGCCCCAAAATAGAGACGAATTCGCTCTGGCGGAAGGTAATGCTTACCCCGCGCAGGGCATGCACGTCACCCGCCGTGGAGGGGTAGACCTTCGTAATGTTTTTTAACTGTAGCATTGGTTGTTCCTTCTTTTAAAAAATGATCCATTCTATCCTTATTATAAGGTGAAAGAAAAAGCCTGTCAATATGCAAAAACAGGCTTTTACCGTTTAACAAAAAAATATTCACTCTCTGTTCAAAAAATCAAGGAAAGGGGGGGCGCACCGGCCGGTGCGCTCCTTTGCCTCTTGCATCAAAGCTCCAGCTTCATATCCCCCTCGCGGATCCAGCCAACGCGGCGGAGCAGCGCAGAAAAGAGGAGCGAAAGCAGAGCAGGCAGGACAAGGCAGATCAGCACAAGGCCTACCCAGAAAAACGCATTGCGTTCTGCCGCCGCCGTGATGATGCCAAGCGGGCCAACCAGACCGCAGGTGCCCATGCCGGCGGAAACGCCGGTACACTCCAGCCTGAATACGGCTGCCGAGAGGGGCCCCGTAATGGCAGAGGCCAGCGTGGCAGGGATCCAGATGCGCGGGTTTTTGATAATGTTGCCCATCTGCAGCATCGAGGTGCCAAGCCCCTGGGCTACCAGGCCGCCCCACCCGTTCTCGCGGAAGCTGATAACGGCAAAGCCGACCATCTGCGCACAGCAGCCAGCAGCGGCGGCACCACCCGCCAGGCCGGAAATGCCGATCATGGCGCAGATCGCGGCCGAGGAGATCGGCAGGGTGAGAATAATACCAACGACCACCGAGATCAGAATGCCCATGATGACCGGCTGCATGACGGTGGCGGTATTGAGAAATTCACCAAGGCAGTACATGAGGTAGGCGATACCGGGGCAGAGCAGAAGCCCAAGCAAAAAGCCGGACATGATGGTGACGAACGGGGTCACCAGAATGTCGATCCTGGTCTGCTTGGAGACCAGCTTGCCAAGCTCTACCGCTACCAGCGCACAGAAAAAGGCGCCGGCCGGGCCTGCCGTCAGCATTTTCTCAGCCCCGTTGATCATAAATTCCGCACCCATGCTGTACCCGGCCAGGCCGACCACGCCCGCGCTGCAAAGCACCAGCGGCGGCGCACCCAAGGTGGAGGCGATCGCCACGCCCAGCATAGCGCCCGTGGCCCCGGAGGCAAAGTCGGAGGCGTCCGTCAGGACGGTAAGTCCCGTATATTTGCCAAGCGTGCTTAAGATCGTACCCATCAGCAGCGTGGCGAACAGGGCCAGCGCCATTGACCCCATGGCATCGACAAAATACAGCTTTGGCGAAAGGCGAATATTCTTTTTCTCCAAAAAGGCAAGAACGGGGTTCTTGCGCGCTTCGTTCTCGACAGGTCGTTTCATGGCAGTCACCTTTCTCGTTTTTGTTTTGATACTTTCATTATAAGAATTTTTATCAAAAAGTCAATGCTTTTCGAGGAAAAACGGTTGACTTTTTTTCGTTTTGATGTTAGGATAAAGAAAAAAGGAGGGGAAGAAATGGTATATCCTACGCATATTTTTTCCGGCCACTTCGGCAATTGTCATTGTCAGGGCATTGCGATGGACGAAAAGAACGGTTACGTATATTATTCCTTTACCACGCTGCTGGTCAAGACCGATCTGCAGGGCCATCTGATCGGCACGGTGGAGGGGCTGACGGGGCATCTCGGCTGCATTGATTTCTGCGAAAGAGATGGGCGGGTTTACGGCTCGCTGGAATACAAGCGGGATTCGATCGGCCGCGGCATTGCCGCCACGCTTGGTGTAGAGCAGCAAGCAACGACCGCCTTTTACTGCGCGATCTTTGACGTGGATCGTATTGATCGGCCCGGCATGTCGGCCGAGCGGGACGGCATCATGCGTGCGGTGTATCTGGAGGAGGTCGTCTCTGATTATGCCGCTACCGCCTGCGTGGATGGTGAAGAGTACCTTCACCGCTATGGCTGCAGCGGGATAGACGGTACCGCCTTTGGCCCGCTTTGCGGGCAGCAGGAGGGGCGGGAATATTTGCACATCGCCTACGGCATATACGGAGAGCCGGATCGACCGGATAACGATTATCAGGTCATTCTTTGCTATGATGCCGATGGCTGGTGGGATAGCTATGCCCGCCCGCTCAACCAGGCGGATATGCATAAAAGTGGGCCGGCTGCCTGCTTGGAAAAGCTCTTCGTCTATACGGGCAACACCACCTGGGGCGTGCAGAATCTGGAATACGATGCCTATACCGGCAGCTATATGATGATGGTCTACTGCGGGCAGAAGAAGGAATTCCCCAATTACCCCATGTTTCTGATCGATGCAGCTATGCCGCCGCGGGACAGCCTGCACCGCGTAACGGGTGAACCGATACGCGAGCTGACGCTCAAGCAGGTCGGCCACCATGAGGGGGAGGTCTGGGGCAACTGGTTCCCGCACGGCTCTACCGGCACGTATGCGACCGGCACGGGCTACTACTATTTTTCCCACCACGGCGGTGATGCCGAGGGGCAGTATACCAACCTGCGCCTCTACCGTGGGACGGATGATCCGTGTGAGCCGTTTGCGCCCATAGAATAGGGGCTATCGCAAAACGCCGAAGGGCGTTTGGTGATAGCCCTTTTTTATATCCATCGTTATTTTGCCACGTGCACGTCGGCGTGCAGCCGGGCAAAGTAGGAAAGCACGTCGCGCCGGGTGATCAGGCCGATAAAGCAGCCCCGATCATCTACCACCGGTGCAAAATTTCGCTCCTTGACCTTTTCTAACAGGTCGGTCATGGTGGCATCAGCCCGCACGGGCGGGTTCCACCCGGCGCGGATCAAGGTATGGACGGGCGTTTCTTCCTGGTCACGCAGATTGGTCTTGCCGGAGTTGACGAGGTGCCATAAAAAATCGCCCTCGGTCAAGGTGCCAACGTACCTGCCGTCATCATCGATCACGGGCAGGGCGTTGTAGCCGTGGTGCCGCATTTTTTCCAAAGCCTGGCGCACGCTGCTTTTGTCATCTATGTAAGCGGTGCGGCTTTTGGGGGTGAGAAAACGCATAATACTGTCCATTATTTACTCCTCTCTTGGTGGAATGAATAAGGCACGGCTCAGGTCTACCCGGCCGTCCGGCAAAAACGGCACGCCCTCCTGCTCCAGCAGGGCGCGCTGCACCTCGTCCCCGCCAAAGGCAAAGGCGGGGGCAAGGCGCCCCTCACGGTTGACCACGCGGTGGCAGGGGATGACCCCCGGCGCGGGGTTCTGGTGCAGGGCGTAGCCAACCACCCGCGCCATGCGGGGGTTGCCGGCAAGCGCGGCTACGCCGCCGTAGGTCATGACGTATCCGCGTGGGATCATTTTTACGGCGGCGTAGATGCGTTCAAAGGTGTTCATGGTCAGCCGCACAGCGCCGTGCCGATCACGGTGGCAAACTGCGCGTTCTTTGGAATGATAAAGTTTACGTCAAACATGGTCGAAAGGGTGGCAAAAACCGTTTTGGCATACGGTACGCCGGTCAGATTGCCGGTCAGCACGATATCTCTGATCCCGCGGGAGCGGGCGGCAAACAGGGCAAGCATGCCTACCGTTTCAAATACCATATTCAAGATGCCCAGCGCCACGTCGGCCTGGCTTGCAATGTCCGAAAGCTTGCCGAAGTTAGAGGCGGTCATGATGTCCGGCAGGCCAACAGAGCCGTCCTTTTTGGTGATATCACCAATGCGCAGATCAACGTTTGCAAGGTCGCCGTCCTTTGCCAGGTCTGCCAGGTGATCGATCTCCTCAATGCCCAGCATCTTTTTGGAAAGGCCGATCAGCGTACCGCCGCCAACGCCTGTGCCGCCAAGATAATCTGCCTCTTGCCCCGCCTTGGCGTGGACGATGGCCGTGCCGGTGCCCATGCTGACGACAATGGCCTCCTGGAGGCCGGAAAGGTACAGACCACCAAGGCCGATGCTCTTGAATTCCGGCACGGTGCCGCAGGGCAGCTCGTAGATCGGGCGGGAGAGGTAAGAGGAGCCAACACCCGTCATCAGCACCTGCTCAATGTCCGAAAGGGCAAGCCCGTTCAGATCGGTAAATTTGCCAAACGCACCGTAGATCGAGGTCATGGGGTCGGTTGCCTTGACAAACAGCGGGTCTATCAGGCGGCGGGCAGAGCCTTCCTTATAAAAACCGACGATCTTGGTGGTGCTGCCACCTACATCAATGCCAATTACAACGCCCATATAAACCTCCATGCTTTTTTCCTGTCTTTATTGTACCATAGCCTACCGTAAAAATCAAGAAGAATGCGTGAACTTTCGGTTTCGCAAATATTTTTTTGTCTTCGTGCCATACTATTGTATGACCGCCCACGCGGAAAAAGAAAAAAAGGAAACAAAAACATGCAGAATCAGAATTACCAGAACCAGCAGAACAGCCAGAACCAGCAGAACAATCAGAACCAGCAGAACAGCCAGAACCAGCAGAACAGCCAGAACCAGCAGAACAGCCAGAATCAGCAGAAGAACCAGAGCCAGCAGAATCAGCAGCAGAATCAGCAGAGCCAGCAGAACCAGAACAAAAACCAGAGCAACCGATAAAGCACGGAAGAGGCGGGTGAAAACCCGCTTTTTCTTTTTTCCTTCTTGCATTGCAAGTGAAAATGTGCTACAATAAAGAGAAGAAAACAAACAAGGTGGTGCAGGATGACAGAACTGGAACAACGCTATCTGGCAGCCAAACGGCGGCTGTTTGAAAAATATTATGAGGCAACGCTCAATCCGCAGCAGCGTGAGGCGGTTTGCACTGCTAACGGGCCTCTTCTGATCTTGGCCGGCGCGGGTAGCGGCAAGACAACGGTTCTTGTGCGTCGCATCGTGTTTTTGATCAAATACGGCAACGCCTACGATAGCAACAAGGTCCCCGCTGACCTGAGCGAGGAGAGCGTTGCGGATATGGAACGCGCCGTTTCCCTCTCGCACGAGGAGATCGGCTACATATTGCCGGAATTTATTTGCGAGCCGTGCCCGCCCTGGTCGATCCTTGCCATCACCTTTACCAACAAGGCCGCCCGTGAGATCCGTGAGCGTCTTGCCGCTGCCTTTGACGATGAGAGCATTGCCGAGGATATTTGGG
This sequence comes from Eubacteriales bacterium, assembly GCA_045543015.1. Lineage (GTDB taxonomy): Bacteria > Bacillota > Clostridia > Oscillospirales > CAG-272 > UBA1740. Next base: position 19,248 of record JAZQLY010000026.1, read on the forward strand.
CCGGCACCTTCCATTCCGTTTGCGTGCGCATTCTGCGCCGGTTTGGCGAGCGTATCGGTCTTGCCCCGAATTTTTCTATCTACGATACGGACGAGAAAAAACGCCTGGTGACCGAGTGCATGAAGCGGCTGGATATTGATGAAAAGATGCTTTCGGTACGCACGGTGATGAATGAGATCAGCCGGCAAAAGGATGCCCTGCTCCTGCCCGGCGCCACACCGCCCGCCAACCTGCGTGAAAGGCACATCGCGCAGATCTATGCGGCGTATAACAAGCGGCTTGCCGCTGCCAACGCGGTGGATTTTGACGATATCATTATGCGCACGGTCGACCTGTTTGAAAAGCATCCGGACGTGCTGGAATTTTATCAGAACCGCTTCCGCTACGTATCGGTGGATGAGTACCAGGATACCAACTACGCCCAGTTCCGCCTGGTGGAGCTGCTGACGGCCACACGCCGCAATATTATGGTGGTGGGGGATGATGACCAGAGCATTTACAAATTCCGCGGTGCCACGATCGAGAACATTCTGAATTTCGATAAGACCTACCCGGATGCCAAGGTCATCAAGCTGGAGCAGAATTACCGCTCTACCAAAACCATCCTGGATGCGGCCAACGCCGTGATCGCGCGCAACACTGCGCGGCATCAAAAATCGCTTTGGTGCGCAGCCGGCGTGGGAGAAAAGATCGTGCTGCACCACAGCGCCACGCAGGAAAAAGAGGCGGCCTACATCATTGATAAGATCACCGAGCTTGTGGTGCGCGAGCGGCGTACCTACCGGGATTTTGCCGTGCTGTATCGGGTAAATGAGCTGGCCCGCACCTTGGAAAGCAGCTTTACCAAAAGCGGCATTCCGTACCGCGTATTGGGCGGTCAGCGGTTCTTTGACCGCAAGGAGATCCGCGATATCGTGGCTTACCTGGTCATGGTAGCCAACGGACGTGACGATCAGAAGCTGAAGCGTATCATCAACGAGCCCAAGCGCAAGATCGGGCAGACAACGGTCGATGCGATCGCCGAGATCGCAGATGCCAAGGGCCTCTGCATGCTTGACGTGATCGAGACCTGTGACCGCTATACCGCGCTTGCCAAGGCCGCCCCACACCTGCAGGGCTTTGCCGCCCTGATCGGCCGCCTGCGTGAGGCCGCCGCGACCGTCTCTGTCTCTGCCCTGGTCGAGAGGGTGATCGAGGATACAGGCTACCGCCGCATGCTGGTAGAGGCGGGTGAGGAGGGCGAGACGCGCCTGCAAAGCGTTAACGAGCTGATCTCTGCCGCCATCGAGTATGAAAAGCGCGCAGGGGAGAGTGCCTCGCTTTCCGGCTTCCTTGAGGAGGTTGCCCTCGTTTCGGACGTTGATAAATATGATGAAAATGCTGATGCCGTGGTGCTGATGACCATTCACAGCGCCAAGGGTCTTGAATTCCCCGTGGTATTCCTTGCGGGGATGGAGGAGGGGATCTTCCCCGGTACGCAATGCTTTTCAGACCCGGAGGAGATGGGCGAGGAGCGGCGGCTTGCTTACGTGGCCATCACCCGTGCCAAGGAGCGTCTCTTCCTTTCCTGCTCACAAAGCCGTCTGCTTTACGGGCGCACACAGGCAAACCCCGTTTCGCGCTTTGCCGCGCAGGAGATCCCTGCCGCCCTGCTGCAGGAGGAACAGGATAATATGCCGTACTTCGGCGCCGCACGCGGCGCAGGAGCGCGTCCCGCGCCCGGCATAGCCGACCCCTACGCCCCGCAAAAGCGGCAGCGCGTGAACGTCTCCGCCGAATTTTTGCAGCGCGCCTCGGTTGCCGGGAACGAGGGGGGCAAAAAAACACGGTTTGAAAAATTTTCCCCGGGTGATCGCGTCAGGCACGCCATGTACGGTGCCGGGCAGGTCCTTTCTGCCCGCGATATGGGCGGCGACGTACTGTATGAGGTAGAATTTGATAACGGCCAGACCAAAAAACTGATGGCGACCTATGCCCGCCTGATGCGCGAATAAAGAGAGGTGCTTTCCATGCTTGAAAAGGTTTTGAAGGACATGAAGATCGCCGTAGCCGATAACGGCGCGTTTGGCATTGGCGTACAGGGGCAGGAGATCTCGTTTTGCAACGGTTGCCCGTTCGAATATGCCATCGATGGGGGAGCACCCTCCTCGGCTGCCACGCTGCACGAGATCAGAGAACGTGAGGCCGGCCTTTCGGTCGTATATACCATCCCAAACGGCTTGATGTTTGAGGTGTGCCTGGATTTTATTGAGGATGCGTCTCTTGTGCGCCAAACGGTGCGCGTGCATAATTACGGTGCAGAGATGTATACGCTGACCCGCCTTTCCTCTGTGATGCTGCAGTTTCTCGGTAAAGCGGGGCAAAAGAAATGGTACGATCCGGACAAATTTCTGCTGCGCTATGCCAACGCGGATTGGACAAAGGAGGGGCAATGGCAGGCACGCACCCCGGCAGAGCTGGGCGTGATCCCTGCCTGCCACCACCCGTGGGAGCGGCCAAGCGCCCGCATCACCTCCTACGGTAGCTGGGCGGCTGCCGGCTATTATCCCTTTTTCGTGCTGGAGGAAAGGGAGCAGGGCACGGTATATTTCATGGAGATCGAGGGGGCTGCCAACTGGAGCTTTGAGCTGTTCCACCTGGGCGGATATGCGTGCAACGGCATGGGCATGAGCCTCTCTGCCGCGAACGGTGAAAACGGCTGGCATCTGACGCTGCTCCCGGGTGAGGAGTACGTTACCCTGCCTGTCATATACGGCTGCACGAACGGCGGGCTGGAGGAGGCCGTGGGTGAAATGCTTTCTTACCGCCGCGCCTCTACCTGCTATGGCTTCGCAGGGAAGGAGATCCCGCTGGTCTTTAACGATTACATGAATTGCCTGTGGGGGCAGCCGAGCGATACAGCGCTCCTGCCCTTGATCCGTGCGGCGGGGGAGGCAGGGGCAGAATACTTCTGTATGGATGCCGGCTGGCATAAAAACGATGCCCCCGATTCGCTTGGCGCCAAGGGTGACTGGCTGGTGGCGGACGAGCGGTTTGGCGAGGGCGGTCTTGCCGCGATCTTTGCCGCCATCAAGGAGGCTGGCATGAAGCCGGGCGTATGGTTTGAATGGGAGGCGGTCAATCCCTCGGCCAAGGCGATGGAGCTTGCCCCGGATTGCCTGCTTACGCGCTTCGGCCGCCCCATCGTTTTTAATAATAATTATCATTTCAATATGCGCTGCCGCGCCGTGCGTGAGCATCTGCACGCCCGGATAGACGCCTTGTACGATATGGGCGTTCGTTACATCAAAAACGATTATAATGCCGATACCGGCATGGGTACGGATATGTATGGCCGCTCCTTTGCGGAGGGGACGCGTATAGCGCAGTCGGCCTTTTGCAGCTTTGTTGAGGAGGTCAAGGCCAAGCACCCGGATCTGATCATCGAAAACTGCGGCAGCGGCGCCTTGCGTGATGAAAACGGCACCCTGCGGCACTTTGACCTGCAAAGCACCTCGGACCAGGAGTATTATGAAAACTACCCCTCGGTGCTGACCGGCTCGCTTTGCTACATGGCACCCGAGAAGGCCGGCATTTGGGCGTATCCCTACCCCATTTCGTTTGAGGAATGGTTCCATAAGCGGCCGTTGCCGGAGGGGCATTTTGCCCCCTTGGCAGATGGAGAGAGCACCATCTTCAATATGGTAAGCGGCATGTGCGGCGTGATGTATCTTTCCGGCCATATTGAGGAAATGGATGAGAAAAACCGCGCCCTGCTGCATGAGGGCACGCGGGTCTATAAAAGCATCCGCCATATCATTTCAAGGGCTACGCCTGTGTTCCCCTTGCCGCACCTGCCGCTGAACCGGGATGGCTTTGCCGCGCAGGGCCTGCGGTCCTATAAGGGAGAAGAGCTGCTGCTGGCCGTTTGGCGCATCCGCGCACAGAGCGATACCGTGCGCATCCCGCTTGGCAAATATGCCAAGGGCTATGAGGCAGAGATGCTCTACCCCGCTGACCCGCACGGCGCCACCTTCTCGTATGACGGCGAAACGCTTACCGTCACGCTGCCGCACCCAGTCAGCGGCCGTTACTTCCGACTGAGAAAAAAGCCTTGAGATAGGTTGCATACAAAATAAACCCCGGCGGTCTGCTTGAAGCAGATCGCCGGGGCTTTTGTTACTCCTCCGGCTGTGGCTTTTTCTCGATCCCGTTCACAAAGGAAAGATAAGAAAGACCCAGGCAGAAGACGTTATAGGAATCGGAAATGTACAGCCCATCCAAAAACAGATTGATCATGTAGGGCATAAAGGTCAGGATCATGGTCAGCGAGGTAAAGAGCAGCACCGTGTGCGTGATGGCCACATGATCGGCATGGCCAAAGATAAACAGGGTGGTCTGCCATACCACCGCTGCGCCAAGAAAGAAGAGCGCGTATTCGGTAAACGTCTCAAATCCGTCAAAGGAGGTGTAGGCTCCCTCCTTCATGGAAAGCATGATCAGCGACAGCAGCTGGTGCAGCGAATAGTAGAGGACCGAAACGAAAAACAGCAGGTAAGAGCGGAAAACGGCAGCAAAGATCATCATGACCGGTGCGCCGTAGATCATAAAATATTGCGGCACGAAGCCGGTTGCATTGTTACCGTGCAGCAGCTGCGCGACGGCAATGATGATGATGGAAAGCGCAGCAAAGATGATCACGCCAATGCGTGACCGCTGCTTTCCCGCGCCCATGACGGTATAGTTTTGCATGGTACGATCCCTTCCTCTTTGCGGTTATTCAACCAGGATGCCGGCACGGCGCAGCGTTTCTACAAAACGGTGGATATCTGCACGCGCAGTCTCCTCGTCGATCTCATAGTCGCGCAGCATGGCGGAAAGCAGCGCTTCCTCATCCGTGTCCTGCTCCAGCAGCGTCCACAGGTAGATGCCGGTATCGTTCAAGCGGATCATGCCGTTGAATTTTTCGGCTGCCTCACCAACCGGCAGCACCACCTTTTGCCCGGCAACGTCACGCAAAAGAAAATTTTCGTTGATCTTCATGGTAAATTACTCCTTTTTTGCCGCGGTCAGCGTGCGGAAGGAAAGCTCCGCCGCCTCGCGGGATATGTCGCACCCCAGCACGTAGATCGGCACGGTGCGCAGCAGCGCGTCAGCCAGCGAAACGGTCAGGTCCATTTCGGCCACGGTCTTGGGACGCAGCATCTGGTGGAAGATACGCTCTACCGCCTCGCGGCTTTCAAGCGGGCGGATGTAGTTTTCGGTGCTCCGCTCAATAAAGCAGATGGCCTTCAGCGGCGCACTGTCGTTGCGGTGCCACCCCTCCTTGCCGCACCAGGGCGTGCCGTAGGCAATAAAGCCATCGTCGGTACGGTGCAGAATGGGCTTATCCCCATTGATGACGGTAACGCCCTCACCAAAGAACTTGCGCCACAGGGCAATGTGCGTGCTTTTGCCGGTGCCGCTCTTGGCAGAGAAGGCGTAGGCACAGCCGTCATATTTGATAACGGCAGCATGCACCAAAAAACGCTCGTGGTGCAAAAGGGCCGTGCATAGCCGGCGGTAAACGCAAATGCTCTCGTGGTAGCCGCGGGAAAACTGCGGCTGCAGCTCCAGCGCGCGGTCGATCTCCTCCTCGCTTACCGAAACGGTCAGGTCAGGCACGGCACCGGCCGGGGCCTCGTAGGCGGCACATTGCCGCTCAAGGTGGGGATATTTGTTTTGAATGTCAATATTGAGGTCGGCAATGCGGTAAATGGGCATAAGAACTCCTTTTCATAAGTACGGAAAATGCCGACGATCACTCGCCGGCATTTCCTACAAGCGGCTATGCCGCACACACCTTCCGTGTGGGAAGATTAGTGAACGATGCAGCGCTCGGTATCGATATCAAAGATGTGCAGACGGCTGGTATCCACAGCAACCTTAACGGTATCACCTGCGCGAGAGGTGGAACGGGGGGATACGCGGGCGATCAGGTTGCCGGTATCCTCGTCCTGGCCCTTATAGCGCAGATACAGGAAGATCTCGGAGCCCATCAGCTCGGTAACGTCGATATCTACGTCGATCACGTTCTCGGGCATGCTGGAGAGATACATCGGCTCGTCATGAATACACTCGGGGCGCAGGCCAAGAACGACCTCGTGATCGATATATTCCTTCAGGGCGGGGTTGTTTGCCTTGTCAGCCGGCAGCTTCAGCTCGTTCTCGCCAAAGGTAACGAACAGATCGTTCTCCTTCTTGATGAGCTTGGCGTTGATGAAGTTCATCTGCGGGGTGCCGATAAAGCCTGCAACGAAGGTGTTAACAGGGTAATCGTACAGGTTTTGAGGGGTATCTACCTGCTGGATCAGACCGTCCTTCATAACAACGATACGGCTTGCCATGGTCATAGCCTCGGTCTGGTCGTGGGTAACGTAGATAAAGGTGGTACCAACCTTCTTGTGG